>NZ_JAXFPG010000038.1:0-35616 GCF_034179925.1 Micrococcus sp. | reverse complement strand
CCCGCGCGTCCCCCCGCGCCGGGGCCTCATCCCCCCCCCACCCCCCCTCCGGCTGGCCCCCCGGGGGCTGGGAAGAGGGGGGCTCTGTGAGCGAGCGCGTCGAGTGCCCCAGGCCGGAATCGAACCGACGGCCTGCCCTTTAGGAGAGGGCCGCTCTATCCTACTGAGCTACTGGGGCGCGGACCGGGAAACGGTCCGACCTCCGAGTCTAGCCGAGACGTCAGGGCCGGTGCCGCCTGCGTCGGCCGAGCACGAGCATCGCGGGCACGGACAGCGCGATCAACGCCAGCAGCACCCAGCGGGTCAGCGTGAGGGCGGAGGCCAGCTCGGCTCCCGGACCGCCGGCGGCGATCGCGGCCTCGATGGCCAGGCCCTCCCAGATGTCCACGACGGCGAACGTCACCCCGAGCGCGAGGGCACCCCACTTCGCGGCGGTCTGGCGCAGCCTCCAGGCCCCCACCGCGGACACGGTCAGGGCCACGGTGACGGCGAAGATCACCCCGGCGGTCTTGTGCACCCAGTTGAGCTGGCCGCGGGCGGCCTCGTCCATCGCGGCGGCCAGGGCGGCGATGTGCTCGGGCCCGTAGCCGAGCATGTTGTCCGGCATGGCGAGCCCGCCGGAGAGCTGGGTCATCTGGTTGAGAGCGAGCAGGTGGAAGTACGCACCGATGAACAGGGTGGTGCCGATCAGGGCCGTCACGAGCATGGCGGGGCTGCCCTCCTGCCGCCCGGCCGCGGCGAGGTCCTGGCGCACGTGAACGTCCCGCAGCCCGGGCCGCCCGGTGGGGGAGGTGCTGGGTGTGGCGGAGGCAACGGAATCGGCGGGCGCGGCGGAGGCGGCGGCCCGCTCTGTGCGGGCACGGCGGTGCGTCGGGGGCTTCTGCGGGGCCACGGGGTCTCCTCGGAAGGTGGGGCGGACTCCCATTGTCGCAGTCGGGGACGGTTCCGTGTCCGGGCCCGGCTCTAGACTCGGGGCACCATGGCAGACCTCTTCTCCTCCCTCGGCCGCGACCCGCTGCTCACCTCCCGGACCCGTCCCGTGGACCCGGAGGCGGCCCTGCCCGGGCTCGTGCCGACGTCGGTCACCCGCCCCGGTGCGGACCCGGAGGCCGGCCTGTGGGAGCGCACGGAAGCCTCCGCACCCGCCGCGCCCCCCCGCCCGGCGGACCTGGTGGCCGGGCTCAACCCGGAGCAGGCGGAGGCCGTGCAGCACACCGGCTCCCCGCTGCTGATCGTCGCCGGCGCCGGCTCGGGCAAGACCCGTGTGCTCACCCACCGGATCGCCTGGCTGCTGGCCACCGGCCAGGCCCGCCCCCAGGAGGTGCTGGCCATCACCTTCACCAACAAGGCGGCCGCAGAGATGCGTGAGCGCATCGCCGGGCTGATCGGGGACACCGCCCGGCGCATGTGGATCTCCACGTTCCACTCCTCCGCGGTGCGGATCCTGCGCAATGAGGCCGCGACCATCGGCCTGAAGTCCACCTTCACCATCTACGACTCCGCAGACTCGCTGCGCCTGGTCACGCAGATCGCCAAGGCGCACGACCTCGACCCCAAGCGCTTCGCCCCCAAGGCGCTGCTGAACCGCATCTCCTCCCTGAAGAACGAGCTCGTGGACGCGGAGGACCACGCCGCCACGGTGGCCTCCGGGGATCCGTGGGGCCAGGCGGTGGCGACCGTCTACAGGGAGTACACGGCCCGCCTCCGGCAGGCCAACGCGCTGGACTTCGACGACCTGATCGGCCGGACCGTGCACATGTTCGAGGCGTTCCCGCGCGTGCTGGACCACTACCGGCGCCGCTTCCGCCACGTGCTCGTGGACGAGTACCAGGACACCAACCACGCCCAGTACCGCCTCATCCGCCTGCTCGCTGGACCCGCCGGTGACCCCGAGGGCGTGGAGACCCCCGGCGGGGAGCTGACCGTGGTGGGCGACTCGGACCAGTCCATCTACGCCTTCCGCGGGGCGGACATCCGGAACATCGTGGAGTTCGAGGACGACTTCACCGACGCCGCCACCATCAAGCTCGAGCAGAACTACCGCTCCACCCAGACGATCCTGGACGCCGCCAACGCGGTCATCGAGCGCAACCCTGACCGCCGCCCCAAGCGCCTGTGGACCGCCGAGGGCTCCGGGCCGAAGATCGTGGGTTACGCCGCGGAGAACGAGTCCGCCGAGGCCGAATGGATCGCCTCCACCATCGACCGCCTGGGGGACGAGGAGGGGATCCGGCCGGCCGACGTCGCCGTGTTCTACCGGACCAACGCACAGTCCCGCGCCCTCGAGGAGCGTCTGGTGACCCGCGGCATCCCGTACCGGGTGATCGGCGGCACCCGCTTCTACGACCGCAAGGAGATCAAGGACGCGCTCGCCTACCTGCGCGTGGTCGTCAACCCTGACGACGACGTCACCGTCCGCCGGATCCTCAACGAGCCCAAGCGCGGCATCGGGGACCGGGCCGAGGGGGCCGTGGCCGCGTGGGCCGAACGGAACCGCACCACGTTCTTCGAGGCCCTGCGAGACGCCGAGAACGCGCCCGGGATCGCCACCCGATCCCTCAAGGCGATCCGCGGGTTCGTGCAGATGATGGACGACCTCACCCAGCTGGCCGAGGGCTCCGGGCCCGCCACCGTGCTGGAGGCCGCGCTGGAGCAGTCCGGCATGCTGGCCGCCCTGCGTGAATCCGAGGACCTGCAGGACGAGTCCCGTGCGGACAACCTCGGTGAGCTCGTGGCCGTGGTCCGCTCCTTCGAGGGCACCCACCCGGAGGGCTCACTCACCGACTTCCTCGAACAGGTGGCGCTCGTGGCGGACGCAGACCAGCTGCCCAGCCCCGCGGACGCCGAGGGGGAGGCCCTCGCCCAAGAACAGGGGCAGGTCACCCTCATGACCCTGCACACCGCCAAGGGCCTGGAGTTCCCGGTGGTGTTCCTCACCGGCATGGAGCACGGCGTGTTCCCGCACGCCCGCTCCATGACGGACGAAAAGGAGCTCGCCGAGGAGCGTCGCCTGGCCTATGTGGGGCTCACCCGCGCCCGACGCCGGCTGTTCCTCTCCCGCGCTGAAGCCCGCTCGCTGTGGGGTCAGCACCAGTTCAACCCGCCCAGCCAGTTCCTCGGGGAGATCCCCGAGGGCCTCATCGACTGGGAGCGCGAGGGCACGACGCGCGGCCCCGGCTCCCTGACCTCCCTCACCGGGGCGGGCACCTCCCGCTACGCGGACCGCTTCGGCGGCCGCGGCGGCTCCTCCCGGCGCGGCAGCATGACCGGCGCCTGGGGGGACCGGGCCCGCGGGGCGGACCCCCTCGCCCACCGGCCGGCCCGCCTGACCCGGGGCGAGGAGCCCGAGGACCTCACGGTGCCCGCCACCGTGGTGCGCGGTCGGGCACCCCGGCAGGTCCAGCTGCAGAAGGAGGTGCTGGTCCTCTCCCCGGGCGACCGCGTGGAGCACGCGAGCTTCGGCCCCGGGCGCGTGGATGCCGTCGCGGGGGCGGGGGACAAGGCGGTGGCCACCGTGACCTTCGAGGCCTCCGGGGCGCAGAAGCGTCTGCTGTTGCGGTACGCCCCGCTCAACCGGATCGAGGGCTGACCGGGGCGCCGACCACTCGTTCGGGAAAGCCGTCAGCCCACCCTCGGAACCGCGCAGGAGCTGGTCTAGAGTGACCCCGAGTGCGCCACCGACCGCCGCTCCGCCGGGCCCTGGGCGCGGCGATGCGGTCCCGCCGCGCTCCGGCTGGCACGGCTGCGCGCGGTGCCGGCAGGCAACTGTCTTCGACTGAGAAGGACACACCACCGTGGACCTGTACGAGTACCAGGCACGCGACCTGTTCGAGAAGCACGGTGTCCCCGTGCTCGCTGGCATCGTCGCCGAGACCCCGGACGAGGCCAAGGCTGCTGCGGAGAGGATCGGCGGCGTGACCGTCGTCAAGGCGCAGGTGAAGGTCGGCGGCCGCGGCAAGGCCGGCGGCGTGAAGGTCGCCAGGACCGCCGACGAGGCCTACGAGCACGCCGAGGCCATCCTCGGGATGGACATCAAGGGCCACACCGTCACCAAGGTCATGGTGGCCCAGGGCGCCGACATCGCCGAGGAGTATTACTTCTCCGTGCTGCTGGACCGTGCCAACCGCACCTACCTGGCCATGTGCTCGGTGGAGGGCGGCATGGAGATCGAGCAGCTCGCCGCCGAGCGCCCCGAGGCCCTGGCCAAGGTGCCCGTCTCCCCGCTGACCGGGATCGACGAGGACACCGCGCAGCGGATCGTCGCCGAGGCTGGCTTCCCCGAGGAGCTGAAGTCCGACGTCGCTGCCGTCATCCAGAAGCTGTGGGGGGTGTTCGACGCCGAGGACGCCACGCTCGTCGAGGTCAACCCGCTGGTGAAGACCGGTGAAGGCAAGATCCTCGCCCTCGACGGCAAGGTTTCCCTCGATGACAACGCCGAGTTCCGCCAGGAGGGCCACGCGGCCCTCGCGGACAAGACGACCGAGGATCCGCTCGAGGCCAAGGCCAAGGAGAACGACCTCAACTACGTCAAGCTCGACGGCCAGGTCGGCGTGATCGGCAACGGCGCAGGCCTCGTGATGTCCACCCTGGACGTCGTGGCCTACGCCGGCGAGAAGCACGGCGGCGTGACGCCGGCGAACTTCCTGGACATCGGCGGCGGCGCGAACGCCGAGGTCATGGCCGCGGGCCTGGACGTGATCCTGGGCGACGAGCAGGTCAAGTCCGTGTTCGTGAACGTGTTCGGCGGCATCACGGCGTGCGACGCCGTCGCCAGCGGCATCGTCAAGGCTCTGGAGATCCTCGGCGACACCGCCACCAAGCCGCTGGTGGTGCGTCTCGACGGCAACAACGTGGAGGAGGGCCGGCGCATCCTGAACGAGGCGAACCACCCCCTCGTGACCCAGGCCGCCACCATGGACGAGGGCGCCGACAAGGCCGCCGAGCTCGCCCACGCCGCCCACTGACTCTCCGGAAAGAGAGGGAAGACTGACATGTCGATCTACCTGAACAAGGATTCCAAGGTCATCGTCCAGGGCATCACCGGCGGCGAGGGCACCAAGCACACCCGCCTGATGCTCAAGGCGGGCACGAACATCGTGGGCGGTGTGAACGCCCGCAAGGCCGGCACCACCGTGTCCCACGAGGACAAGGACGGCAACGCCGTCGAACTGCCCGTGTTCGGCTCCGTCAAGGAGGCCATGGAGAAGACCGGCGCGAACGTGTCCGTGTCGTTCGTGCCGCCGGCCTTCGCCAAGGACGCCGCGATCGAGGCCATCGAGGCCGAGATCCCCCTGCTGGTGGTCATCACCGAGGGCGTCCCGGTGCAGGACTCCGCCGCGTTCTTCGCCCTGTCCCAGGCCACGACCGGCGCCGACGGCAAGCCGAAGACCCGCATCATCGGCCCGAACTGCCCCGGCATCATCACCCCGGGTGAGGCCCTGGCGGGCATCACCCCGGCCTCGATCACCGGCTCCGGCCCGATCGGCCTGGTGTCCAAGTCCGGCACGTTGACCTATCAGATGATGTACGAGCTGAAGGACTTCGGGTTCTCGACCGCCATCGGCATCGGCGGCGACCCGGTGATCGGCACCACGCACATCGACGCCCTCGAGGCGTTCGAGGCCGACCCGGACACCAAGGCCATCGTGATGATCGGTGAGATCGGCGGCGACGCCGAGGAGCGTGCCGCCGAGTTCATCAAGGCCAACGTGACCAAGCCGGTGGTCGGCTACGTCGCAGGCTTCACGGCCCCGGAGGGCAAGACCATGGGCCACGCCGGCGCCATCGTCTCCGGCTCCTCCGGCACCGCGCAGGCCAAGAAGGAGGCCCTCGAGGCCGCGGGCGTGAAGGTCGGCAAGACCCCGTCCGAGACCGCGCAGCTGATGCGCGAGATCCTGCAGAACCAGGGCTGAGCCCGACTGGCCTGCGGCGCGGGCTTCCCACGCCGCTCCGGGGGCGGAAGGGGGCCGGATTAGGGGGGGATTGAGGCCCCCTTCGCCCCCGGAGCGTATTGGGGGAGTCGCTCAGCCCACGTTCGCGCCGAAGAGCAGACCCAGCACGTAGGTCACGGCCGCGGCGCCGAATCCGATCGCCAGCTGGCGCAGGCCCCGCCACAGGGGCGAGGAGCCCGAGAGCAGGCCCACGACGCCGCCCGTGAACATCAGCGCCATACCCACCAGGGCCGCTGCCACGGCCAGCGCCACCCAGCCGGTGGCCCCGAACAGGTACGGCAGGATCGGGATGAGCGCGCCGGAGGCGAAGAACAGGAAGCTCGAGAGCGAGGCACCCCACGCCGAACCGATCTCCGCGAAGGACTCCGAGTGGTCCACGGGCCCCTGCGAGCCGTCCGGGCGGGCGGAGAACTGCGGGTTGCAGTCGCAGCTGAGGTAGCCGATCCGTTCCAGGGCGCGGTGCTTGGCGTCCTCCGGCTGCATGCCGCGGGCCAGGTACACCAGCTCCAGCTCGTTCGCGTCCAAGTCCAGGAACTGAGCGGCCTCGAGCGTCACCTGCGTGGGGGAGGACGCTTCCAGCAGCTCGCGCTGGGAGCGCACGGACACGTACTCGCCGGCGGCCATGGACAGCGCCCCGGCCAGCAGGCCCGCGATGCCCGTGAACAGCACCACCGACGGCGCCACACCCGTGGCCCCGATGCCCATCACGAGCGCCAGGTTGGACACCAGGCCGTCGTTCATGCCGAACACTGCGGCCCGGAAGGACCCGGCCAGCTGTTCACGGCCACGCGAGGCCAGCCCGCGCACCACCTCCTCGTGGATGCGCTCGTCCGCCACCATGCCGGCGGTGGCGTCGGCGTCCTTGGCATACGGGGTGTCCGACTCCGCGCGCTGGGCCAGGGCCAGCACGAACACGGAACCGAACAGGCGTGCCAGGGCACGCAGCAGGATGCGGTGGGACGAGGGCCGGGGCGGGTTCTCGGCGTGCGGGCCGAGCAGGCTCCGCCAGTGGTCCTCATGGCGGCGCTCCGCCTCGGCCAGCCCGAGCAGGATCTCCCGCTCCACACCGTCCTTGCGGGCGGCGATGTCCCGGTAGATCTGGCCCTCGGCGATCTCATCGGCGAGGTACCGACGCCAGCGCCGGACCTGCTCCCGGCTGGGTTCGTACGGTGCGGCGGCGGACGGGGAATCAGGGGTGGCAGTGCTCATGGACGCTCCAGACCGGTGGGGTGGGAGGGGCTCAGTCCGTGGGGTAGGTGGGGTGCACCGGCTCTGCGCCGAACAGGAAGTGCCGGCCGGTGGTCTCGGTGGGCTCCACCACCACGTAGTGCTGCTTGATGGTCGGCACCCAGGACTCGAACTCGAGTGCCTCGGCCTCCTCGATCTCCGCGGAGGTGGTCAGCTCGCGGGCGGTGCCGCGCACCTGCACGGACCACGCCTGGTCTGAGAGCACGCCGTCGGCCTGGACCACGACGTCCGGGGAGGCGGTGAGTTCGAGGAGCTTGGTGCCCGGGGCCGTGCGGAACCAGATGCGGCCGCCACGGGCGGCGATGTTCACGGGGATGATGTCGATCCGGTCGCCGATCCGGGTGCCCAGCCGGGCATGGCGGACGCGCTCGAGCAGCTGCCAGCACTGCTCCTCGGTGAGGGCCAGCACGGGCTGGCCGTCCTCGTGGGGGAACATCGAGGCCGCCTCCACAGCAGGGTCCGGGCGCTGCATGGACGGGGTGCTCTCGGTCATCGTGGTCTCCCTGGATCTGTGATGGGGCCTGTGGCGCCGGGGACGGCACCGGTCCCCGCCATTGTCCCCCGCGGCCCCGTGCTCGCGCGAACCCTGGTGAGCTCTGTCAGGACGGCGGCGGCCGTCGGGGCCCGGCGACCCGGGCCCACCGCGAGCAGGTGCCGGGCCAGGTGCGCGGGCGTGTCCGGGGCGGGGCCGGCGTCGTCGGCGCCCACGAGCGTGCCCCCGGCACGGGCGACCAGCAGCTGCCCGGCCGCCACATCCCAGGGATTCGTGTCCACCAGCAGTGCGACGTCGGCCCAGCCGGCGGCCACATAGGCCAGCTCGAGCGCCCCGGAGACCGTGCGGCGCACCGTGGCATGGGCCTGCACCAGGTGCGCGAAGCGCTCGGCCGCGCTGGGGCCCTCCCGGTCCAAGGCCTCGGCAGCCGGATAGGAGGTCACCAGGTTCAGGGAGCGCTCGCCGCCAGCCGGGGCCGGCCGCCGCGGCAGGGGGATTCGGCCGAGCCAGGCACCGGTGCTGTCCGCGGAGAACTCGAGCCCGTCCACCGGGCTCAGCACGACGCCGGCCACCACCTGACCGTGCACCTCCGCCGCCACCGACACGGAGAACATCGCGAAGCCATGGGAGAAGTTCGAGGTCCCGTCGATCGGGTCCACGATCCACCGCACGACGCCGGGCCCGTCCGCCCCGGTGCGCCCCTCCGCTCCGGTGCACCCGGTCTCCTCACCGAGCACCGTGCTGCCGGGCACCGCTGTGGTCAAAGCCGCCACGAGAGCCTCCTCGGTGGCGCGGTCGTGCACCGTGACGAGGTCGTGGTGGTTGGTCTTGGTCTCGGCGGCCGTGCCCGGGGTACGGAAGGCCGCAGCCAGGGCGGGGGCGACGCCACGGGCCGCCTCGAGGGCGATGCCGCGCAGCGCGGCCGGGCAGGGGGTAGACATGGGCCCAGCGTAGGCCGCCCGGGCCGCCGAAGCCCGGGCCGGCGTCGTCCTGGGCGCTCCCAGGGGAGTGGACTACCCTCGGATGGTTCTGCGTCCGCTCCGTGCCTTGTCGGCGCGCCGAGGAGGGTGCGGACGTCGTCCGTCCCCGTCGACGAGAGGGTCCCATGCCACGTCCAGTCAACGCCAAAGCCGCGTACTACCCCGGTCTGGACGGTCTGCGCTCCCTCGCCGTGGCGCTCGTGATCGCCTACCACCTCGGGGTGCCCTTCGCCGACGGCGGCCTGCTGGGCGTCGGCGTGTTCTTCACGCTCTCCGGCTTCCTCATCACCTCGCTGCTGCTCAACCGCTGGGACACCCACGGGGACCTGGACCTCAAGCACTTCTGGATCCGCCGCTTCCGGCGCCTGCTGCCCGCCGTCGTCCTGCTGCTGGCTGCGGTGCTCGCCGCCACCGCGGTGACGGACCCCGAACGCATGGGCACACGCCTGGGCGAATCCCTCGCCGCCCTGTTCTATGTGGCCAACTGGCACACCATCCTCTCCGGAAAGTCCTACTTCGACGAGACCGGCATCGGCCCCCTGGACCACCTGTGGTCCCTGGCCGTGGAGGAGCAGTTCTACATCGTCTGGCCGCTGCTCCTGCTGGGCCTGATCGCCCTCACCCGCGCCCGCCCGAGGCTCATGGCCGGGATCGTCCTGGTGCTCGGCATCGGCTCGTTCGTTCTCCTGGCGGTGCTCGCCGACCCCGCCGGCGACGCCACCCGCGCCTACGAGGGCACCGACACCCGCGCCGGCGGCCTGCTCTGGGGTGCCGTGCTCGCCTTCCTCTGGCGCCCACAGGCCGTGGCGCGGATCCAGGGTGTGGGGGTGCGCCTGCTGGACCTGCTCGGCGTGGCAGGCCTGGCCGGGATCGTCCTGCTCGCGGCCACCATGTCCCAGAACAACCCCCACCTCTACACCTGGGGCCTGGCCGCGCTCACCGTCTCCACCTGCGCGGTGCTCATGCCCCTGGTGTACAACGGGACCTGGACCGCCCGCGCCCTCGGCATCGCCCCGCTGCAGTGGATTGGCGCCCGCTCCTACGGCATCTACCTGTGGCAGATGCCCGTGGTCGCCTTCCTCCCCGAGCGGGTGCTCCACGGCCAGCCGCTCGCCCGCGGCGCCCTCGTGGTGGTCATCACCCTCGTGCTGGCGGCGCTGTCCTGGAGCCTCGTGGAGGATCCGATCCGCCGCCACGGCCTGCTGGCCCTGGTCTCCGGCCGTGCCGCGCGCACCCGCCGCCACGGCGACGGCCTGCCCGTGCCCCCGGCACCCCGCCGGGCCATGAGCGGGGCCGCAGCCGGCCTCCCAGCCGCGTCCGCCGTGCCGGGTGCACCGGCCTCCGCCGCGGGGACGGCCGCCGCTGCCGGGGCTCCCGACGCCGGCCGCCGCACCGGCTCCTCGACCCTCACCGAGCGCGTCCCGGCTACCCCCGGACCCGTCGGGCTCTCCCTGCGCTCGGCGGGCATGGCGGCCCTGTCCGCCCTCGCCCTCGTGGGCCTGACCGCCCTCCCGCAGACCTCCGTGCAGGAGATCGCCTCCCAGGCCGGCCCCCAGGCCCCCGTCGGCGAGCCGACCGCCCCCGTCGCCCGGCCGACGTCGCCGGCCACCACCACCGCGTGCACCACCGTGGTGCACATCGGGGACTCCTCCTCCCTGGCCTCCGGCAGCGGCCCCCGCTCCCTGATCGACGACCCGACCCTGCAGCTCCAGGGCCGCTACCGCGCCGTGGGCGTGCAGACCGTCGTCGAGGACGTGGCCGGCGGCCGCTCCCTGCGCGAGAAGTTCTCCGAACGGGACCTCCAGCCCGGCCAGGTGAACACCAACGCTCCCGAGGCCATGGCCGAACACGCCGCCGAGATCGGCCCCGACGGCTGCTGGGTGGTGAACGTGGGCCTCAACGACTCCGCCAACATGGCCAAGGCGGACGCCTGGGACAGCGTGGACGCCCGCATCGACGCCGTCATGCAGGCCTCCCAGGGCCGCCCCGTGCTGTGGGTGGACGCCGTGATCATGCCCTGGGCCACCAAGGCGCACTACACGCCCGAGAGCGCCCGCCGCTTCAACGAGGCCCTCGTGGCCGCCACCGCCCGCCACCCCAACCTGTGGGTCTACGACTGGCAGCGCGAGTCCTCCGCCCACCCCGAGTGGTTCCTCGAGAACGACGCCAACCACAACAACGAGGCCGGGGCCATCGCCAAGGCCGAGGGCATGGCCCGTGCGCTCGTGGCCGCGTTCCCCGCCGACCAGGACCCTGCGGAGGACCGGGTGGTGCTCTCCCGCTGACCCCGGGCCGGGAACACCGCATGCGGGATACTGGGGGCATGTCCGCACCGCAGCAGTCCCAACCCGAGCCCGCCGACGCCGCCAGCGTCCTCGCCCGCACCCGGGCGACCGGCGTGGAGAACGTCGCCACGCACCTGCAGGAGGGCTGGAACACGTGGCAGCGCTCGCGGGCTCGTGAGCGCGGCTGGGTGCCCACGCTGATCGCGTTCACCGGCTACGGCACCACCGCCTGGGTGCGGGTCCTCTCCCGGGTGGTGCTCGCCAAGGACGAGGACTACCTGAACGGGTACCGGCTGTCGAAGGTGGTGGCCGACGGCGTGCGCGGCTGGCGCAACTTCATCTCCCCTCCCATGGCCTACGCCGAGGTCTCCGTGCGGGTGGGGGAGGTGTGCACGCGGGTCCGGGCGGACCGCATGGGTGTGATCGACGCCCGGATCGAGGTGGAGCTCGAGCCGGGGTGGCGCACCGCCGTGCTCACCGTGGGCGACGGCGAGGAGGTCACCCTGGACCTCTTCATCTCCTCCCCGGACGCGAAGCTCGGGATGGTCTCGGACATCGACGACACCGTGGTGGTCACCTCCCTGCCCCGCCCGCTGCTGGCCGCGTGGAACTCGTTCGTGATCGACGAGCACGCCCGCACCCCCACCCCTGGCATGGCCGTGCTGCTGCGCCGGCTCGCGGAGGCGGACGAGATGGCTCCGGTGATCTACCTGAGTACGGGGGCCTGGAACGTCGCCCAGACCCTCACCCGCTTCCTGGGGCGCAACCTGTACCCGCTCGGGGCGTTGCTGCTCACCAGCTGGGGGCCCACCCGGAACCGGTGGTTCCGCTCCGGCATGGAACACAAGGTGAGTCAGCTCGAGCGTCTGGCGGAGGAGTTCCCGGACATGCAGTGGGTGCTGGTGGGCGACGACGGCCAGCACGATCCGGAGATCTACGCCGACTTCGCGCACCGCCACCCGGACCGGGTGAAGGCGATCGTGATCCGCCAGCTCACCCCCTCCGAGGCGCTGCTCGCGGGTGGTCGGGCCGAGGGCACCCGCCAGTCCACCCCGGGCATCCCGTGGTGCTACGGCCCGGACGGGGCGGCGCTGTCCGACCAGCTGGAGGCCCTGGGCATCCTGCCGGAACGCTTCGTGGACGTGCAGCCGCAGGGCTGGCGGGAGCAGATCGGCGACGTCGAGGAGGTCGCCGAGGATGCCGAGTGAGACTTCCGGCGCCGGCCGGAGTGTGGAGGTCCGGGTGCCGCTGCGGTGGGCGGACATGGACGCCTACGGGCATGTGAACAACACCGCGGTGGTGCAGGTGCTCGAGGAGGCTCGGGTGGCCGCGTTCGGGGTGCCCTCGGGCACCGGGGCCGGTGCGGGGGAGCAGGCGGTGCCGCCGCCGATCGACTTGCTCGAGGGCGTGGGGCCGGGGGTGCGGACGTTCATCGCCGAGCACACCGTGCGCTACCGGGCGCAGATGCCATTCCGGCCGGTGCCGTTGCGGGTGGTGGTCTCGGTGGAGGCGGTGAAGGCGGCCGCGGTGCATGTGGGCTACGCCCTGCACGACGGCGTCGACGGCACCCTCTGTGCGACGGCCACCTCCGTCATGGTGTTCGTGGACGGCGCCACCGGCCGTCCCGTGCGGGTGAGCCCCGAGCAGCGGGCGGCCCTGCGCGGGGAGTGAGCCCCCTTCACCAGCGCCCCTCACCCAGTGCCCCCCTCACCCAGCGCCCCCGGAGCCGCTGAGGCGGGTGGTGGATCAGACGATGCCCTGGGCGAGCATCGCGTCGGCCACCTTGATGAAGCCGGCGATGTTGGCACCGGCCACGTAGTTGCCCGGCGTGCCGTACTCCTCGGCGGTCTCGAGGCAGCGGTCGTGGATCGAGTGCATGATCGCCTCCAGGCGGTCGTGGGTGTACTCGAACGTCCACGAGTCACGCGAGGCGTTCTGCTGCATCTCCAGTGCGGAGGTCGCCACACCGCCGGCGTTCGCGGCCTTGCCCGGTGCGAACAGCGTGCCCGCATCCTGGAACAGGTGCGCGGCGGCCTCGGTGCAGGGCATGTTCGCGCCCTCGGAGACGGCCTTCACACCGTTCTTCAGGAGGGTCTTCGCGGCAGCCTCGTCCAGCTCGTTCTGCGTGGCAGAGGGGATCGCCACGGTGCCGGGCACATCCCACACGGACCCGCCGGCCACGAACCGGGCGCCGGAGCCGCGGCGGGAGGCGTACTCGGAGATGCGGCCGCGCTCGACCTCCTTGATCTGCTTGAGCAGGTCCAGGTCCAGGCCCTGCTCGTCGACGACGTACCCGGAGGAATCCGAGGCCGTCACCACGGTGGCGCCCAGGGCGGTGGCCTTCTCGGCCGCGTAGATCGCCACGTTGCCGGAGCCGGAGACCAGCACGCGCTGGCCCTCCATGGACTCCCCGCGGGTCTTGAGCATGGCGTCGGCGAACATCACGGCGCCGTAGCCGGTGGCCTCGGTGCGCACGAGCGAGCCACCCCAGGTGAGGCCCTTGCCGGTGAGCACGCCCGCCTCGAAGCGGTTGGTCAGGCGCTTGTACTGGCCGAACAGGTAGCCGATCTCGCGGGCACCCACGCCGATGTCCCCGGCGGGCACGTCCGTGTGCTCGCCGATGTGGCGGTGCAGCTCCGTCATGAACGACTGGCAGAAGCGCATGACCTCGGCATCCGAGCGGCCGGCCGGGTTGAAGTCCGAGCCGCCCTTGCCGCCGCCGATCGGCATGCCGGTGAGCGAGTTCTTGAAGATCTGCTCGAAGCCGAGGAACTTGATGACGCCCACGTTCACGGACGGGTGGAAGCGCAGGCCGCCCTTGTACGGGCCGAGGGCGGAGTTGAACTCCACGCGGAAGCCGCGGTTGACCTGCACGACGCCGGCGTCGTCCACCCACGGGACGCGGAAGATGATCTGACGCTCGGGCTCGCACAGGCGGTGGAGGATGCCGGCCTCCACGTACTGGGGGTGGCGCTCCATCACGGGGTCGAGCGCCTCGAACACCTCGGTCACGGCCTGGTGGAACTCCGGCTCGCCGGGGTTGCGGGCGAACACCTCGTCGCGCAGGGTCTCGAGTTCCTGGTGCATGGGGCCTCCTGGGTCCAAAGGGGGCCGCCCACCCCCGCCGAACCGCAGGTCAGGTGCGGTGAGGGCGACGGCGTCGTCGTACCCCATGCTGTCAGCGCCGGTCCGCCCGCGCCTTCTGTATGACCAACTGTTCCGACGTCGTGACCACCTGTTCCGGTGCCCGGACCCCTCCGCTCAGCCCCGACGGTTCGGCACGCCGTGCCGGCGACCCTGCACCTGCATGGCCTTCTCGTAGTGGCCCACGAGCTGCTCGCACAGCACCGGCCACGTCCGCCCCTGCACAGCCTGCCGGGCGGCGCGCCCGAAGGCGGCGCGCTTGGCGTCGTCGTGCACGAGGTCCGCCACCCGGGCCCGCAGCTGCGCGAGGTCCCCGGGCGGGTAGATCCAGCCCGTGCGGGAGGAGTCCACGATGTCCAGGGGGCCGCCGCGGCCCACCGCCACCACCGGCACCCCCGAGGCCATGGCCTCCTGCAGGGTCTGCCCGAACGTGTCCGACTCCCCGGGGTGCACGAACAGGTCCAGGCTGGCCACATGGCGGGCGAGGTCCTCCCCGCCCTGGAACCCGGCGAAGTGCGCGTCGGGAAGCTGCCGCTCCAACTGCTCGCGCAGCGGCCCGGAGCCGATGACCACCAGCCGGGTGCCCGGCAGGTCCGTGAGCACCCGCAGATCCTCCACCTGCTTCTCGTGCGCCAGGCGCCCCACGAACCCCACCAGGCGCTCCCCGCCCGGGGCCAGCCGTGCCCGCAGCGCCTCGTCCCGCTTGGCGGGGTGGAACCGCTGGGAGTCCACGCCGCGGGCCCACAGGTGCACGCGGCGCACCCCCACCCGGTGCAGCTGCCGCACCGTGAACGACGACGGCGCCAGCGTGAGCGTGGCCGTGTTGTGCAGGCGCGCCACATGCCCCCACAGCACGTCCTCCAGCCAGGGCGCCCCGTAGCGGGCGGCGTAGCGGGGGACCTCCGTCTGGTAGACGGCCACGGAGGGCACGCCCAGCTCCTCGGCTGCCTGGACGGCCCGCCAGCCCAGCACGAAGGGGGAGGCGATGTGCACCACGTCCGGGCGGAAGTCCGCCAGCAGGCCCCGCACCCGGGACACGGTCCCGGCGGCGACCCGCACGGAGGCGTACCCGGACATCGGCACGGACGGCAGCGTGTGCACCCGGAAGCCCTCCACCTCCCGCGGCGCCTGGCCCGCGCCGCCGCGCTGCGTCCACCCGGCGGCCCACGAGGCGGCCGGGGCGATGACGACGGCCTCGTCGCCGCGGGTGCGCAGGTGCCGCAGCACCTGGAGCACGGAGTGCGTCACCCCGTTCATATGGGGAAGGAAGGACTCGGCGATCACGGCGACGCGCATGCCCCCAGGCTAGGCACCGGCGGCCACGGCCAGGCCAGGCACGGCCGACCCCGCGGTGGCGGGCGGATGAACTCTCGGTGATCGCCCCGGCGGACGGCACCGCCCGGCGAACGGCATCGGCCGGCGAACGGCACCGTCCCGCCCCCGGTGGCACCATAGGGAGGGTGATCCTCCCCAAGCTCGGCCTCCCGCGCCCCCTGCCGCTGCCCCTGTGGATGCAAGGCGCGGTGGAGGCCTTCGTGGCTGCCCTGACCGGCCTGCTCGTCGTGGTGCTCCCCACCCTCCTGGTGTGGGTCACCGGAGGGTTCCACGCCGCCCGCATCGAGGAGGCCGTGCAGGTGGGGGCGGTGCTGTGGCTCGCCCTGCACGCCGCCCCCGTGCACGTCACCGCCGCCACCACCGCGGTGGACCAGTCCGCCGTCTCCGGCACGGTCTGGCTCGTGCCCTGGGCCCTCACCCTCCTGCCGCTCTGGCTGAGCTGGCGGGCCGGGCGGCGCTTGGCCCGGGCCTCCTACCGAGACCAGGCCTGGCAGGCGCTGACGGGTGCCGTCGTCGTGTATGCGCTGGTGGGGGTGGCAGCCGCGCTCCTGCCCGGCGCCGGAAGGCTGTCCGTCTCACCCGTGGCGGGTGCGGTGCTGCCCGTGCTCCTGTTCACCGTGGCGGCCCTGGCCGGGGCACGCCGGGAGGCGGGCACGTGGGCGCACCTGATCGGGGTGGACCTCACCGAGGCGATCGCGGCGCGCTCGCAGTACGAACGCTGGGCCGGCAGCTATGCGTGGTCCGTGGTGCGGGGGGCGTGCGTGGCGCTGGCCTCGCTCGCCGCGATGGGGGCCCTGCTGGCGGCGGGCCGGGTCGGCGTGCACTGGGCGCAGATCGTGGGGGTGCAGCAGATGGTGGACGCCGGCCCCGCCGGGGGGCTGATGATCGCCCTGCTCGAGGTGGGCTACATGCCCACGTTCGCCGTGTGGGCGGTGGCGTGGGCGGCCGGGCCGGGGTTCCGGGTGGGGGCGGACAGCCTGTACTCGGCCTTCGGTTCCCATGCGGCCTCCGCCCCCGCGCTGCCGGTGCTGGAGGCGCTGCCGGTGACGTGGCAGTCCTGGCATCCGTTCTTCCTGCTGGTGCCGGTGGTGGCGGGGGTGCTCGCCGGCTGGTGGCTGCTGCGCGAGGGGGAGAACCACCTGGACGACTGGCTCGCGGCCCGCTGGGAGCGCCGCTGGGCCTCGCTCGGGGCCTCCACGGCGGCGCTCGCGGCCCTGACCGGTCTGCTGGTGGGCCTGGGCTCGCTGGTCCCGCTCGTGCTGGCCTCCGGCGGGCTCGGGGTGGGCTCCATGGCGCAGATCGGCCCGCGGGTGCTGGCGACGGCGGCCGCGCTGGGCGGGTGGACGGCTCTGGGCTGCCTGGTGGGCTACCTGGTGGTGTTGGCTGTGCAGGAGCGTCCGCTGCGGGGGCGCACCGTGCACCTGCCCGCGGGGCTGCCGGCGCTGCGCCGGCCCTCCCGGCCCTCCGTGGGCGCGCGCCTGGCGCAGCGGTTCCGCCGCTCCGGGCGGGGCTCCACCGCCGCCCCTGAGGGGCCAGCACCCGAGAGGGCCGGGGGCCCCGACGACGCCGGCCGCCCCGCCCCGGCACCCGTCTCCGCTTCCCAGCCCGGCGAGGGCTCCGGCGCCGCCGCGCGTCCCTCGGGCAGCGGCTCCTCCGGTGCGCAGGGCCCCTCCGATGCGCCCGGTGCTCCCGGCGTTCCCGGCATTCCTGGCATTTCCAGCGTTCCCGGCGTCGAGGGGCCCGGACCCGGGGCAGCCCCGAGGGTCCCTCGGGGCGGCGGGCGGGGGCTGGGCCCGCGGCGGCCCTCCGCGCCGGCGCGGCCGCGGCCCCGCCGCGCCCTGGACTGACCGATCGGCACCGGACTGACCGGACGCCGCGGTGCGCTCGGCCTACGATGGGGGCATGCGCATCGTTGCCCTCGTCTCCGGGTCCGGCACCAACCTCCAGGCGGTGCTGGACGCCGTCGCCTCCGGCGCCCTTCCAGTGGAGATCGCCGCCGTCGGCTCGGACGTGCCCGGCGTGCAGGGCCTGGCCCGCGCCGAGGCCCAGGGCATCGAGACCTTCACGGTGTCCCCCCGGGACTACGCCGACCGGCGTACCTGGGACGAGGCGCTGGCCGAGGCCGTGGCCTCCTACGAGCCGGACTGGGTGGTGTGCTCCGGGTTCATGCGGATTCTCGGGGCCCCGCTGCTGGAACGGTTCGAGGGGCGGATCATCAACACCCACCCCGCCCTGCTGCCCTCCTTCCCGGGCGCGCACGGTGTGCGGGACGCGCTGGCCTACGGGGTGAAGGTCACCGGCTGCACCGTGCACCTCGTGGACGCCGGCGTGGACACCGGGCCCATCCTGGCCCAGACGGCCGTGCCCGTGCTCGTGGAGGACACCGAGGAGGTCCTCCACGAGCGCATCAAGGTGCAGGAGCGCGCTCTGCTGCTGCAGGTGCTGGGCGAACTCGCCGCCCGCAGCTGAGCGCGCCGGCCCGGCCAGTGCCGGAGGCCGGTTGCAGACAGGTCAGTGCTGGATGCCGGGCAGCTGCTCGTCCAGGGCCACGGAGCGGGTCTCCGGGGCGCCGAGCAGCATGGCGATGACCGCGACCAGCACGAGCCCGCCGGTGACGGCGAACGCCCCGGCCAGGCCCAGCGCCGGCTGCAGCACGCCCACGAACACCAGCGGCCCCACGCCCGCGGCCACGCGGGAGGCGGCCGAGGCCCAGCCGAAGCCGGAGGCTCGCAGCCCGGTGGGGTAGAGCTCCGTCACGTAGGTGTACAGGGCGGGGATGGACACCTGGATGACGAACCCGAAGGCCAGCACCAGCGGCAGCGCCGCCCCGGGCACGCCCATCACGGCGGCCAGCACCACGAGCAGGGCCGCGGCGACGACGCCGGTCACCCCGAGCAGCCAGCGGCGGCCGGTGAGGTCCACCAGCAGGGCGGAGACGATCACGCCGAGCAGGCCGACGGCGGCCATGCCGGAGGTCATCACGAAGGCGCGGGACTGCTCGTAGCCGGCCTCGATGAGGAACTGCGGCATCCACTGCAGGGCCAGGTAGTAGCTGAGCATGATGGTGCAGAACAGCGCCCAGGCGATCGCGGTGATGCGCGGGCCGGCCCGCCACACGTCCACGAGCTGCTGGCCCAGGGAGGCGAGGAAGCCGCCCACGCCGCCCACGGGCTCCACGGTGACCGGGGGCATCGCGTACGGGCGCTCGGCGGCGCCGGTGCGGCGGACCATGTCGTCCACCACGCGCCGGGCCTCGGCCTCACGGCCGCGGCTCATCAGGAAGAACGGGGACTCGGGCACGCCCAGGCGCACCACGAACACCAGCAGGGCGGGCAGGACCATCGCCAGCAGGGGCAGGCGCCAGTCGCCCCACGTGCTCAGCAGCCAGGCGGAGACCACCCCGCACAGGGCGGCGCCGATCGGCCACCAGCCGTCCATGGCGGTGAGCACTCGGCCGCGCAGCCGCTGCGGGGTGAACTCGGAGACCAGTGCGTAGTCCACGGGCACCGTGCCGCCCAGGCCGACGCCGGCCAGGAAGCGGAACGCGACGAACCACAGGAGCGAGTCGGTCAGAGCCCCCGCGATCGTGAAGAGCGAGAACATCAGCAGCGTGGCGGTGAACGCGGTGCGGCGGCCGATCCGGTCCGCCACCGTGCCCCACACGAACGCGCCCACGCCCATGCCGATCAGGTTGGCCGTGCCGATCCACGCGGCGTCGCCCTTGGACAGGGCCCACTCCTCCCGCAGCAGCGGGATCATCACGCCGTTGAGGGCGACGTCCCAGGCGTCGAACATGAAGCCCAGGCCGCCGATCAGGAAGATGCGCCCCTGGACAGACCACCGCCAGGGCAGCTCCTGGACCACCTCCTCGCCGGTGGGCAGGGCGTCCGTGGGTCGGTCTGGGGCGGTGCGAGGTGCGATGCCGCTCATGGTTCTGCTCCCGTCGGGTCAGGGGGGTGACCGGCCGGGTCGACGCGGTCAGACCAGTATGTTCACAGGGACGGAGCGCACCGCTGTTTCCCGACTCTGCATGACGCCGTCCGGGGCGCCCGCCTACCCGCCGGGCGCCACCCACGTCATGCCCCACAACACCTAGACTGGTCCACGGTCTGCGGAGGCCGCCCGTGGGGGACCGTCCCCGGTGCGCTCCGCGTTCGTCCCGCCTGAAGGAGCCGCCTGTGTCCACTGCCTCGCCCGTCACCACCGTCCTGGACTCGGTCCCGCTGAAGCGGGCCCTCATCTCGGTGTACGACAAGACCGGGCTGGAGGAGCTCGCCACAGGCCTGCACGCCGCAGGCGTCCAGCTCGTCTCCACCGGCTCCACCGCGCAGCGGATCGCCGACGCCGGGGTCCCCGTCACCGAGGTCGCGGACATCACCGGCTTCCCGGAGTGCCTCGACGGCCGGGTGAAGACCCTCCACCCGCGCGTGCACGCCGGCATCCTCGCCGACCGCCGCCGTCAGGACCACGTGGATCAGCTCGGCGAGCTCGAGGTCGAGGCGTTCGACCTGGTCGTCGTGAACCTCTACCCGTTCGTGGAGACCGTGAAGTCCGGTGCGGATGAGGACGCCGTCGTCGAGCAGATCGACATCGGCGGGCCCTCCATGGTGCGCGCCGCCGCGAAGAACCACGCCTCCGTGGCCGTCGTCGTGGACCCGGCCGCCTACGGGGACGTCGTCTCCGCCGCCCAGACCGGGGGCTTCGACCTGCGCGCCCGCAGGCGCCTGGCCGCCCTCGCCTTCGCCCACACTGCCGCCTACGACAACGCCGTGGCAGCCTGGACCGCCGCTCACCTGGCCGAGGACGCCGGCGCCGACGACGCCCCCGTGTTCCCGCCCTACGCCGGCTTCTCCCTCGAGCGCGCCGACACCCTGCGCTACGGCGAGAACCCGCACCAGCCCGCCGCCCTCTACGTGGACCACGCCGCCACCGCCGGCATCGCCCAGGCCGAGCTGCTGCACGGCAAGGCCATGAGCTACAACAACTACGTGGACGCCGACGCCGCCGTGCGCGCCGCCTTCGACCACACCGCCCCGGCCGTGGCGATCGTCAAGCACGCCAACCCCTGCGGTGTGGCCGTCGCGGGCCAGGGCGAAGACATCGCCGCCGCCCACGCCAAGGCCCACGCCTGCGACCCGGTCTCCGCGTTCGGCGGTGTCATCGCCTCCAACCGCCCCGTGACCGCCGCCATGGCCGAGCAGGTTAAGGACGTGTTCACCGAGGTCGTGGTGGCCCCCTCCTTCGAGGAGGAGGCCGTGCGGATCCTCACCGCCAAGAAGAACCTGCGCCTGCTGGCCCTGCCCGCCGGCTTCACCCGGGACACCGTGGAGGCCAAGCAGGTCTCCGGCGGCATGCTCCTGCAGGTGGCCGACGCCGTGGACGCCGACGGCGACGACCCCGCCGCCTGGACCCTCGCCGCCGGCGAGGCCGCGGACGAGGCCACCCTCGCGGACCTGGCCTTCGCCTGGCGCTCCGTGCGCGCCGCCAAGTCCAACGCCGTGCTCCTGGCACACGACGGCGCCACCGTGGGCATCGGCATGGGGCAGGTCAACCGCCTGGACTCCTGCCGCCTGGCCGTGGAACGCGCCAACACCCTCGGCGCAGCCGTGACCGGCGGCCAGGACGTCACCACCGCCGGCGGCGCCGAGAACGTCTCCGGCGAGGGCGCCCCCGAGCGGGCCCGCGGCGCCGTGGCCGCCTCGGACGCCTTCTTCCCGTTCGCCGACGGCCTGCAGATCCTCATCGACGCCGGCGTGCGCGCCGTCGTGCAGCCCGGCGGCTCCGTCCGGGACGAGGAGGTCGTGGCCGCGGCCGAGGCCGCTGGCATCACCCTGTACCTGACCGGGGCACGCCACTTCTTCCACGGCTGACCCGGACCCGGCCGACCACCACGGCGCGCCTGCCCACCCGGGGCGGGCGCGCCGTCGTCGTCCTCCGGGAGGGACGGCCGGGCCGTCGGACGGGGCCGACGTCCCACTGTGGGGTGCGCCACGGCCCGCCGGTAGAGTGGCCGAGGAGTCACGAGACCGACGAGATCCCGGGCGCCCCGTCGCGCCCTGTGTGAAGGAGACAGATCCGCATGTCGAAGATCATCTATACGCTGACGGACGAGGCCCCCATGCTGGCCACGGCCTCGCTGCTGCCGATCGTGCGCGCCTACGCGGGCACCGCCGGCGTCGAGCTGGAGACCCGTGACATCTCCCTGGCCGGCCGTGTGCTGGCCGCCTTCGGCGACGTGCTCCCCGAGGACCAGCGCACCGACGACGCTCTCGCCGAGCTCGGCGAGCTCGTGAAGAGCCCCGAGGCCAACGTCATCAAGCTCCCGAACATCTCCGCCTCCGTGCCGCAGCTGCGCGCCACCGTCAAGGAGCTGCAGGCTCACGGCTACGCGCTGCCGGACTACGTGGACGACCCCCAGACCGATGAGGAGAAGGACGCCCGCCGCAGGTACGACTCCGTCAAGGGCTCCGCCGTGAACCCGGTGCTGCGCGAGGGCAACTCCGACCGCCGCGCCCCCAAGGCCGTGAAGGCCTACGCCCGGAAGTTCCCCCACTCGATGGGCGCGTGGACCGCGGACTCCCGGACCGCCGTCGCCACCATGGGCCAGGACGACTTCCGCGCCAACGAGAAGTCCGTGACCCTGCCCGCCGACGACGTGCTCAGCATCGAGTTCACCGGCAAGGACGGGCAGAGGACCGTCCTCAAGGAGGGGCTGAAGGTGCTCGAGGGTGAGATCGTGGACGGCACGTTCATGTCCGCCCGCGCCCTGGACGCGTTCCTGACCGAGCAGGTCCGCCGCGCCAAGGAGGAGGGCGTCCTGTTCTCCGCGCACCTGAAGGCCACCATGATGAAGGTCTCCGACCCGGTGATCTTCGGCCACGTGGTGAAGGCCTACTTCGCGGACCTGTTCGCGCAGTACGGCGACCAGCTGGCCGCCGCCGGCCTCTCCCCGAACGACGGCCTGGCCGCGATCGAAGCCGGCCTGGACGCGCTCGACGCCGAGACCGCCGCCGGTGTGCGCGCGGCCATCGCGAAGGCCTACGAGGACGGCCCGGACGTGGCCATGGTGAACTCGGACAAGGGCATCACCAACCTGCACGTGCCCTCCGACGTGATCGTGGACGCCTCCATGCCGGCCATGATCCGCACCTCCGGCCACATGTGGGACAAGGACGGGCAGGAACGCGACACCCTGGCCGTGATCCCGGACTCCTCCTACGCCGGCGTCTACCAGGTGGTCATCGAGGACTGCAAGGCCAACGGCGCTTACGACCCGACCACCATGGGCACCGTGCCGAACGTGGGCCTGATGGCGCAGAAGGCCGAGGAGTACGGCTCGCACGACAAGACCTTCGTGATGGAGGCTGACGGCACCGTGGAGGTGAAGAACGCTGCGGGCGAGGTACTGATCTCCCATGAGGTCGAGGCCGGGGACATCTGGCGCGCCTGCCAGACCAAGGACGTGCCCGTGCGCGACTGGGTGAAGCTGGCTGTGACCCGCGCCCGCGCCTCCGAGACCCCCGCCGTGTTCTGGCTGGACGAGTCCCGCGCCCACGACCGCGAGCTGATCGCGAAGGTGCAGCGGTACCTGCCCGAGCACGACACCGACGGCCTGGACCTGCGCATCCTCTCCCCGGAGGAGGCCACGAAGCTGTCCGTCGAGCGCATCCGCCGCGGCGAGGACACCATCTCCGTGACCGGCAACGTGCTGCGCGACTACAACACGGACCTGTTCCCGATCCTTGAGCTGGGCACCTCCGCCAAGATGCTCTCGGTGGTCCCGCTGCTCAACGGCGGCGGCCTGTTCGAGACCGGCGCGGGCGGCTCCGCCCCGAAGCATGTGCAGCAGCTGCTGGAGGAGAACCACCTGCGCTGGGACTCCCTGGGCGAGTTCCTGGCCCTGGCGGTGTCCTTCGAGCATGAGTCGACGGCCAACGGCAACGCCCGCGCCCAGGTGCTGGCCGACACCCTCGACGCCGCCACCGGCACCCTGTTGATCGAGGGCAAGTCCCCGCAGCGCAGGGCCGGCCAGCTGGACAACCGCGGCTCGCACTTCTACCTGGCCCTGTACTGGGCGAAGGAGCTGGCCGCGCAGACCGAGGACGCCGAGCTGGCGGCGGCGGCCGCGCCGGTGGCCGAGGAGCTGGAGGCGAAGGAGGAGCAGATCCTCGCCGAGCTCAACGGCGTGCAGGGCTCCCCGGTGGACCTGGGCGGCTACTACGCCCCGGATCTGGAGAAGGTGTCGGAGGTGATGCGCCCGTCCGCCACCCTCAACGGGATCGTGGCGCGCCTCAACGCCTGACCCCAGCGCTCCGGTGTACGAAACGGGAGGTTCTCCGGCCGCTCCGGTGTACGAAACGGGAGCTCCCCAGGGCACTTTCGTTCGAGAAACGGGAGGTCCCCGGGATGCTTCCGTTCGAGAAACGGGAGGCCTGAGCGTCCTTCCGGTGTGAGAAACGGGAGGTGACGACGACGGTGCCCCGGGGCGCGGTTCATGAATGGAGCCGCACCCGGGGCGCCGTCGTGCGTGAGGTGGGTGCCGGCGTCGTTGTGGGCGGGAGGTGCCTCCTGTCTCTCGAACGGGAAGGCTCCCCGCACCTCCCGTTTCGTCCACGGGAGCGCCCTGGAGAGTTCCCGTTTCTCGAACGGGAGCGCTCAGCGGGCCTCGTGGGCGAGCAACGCCGCCTTCGCCTCCGGCCCGTACAGGTACCGCCCCACCCCGCCCCCGGCGGGCACCACCCGGTGGCACGGTACGACGACGGCCGCCAGGTTCGCCGCGCACGCGCCACCGGCCGCACGCACCGCCGCGGGCGAGCCCGCACGGGCGGCCAGCTCGGTGTAGGTCACCGGCGCCCCGGGGGCGACGCCCCGCAAGGCCCGCCACGCCGCCTGCCGGAACGCGGTGCCGGGCTGGGCCACGGTGAGCCGGTCCAGCGCGCGCAGGTCGCCGCCGGCGTAGGCGGCGAACGCGTCGGGCACGGGGGAGTGCGCCCCGGGGCGAGACTCCACGGGCCGGGGATTCATCTCCCGGTCGGCCGTGGCCGGGTCCAGGGCGGTCAGGCGATCCATGAGGGTCAGCAGCAGGCGCCCCACAGCGGCCGCCGTGGGCTCGCCCTGCTCGGGCACGGCCACCCCGGAGGCGCGCACGGCGTCGTCCTCGGGGGAATACACGGCCGTGAGCATCAGGTCGGTGCCGGGCAGGGCGACGGCGGTCCAGCGCAGCTCGGGCAGGTATGCGGCGGTCTGGGGCATGGCTTCCTCGGGGCTGGCGGCGGCGGTCCCGCCCATTGTGCCCCGCCGGTCGGCCCTGCAGGGCGCCGGCAGGCCGGGCAGCCCGGCCGGAAGCGGTGCCACGCGCGCCCCGCCTTCACCGTCCCCGGGGGGTGTGCCACAGTGAGGCCCATGAGTGACCTGCGCGTGTTCGAGCATCGCACCCTGCTGCGCCATCGGCGTGAGATCGTCCTGGACTGGATGGGCCGGCCCGGGGCGCTGCGGCGCCTGACCCCGGCCTTCGCCGGAGAAGTGGTCTCCGGCCCCTCGAACGGCCTGCAGGTGGGGTCCGAGTCCCGTCTGCGCATCGCCGCCCCGGGGGCGTGGGGATTGTTTGCCGGTGCCGCGGACGGGGCGCTCCGGCACACGCTCCCGGCCTCCGTGACCCGCCTGCTCCCCGCCGCGGCTGCGCCCCGGGTGCCGTGGACGGCCCGTCACACGGCCCACGAGCCGGGGCGGATGTTCCGGGATGAGATGGTCTCCGGTCCGCTGTCCTCGTGGACGCACACGCACCTGTTCGAGGATGCCGCACCGGGGGAGGCGGACACGGCCGAGGGCGGGCCCGGCACCGTGATGACGGACCGGGTGGAGTACGCCCTGCCCGGCGGCCGCCTGCTGGAGCGGGTTCCTGCTGTGGGGCCTCGCGCCGCGGAGCGGGCGCATGCCCTGTTCGAGGCGGAGCTGGCCCGCCAGTTCGCCCACCGTTCCCGGGTGCTGGCCGAGGACCTCGACTTCCACGCCGCCCATCCGGGGCCGCTGACCGGCGGCCCGGCGCGCACGGTGCTGGTGACGGGGGCGAGCGGGCTGATCGGTCGGGCCCTGGTGGACCTGCTCTCCTCCGGCGGGCACCGGGTGGTGCGCCTGGTCCGGGACGGCCAGGCGGCCTCCGCCCCGGATGCGGCCCTGTGGGACCCGCTGCGGGGCCGGGTGGACCGCCGCGCTCTGGAGGCGGCCGACGTCGTGGTGAACTTGGCGGGGGAACCGATCGCCGGGCGCTTCACCGAGGCCCACAAGGAGGCGGTGCACGCCTCGCGCGTGCAGGGCACGCGCACGCTGGTGGACGCGATCGCCGCCCTCGACGACGCCGCCCGCCCGGCACTCGTGAACGGCTCGGCGATCGGCTGGTACGGGGCGCGGGCGGGCACTGGCCCGTTCGGTTCTGGACTGGTGGAGGAGCTGCCCGCGGGGGACGACTTCCTGGCGCAGGTGGTGGAGGACTGGGAGGCTGAGGCCCGTCGTGCTGAGGGGCTCGGCGTCCGGGTGGTGCGGGTCCGCACGGGGGTGGTGCTCTCCCCGGCGGGGGGCATGCTGCAGCAGGTGCTGCCGCTGTTCCTCAGCGGTGTGGGCGGCCCGGTGGCCACCTCCGGGGGGCAGAGCCACGACGGCAGCCCGTGGCTGAGCTGGATCGCGGAGGACGACATCGCCGGGATCCTCGCCCACGCCGTGCTGGAGGAGTCCGTGCAGGGGGTGTACAACGCGGTGGCACCGGAGCCGGTGACCGCCCGCGAGTTCGCGCGGACCCTCGGGCAGGTGGTGCGCCGGCCGGCGCGGGTGCCGGTGCCCGGAGCCGGGCCTCGGCTGCTGCTGGGCGCTGAGGGGGCAGCACAGACCGTGGAGGCGGACCAGAAGGTGGTGGCGGACCGGATCGTCGGCACCGGGTACCGGTTCCGTCAGCCGGATCTGGAGGATGCGCTGCGGCACGTGCTCGGCCGCTGACCAGGGGCGTGCCTTTCCGGAGACCCTCCCGGCGGCCAGTCCCGGTCGCCTCGCCCCGCCGGTCAGTCCTGCAGGGCCCCGGTCTCGCGGATGAGCTGGCCGAGGGCGGTGTAGGCGTCCCGGGCGAGAGCCTCCCAGAGCTTCAGGGCCAGCTGGGGGAAGCCCTCCTGCAGGGCGTACATGACCTGCGCGGTGAGCACACGGGTGGTCACACGGCCGCGGGCGCGCACGGTGGAGGGCTGCCGGCCGGGCTGGCCGAGGGCCATCTCGCCGAAGGTCATGCCCGGGCTGAGCACGGTGCGGCGCACCCGGCGCCCGCCGGTGCCCTGGCCGGTGAGCTCCACGACTCCGGAGGTGATCACGTAGATGCCGCCGAAGGGCTGCCCGGCCCGGCGGATGATCTGCCCGTCGGTGAAGACGCGTTCGTCCATCATGGACTCCAGCAGGCGGGCGTCCTCCTCGGAGAGGTGCTGGAGCAGGGGGGCGACGGCGGCCTCCTCCTCGGAGCGCGGCAGCAGCTCGGGGGCGTGGCGGGCCAGCAGACGCTGCTCGGACCACTGGATGGCCTGGGAGCGGGAGACGAAGAAGGCGAAGACCGGGCCCTCAGCGGTGGGGGTGGGTTCGAGGCCGTCCACGGGGCGCGGGTCCGGGAGAGCCGCACCGGCCTCCTGCATGAGCGCGTCCACGGCGTCCTGGTCGCGGTCCACGAGCACCACGTCCAGGCCCTGGGCGAGGGCGTAGGCGAACCAGCCGGCCACGAGCCGGCGCGCGGCGTGGGAGACCGTCCCCACCGAGCGGATGTCCACGATCAGCGTCTCCAGGGCCTCGGGCAGGTTCCGGGACACGTGGGCGAGGGCGTCCACCTGGCTGAAGCCGATGTGCCCGCCCAGCTCCAGCACGTGCACGCAGTCCCCGTGCCGCACGAGGGCGTCCAGCACGGCGGCGCTGCGGGCGGCCCCGGAGGGGGCCTGGTCCACCCGGTAGTGGCTGCGCAGCGCGGCCCGGGGGGAGCCGGCGGCCTGGGAGGGGTGCAGTTCGAAGTCCCGCACCAGCGAGCGCAGCGCCTGCATGCCCGCGGCGGAGAGGTCGCGTTCGTCGAGCTGCGCGGACTGCACGGCCAGGCCCATGTGTCCGGGCACCACCACCATCACGGTGCCTCCGCGCGCGGACGCCCACCCGGGCTGGCCGACGTCGAACGCCCACCGGGGGTCCCGGGTGTCCATGCCGCAGGAGTCCATCACGGAGAGCACGGCCCGCACGGTCTCCTCCTGGAGCACACGCTCGCCGGTCACCGGGTGCACGCCGTGGGCGGCCAGGGTGCCGGCCAGCAGGGCCAGGTCCGCTGCGGTCACGGGGGCTGCGCGCAGCACGGCGATGTCCTCGAGCAGGGGCTCGGGGTCCGCGTCCAGCACGCCGGCCGAGCGCATCAGCCAGGCCGCGGACCGGGTGTGGTGCTGGGCCCGGTTCTCGGTGCGGGCGGCCGCCTCCGTGGGCTGCACGTCCCGGCCCACCAGGGCGGCGAGCAGCTGCAGCAGGCGCCCGGCCCGGTCCCGTCCGCCACGGCCCTTCACGAGCGCGGCCGCCGCCACGGTGCCCGCGTTCAGCAGGGGGTTGAGCGCGCGGCCGGTGCCCTCCTCCAGCACCACGCGGTCCGGCCGGTCCTCCACGGGGGTCATGGCGATCGTCTCGGCCACCTTGTCGACGCCGAGGTCCTCCACCGCGAGCGCGTGCGCCACGGGTGCGGCCAGGGAGGCCAGCGGCACCGTGGCCAGGGGCCCGGAGGTGTAGCGGTCGCCGCCGACCGTGGTGACGGCCAGGCCCAGTGCGCCGGCGCCGTCGTCGGGGGCGGCGGTGAGGCGGTCGAGGTGGTCCTGCACAGGCGACTTCATGGGCTCAGCCTAGCCAGTGGGCGGGGGCACGGACAGGCGGCCCGCCCGGGGAGGTCGCACAGGCCAGAAGCGGGCGAGAATGGTGCCGATGCCCTCCTCTGATGCCCTCTCCGATCCGACCCTGCGCGCCGCGCTCGTGGCGGCTTCCGCGCGCCTGTCCGGACCCCTGGCGGTGGCCCCCGTGCTGCCGGAGCTGCTGGCCGCGCTCGAACGCTCCGGGGCGGCAGTGCTGCACGCCCCGCCGGGCACCGGCAAGACGACGGCGGTCCCGCCCGCCCTGGCACTGTCTGCGTCCTCGGGCGGGGGTCGGGTGGTCGTCACCCAGCCCCGGCGTGTGGCGGTGCGGGCGGCCTGGCGGCGCCTGCACGGGGCGCTCACGGCGGCCGGGCTCGATGGTGACGAAGCGGATGCGGTGGCCGGGTATGCGGTGCGCGGGGACATGGTGGGTGCCGGGCGCTCGGCGGTGGAGTTCGTGACCCCGGGCTTGCTGGTGCGTCGGCTCCTGGCCGATCCCGCGCTGGAGGGTGTGGGCGCCGTCGTGCTGGATGAGGTCCACGAGCGCGACCTCGACACCGACGTGCTCTTCGCCCTGCTCGCGGACCTGCGGCAGCTGCGTCCGGAGCTGACGCTGACGGCGATGTCCGCCACCGTGGACGCCGACGCCCTCGCCGCCCGGTGGGCCCGCGGCATGGGGGAGGGGTCGGAGCGGGTGCCGGTGGTGCGCACCCCCGCGGTGCAGCACCCGCTCGCCGTGGAACACGCCCCCTTCGCCGCTCCCCGCCTGACCCCGGCCGGCCGGGTGGACCGGGACTTCCTGGAGCATGTGGCCGGCACCGCCGTGCGCGCCCACGCCGCGGCGCTCGCCGAGGACCGGTCCGTGGACGCGCTCGTGTTCCTGCCCGGGGTCGCGGAGGTCGAGGCGGTAGCCGGGCGGGTGGCGGCTCTCGCCCCGGGTACGGAGGTCCTCACCCTGCACGGCCGTCAGGAGCCCGCCGAGCAGGATGCCGCCCTGGCCGGGCGCACGGACCCGGGGCGGCCGCGCATGGTGGTGACGACGGCGGTCGCCGAGTCCTCCCTGACGGTCCCCGGGGTGCGCCTGGTGGTGGACTCGGGCCTGGCCCGGGAACCACGCCGGGACCGTGGCCGGGGCATGACGGGGCTGGTCACGGTGCAGGCCTCGCAGGCTGCGGCCGGGCAGCGGGCCGGCCGTGCCGCACGCCTGGGCCCGGGCACGGTGGTGCGCTGCCACACACCGGCGGCCCTGGGGACGGCGCCGGCCGCGCCCACCCCGGCGCTCGCGGTGGCGGACCTGAGCCCGGTGGCGCTCGCGTTCGCGGTGTGGGGTGCCCCGCGGGGGGAGGCGCTCGTGCTGCCCGAGGACCCGCCCGCTGGGGCCCTGGTGGAGGCTGAGCGGCGTCTGCAGGCCCTGGGTGCTGTGGACGGGGCCGGCCGGGTGAGTGCCCATGGCGCGGTGCTGGCCCGGGTGCCCGTGGATCCTGCGCTCGCCCATGCCCTGCTTCTCGGGGCCGCCTGGGTGGGGGAGGAGCCCGCGGCGGAGACGGTCGCCGCGCTCGCGGCGGGCCTGCGCGCCCCGGAGGCGGACCTCGAGGCCCTGCTGCGGCAGCTGCGCGCGGGCCGACACCCGGAGGCCGTGCGCTGGCGCCGGGAGGCGGACCGGCTCCGGCGCCTGGCCCGCCGGCACGCCCCCGGTCAGGTGTCTCCTGCACTGGTGCCTCCCGTGCCGGCCGACGCCCGGGATCACCCGGTGGGGGCCGTGGTGGCCCTCGCCGCGCCGGAGCGGATCGCGCGGGCGGTGGAGGGCGCCGACGTCGTGCTGCTGGCCTCCGGGACCCGGGCGGGCCTGCCGGCAGGCACGGGTCTGCGAACGGGTACGGGCCTGCGGGCGGCGGGGCCGTGGCTGGCGGTGGCCGAGGCGGACCGGGTGCCCGGGGGCGCTGAGGGCACCGGGGCGGTGGTGCGCGCGGCCGCGCCCGTGGGGGAGCGGACCGCCCTGGCCGCTGGGGCGGCCCTGGTGCAGGAGCGGACCGAGGCTGCCTGGCGCGGTGAGCGGCTCACGGCCCGACGCCGCCGCCTGCTGGGGGCCGTGGAGCTGTCCTCCACGCCCGCCGAGGTGGACCTCGACACCGCCGCACAGGCCGTCCGCGACGTCCTCGCCTCCCACGCCCTGGCCCGCTTCGAGGCTGACGACGCCGGCCGCCCCGGCCCCGGCGAGCGCCTGCGCCGGCGGGTTCACCTGCTGCACCGTGTGCTCGGCCAGCCCTGGCCGGACCTGTCCGGGCCGGCACTGCCCGGGCTCGAACCCCTCGTGGCCGGGCTGGCCGCCCACCTGGCCGCGGGCCGCGCCGCGCGCTCGGCGGACCTGACCGGTCTGCTGCGCGGCACCCTGCCCTGGCCGGAGGCCGGGCGCCTGGAGGAGCTCGCCCCGGAACGGCTGCCCGTGCCCAGTGGCCGGGCCGTCGTCGTGGACTATCCGGCCACGGACGAGGACGGCCAGCCGGTGGTCGCGGCCAAGCTGCAGGAGTTCCTCGGTGCCGCCGCCACCCCCACCGTGGCCGACGGGCGCGTGCCCGTGCTGCTGCACCTTCTCTCCCCGGCGGGGCGTCCGCTGGCGGTCACCGCGGACCTGCCCTCGTTCTGGGCCGGCCCCTACTCGCAGGTGAGGGCGGAGAACCGGGGCCGCTACCCCAAGCACCCCTGGCCCGAGGACCCTGCCGCCGCCGCCCCGACCGCCCTGACCGCCCGGGCGCTGCGTGGCCGTGCGACCCCCGGTGCCGGCCTGGTCTGACCACCCCCGCGCGTGGGCGTATCGTGTGGCCCACATCAACACGCATCGAATGAGGTCCCCACCGTGAGCAGTCACATGCGGTCTCGTCCGACGCGGAGGGCGACGGCGGCCTCGGTGGTCGCCGCTGCGCTGCTCCTGGCAGGATGCGCCCCCGCGGAGGACACCCCCACCCTGACCTGGTACACCAACCCGGACGACGGCGGCCAGGCGAAGATCGCCCAGCAGTGCACCGACGCCGCCGGCGGTCGCTACACCATCGCCACCTCCATGCTGCCCAACGACGCCGCCTCGCAGCGCGAGCAGCTGACCCGGCGCCTGGCCGCAGGCGACACCTCGATGGACATCATGTCCCTCGACCCGCCCTTCATCCCCGAGCTCGCCGAGCCCGGTTTCCTGGCCCCCGTGCCGGAGCACGTGCAGGCCGGCGCCCGCGAGAACACCCTTGAGGGCGCGCTCGCCGGCGCCACGTGGAAGGACACCATGGTCACGGTGCCCTTCTGGGCGAACACCCAGCTGCTCTGGTACCGCAAGTCGGTGGCCGAGAGGGCCGGGCTGGACATGACCCGGCCCGTCACCTGGGACCAGCTCATTGAGGCCGCCCGCGCCACGGACACCCAGCTCGGCGTCCAGGGGGCCCGGGCCGAGTCCATGATGGTGTGGCTCAACGCCCTCGTGGAGGGCGGCGGTGAGCACATCATCGAGGACCCGGCCGTCCCGGCCGAGCAGGTCCGCACCAGGCTCGACTCCGAGGCCGGCCGCAAGGCCGCCGAGATCATCTCGACTATCGGCCGGGAGGGGCTGGGCTCCCCGGGCCTGCCCACCCAGGCCGAGAACGAGTCCATGCTCCTGTTCCAGGGGTCCACGGGCTCCTTCATGGTGAACTGGCCCTTCGTGTGGCCGGCCACCCAGGCCTCCGTGGCTGCGGGGGCGCTGCCGGCCTCCCTGCCGGAGGACATCGGCTGGACGGTCTACCCGCGCACCACCGCCGACCACGAGGCGGCCCCGCCGCTGGGCGGCATCAACCTGGGGGTGGGTGCGCAGTCCGAGCACCCGGATCTCGCCTGGGAGGCCGTGCAGTGCATCACCTCCGCCGAGCACCAGACCCAGTACTTCGTGGAGAACGGCAACCCGCCGGCGAACCCTGCCTCCTATGAGGACCCGTCGGTCACGGAGAAGTTCCCCATGGCGGACACCATCCGCCAGTCGCTGGAGATGGCGGCCCCGCGCCCGCAGACCCCCTACTACAACGAGGTGTCCACGGCCGTGCAGCAGCGCTATGCGCCCCCGTCCGACGTCGATCCGGCCACCACTCCGGCCGCCGCCGACACCTTCATCCAGGACGTCCTCCGAGGGGAGCGTCTGCTGTGAGCCACCCCGCCTCCACGGCGCCGCGCCGCCGCGCGCCCAGGTCCGCCCGTGCCCGCGGCGAGGCCCGCCTGGGCTGGCTGCTGGCCGGGCCCGCGTTCTTCGTCATGCTGTTCGTGGTGCTGTACCCGATCGTCCAGGCGGTCTGGGACTCCCTGTTCAGCTACCGTCTCACCGCCCCCGCGGACCGTCAGTTCGTGGGGTTGGCCAACTACGGGGTGATCCTCACGGACCCCGTGTTCTGGCAGGACCTGGGGGTCACGGTGCTGATCACCGTGGTCACCGTGCTGGTCGAGCTCGTGCTCGGCTTCCTGCTGGCCCTGGCCATGCACCATGCCATCCGCTCCACCCGCGGGCTCGTGCGCACCATGATCCTGGTGCCCTACGGCATCATCACGGTGGTCTCGGCCTTCGCGTGGTTCTACATGTTCTCGATCGACTCGGGCTTCATCAACACCTGGTTCGAGTGGGTGCCGGGCATCGGCCCGGACCTGAACTGGTTCGCCCAGGGCTCCACCGCCCTGTCCGTGATCATGCTCTCCGAGATCTGGAAGACCACCCCGTTCATCTCCCTGCTCCTGCTGGCCGGTCTGGCCCAGGTGCCGGGCGACCTCACGGAGGCCGCCGCCGTCGACGGCGCCTCGTGGTGGCAGCGCATGCGCCTGGTGGTGCTGCCGAACATGAAGGCTTCGATCATGGTGGCCGTCCTGTTCCGTGCCATGGACGCGTTCCGCATCTTCGACGCCGTCTTCATCATGACCAACGGTGCCTACAACACCGAGGTCCTGTCCCTGCTGGCCTACCGGACGTCCATCGGGCGTCTGGAGATCGGCATGGGTTCGGCGATCTCCGTGATCCTCTTCCTGTGTGTGGCGCTCATGGCGTTCGTCGCGGTGAAGTTCTTCAAGGTGGACCTGGCCGACCGAGGAGGTTCCAAGTGAGCACCGCCGTCCCCGCCCCGAGCGAGCCCGGCCGCACCGACGCCGGCACCGCCCCGGACGCCCGCCACACCGAGCAGGTCCGGCGCGCCGACCCCCGGGACGTGTCCCCGCGTCCTCGCCGGCGAGGCTCCACCGCCGTCTGGTGGTGGCTGCTGACCGTCCTGATCGGCCTGTGGTGCCTGTTCCCCGTGTTCTCGATCTTCGCGACGTCCTTCAAGACGCCCGCGGATCTGTCCAACGGGCGCCTGCTGCCCACGCAGTGGTCCACGGTGAACTATGAGGAGATCTTCGTGGGCGGGTCCCGTGAGCTCTTCCTCACGGCGCTGCGCAACTCGATCGGCGTCACCGTGATCGCCACGCTCATCGCGGTGGTCCTGGCCACCCTATGCGCCTACGCGATCGCCCGCCTGGACTTCCCGGGCAAGCGGGCCGTGCTGACCGTCTCGCTCATGGTGTCCATGTTCCCGGTGATCTCCCTGGTCACCCCGCTGTTCAACATGTGGCGCACCCTGGGCCTGTACGACACCTGGCTCGGCCTGGTGATCCCCTACCTCTCGCTGACCCTGCCCATCTCCATCTGGACGCTGGCGGCGTTCTTCCGCCAGATCCCGTGGGAGCTGGACCAGGCCGCCCAGGTGGATGGAGCCACCCCGCTGCAGGCGTTCCGCAAGGTGATCGTCCCGCTGGCCGCCCCCGGGGTGTTCACGACGGCGATCATCGCCTTCTTCATCGCGTGGAACGACTTCGTGTTCGGCATCTCGTTGACCTCCACCGAGCGTGCCCGCACCGTGCCGGCCGCGCTCGCGTTCTTCACCGGCGCGTCGCAGTTCGAATCGCCCACGGGGGCGATCTCCGCAGCTGCGATCATCGTGACCGTCCCGATCGTCGTGCTGGTGCTGCTGTTCCAGCGCCAGATCGTGGCCGGCCTGACCAACGGCGCCGTGAAGGGCTGAGGCCCACACCCCGCGACCTTCTGAAAGGATCCCCCGATGGCCTCCATCACCCTGAACAACATCGACAAGACCTACGACGACGGCTTCCACGCGATCAAGGACGTCTCCCTCGAGATCGAGGACGGCGAGTTCGTGATCCTCGTGGGGCCCTCCGGCTCCGGCAAGTCCACGCTGCTGCGCATGATCGTGGGCCTCGAGGACATCACCGACGGTGAGCTGCTGATCGGCGGCCGCCGTGTGAACGAGGTGGCCCCCAAGGACCGCAACCTCGCCATGGTGTTCCAGAACTACGCCCTGTACCCGCACCTGTCGGTGTACGAGAACATCGCGTTCCCGCTGCGCCTGGCCAAGGGCGAGGGCCTGTCCGAGGACGAGGTGGACCGCAAGGTGCGTGAGGCCGCCCGTGTGCTCGAGCTGACCGACCACCTGGACCGCAAGCCGGGCAATCTCTCCGGCGGTCAGCGCCAGCGTGTGGCCATGGGCCGTGCGATCGTGCGCGAGGCGGACGCGTTCCTGTTCGACGAGCCGCTGTCCAACCTGGACGCCAAGCTGCGCGGTCAGATGCGCGCGGAGATCTCCCAGCTGCAGCGCCGTCTGGGCACCACCTCGGTGTACGTGACCCACGATCAGACCGAGGCGCTGACCATGGGCGATCGCATCGCCGTCCTCAACGGCGGCGTGCTTGAGCAGGTCGGCACCCCGCGTGAGCTCTACGAAGCCCCGCAGACCACCTTCGTGGCCGGGTTTATCGGCTCTCCGGCCATGAACCTGGGCCGGTTCACCGTCGACGACCAAGGCCGCGCGTCCTCCGGCGAGGCCTGGATCCAGCTACCTGACGATGCCGTCCAGGCCCTAGCCGATGCCGGCGAGAAGCAGGTCATCCTGGGCGTGCGCCCCGAGGCTCTGCAGTTGGTCGCGGAGGGCGAAGGACAGGCCTCCGGCAGCGCCTCTATCCCGTTCGATCTGGAGCTGGTCGAGGAGCTGGGCGCGGACTCCTACCTTTACGGCCAGATCCCGGGCGGCAGCGAGCTCAGCTCGGGGGCGACGACGGAGGAGGCCGCCTCGCCCACCGGCAACGAACTGGTCATGCGAGCTAAGCCGCGGACAGCGCCTGCCAAGGGCAGCCGGGTCGTGGCCACCGTGGACCCCAACCACGTGCACTGCTTCAGTGTGACTACCGGAAAGCGCATCAACAGCGCCGCAACTGTTCAGTAGCAAGAAAAACCGCCAGCCACTTTAG
>NZ_JAXFPG010000045.1:0-50092 GCF_034179925.1 Micrococcus sp. | reverse complement strand
CGGCTCCACGCACTCCGGCCTGCGCCGCACCCTCGCCCCGCGGCACCTGACGATGATCGCCATGGGCGGGGCCATCGGCACCGGCCTGTTCGTGGCCTCCGGCAACACGATCGCCACCGCCGGCCCCGGAGGCGCCCTGCTGGCATACGTGGTGATCGGCTTCATGGTGTTCCTGCTGATGCAGTCCCTGGGCGAGATGGCCACCTACCTGCCGGTCTCCGGTGCGTTCGGGGAGTACGCCACCCGGTTCGTGAGCCCCTCGTTCGGCTTCGCCATCGGCTGGAACTACTGGTACAACTGGGCGATCACCGTGGCGGCCGAGCTCGTCGCGGCGGCCCTGATCATGCGGTACTGGCTGCCGGACGTGCCCCTCCTGGGTGTGGTCCGCCCTGTTCCTGGCGGTGCTCTTCGGCCTCAACGCGCTGTCCACGCGCACGTACGGCGAGAGCGAGTTCTGGTTCTCGATGATCAAGGTGCTCACCGTCGTCGTGTTCCTGGTGCTGGGCGTGCTGATGATCCTCGGGATCCTCGGGGATGCCGCCTCCCCCGGCTTCGAGAACTGGACCACCGGGGAGGCCCCGTTCGTGGGCGGCGGCGCCGGGATCCTGGCGATCTTCCTGGTGGCGGGCTTCTCCTTCCAGGGCACCGAGCTGGTGGGGGTGGCCGCGGGCGAGGCCGAGAACCCGGAGCGGACTGTGCCCAAGGCGCTGCGCACCGTGTTCTTCCGCATCCTGCTGTTCTACGTGGGCGCGATCACCGTGATCGGCTTCCTCATCCCCTACACCAGCCCGAACCTGCTGGGCAGTGAGGTCGAGGACATCTCCATCTCCCCGTTCACCCTGGTGTTCGAGAACGCGGGCGTGCTGGCGGCGGCGTCGGTGATGAACGCGGTGATCCTCACCGCCATCCTCTCGGCCGGCAATTCCGGCCTGTACGCCTCCACCCGCATGCTCTGGGCGTTGGCGCAGTCCGGCAAGGCGCCCCGGTTCCTCGCCCGGGTGAACCGGCGCGGGGTGCCCATGAACGCCCTGCTGGTGACCACCGCGGTAGGCGCGGCCTGCTTCCTCACCACCCTGATCGGTGACGGCGCCGCCTACGTGTGGCTGGTGTCCGCGTCGGGCCTGGCCGGGTTCATCGTGTGGATGGGCATCGCGTGGAGCCACTACCGGTTCCGGCGCGCCTATGTAGCCCAGGGCGGGGACGTGCGAGACCTGCCGTACCGGGCGGCCCTGTTCCCGCTGGGGCCGGTCGTCGCGCTCGTGCTGTGCACCGTGGTGATCCTCGGGCAGAACTACGAGGCCTTCCTCGGCGGTCAGGTGGACCTGGTGGCCGCGGCCTCCGCGTACATCGGGCTGCCGCTGTTCCTGGCACTGTGGGCCGGGCACAAGCTGGTGACCGGCGCGAAGGGCGTGCGCTACGAGGAGGCCGACCTCACCCGCGTGGAGGTCTGACCGGCAACCGCAGCAGCGCTTCGACGGCGGCGGCCACGCCGTCGTCGTCGCAGGCGCCCACGACGGCGGTCGGGGCGGGGAGACGAGAGTTTGGACGAGTTTATAGAACCGGAGCCCATCGACTCCGTACAATAAACTCATGATCAACCCGGACGAGCTGACCGCGGCGCTCGACGCCCTGGACCACGGGGCCACGGCGGACTCGCTCGAGTCCGAGACCCTCGACTTCAAGCGTGACCCCTCCACCGTTCCGGAGTTCCACGGCAACGCCCGCGCACGGCTCATCGAGGAGCTCACCACGGCCGTCATCTGCTTCTCCAATGCGCAGGGGGGACTGATCCTGCTGGGGGTGGACGACAAGGCGACAGGCCGCGATGCCTTCATCGGCACCTCCGCAGACCCGGCCGATCTGCGTAGCCGCATCCATGCGAACACGACGCCGCCGGTCACCGTGGACATCAGCGAGATCATGCACGGGCAGACACGACTGCTCGCGATCCGCGTCATCGAAGGCCTCGACCTCGTCACCAACAGCAAGGGCGTGGCGCACCAGCGGCAGGGCACCGACTGCCGGCCGATGAAGGAAGAGGCACGGCGCCACCTCTCACACACCAGGAGGAACCCGGACTACACGGCCCGCAGGTCCGAACGCAGCGTGAGCGACATCGACCGGTCGGCGTTGGCAGAGGTGCGGGAGCTCCTGCGAGCCCTGCCCGATCTGCGTCGGCAGATGGCTGATCTCCATGACGACGAACTGCTCCGCAGCCTCGGCGCCGTGGACCGGCAGGGGGATCTGCTCGTCGCCGGTGAGCTGCTCCTCTGTCAGCCCGACCATGACACCGTGGATCTGCTGACCCGCCCCTCCCCTGGATCGGAGCCGTCGACGCGGCGACTGCGCCTGCCCCTGGTCCAGGCGTTCACATCCGTGATGACCCATGTGACGTCCACGATCAACCCGGAGGTGACCTCGATTCCGCTCCCCAGCGGCCAGGAGCTCACTCTGCCGGACTTCTCTCCCCTCGCCGTCGAGGAGGCGGTGACCAACGCCCTTGTCCACCGTGACCACGGACTGCGCGAGCGGGTGGTCGTGGACCACAGCGCCACCACGCTCACGGTGCACTCACCGGGACCGTTGCCGTTCGGGGTGGAGCCGGACCGCCTCCTCAGCACTGTCTCGACGCCCAGGAACCCCCAGCTCATGTCCGTCCTGCAGCACCTGGGTCTGGCCGAGCGGACCTCACGGGGAATCGACCGCATGTTCCGCGAGCAGGTCCGTGTCGGCCAGGCCCAGCCCGTCATCGAGGCCGACGACTACTCGGTGACCGTGCGCTTCACCACCGGCGCACCGAACCGGGCGTTCGCCCGCTTCCTCGCCTCACTGCCGACCGAGCTCCGGGAGAACGTGGACGCCGTCCTCCTGCTCGACCACCTCTGCCGCAAGCCCCTCCTCACCGTGGACGACGCCGCCCGCATCCTGCAGGTCACCCCACAGGAAGCCGGTCATCGAGCCGATGCCCTGGTCTCAGGGCCCCACCCGCTCGTGGAGCGGTCCTCGTCGACGAGGAGAGGACCCTCGTGGCGGCTGTCGCCGAGCACGGCGGCGGGCCTGGGCACGGCAGTGGTCCACCGCACGAAGACCGACCAGGCGCGGCGCCGGGTCGAGGCCCACCTCGGCGAGTACGGCTGGATCACCAACAAGACCGTCCGCAACATGTTCGACCTCGATGTCCAGCAGGCCCGCCAGATCCTCGCCGATCTGCGGGACGCCGGGGTGCTGGTCAAGGACCCGGCGGGGCCGGAACGCGGTCCGACAGTGCGTTGGCTGGCGGCCAAGAAGTCGAACCACCGTTCCTGAACCGGGGCGGGCTCCTCCGCTCAGCGGACCGGCAGCTGCAGCAGGGTCTCGACGGCGGCGGCCACGCCGTCGTCGTCGCAGGCCCCGACGACGGCGTCCGCCACCTCGCGCAGCGAGGGGTGCGCGTCCGCGACGGCCAGGCCGAGCCCGGCCCAGGTGAGCATCTCGGCGTCGTTGGGCATGTCGCCGAAGGCGACGACGTCCGCCGGCCCCACACCTCGGCTCGCCGCGAGCTCGGCGAGGGTGGCGGCCTTGTGCACACCGGGCGCGGAGATCTCCACCAGGGACATCCCGGGGGCGGAGTGGGTGGTGGTGACGGCGTCCCCGACCTCGGCGCGCACGGCCGCGAGGAACTCGTCCGGGCAGAGCGCCTGCGAGCGCGCCATGAGCTTGACCACGCGCGCGCCCGAGGGCAGTGCTTGTTCCAGGCTGCCGGGGGTGCCCTGGCCGAGGTCCTCCTGGGAGAATCCCTCCTCCCAGAAGAAGCCCTCGAGGGCCTCGGCACCGAAGGTCGCGGTGGGGTCGAGGGCACGGACCCGGGCGGCGACGTCGTGCACCACCGGCCGAGGCACGGGGCGGGAGGCCAGCACGTCCCCGGAGGCCGGGTCCACCACCACGGCGCCGTTGGAGCAGATCATCGGGCCCACATCCCCGAGCTGGGCGCGCAGCGGGGCGAGCCAGCGCAACGGCCGGCCGGTGACCACCACAACGTGCACGCCTGCCCGGTGGGCTGTGCGCAGTGCCGCGAGGGTGCGGGGGGAGACCCGGCCAGTGCGGGTGTGCGCGTACCCGACGATGGTGCCGTCCAGGTCCGTGGCGATCAGCCGGGGGCGACGCGCGGACTCAGGCAGGGCGGGCATGCCGCCAGTGTAGGCGCGGGGCCCGGGGCGGGGCCGAGGTGTCGGCCGGGGCGTCAGTCCGCGAGCTCGGCCCGGGTGGGCGGGTTCGCGCCCTGGCGGGAGGAGGTGATCGCGGAGGCGCGCGAGGAGTAGATCAGCACGGACTGGATGTCCTGCAGGTCCATGGTGTGCAGGCGGCTGCGGTTCTCCGCGCCGAGCAGGCGGCGGTCGTCCAGGGCGGCGAGCAGGGCCGCGGTGAACGAGTCCCCGGCACCCACGGTGTCCGCGACGTCCACGGGGACGATCGGCCGCTGCACCTCGTGCTCGGCGGTGACGGCCACGATGTCCTCGGCCCCGCGCGTCATCACCACGAGCGCCGGCCCGGCCTGCTGCCAGGCGCGCAGGCTCTCCAGCAGGGGGCGGTCCGGGTAGAGCCAGGCGACGTCCTCGTCTGAGGCGTGGACGACGTCGGACAGGCGCACCGACTCCTCCGCTCGGGCGCGGGCGAACGCGCGGTCCGGGACGATGCTGGGGCGCACGTTGGGGTCGTAGCTGATGGTGGTGGACGGCTGCAGGGCTTCGAGCAGGCCCATGACGGCGGCGTCCCCGGGGGCGAGCATGGTGGCGATGGAGCCGGCGTGCACGTGGAGCAGGCGGCCGCCTCCGGCGTCGGGGCTCAGGCGGTCCTGCAGGTCCGCGACGCGCGGGAGGGTCCAGTCCAGCTCGAACTCGTAGCTCGCGGCGCCGGTGGGGTCCAGGCGGGCGGTGGCCACGGAGGTGGCGGTGGTGTCCGGCTCGAGGACGCTGCGCACGCCGTTGTCGTGGAGGTGGGCGTCGATCATGCGGCCGTAGTCGTCCTGGCCGTAACGGCCGGCGAAGCGCACGGGACGTTCGAGCCGGCTGAGCCCGACGGCCACGTTCAGCGGGCTCCCGCCGACGTGTGCGCGGGGTGTGGCGGTGTCCGAGAGCACCACGTCCACCAGTGCTTCACCGATCACTCCGAAATATTCCACCACGGCGTCAACGGTACCCTACGAGGCAGTCCGGGCCGCGGGCGTACGCCCCTGTTCCGATTCCCCTCCCTCCCGCAACGGAGACGGACCCCTCCCCCGGACCGCTCCCGTTCGAGAGACGGGAACTCCCAGGGCCACTCCCGTTCGAGAAACGGGAGAGCCCAGAGCCGCTCCCGTTCGGGAAACGGGAGGTCCCGGCTCCCGCATCACCCAGGAACGAGGCCCCTATGACCACCCATCAGACCAGTGCCGGATGGCGCCTGCACGGCGACGGACGCACCATCGCCCCGGGCGCCGTCGTCGCCCCGGACGAACGGCTCAGCTGGCCGCGCACCCTCGGCATCGGCATCCAGCACGTCATGGCGATGTTCGGCGCCACCGTGCTGGTGCCCGCCATCACCGGGATGCCCGCCACCACCGCCCTGCTGTTCTCCGGCCTCGGCACCCTGCTGTTCCTGGTGATCACCGGCAACCGGCTGCCCTCCTACCTGGGCAGCTCCTTCGCGTTCATCGCCCCGCTGACGGCCGCGAGCGCGAGCGCCGGCGTGGGCGCGGCACTGGGCGGCATCGCGGCGACGGGCGTGATGCTCATGCTGGTGGGCGCCGTGGTGCATGCGGCCGGCACCGGCTGGATCCACGCGCTGATGCCGCCGGCGGTGATGGGCACGATCGTCGCCCTGATCGGGCTGAACCTCGCCGGGGCGACGACGGCGGCCATGCAGGAGGTGCCCGTGACCACCTTCGGCACGGCGCTGGCGGTGGTGCTCACCGCCGTCCTGTTCCGGGGGCTGTTGGGGCGCCTGTCCATCCTGGTGGGTATCGTGGTCGGGTACCTGCTGGCGCTGCTGCAGGGCCAGGTGGAGTTCCAGGCCGTGCGTGAGGCCGCCTGGGTGGGGCTGCCCCCGTTCCACGCCCCTGTGCTGGAGGTGAGCGTGCTGCCGCTGTTCCTGCCGGTGGTGCTGGTGTTGATCGCGGAGAACATCGGGCATGTGCGCACCGTGGGGCTGATGACCCGGCGCGACCTCGACCCGCTGACCGGCCGCGCCCTGCTGGCGGACGGGCTCTCCACCACGCTGTCCGGGCTGGGCGGCGGCGTGGGCACCACCACGTACGCGGAGAACATCGGTGTGATGGCCTCCTCGAAGGTGTACTCGACGGCCGCCTACTGGGTGGCGGGCCTGACCGCGATCGCTCTGGCGTTCCTGCCGAAGTTCGGGGCCGCTGTGGCGACGATCCCGGCGGGGGTGGCCGGCGGTGCGGGCATCATCCTGTACGGGATGATCGGCGTGATGGGTGTGCGCATCTGGGTGCAGAACCGGGTGGACTTCTCCAACACCATCAACCTGATGACCGCCGGGGCGGGGCTGATCGTGGCGATCGCGAACCCGGAGATCGTGGTGGGCGGCCTGGTGTTCGGCGGGATCACGCTGGGCACCGTGACGGCCCTGGTGGTGTACCACCTGATGACGTTCGTGGCCCGGGCCCGCGAGACCGAGCCGGTGGATGAGGACACCGACGACGCCGCCCGCTTCCGCGCTCCCGAGGCCGGCAAGCTCGGCTGACCCGGCGGGGTGCCCCGGGCGTTCCCGGGCGCTCCCGTTGACGAAACGGGAGGTGTCCCAGGCGCTTTCGTTCGGGAAACGGGAGGTGCTTCGAGCGCTCCCGTTGACGAAACGGGAGGTCCGGTGAGCACTCCCGTGTGAGAAACGGGAACCCCCGGCGGATCCGCCCCGCCGAGACGACAGTGGGGGCCGCTGCCCGAGATGGACAGCGGCCCCCACTCGTGTCTCAGCCGCGTGAACGGCAGGCCACCCCGCAGCCACCGGCATCCGGGACTCAGCGCGAACTGCCGCCCCGCCGCCCCCGGGCCACCCCTACGAACGCCTGCACGAGCGGCGAGTCGGCCTCCTTCAGCCACGCCAGGGCGACGTCCCAGCCGGGGTGGCGGGCGCCGTCGTCGTGCGCGGCTCCCTGACCGACGACGTCGGCCCCCGGCTCGGCCGCTCTGCCCGCCTCGATCTCGGCGCGGGTTGCGGCGGCCTCGCGGTCCGCGCGGGACATGCCGACGGTCTCGTCCAGCTCGCAGGCGAGCGGGAGGACCACGACGTCCTTGCGGCCGAACATGCGCGCCACGGACATGGGCAGCACCACGTGGCCCACGCCGGTCGCGGCGATCTCCAGGGCCATGCGCTCTCCGGCGCCAGGCACCTCGGGTGTGTCCATCGGGTTGGGGGCAGCAGCCTCGGTGTGGGGGCCTGTCCCTCCCGTTTCTCGCACCGGAGTGGTCACCGAACCTCCCGTTTCGTCAACGGGAGCGCCCGGAGCATCTCCCGTTTCATCAACGAAAGTGCCCGGAACACCTCCCGTTTCATCAACGGGAGCGCTCGGGGCGGGGGCGAAGCGGGCCGGGTCCAGTTCCTCGTCGGGGTCGAGCTCGCTCAGCGGCACTGGCCCGTCGGCCTCCGCATCCCACGCGGCCAGCAGATGGTCCCGGCCCACGCACACCACGGGCAGCTCCGTGTAGACCGTCACAGCGTGCACGAACCGCGGGTCCACGCCCGCCGCCCGCAGCGTCGCCTCGAACCCGCGCAGGGCCGCACCCACAGCCCGCACGCCGGCTCCGGCCTCGCCACCAGCGCCAACACCAACCTCATCCCCCGGCACGGCACCGGCACCCTCCCTCAGCCACCGCAGGTACCCCAGCTGGGGCAGCGGGTGCAGGGGAGCCCCCGCCGCGTCGTGCCGCAGGTGCAGGGCCTGGGCTGACTCGTCGTGGTTCACCAGCTGAACGGTGCGCTCCCGCGAGGTGAACCGCTGCACCCATGTGGAGGGGGTGGCCCCGGGGATCGTGGCCAGGAACAGGGTCTCCGGCGGAGTCTCCGGGGCAGCGTCAGGACGCACCGCCGCGGACCGCCGGGCGCCCGCCACACCACCGGACCGGCCCGCCACACCCCCGGACCGGCCGGCACCACCGGAGCGGGCGCGGGTGGAGCGCGCGGGCCCCCCGCGGGATGCCTTGCCGGAGGACCTGCCCCGCCCGCCGGAGCCGCCTCGACCGCCTCGTGCCGCGCTCAGCGGACCTTCTCCTTCAGGAATCGCACGGCACGGCCCCAGGCGAGGGCCGCCTCCTCGGGGCGGTGGTTGCCCTGGGGGTTCTCGTCGTTGTGGAAGGCGTGCGGGGCGTCGTAGAAGAAGTACTCCACCTCCGCGCCGGACTCCTCGCGGATCTGCTGCTCCTGCGCACGGGCCTGCTCCGGCGGGAACATCTCGTCCTGCTCGGCGTAGTGGCCCTGCACGGCCGCCCGCACCCCGGCGAAGTCCCCGGGCACCCCCTGGCCCACGCCGTAGAACGGCACCGCTGCGCTGACCCGCTCGCCCTGCTGGGCCGCGAGCGCCAGCACGAACCCGCCGCCCATGCAGAAGCCGATCGCCCCGACCGTCTCCGAGGTGACCTCCTCACGGCTCAGGAGGAAGTCCACGGCACCGCCGAGCTGACGTGCCCCCTCCTCAGCGGGGAGGTTCTCCATCATCTCGCCGGCCTCGTCGCCGTCGTGCGCGATCCACCCGCCGTAGAGGTCTGGGGCGAGCGCCACGAAGCCCTCGGCGGCCAGGCGGTCGCACACGTCCCGGATGTGCTCGGTGAGGCCCCACCACTCCTGGACCACCACGACGCCGGGCCCCTCACCGGAGGCGGGCACGGCCAGGTACCCGTGGCCCTCCGTGGTGCCGTCCCGGGAGGGGTCCTTGTCCGGCAGGGGGAAGGTGATGTTCTGGTACGGGGTCTTGGACGCCATCATGTCCCCCACCCTAGGGCTCCCCCGGACACGGTACGAGGGCTCGTGGGCAGCCACGCCGCCACGCGGCACCCCGCCGCGGCCCCGGCCCCTCAGCGCTTGGGCAGCAGGTGCGCGATCCGTTCGGCCAGAACGGGCCGGCGCAGCTTCTGGGTGGGGGTCAGCAGGGAGGCGAGCTCCGCGGCGTCGGGCAGGAGCACGGAGAATGAGCGCAGCCGTTCCGGGGCGGGGACCTTGGCGTTGGCGGCCTCCACCGCCGCGCCCACCGACTCGCGGATGCGCTGCTCGGTGACCTCGAGCATCCGCTCGGCCCCCTCCTTGAGCCGCCCGGCGGTCTCGGCGCCGCCGCGCAGCCGGGAGGACACCGCCTCCGGCACATGCCAGTCTGGCAGGGCGCGCTGCAGCCAGCTGGCCAGGGCTTCCCGGTCCAGGAGGATCATCGCGGTGGGGTGGGCGAGCCCGTCCCCGATCACCACGGCGTGCCCCACCGCCGGGTGCAGCTCCACCTCCCACTCCCAGGCGGCGGGGTTGATGGTCTTGCCGTTCGAGGTGACCACGACGTCCTTGATGCGGCCGGTCACGGTGAGCCGGCCGGCGTCGTCGAGGCGTCCGAGGTCGCCGGTGCGGAACCACTCGCCGTCGAAGGCGGCGGCAGTCTCCGCCTCGTCCGTGTAGCCGGCGAACACGCCGGGCCCGCGCATCTGGACCTCGCCGTCGTCGGCGATCCGCACGGACATGCCCGGCAGGGGCAGGCCGACGGTGCCGGGCACCACGTCCCCCTCCCGGTGGCCGACCGCGGGGGCGGTGGTCTCGGTGAGCCCGTAGCCCTCGAACACGGTCAGGCCCATGCCGGTGAACAGACGCAGCAGGTCCGGGTCCAGCTTCGCGGCCCCGCAGAGCAGGTGGCTCACCTGGCCGCCGAGCTGGGCGCGGATCCGCCGGTAGAACACGGCCTCGTACAGCACGAGGGCGGCCCGGGTACGCAGGTCCACGGGGCCGTCCTCGCCGAGGATCGCCCGGCCACGGCGCACGGCGGCGGCCCGGGCGCGGCGCCAGAGCCCGCCCAGGCGGGCCTGTTCGGCCTTGTCCGCGGCGGCGGTGTCGATCCGCTCCAGCACGCGGGGCACCACCATCACGAAGGTGGGGCGGATCTGCCCCATCGCGGGCACGGCGGCCTTGGGGTCGGCGACGTGGGCCACGGTCATGCCCCCGTGCAGGCAGATCATCTGCACGGCCCGGGAGAGCATGTGGGCCAGGGGCAGGAAGAGCACGGTGGAGCCGCCGGGGTGCACGAAGCCGCGGTAGGCGGCGGCCACGTTGAGCACCTGGTGCACGAACGAGCGGTGCAGGATGCGCCTGCCCTTGGGGGCGCCGGTGGTGCCGGAGGTGAAGACCACGGTGGCGACGTCGTCCAGGCCGCGGGCGCGCCGGGCCTGCTCCAGGCGGTCCTCGGAGATCCCCTCGCCGAGGCGGGCGAGGGCGCGCAGGTCCCCGGAGGGGGCGTCGTCGAGGGTGTAGACGGCGGAGCCGTGGGGCCCGTGGAGGGCTTCGGGGCGGGCGTCGACGACGTCGCGCAGGGTGGCGGCGAGGGCCGGGTCGCCGGCGAAGGCGGCGCGGATCCCGACGACGTCGGCCACCGCGGCCATCTGGGTGGGTGGGGCGGTGTCGAACAGGGGCACCACCACGCCGCCGGCGTAGAGGACGGCCAGGTCCATGAGGGTCCACTCGTAGCGGGTGGGGGCGGCGATGGCCACGTGGTCGCCGGGCTGGATGCCGAGGGCGATCAGGCCCTTGGCGAGGGCGCGCACCTGTTCCCGGAAGGCGGCGGTGACCGGCCGCCACGGGGAGTCCAGGGGCGCGGCGGGATGGCGGACCTGGAAGACGACCGCGTCCGGGGTGTCCGCGGCTCGCTGCTCGAGGATGTCGGTGACGGTGTGCAGGGCGACGGCGTCGACGAGGGTGGGCATGTCGACGCGCCGGCGTGAGGTGGCGGAGGGCATGCCCCGAGTCTCCCACCTCACGGGGGAGTTCCGCCCCAGGTCATGGACGGGTGGGGACGGATTCGTCCCTCCCAACACTTCGAGCTTCTTCTCCCCAACGCTCCGGGGGCGAAAGTGTCCGGAATTCACGCGGAATAACGGACACTTTCGCCCCCGGAGCGAGGGACCGAGGGGCGAGGGAACGAGCGAGGGGTGGGGCAAGCAGGGGCAGGGCCAGCCGCCGCACGCGGCCTCAGGAGGCGGCACCCTCCCCCACCCCACGGCGACGGCGCACCGCAGCCACCGCGGACACCACCAGCACCAGCGCCAGCAGGCCGTAGATCACCCACGTGATCGGCCCCTCCACGAGCACGCGCGGGTCCCCCACAGAGCTCAGCAGCGCGTTGCGCACGCTGGTCTCCGCCAGCGGTCCGAGCACCATGCCGATCATCAGCGGCGCCACCGGGTACCCGAACCGCCGCAGCAGGAACCCGAGCACGCCCAGGCCCAGCAGGAGCAGCAGGTCGAACACCCGCCCGGAGGTCGCGTAGATCCCGAGCCCGCAGAACAGGGTGATCCCCGCGTACAGGTACGGTGCCGGGATCAGCAGCAGCTTCGCCCAGAGCTGCGCGAACGGCAGGTTGATGATCAGCAGCACGATCATCGCCAGGAAGAAGCTTGCCAGCAGCGCCCAGACCATCTCCGCGTTGCGCTCGAACAGGAGCGGGCCCGGCTGCAGGCCGTACTGCTGGAAGGCGGCCAGCATGATCGCCGCCGTCGCGGAGATCGGCAGGCCGAGGGTCAGCAGCGCTCCCATCGCCATGCCCGTGGTCGAGTTGCCCGCGGCCTCGGGCGCGGCCAGTCCGCGGATGGCTCCGGTGCCGAACTTCGGGTGGGCGCTGCGCGCGTCGAGGCGACGCTCGACGTCATAGGCCAGGAAGGTGGGCACCTCGGAGCCGCCAGCCGGGATGACGCCGAAGGGCACCCCGATCGCGGTGCCGCGCAGCCAGGCCGGCAGCGCCTCACGGAACTCCGCCCTCGTGAGCCAGGGGCGGCCGGCCGAGCGGATGCGGTGGACGTCGCGGTCGCGCCGGATGCGCGAGGCCATGTGGAGCACCTCGCCGAGGGCGAGGACCGCCACCGTCACGGTCACCAGGGAGATCCCGTCGAACAGCTGGGGCGCACCGAGGGTGAAGCGTTCGGTGCCGGTCACCGAGTCCACGCCCACGACGGCGATCCCCAGTCCCAGCACTAGGGACGTCAGCCCCTTGACCGCCGAGTCGGAGACCACCGAGGAGGTGGCGATGAAGGCGAACAGGGCGAGCGCGAAGTACTCGGCGGGGCCGAAGTTGTTGGCGAAGTCCGCCATCACCGGGGCCACGAACACCACGAGGGTCGCGGCGATCATGCCGCCGGTGAAGGCGCCGATGGCCGCGGTGGCCAGCGCCTGCGGTGCCCGTCCGGCCCGGGCCATCGCATGGCCCTCGAAGGTCGAGGCGATCGCGGAGGCCTGGCCGGGGGTGTTCATCAGGATGGCCATGGTCGAGTCACCGAACATGCCGCCGAAGTACACGCCGGAGAACATGATGAACGCCGCGGTGGGGTCCAGGGCGAAGGTCAGCGGCAGCAGCAGCGCCACCGCCATGGAGGAGCCGAGCCCGGGCAGCACGCCGACGGCGGTGCCCAGCAGACAGCCCACGAGCACCCACAGCAGGTTCATGGGGGTGAGGGCTCCGGCGAAGCCCTCCATCAGGAGTCCGAGTGCGTCCATGTCAGAATCCGCCTCCCAGGATGCCCGAAGGCAGGGTCAGGCCCAGTCCCACGTCGAACGCCAGGTAGGTGGCCGAGGACATGAACAGGGCGACGACGACGTCGAAGCCGGGCCGGCGCGAGCCGAAGCCGTGTGCCACACACCAGAACAGCAGGGCCCCGGCGAGGATCCAGCCGAGCCAGGGCAGCAGGAGTGTGAAGGCCAGGAAGCCTCCACCCGTCCAGGCCAGGGCGGCCGGGTCCGAGTGGGTGCGCCAGGTGCGGCCCGAGGAGTCCTCGGGGTGCTCGGGGGTCCGCACCAACGCCACCGTCTGGGCCAGGGCGAGGGCCAGGCCGGCCCAGCCGAGCAGGGTGGGGAAGAACTGCGGGCCGGGGAAGGCTGCGCCGCGGTCGTCCATGGTGGCGGAGCCGACGAGCAGGAAGATGCTCCAGGCGGCCACCAGCAGCGGCATGATCAGGCCGGCCCGGCCGGCGAACCAGGTGCCCGCGCCGATCGGACGGGGGCCGGGGCGCCCGACGTCGGCCCGCGCGTCGTGCGTGGCGGGGCGCCTTCCGGTGGGGTGGGGCCCGATCCCGCCGGGGGCGGGGCCGGTGGCCGAGGTGGTGCTCATGATCCGATCTCCTCGTACAGGCCGCGGATGCGGTCGATCTCGTCCTGGACGAACGTGTCCATCTCCTCGTCCTGCAGGGGGACGGCGCGCCAGTAGTTGCGCTCCACGGTGGCCTGCCATTCGGGGGTCTGGACGGCCTCGGCCACCACCTCCTGGAGCTGGTCGATCTGCTCGGCGCTCAGCCCGGGCGGGGCGAAGAGGGCACGCCAGTTCGTGAGGGTCACGTCCAGGCCCTGCTCCCGCAGGGTGGGGACGTCGAGACCCTCGAGGCGCTCTTCGGAGGCCACCCCGAGCACGCGCAGCCGCCCGGACTCCACGTGGGGGTACATGTCCGCGACGCCTCCGGTGGCGGCCTGGACGGTGCCGTTGAGCATGGCCTGCACCACCTCGCCGCCGCCGTCGGCGGGGATGAAGGTGATGGCCGAGGGGGGAACGTCGGACTGGACGGCGATCTCGGTGACCACGAGCTGGTCGAAGGAGCCGCCGCCGGACCAGGCGAGGGCCTGGGGGTTGCGCTTCCAGGCCTGCACGAGTTCGGCCATGTCCTGGTAGGGCGAGTCGGCGGGGACGACGACGAGGTCGTACTCCTCCACGACGCGCGCCACGGGTTGCACGTCCTGGATCTTGGCGGGGGTGTTCTTGTCGATCTGCGCGGCGATCTGCCCGGTGCCGCCGACCATGAGCACGTTGGGCTCGCTCATCTGGGAGAGCTGGCCCAGGCCGATGGTGCCGCCGGCGCCGGGGATGTTCACCACCTGCACGTTGTTCACGATCTGGTTGGCGCGCAGGGTCTGCTGCATCTCCCGCTGGAAGGTGTCCCAGCCGCCGCCGGCTGCGGCGGGGGCGATCAGGGTCATGTGGGAGCGCACGTCCGTGCCGGAGGTGGCGGACTGCACGGAGAAGAACACGGCGATGGCCACGACGACGGCTGCGAGCGCGGAGAACACGGCGGAGCCGACGCCGAAGCGGCCGGACCGGGTGTGCAGCCCGTGCAGGTCCAGGGTCTGGGTCTCGGTGCCCACGGAGTGGCCGTCGCGGGAGGTCTCGGGCACGAGGAGGTGAGGGGCTGTCTCGGGTGGGAGCCCGCCCGGTGGGGGCGCGGAGGACGGCCGGGAGCCGGTGGGATGTGCCATGCACGGACCTCATTCTGTGAATGTGATGCGAGAGTTCCAGTCTCTCAGAGATCCGACCCGTCCCGCGGTTCGAGACGTCCCCGAGCACTCCCCTTCCATACGCTCCGAGTCCCTCCCCCAGCGCTCCCCCCATACGCTCCGGGGGCGCAAGTGGCCGGAATTCGGGTGGAATAACGGCCACATTCGCCCCCGGAGCAAAGAGAGTGGGGGTAGTCGGCGGCAAGCCTGAGAACCGGGGAGCCCGAGAGCCCGAGCACCATGGCCAGCCCGGGAAGCACGAAGGCCCCGGTCGACTCTTCCGAGTCGGCCGGGGCCTCCTGTGCGGTGGGCCGTTTGTAGGACGCTCTGGGCCATGATCGGCCCGATGTTCCCGGCTCCGAAGTCCACGGGTCGACTCCCGCTGGATCGACGCCTCGTGGCCGAGGCCGCCGCGGAGCGCTTGCATACCGGAGCGTCGAAGGTGCCGCCGGCCCCGCCGTCGGGGCACGAAGAAGCCCCCGGGAGTCTCTTCCGAGGCTCCCGGGGGCTTCCAGGTTGGAACGTACAAACCGTTCCTTGGCCGTCTTACAAACGGCCCGCGGTGCGCGAGGGGGGACTTGAACCCCCACGTCCTTTCGAACACTGGCACCTGAAGCCAGCGCGTCTACCTATTCCGCCACTCGCGCGAGCGGCTCGCCTCCAGCGCGGTCCGGTGGAACCGGAGCATTGCCGCAGGCAGCGAGGAACAGCCTACACCCGCGCCCGCGCCAGCCGCAAATCCGAGCCCCGACTCGGCGCTCTCACCCGCCCGCAGCCGCCCTCGTCCGGCCCGCGCGTCGTCCCCACCCGGCCCGCTCCCAGCCGCCTCCCACCCTCGGCGGGGCCGCCGGACCGTAGTATCGGGGGCGACGATCCCTCGGAGAGGAGCCCCGGCGTGGGACTTCTGGACACCCTGGAGCGCGGCATCGAGAAGGCCGTGCGCTCCGCTTTCTCCGCCGGTGGCGCGCGTGCCGTGAAGCCGGTGGAGATCGCTCATGCCCTCCGGCAGGCGATGGACACCGAGTCCTTCACCCTGTCCGAGGGCCACACGGTTGCGCCCAACGACTTCACCGTCCTCTTCTCCGGCCCGGACTTCGAGCGCGCCCGCCTGTGGGGTGCGGCGCTGGCCACCGAGCTGTGCGACGAGGTCATCCGCCATGCCCAGAGCCAGGGGTACGCCCTGCCGGGCTCGGTGCGGGTCGCCTTCCACGCTGACGGGTCCCTGCGCCCTGGGCGCATCGAGGTCCAGGCCAGGCTCGACGACGGCGCCTCGCCCACCGCGGATTCCGCGCCGACGCCGGTCCCCACCTCCCAGGGGGGGCCCCGCCCCGCCGCCCCGCGCCAGACAGCCCCGCAGGCCGCCGCCCCGACCCCCACGCCGGCACCGGCGCACTCGCGGCCCCCGCGGCACCAGGCCCCTTCGCATCAGAGCCCTCCGCAGCAGGCGCCTGCGCGGCCGGCGCATCCGGAGGTCCCGCGCCCGGCGTCGTCGGACCAGGCCACCGTGGTGCTGCCCCGCGGCGGTGCGGACCCGGCCCCGGCCCTGGAGTTCCACGGGGCGCTGCACCCGCTGGCGGTGGGGGACTCGGTGCTGGGCCGCTCGGCCGAGCGCGCGGACATCGTGGTGCCGGACTCCTCGGTCTCCCGCGAGCACCTGCGCCTGATCCGGGTGGGCTCCACGGTGACGCTCGTGGATCTGGGCAGCCGCAACGGCGTCGTCGTGAACGGACGCCGCGTTGACGGCTCCGTCACACTGCGGGAGGGTGATCGCATCACCGTGGGCCAGACCGACCTGGTCTTCCATGCCACCGGGACCGGGAGGAGAAGGGCATGAACGAGCTGGCCGTCGCCGCGCTGCGCCTCGGGCTCCTCCTGGCGCTGTGGATCCTCATCGTCTCGATCGTCATGGCGCAGGGGCGCGACCTCGTGGTCGGACGCCGCAACAAGACGCGCCTCGAACAGGCCCAGCGCGACGCCGCCCTGGTCACCGCGGTGCCTGCGGCCGGCTCTGCGCTGGCTGCCTCCCGGCCGGTGCCGGCGTCGTCCGCTGCAGCCCCGCCCCGGACGGCCACCGCAGCGACACCCACGGTGCCGGCCCCGCGCCTGGCGCGCACCCTCGTGGTGCTGGAGGGCCCATTGGCCGGGCATCGGGTGGACCTGAACGCCTCCCCGCTGCTGCTGGGCCGCGCCCAGGACGCGGACCTCGTGCTCGTGGACGACTACGCCTCCGGCCGGCATGCGCGCCTGTTCCCGCAGGGCACCCGCTGGTTCCTGGAGGATCTCGGCTCCACGAACGGCACCTATGTGGACGGTTCGCCCGTCTCCCGTGCCCTGCCGGTGGGCCCGGACTCGACCATCCGGATCGGCAAGACCGTGATGGGGCTCGAGGCCTGATCCATGCCCTACGTCCTCCACTACGCCGCCCGTTCCGACGTCGGCCGTGTCCGCGCCAAGAACGACGACTCCGCCTACGTGGGCCGTCACCTGGCCGTCCTCGCGGACGGCATGGGCGGGCATGTGGGCGGTGACGTGGCCAGCGCCTCGGCGGTGCTGGACCTCGCCCACCTGGACGACGTCGGCTACGAGGACCCGGCCACGGTGCTGCCGGACGAGATCCAGAACGCGAACCTCGTGCTGAACGAGCTCGTGCACGCGAACCCGAAGCTGGCCGGCATGGGCACCACCTGCACGGCGGCCCTGCTGGCGGGCACCACCCTGCACATGGCGCACATCGGGGACTCCCGGGCGTACCGCGTCCGCGGGGGCCAGATGTCCCAGGTGACCCGGGACCACACGTTCGTGCAGCGGCTCGTGGACGAGGGCCGGCTGGACCCCGCCGAGGCCCAACACCACCCGAACAAGAACGTGCTGATGCGGGTGCTCGGGGATGTGGACGCCTCTCCGGAACTGGACGTGTTCGCGGTGGCGGTGGAGCCCGGGGAGCGGTGGCTGCTGTGCTCGGACGGGCTCACGGATGTGCTGTCCACGGCACGGATCGAGGAGATCCTCACCGGCGCGGAGAGCCTGGATGCGGCGGCGGAGGCCCTGGTGGAGCGCACTCTGGCCGGCGGGGCACCGGACAACGTGACCGTGGTGGTGTTCGAGATCGCCGAGGCCACCGCGGAGGAGCTGACCCCGGCCCAGCACGTGCACCTGAGCGAGGAGGCCCTCGCGGCGGCACATCCGGCGGAAAGGGGGCCGGTCTCCGGGCGCCTGCTCCGTGAGGACCTCGACGCCCGCCCCCATGTGCTGGTGGGTGCGGCGGACTCGGCAGTCCGCACGGACCGGATCCCGGTGGTCACGCGCAGCTCCACGCGGCGTCGGGCCGCCGTGCTGCTCGGGGAGAGCCCGGTGCCGGAGAACCGCCCGCGCCGGACCGCCGGGGCCCCTGTCGCCGCGGCCCTCGCCGATGAGGCCGTGCAGCCGTCCTCTGCCGCAGGCTCCCCGGCCGAGGGGGAGGGCGCGGCGGGCGCCGACGGTGGGCAGGCCGACGTCGTCGTCTCCCAAGAGCGGGCCGGGGCTGAGGGGCAGGGCACACCGGCAGCCGCCGACACGGCCTCGAGCGCCGGCGGCCCGGGCGCGGAGGCGGACACCGCCGGCAGCCCCCGCCCTGAGGTCCTCCCCGTGCGGCCGGTGGAGTACCGCCGCGGCTGGTTCTTCCCCGTGTTCACCGCCCTGCTGGCACTGTTGCTGGGTGCGGTGGTGCTGTGGGGCTACCTGTGGACCCAGACCCAGTACTACGTGGGCGAGGACGCCGGCACCGTGGCCGTGTACAAGGGGGTGCCGCAGCGGCTGGGCCCGCTCGAGCTCTCCCATGTGGACCGCCGCACGGACGTGTCCGTGGACGCGTTGCCGCCCTATGCGCAGGAACGGGTGCGGGACGGCATGGCCGCCCGGGACCTGGACCATGCCGAGCAGATCGTCGCCGAGCTGGAGGGGTCCCTGGCCCCCGACCACTCCCCTGCCTCCCCCGAGGCCCCCACACCATCGAGCACACCCACACCCACCAGGGCCCCTGCGCCCTCGGGAAGCCCCGCACCCACTGAAGGGAGCGCGCGCCCATGACCGACGTGATCTCCCCCTCCCGCCCGCGCCGCACCACGGAATTGATGCTGCTGCTGGCGGCCATCGGGCTCGGGCTGGGCGCAGACCTGCTCGGGGTGCTCAGCACCACCGGATCGGTGGAGGCCTCCGCAGTGGTGCCCCTGTGCGTGCTCGGCGGCGCGGCCCTGCTGCTGCACGTGGTGCTGCGGGTGCGCGCCCGGTACGCAGACCCGTTCATCCTGCCGATCACCGTGCTGCTCAACGGGCTCGGGATCGCCGTGATCCACCGGCTCAGCGCGGACACCGCCGCAGCCACCCCACGCACCCAGCTGGTGTGGTCGGTACTGGCGGTGCTGGTGGCGGCGGCGCTGGTGACCCTCGTGCGGGACCACCGCCTGCTGCGCCGCTGGCCCTACGTGTTCCTCGGGCTCTCCGGCCTGCTCCTGCTGCTGCCGCTGATCCCCGGGCTCGGCCTGGTGGCCAACGGTGCCCGCATCTGGATCAACCTGGGCGTGGGCACCTTCCAGCCCGGCGAGATCGCCAAGATCACGCTGGCGATCTTCTTCGCCGGGTACCTCTCGGCCAACCGGGACCTCATCCTCCTCGCGGGCCGGAAGGTGGGCCCGATGACGTTCCCTCGCGCCCGGGACCTCGGCCCGCTGCTGGCGGCCTGGCTGGTGGCCCTGGGGGTGTTGGTGTTCCAGCGGGATCTCGGCTCCGCCCTGCTGTTCTTCGGCATGTTCATGGCGATGCTCTACGTGGCCACGTCCCGGGCCTCGTGGATCCTGCTGGGCCTGGCCCTGGTGGGGGCCGGTGCCGTGCTCGCGTTCCTGTTCATGCCGCATGTGACGGCCCGGTTCGAGATCTGGCTCAACGCCTTCGACCCGGAGATCTACCGCCGGGACTTCGGCGGCTCCTACCAGGTGGTGCAAGGCCTGTTCGCGATGGCCTCGGGCGGCCTGATGGGCACCGGCTTGGGTGCCGGGAACCCCACCCAGGTGCCGTTGTCCTTCTCGGACATGATCCTCGCGGCCATCGGTGAGGAACTCGGGTTCGTGGGCCTGGCCGCCGTCCTGGTGCTGTACCTGCTGCTGGTGACCCGCATGGTGCGTGCGGCTCTGGGCGTGCGGGACGCGTTCGGCAAGGTGCTCGCCGCAGGGTTGGCGTTCACCATGGCCTGGCAGATCTTCGTGGTGATGGGCGGAGTCACCCTGGTGCTCCCGCTGACCGGCCTGACCACCCCGTTCCTCGCAGCCGGTGGCTCCTCGCTGCTGGCCAACTGGATCATCGTGGGGCTGCTGCTGCGGATCTCGCACGCCGCGCGTCGTCCCGCCGTGGTGGAGGGCATGGTGAACGCCTCCGGCCCGGGGGCGGGACACCTGGACCCGGGCGCCGAGCTGCCCGCTCCGGCGCACACCACGGGCCCCACGCAGGCCACCGCCCCGGCCCACGCCGAGGCGCCCCGAGGAGGTGAGACGCGGTGAACGAGGCGATCCGACGCACCTGGCTGGTGATGGCCGCGATGTTCCTGGTGCTGGCCACGGCGGCCTCGGTGATCCAGGTGGTGGCCTCGGACGCGTTGAAGGCCAACGCACTGAACTCGCGGCAGATCTACCTGGAGTTCGGCGCCCCGCGCGGGCCGATCCTCGTGGACGGCGCGCCGATCGCCGAGTCGGTGCCCTCGGACGACGCCTACACCTACCAGCGGGTGTACAGGGACTCGGAGCTGTACGCCCCGCTGACCGGGTTCTACTCGCTCACCTACGGCACCGAGGGCCTTGAGCGGGAGATGAACGACGCCCTCGCCGGCACCCCGACCTCCCAGTTCGTGGATCGGGCCATGGAGATCATCACGGGCTCCACCCCGGAGGGCGACCAGGTGGAGCTCACCCTGGACCCGCAGCTGCAGCGCCTGGCCTACAGCCTCATCCCGGACGGCGTCCGCGGGTCGATCGTGGTGACCGAGCCCTCCACGGGGCGCATCCTGGCGATGGCCTCGAAGCCGAGCTTCGACGCGAACGGGGTCTCCTCGCACCGCTCCTCCCAGGCCCAGGCGGCCATGGCGGAGATCGACGCCGTCCCCGGGGCGAGCGCCTACCTGAACCGCCCGACCGAGCAGACGGTCTCCCCCGGTTCCACGTTCAAGCTGATCGACCTCGTGGCGATGCTCGAGTCCGGCAGGTACAGCCCGGACGACCAGCTGGACGTGCCCACACGGTGGACTCTGCCGGGTACCACCACCCAGATGGGCAACTTCGCAGGCGGCCGATGCGACGCCGTCGGGCGGGCCAGCCTCACATGGATCCTGGCGAACTCGTGCAACACCCCATTCGCGCAGGCGGCCGTGGAGCTCGGGCAGGACCGCATCCGCCAGACCGCGGAGCGGTTCGGGTTCAACGAGGAGTCCGCCATGCCGCTGCCGGTGGCGGCCTCACGCTTCCCGGAGGATCTCGACGACGCGGCGCTGGCCCAGTCGGCGATCGGCCAGCGGGACGTGCAGGCCACGGCGCTGCAGATGAACACGGTGGCGGCAGCCATCGCGAACGGCGGGGTGGTGATGCGGCCGGAGCTGGTGGAGGCCGTGCGCCGCCCGGATCTGACGATCGCCCAGCAGTTCACCCCGCACGAGCGGGGGCGGGCGATGGAGGCGCGCGTGGCCGAGCAGATCACGGCGATGATGGTGGAGACCGTGGAGAGCGGCAGTGCCGCCGGCGCCCGGTCCGACCGGGTGCGGATCGCCGCCAAGACCGGCACGGCGCAGATCGACGGCACGGACCGGGTGCACACCTGGATCACGGGCTTCGCGCCCGCGGAGAACCCGGTGGCCGCGGTGACCATGGTCATCGAGGACCACGACATGAACGACGGACACACGACAGCGGTGGAGAGCATGCAGAGCATCATGGAGGCGGTGGTCGCAGAATGAGGCCGACATCGGGCATCACCCTGGGAGGCCGGTACCAGCTGACCGATCGCATCGCGATCGGCGGCATGGGTGAGGTCTGGAAGGCCCGCGACAAGGTGCTGGGCCGCCTCACGGCCGTGAAGATCCTCAAGGAGGAGTACACGGGCGACCCGAACTTCCTGCGCCGCTTCCGCGCGGAGGCCCAGCACACCGCGCTACTCAACCATCCCGGGGTCGCGAACGTGTACGACTACGGGGAGGAGAAGGGCTCGGCCTACCTGGTGATGGAGCTGGTGCCCGGCCAGCCGCTCTCGGCCATCCTCGAGAAGGACTCCACGCTCTCCCCGGACCGCACGCTCAGCATCATCCGGCAGACCGCGGCCGCGCTCTCCGCCGCGCACGCCCAGGGCCTGGTGCACCGCGACGTGAAGCCGGGCAACCTGATGATCACGCCCTCCGGCCGGGTGAAGGTCACGGACTTCGGCATCGCCCGTCTCGCCGACCAGGTGCCCCTGACCGCCACCGGCCAGGTGATGGGCACCGCCCAGTACTTGGCGCCTGAGCAGGCCACGGGCCAGCAGGCCACCGGGTCCTCGGACATCTACTCGCTGGGCATCATCGGCTACGAGGCCCTCGTGGGGCACCGTCCGTTCACGGGGGAGTCGCAGATCGCGATCGCCCTGGCGCAGGTCAACGATGCCCCGCCGCCGCTGCCGGAGTCCGTCCCGGCGCCGGTGCGGGCGCTGATCATGTGCATGCTCTCCAAGGATCCGAAGGAGCGGCCGTCGGATGCCACTGCGCTCTCGGAGGCCGCTGAGGCGCTGCGCCTCAAGGATGTCCCGGGTGCGGTGACGGCGGTGCCCGCCCTCGGCGTGTTCCTCGAGGATGAGGGCCTGTCCTCTTCCGGGGACGACGACGCCGCCACCACCGTGCTCGGCACCGCACCTCAGCTGGGGGCCGGCTCCCGGCCCGCGCCGGGGGAGGCCGCGCCAGCCACGGCGGCGATGCCGGTGACTCCCGAGGCCGCAGATCCGGGTTCCTCGGGCAGCCTGGCCGGTCTGGCCGGTGTTGGCGCCGCCGGTGCCGCGGCTGCGGCCGGCGCTGCGGGGGCGACCGACCCGGGTGCCGGTGCGTCCGAGCCGGAGGGCGTGGCCGCGCGTCGTGAGGTCCGGCCCATCACCCGTCCCACCCCTGTGCCTTCTTCCCCGGACGGCACGGGCCGGCGGCCGCGGAACCGGTGGCCGCTGTTCGCACTGCTGGCGCTGGTCGTGTTCGCACTGGTGGGCGCATTCCTGCTGCCGTGGCTCACCCGGGACGGGGCGGGGCCGGGCGAGCCGGCGCCGTCGCCCACGGAGTCCACGGGTTCGGCGATCACCGTGGATGCGGCCGCCTACACCGGGTGCCCGGCCTCCGAGGTGCGTGCCGAGCTCGAGCGCCTGGGCCTGACGGTCCAGGAGGAGCGTCGGGACGACTCCCACCCGGAGGGCACCGTGGTAGAGGTCAACCCCACCGGAAGCCTGCAGCGCGGGGACACCGTCACCCTGGCCGTGTCCACGGGCATGGGCACCGTGCCGGCGGACCTGGTCGGCCACCCGGTGGACACCGTGACCACCCTGCTGCGCGAGCGCGGCTTCTCCGTGGACCGTGTGGACGACCCGCAGGCCTCCGGGGCTGAGGGCGAGGTCGTGCGGGTGGTGCCCGGTGAAGGTGAACGCCACCGGTATGACACCCCCGTGCAGGTGATCGTCGCGACTTCCGGTGGGGCCGGGTCGGCCACCCAGCCGGCCACCCTGGCTCCCACGCAGGCCCCGTCCGCTGAGCCCTCGGCGGCCCCCACGGAGCCGACCGCACCGACCTCCGAGGCCACCTCCCCGGCCCCGGAGGAGCCGACGTCGGCCCCGGCCGACCCGACCCCCGGCCAGGGCGCGGAGCCGGGCACCACTGACCCGGGCCCGGGAACGGACCCGGGCGCTGCAGACCCGACCGGCCCGGCGTCCACCACGGACCCGGGTGCCACGGAGTCCCCCGGCGCGCCCTCCCCCGGCGGCGCGGACGCCTCGGCCGCAGACCCGACCCCCGCCGACCCCGCCTCCCCCACGGCGGGCGACACCGAGCCGACTCCCGCCGGCTGAGTCTCCCGAACCGAGCACAGGCACCCAGGACCCAGGAGCGGACGCATGCCCCAGCAGCGCATCCTCCACGACCGCTACCGCGTGGACGACATGATCGGACGCGGCGGGATGGCGGACGTCCTGCAGGGCACGGATCTGCTCCTGGACCGCACCGTGGCCATCAAGATGATGCGCCCGGACCTGGCCCGGGACCCGCAGTTCCAGGCCCGATTCCGCCAGGAGGCCCGTAGTGCCGCCGCCCTGAACCATCCGGCGATCGTGGCGGTGTACGACACCGGCACCGCCACCTTGGAGGACGGCCACCACCACCGCGTGGACTGCCCCTACCTGGTGATGGAGCATGTGGACGGCCGCACCCTGCGCGAGCTCATCCACGAGGGCGAGGTGACCTGGCGGCAGGCGGTGGACTGGACGCGTGGGCTGCTCTCGGCGCTCGAGCACTCCCATGAGCAGCGGATCATCCACCGGGACGTGAAGCCGGCGAACGTGATGGTCACTCGCTCGGGTGCGGTGAAGGTGATGGACTTCGGGATCGCCCGGGCGCTCTCGGACACCTCAGCCCACACCGAGCACACCCAGGCCGTGGTGGGCACGGCCCTGTACATCGCCCCGGAGCAGGCGCAGGGCCAGCGGGTGGACGCCCGGTCGGACCTCTACGCGGCCGGGTGCCTGCTGTTCGAACTGCTCACCGGCCGGCCCCCGTTCACGGGGGACAGCCCCCTGGCGGTGGCCTACCAGCATGTGCGCGAGGAGCCCCCGGCGGTTTCGGCGGTAGACCCCACGCTCCCGCCGGTCTTCGACGCCCTGCTCGACCGCGCCCTGCGCAAGGACCCGGCCGAGCGCTTCCAGAGCGCCGCGCAGTTCCGGGAGGCCCTCGACGACGCCGCCGCCCGGGCCGAGGCCGGGGAGACGGGCGCGTCCTCCGGGGCGGGGGGCGGAGTCATGGGCGGTGCCGGCATTGTGGGGGGTGCCGGCGTCGTGAGAGGTACCGACAGGGCCGACAGTGCTGACGGTGCTGACAGGGCCGCCGCGGAGCAGTCCGCGGACCGTCGCCCCGCACCGGAGGCGGACACCCCCACCTCCGTGCTACCCATGGTCGACGCCGGCCCCTCCGCCGGGGCGTTGGCGGCCTCCGCGGCCCGGGGGGAGACCGCGGCCCTGCCGGCCGTGCCGGAGCCGCCGGTCTCGCCCAGCCACGCGGTGGCCGGGGCCGCCGTGCCGGGCTCGCCGTCCGCGGCGCAGCTGGCCGCCGCCGCCTCCGTGGAGGCCGCGCCCACGGGGAGCACCGCCGTGGTGACCGGGGCGCAGCCGGTGGTGGCACCGCCGTCCTCCGGGCCGCGCCCCGCGCGTCGGGGGCTGCTGGCCCTGGTGGTGCTGCTGGCACTGCTGGCCCTGACCGCCGGCCTGTTCCTGCCCCGCCTGTGGGACCCGGGCCAGGAGGAGGTCGAGGTGCCCCAGGTGGTGGGCCTCAGTGTGGACGCCGCCGAGGAGGCTCTGCAGTCGGCGGGGCTGGACTCCCACACCGTGGAGACCGTGCGCCCCGGCGCCGCCCCGGGCACCGTGGTGGGGGCGGACCCGGGCGAGGGCACCCCGGTGCACCCGGGCACGGACGTCGAGCTGACGGTGGCGCAGTCCGGTGCAGACGTGGTGCTGCCGGGCACTCTGCGGGGCACCCCGGAGGCGACGGCGCGTCAGGAGCTGGCGCGCCTGGGCCTGCGGGTGGCCTCCGTGGACTACCGGCCCTCCGGGGATCTGGCCCGCGGGGACCTCGTGGGCACGGAGCCCGCGCTGGGCACCACGGTGCCCGCCGGGTCCGGGGTGGTGCTGCACCTCTCCGACGGCACCGTGGACGTCCCGGACGTCACCGGCATGACCGGCGCGGACGCCCGCCGGACCCTGCGCGATCAGGCCCCGGACCTCACGGTGCGGTTCCAGGGGCCGGCCGGCTCGGACCCGGAGACCGGTGTGGTGGCCCTGCAGGATCCGCGGCCGGGCGTGCGGGTGGACAACCGCTCCACGCTCACCCTGATCACCTCCCCGGAGGCGGTGCCGACGGCGGCGGCGACCGCCTCGTCCGTGCCGACCGTCGGTCCGGTGGTGGAGGACCCCGCCCCGGCACCGGAGGCGCCCACGCCCTCACCGGCCCCCGCGGAGCCCTCGGCCCTGCCGGTCGACCCGGTCCCGACGGCGGAGCCGGCCCCCTCGATGACCCCCGCCCCCGTGCCGGTGGTGACGCCCACGGCCCCGGGGCAGCGGATCGCCCCGTCCTGGCCCGAACCCTCGATCGAGCCGGTGCCCACCATCTGAGCGGGGCCGGCGGCCCCTCGAGGGTCAGCCGTGCTGCCGCACGGGGTTCTCAGCCGCGCTGACGCACCGGGTTCTCAGCCGCGCTGACGCACGAGGGGACTGAGTGTGGCCCCGTGGGCCGCGGCCCCGGTGAGCCCGAGGGACTCCAACCAGTTGCCGAGCATGCGGTGGCCGCCCTCGGTGAGCACGGACTCGGGGTGGAACTGCACGCCCCACAGCGGCGCGGTGCGGTGCGCCAAGCCCATCACCACGCCGTCGTCGGTCTCCGCGGTGATCTCCAGGACGGACTCGTCCACGGTGTCCCGCACAGCCGCGAGGGAGTGGTACCGGGTGGCGGTGAATCGGGTGGGCACACCCGCGAACATGGGGTGATCGCCGTGCCGCACGGTGGAGGTCTTGCCGTGCATGAGGGACTCGGCGTGGGTCACGGTGGCGCCGAAGGTCTCGGCGATCGCCTGGTGGCCCAGGCACACCCCGAACACGGGGCGGCCGCCGTCGGCGGCGGAACGGATGAGGTCCAGGGACACCCCGGCCTCTGCGGGGGCCCCCGGGCCCGGGGAGACGAGCACGCCGGTGTGCTCGGCGGCGAGCTCCAGGGCGCGTTCGGCGGTGACGTCGTCGTTGCGGATCACCGTGGTGCGGGCGCCGAGCTGCTCGAGGTAGCCCACGATGGTGTAGACGAAGCTGTCGTAGTTGTCCACGACGAGCACGGACACGGGCCGGGCGGTGCCCTCCGGGCGGCTGGTCTCCATGGCGGTCTCCCCTCCCGCCGAGCGGCGGCCGGATGCTTACACTGGCCCGGGCGGCGACCCTCGGCGCGGTGCACCTGGACCATCCGCCCTGGTCCTGCAGGATACCCCGCGGCGCCCGCCCTCCCCCGACCCCGTTCCGCCCGTCCGCCGGGCCGCTCGAAGGAGAACATCCGTGGCTTCCTCCGCCTCCGACCATCGCAAGGACTCGGCCCGCCGCAAGCGGGCCCGGCTCGAGTCGGAGCTGCGCGGCCGCCGGGGGCGCCGCCGCCCCTCGGTGACCACGGAGGTGGGCGGTGAGGCCGCCTCCGGCCCGGCCCCACTGCCTCGCTGGTACAAGGCCGTGATGTTCGGCCTGCTGATCCTCGGCCTGCTGTGGGTGGTGACGTACTACCTCACCCAGGGCCTGTTCCCCGTGCTGCAGTGGGGCGGTTGGAACATCGCGGTGGGCCTGGGCATCGCGATGCTCGGGTTCATGATGATGACCCGCTGGAGCGAATGACACCCGTGTGATTCTCCACAGCGGTGGACAACCCTGTGGAGAACTCCTTCCGCGTTCCACCGGGCCGAACGGCGTTGTCCCCGGCGTTGTCCACAGGTGTGGACGGCGCCGGGGACAACTCTGCACACCCCGCTGTGGACAACGTTCCGGCGTCAGCCTCCCATCAGGGCCGGCACCACCCGTTCCGCCCCGGCCGCGGTGAGCCCCACCAGCAGCGCCAGCACCGCCACCAAGCACACGGCGTGGATCGCCGCCGCACCGGCCCGTACCCGGGAGCCCGCACCGACGACGCCGGCCCTGCCCCGCGTACGGCCGCCCACGGCCGTGAGAACCGCCCCCACCAGGGCACCGGTGAGCAGCCCGCCCACGTGCACCTGCCAGGAGATCCCGGGGATCAGCAGGGAGAACACCAGGTTCAGGGCAATGAGCACCACGATGGAGCGCACCTGCCCTCCCGCGGACCGGGCCAGGAAGAACAGGGCGGCGAAGAGCCCGTAGATCGCTCCGGAGGCCCCCACCACGGGCTGGAGCGGGTGCGTGGTCCACAGGGCGAACACCGCCCCGCCCACGGCGGAGAGCAGATAGAGGCTGAGGAACCGCCACCAGCCCAGCAGTGGTTCGAGGACGCGGCCGAGCATCCACAGCGCCACCATGTTCAACGCCAGGTGCGTGGGGCCGGCGTCGTCGTGGACGAACGCGTAGGTGAGCATCCGCCACGGCTCCGGGGCCAGGTCTGAGGAGTACAGGCCCGCGTACCAGAGGTCCGCGGTGATCCCCTGCGGATCGGTGCGGGAGAGCCACTGCAGGGCGAACACGGCCACGGTGAGGCCCAGGAGGGTCCACATCACCGGGGTGCGGGGGGCATGGCGCGCAGACGCCGCACGGCCCGGATGCCGCGGGCTCACCGAGGGTGTGCCGTCTGCGGGATCCGGGCCGTGCGGTGCGGAGGGATCAGTGCTCACGCGAGCGCGCTGCTCAGGCCTCAGCGATCTCGATGGACTCGATGACGACGTCCTCGAGCGGGCGGTCGCGGGGGTCGGTGGCCACGGAGTTCAGACGGTCCACGACCTTCTGGGACTCGGCGTCCTTGACCTCGCCGAAGATGGTGTGGCGGCCGTTGAGCCAGCCGGTGGGCACCGAGGTGATGAAGAACTGGGAGCCGTTGGTGCCGGGGCCGGCGTTCGCCATGGCCAGCAGGTACGGGCGGTCGAACTGCAGCTCGGGGTGGATCTCGTCACCGAACTGGTACCCGGGGCCGCCGACGCCGATGCCCAGCGGGTCGCCGCCCTGGATCATGAAGTCCTTGATGATGCGGTGGAACACGGTGCCGGAGTACAGGGGGGCGCCGTTGTTCTTCTCGCCGGTCTGGGGGTGGGTCCACTCCTGCTCGCCGGTGGCCAGGCCCACGAAGTTCTTGACGGTCTTGGGCGCATGGTTGCCGAACAGCTCGACGACGATGTCGCCCTGGTTCGTGTGGATGGTCGCGATGTGGGTTGCGTTGGTCATGGCGCCATTGTTCCATCCACCCGCCTCCGGCGTCCGGGGCCGAGGGGTGCGGAAGGAGAGGTCTTCGCGACGGGCCGAATCCCGCCCCAGCCCGCGTCCGATGGGACCGTGCCAGGGCGGGCCCGCACCACTAGGGTGGGGGGCAGAACAGCGGACGCCCATGCGTTCCGCGCACGAATCTGAATCAGAGGACCAGACCGGGAGGCATCATGGCCCGCAAGAACCTGAGCACTGAGATCGAGCACAACGGCGCGGTGGAGACCTGCCTCGCGCGGCAGGCCGCGGCCCTGCGCAATTGGGCAGCCCCCCGGGTGGAGGCCGCCCGCGCCTGGGGTGAGGTCGGTGCCGCCTACGGTCGGGTGGGAGGCGTCGTCGCCGCCCAGGAGGGCCGCCGCATGGCCGAGGAGGCCCAGCGCGAGGTGGCCCCGAAGGTGAAGGACGCCGCCGACACCGCGCAGAAGGCTGTCACGGAGCGCTACCAGCAGATGGCCCCGGCCGTGCTGGCCGGGCTCGGTGCCGCCGGCAAGGCGGTGCAGGAGGCTCTGGAGGCCGCCCAGGCCCGCGCCCAGGAGGCCGGCCAGGTGGTGCAGGAGAAGGCCGCCGACGCGCGCAAGGACCTCGAGAAGCAGGCTGCGGCCGCTGGCAAGGGTGCCCGCAAGGGATCCCGCAAGGCCCGCCGCACCGCCCGCCGGATGGCCAAGAAGGCCGACCGCACCGGCCGCCGCGTGGCCAAGAAGGCCGACCGCGCGCAGGGCGTGCTCGCCAAGAAGGCCGACCGCACCGGCCGCCTGGTCGCGAAGAAGGCGGACCATGCCCAGGGCGTGCTCGCCAAGAAGGCCGACCGCACCGGCCGTCTGGTCGCCAAGAAGGCCGACCGCGCGCAGGGCCTGTTCGCCGCCCAGGCCTCCCAGGCCAAGGACGTCGCCGGCAAGGGCGCCCTCACCGCCGCCGGGGTGCTCGGGGCCGCACTGGCCGCGCTGCAGGATCGCTCCCAGGAGCTGGCCCCACAGGTGCAGGACCGCCTGGAGCAGGCCGCACGCTTCGCCCAGGACCGCCGGGACGAGTACGTGCCGAAGGCCGCCGCCCGCCTGGCCGACGCCGCGGACCGCGCCGAGCGCACCGCCCACGACCTGGACGTGCCCCCGTCGGTGGAGCAGCTGCTCGTGGCCCTCACCGGGGACAAGAAGGCCCTCAAGCGCCTGCGCAAGAATGCCGAGGGCTACGCGCACCAGGCCAAGAAGGACCTTGCCCGCCGGGCCGGAGTCGAACGCCGCAGCAGCGGCCGCGGCTGGGTCCTGGCCGGCATGGCCGCCGCCGTGGCGGGTGCAGGCTACGCCGTGTGGACCCTGACCAAGCCCACCCAGGATCCGTGGGCTGCTCCGGTGCCGGGCCCGATCACCGCGAACATCCCCGTGGTGCGCGCCGAGGCCCCGGTGGACCCCTACGCGCAGCAGAAGCAGGCGGTGGCCGAGGCCAACGCCCGCGTGCTCGGCACCCCTGCCGCCGCCCCGGCCGCCCCCGCCATGGGTGCCCCGGCGCCGGTCGTGGAAGTCCGCCCGCTCGGTGCCGTCCGCCCCGGCGAGGGCCCGGACGCCGCCGCTCCGCGCCGCTGACCGCGTCAGCTCCCCTCAACGACCACCCAGGTGTCGGCCTCCGGGCCGCCCTGGGTGGTCGCGTGTCCAGGGTGATGCGGAAGGAGCCGAGGTGTTGCCCGTGACGATTCACTGGATACTCCTGCTGATCGGGCCGGACCCCCGGGCCGGTTTCACCACGCAGGCCGTCACGGCGGCCGGGGCGGTGTGGCTCTGGGCCGGCGCCTCCACCTGGCGCTCGCCGGGCGAGGGCGGAGCCGGTGGGGGTCAGTCCTCGCTGTAGGTGTACCAGCCCTTGCCGGTCTTGCGGCCGTAGTCGCCGGACTCGTACTTGGCCTTGAGCAGGGGGTGCGGGAGGGAGGCCTCGTCCCCGGTCTGTTCGTACTCAGCCTGGCGGATCAGGTAGGCGACGTCGATCCCCACCAGGTCCATGAGCTCGAACGGGCCCATCGGGTGGTTGAGGGCGGCCTTGGCGGCGGCGTCGATGCTCTCCACGTCGGCCACGCCGGCGTCGAGCAGGTCCAGGGCCTCCTTGCGGAGGGCGGCGACCATGCGGTTCGCCACGAAGCCGGGGATCTCCCTCTTCAGCTCCACCACGGTCTTGCCGAATGCCTCGGCGAGGGCCTTGACCGTGGCGACGGTCTGCGCGGAGGTCTGGCCGTTCGGCACCACCTCCACGGCCTGCATCACGAGCGCGGGGTTGAAGAAGTGCATGTTGCAGACCTTCTCCGGCCGGCCGGTCGCGTCGGCGACCTTCGAGGAGACGATGTTGGAGGAGTTGGTGGTCAGGATCGTGTGCTCAGGGGCCACCTGGTCCATGGACGCGAAGATCTCCCGCTTGACCTCGAGGTTCTCGACGGCGGCCTCGATCACCAGGTCCGTGTGGGCGACGACGGCGTCGCGGTCCGTGGAGAAGCTCAGGCGCTCCTTCGCGGCGGCGACGTCCTCGGCGGTGCGGCGGCCCTTCTCGACGTCCCGGTCCACGCGGCGCCACAGCTCCTGCCGGGCTCGTTCGAGGGGCTCGGCGGCGATGTCCACGCAGGTGGTGCTGAAGCCGGCGAGGGCGGAGACCATGGCGATCTGGGAGCCCATCGTGCCCGCTCCGAGCACGGTCACGTGCTGAATGCGTCCCAGGGAGCTGGCGGCAGGGGTCTCGGTCATCGTGGTCCTCTCGGGTCGGGGTGCACAGGACGACGCCGGAGGGTGACGCCGCACACACCACCGTACGGCCCGAGCGCCACCGGGAGGAGAGCCACGCGGCGAGGGACTGTCGAAACCGTACCGTTTTCGGTACGGTTGCGACATCCGGAAGGGGTGTTGTGGTGACGTACCGCCAGGATCTATGGGACGTAGCGTCAGGGAATCATGGCGTGGTGACGACGGCGGATGCCGAAGAGGTCGACGTCCCTGCCGTCGAGCTGCGCAAGCTGGCGCAACGGGGGGTGCTGAGGCGGCTGGCCCACGGTGTCTACCTGCACACCCAGGTGCCCCGCGACCGCTTCACGGACGCGGCCGAGGCGGTGGCCACGGTTGGCCGGGACGGGTATCTGGAGTGGGACACGGTGTTGTCCCTCTATGACCTGGCGCTGGTCGACCCACCGTTCGTACAGGTCGGGGTGGGACGCCGCTACCGGGGAAAGCCTCGCTCGCACATACGCGTGAGGAAGCGCCCACAGCCGCCTGCGGCAGAGGACCTCACGTATCACGAGGGGGTTCCTGGGGTGACGGTCGAGCGCGCTCTGCTGGACGCACTGGAGCGCATTCCGCTTGATCGAGTCCACCAGGCCGCCCTCGAGGCGGAAGCCCGTGGCCTGATAGGCCCGTCCCAGCTCACCAGATTCCGCTCGGCCGCACGCTCCGTCCAGTGCAGACAGCAGAACAAGCCCCCGGCGACTGGACGAGCACAGACCGAAGTCCCACTGAACGCTCCCCATCAGGGCCGGGCCACGACGAAGGAGGGAGAGGGGTGACGTCAGCAGATCCGCGTATGGAGCGCCTGGCGGAGTTGGCCCAGCAGGCCGCGCCGAGGACTGAAGCCGAGCTCAACCGGCGGCTGGCCTCCATCGCCGAGGCACTGGGCGTCCCGGAGAGACGGGCGCGCCGTCTGTTGGGGGCCGCGATTGTGGCGCAGATGCTGCCCTCCGATACTGCGGTCAAGGGCGGAATCGGGGTGAAGATCCGGGTCGGGGAGACAGGGACTCGAGCGACGCGCGATCTCGACGTGACCGCGCATGATCGGAGGCGCGCGGTAGAAGCGCTGACCGCTCATCTTGAGCGGGGATGGGGTGAGGTTCCCGCATCGAAGAGCGCGCTGAAGAAGGACCCGAATGCCGGCCCGCGGGTGGCGTTCTTCGGGAGCGTGGCAGCTCAACGTCAGGCCTCACCGGCTGGTGTTCCGCCCCAGTACGTCCTCCAGCCGTACACGGTGAGACTGTGTTTCCTGACGCCGAAGACCACCATGACATCGGTGCTTCTGGAAATCGGGGTCGACGAGTTCGACGGTGCCGCAATCTCCCCACCCGACCTGGTGCTCTCCGAGCAGGTCGCGGCCGCGGTCGCCGCGCTGGGTTGTGGAGCACCCGGGCCGGTGTCCATCATCTCGATCGAGCAGCAGGTGGCGCAGAAGATCCACGCCGTGACCGATCCTGCTGAGAACCGGGGACATGATCTGGTTGACATCCAGGTGTTGTGGCAGGAGGCCGCAGAAAGGCCCGGAGGCGTGGATCTGCCGTTGCTGGCCGATCTCTGCCGGCGCACCTTCGCCTACCGATCCACCAGCCGCACGCTTGCCCGCCGGCCTCCACACACCTGGCCGCCCGGTATCGAGCATGTCCTCACCCTGTCCAGCCAGTACGAATCCGCACTGGACGAGGTGAAGGCAGGACTGGATGAAGCACCCCCGGGAATCGCTCCCGATGTGGAGCTCGCCGGACAGTGGCTCCAGGGAGTCATGGGCCTGATCGAGGCGGCAATGCCCAACGGCGTCAGCACGCCTCCCACGACGAGCTGAGGGCGTTCCTCGAGGCCGTCCTCCCGGGAAGGACCGGGAGAGAGGGCCTCATCTCGACCTGGTCATCCAGCCCACGAAGAACAGCACCGCGCTCAGGACGGCGTCGACGGGCCACACGTAGTAGGAGCCCGGGTCGGTGGAGTTCAGGACGAACAGGACGATGCGCAGCGCCGAGCAGACCAGGACGACGGCCAGGGCCCTGCCGCTCCATGCCCCCTGGCCGGCGAATGTCATCCCCGCGGCCGCCACGATCGGCGACAGGAGGGAGAGCGCATACATCCCGGTCATCACAGGCCCGGGCAGCACCACGGAGCCGAGCCCCAGCACGACGACGAGGATGCTGAAGGCCAGCGGGACGCTGAGCGCGGCCCGGATCAGAGTCGATGTCATCAGATGCCCCCCTGTCTCGACGGCGTGACCGTCCCCTCCCGCGGGTCGGTGCCACCATGGTCCACATCACCCTACAGCGGTGTCGCCCCCCGGACCCACGGGTCCGGCGGGCATGACAGAGGGGCCCGAGCTGCGTCGTCAGCGGCTCAGGCCCCTCGGTGCTCCATTCCCTGGAGCAGTGGTGGAGGCAAGGGGACTCGAACCCCTAACCCCCTGCTTGCAAAGCAGGTGCGCTACCAATTGCGCCATGCCCCCGTGGGATCAGGCCGTGCGGCCCTCCTCCTCGGTGCCCCGCGTGAGCGGAGCCTCCCGCACCGGTGCCGCGGCCACTGTGGGCCGGGGCGACGTCGTCGTGCCGGTGGAGCGCCCGGGCAGGCTGTCCGTGGCCTGAGCCCAGACATCCCTGCTCGCGCGGTTCCGCCGCCAGGCGCGGACCCCGTACGCGGCGGCCGCACCGGCCGCCAGCGTGGCGATTCGGGCCAACCGCATGGGTCCTCCCTCTCGGATGGGATCCGAAGACGACGCGAGCCCCAGCGGACCGGGGCTCTGTGCGTGGAGTGGGCGTACCAAGACTTGAACTTGGGACCTCTTCGTTATCAGCGAAGCGCTCTAACCGCCTGAGCTATACGCCCTCACCGTCATGGCGGAGGAATCCGCTCACAACAGGAGACCACTGTACACACCTCCGCCGGTCCGGTGCAAGTCGGCGCCGGACCGGCGGAGCGGGCGGATCAGTCGTCCGCGAGGGTCACGCCCACACCGCCCACAAGGGCCGCGCACACGTTGTACAGCAGCGCCCCCACAGTGGACAGCGCCGTCAGCAGGATCACGTTGATCACGGCCAGCACGGTGGCCAGGGAGATCACCAGGCTGAACGGGGCCAGGGACTGCACCGTGAACCGGCCCGAGGTGGAGCCGAGCACGCTGCCGAGCACCCCGTTGATCTGGTCGAACACCCCGAACGAGTTCGCCAGCGAATACAGGGCGATCGTGGCCACCACGGTGAGAATCCCCAGCGCCACTGAGAGCAGGAAGGACAGCTTCAGCACGGACCACGGGTCCACGCGGGTCAGCATCAGGCGGGCCTTGCGGACCTTCGCCTTCGGGACGGCGCGAACCAGGTCCTCCTGGCCCTCACGGCTGGTCCGGCGGACCGGGCGGCCACCCCCCGGGGTGGACGTCCCCGCGCCCTTGCCTGCCGGGCGCTTCGATGCGGCGGTGCTCACTGCTCTCCTCCGTCTGCACCCTCACCGGCGGCGCCCACAGGGGCGTCCTCCGGCGCGGCTACGGGGTCGGTCTGATCGATGACTGCGTCCAAGGGTACCCTCGCCCCTGCGGCGGCCCCGGCCTCGCCTGAGGGCGTCCCGGCAGCGCCCTCCCCGGCATCCGCATGGGCCTCGATCTCGTCCTCGTTGTTCACGGTGACGGCCACGATCCGGTCCTTCCGGTCCGGCTTCGCGAAGATCACACCCATGGTGTCGCGGCCCTTGGCCGGCACCCCCGCGACGGCGGAGCGCACCACCTTGCCCGAGGCCATCACCACGAGCACCTCCTGGTCCTCGCCCACCACGAGCCCGCCGGCCAGCTCGCCGCGGTCGTCCACGAGCTTGGCCACCTTGATGCCCAGGCCGCCACGGCCCTGCACCCGGTACTCCTCCACGGGGGTCCGCTTGGCGAAGCCGCCATCCGTCACTGTGAACACGAACCGCTCCTCGCCGGGGCGGATCACGTCCATGGAGAGCAGGGAGTCACCGTCCCGGAACTTCATGCCGGTCACACCGGAGGTGGCACGGCCCATGGGGCGCAGCGCCTCGTCCGTGGCGGTGAAGCGCAGGGACTGGCCCAGGCGGGAGATCAGCAGCAGGTCGTCGTCCTTGGAGGCCACCCGCGCGGAGACCAGCTCGTCGCCCTCGCGCAGCTTCACAGCGATCAGGCCGGCCGTGCGGTTCGTGTCGTAGTCCGCCAGCGGGGTCTTCTTCACCAGGCCGTTGCGGGTGGCGAGCACAAGGTACTCGGCGTCGCCGTCGTACCCGGCCAGGGGCTGGATCTGCGCGATCCGCTCCTCCGGCTGGAACGCGAGCAGATTCGCCACATGCTGGCCCTTCGCGTCGCGCCCGGCCTCGAGCAGCTCGTAGGTCTTGATCCGGTACACCCGGCCGAAGTTCGTGAAGAACAGCAGCCAATGGTGGGTGGAGACCGTCAGGAAGTGCTCCACGACGTCGTCGCCGCGCAGCGCCGCCCCGCGCACCCCCTTGCCGCCGCGCGCCTGCGAGCGGTAGTTGTCGATGCGCGTGCGCTTGACATACCCGCCGCGGGTGATGGTCACGACCATCTCCTCCTCGGGGATGAGGTCCTCGATGGACATGTCCCCTTCGAAGCCCGCCACGATCTCGGCGCGGCGCTCGTCCCCGTGGCGCTCCACGATCCCGGCCAGCTCCTCCGAGACCACCTCGCGCTGACGCTGCGGGGAGCCCAGGATCTCCGTGTACTCGGCGATCCGCGCCATCAGCTCGTCGTACTCGTCCTGGATCTTCTGGGACTCCAGGGCCGCGAGCTGGCGCAGCTGCATCTGCAGGATCGCGCCGGCCTGCTCGTCGTCGATGTCCAGCAGGGACTTCAGGGCCTCCTTGGCCACGTCCGCGGACGCCGAACGGCGGATGGTCGCGATGACCTCGTCCAGCATGTCCAGGGCCTTGAGCAGGCCCAGCAGGATGTGCGCGCGGGCCTCAGCCTTGCGCTTGCGGAACGCGGTGCGGCGCACGATCACGTCGATCTGGTGCTTCACCCAGTGGTGCACGAACCCGTCCAGGGAGAGGGTCCGCGGTACCCCGTCCACGAGGGCCAGCATGTTCGCCGAGAAGTTGGTCTGCAGGTCGGTGTGCTTGTAGAGGTTGTTCAGCACCACCTTCGGCACGGCGTCGCGCTTGAGCACGATCACCAGGCGCTGGCCGGTGCGGCCGGAGGTCTCGTCCCGCATGTCCGCGATGCCGGAGATCTTCCCGTCCCGCACCATCTCCGCGACCTTCGCGGCCAGGTTGTCCGGGTTCACCATGTACGGCAGCTCGGTGATCACCAAGCACGTGCGGCCCTGGATCTCCTCCACGTCCACCACGGCGCGCATGGTGATCGGACCACGCCCGGTGCGGTACACCTCCTCGATGCCCTTGCGGCCGAGGATCTGCGCCCCACCCGGGAAGTCCGGGCCCTTGATGCGCTGCATGAGCGCCGCCAGCAGCTCCTCACGGGAGGCCTCCGGGTTCTCCAGATACCACTGGACGCCGGCAGCCACCTCCCGCAGGTTGTGCGGCGGGATGTTCGTGGCCATGCCGACGGCGATGCCCGAGGAGCCGTTGACCAGCAGGTTCGGGAACCGGGCCGGCAGCACCGTGGGCTCCTGCTGCTTGCCGTCGTAGTTGTCCTGGAAGTCGACCGTGTCCTCGTCGATGTCCCGGACCATCTCCATGGCCAGCGGGGCCATCTTGGTCTCGGTGTAGCGCTGGGCGGCGGCGCCGTCGTTGCCCGGGGAGCCGAAGTTGCCCTGGCCCAGCGCCAGCGGGTAGCGCATCACCCAGTCCTGGATCAGGCGCACCAGGGCGTCGTAGATCGCGGAGTCGCCGTGCGGGTGGTAGTTGCCCATCACCTCGCCGACGATGCGGGCCGACTTGTTGAAGGACCGGTCCGGGCGGTAGCCGCCGTCGAACATGCCGTAGAGCACGCGCCGGTGCACCGGCTTCAGGCCGTCGCGCACGTCCGGCAGGGCGCGGCCGACGATCACGGCCATCGCGTAGTCCAGGTACGAGCGCTTCATCTCCGACTCGAGGTCGACGGGCTCCACCTTGTCCGCGGCGCCTTCGGGCAGCACGTAGTGCTCGACGGCGGCGCCCTGGCCGGTCGCGTCCGTGGCCTCCTGCGGGGTGACGGCCTGGTCGGGGGCCGCCTCCGAGCTCGCGGGGGTGTGGCCCTGGTCCGGGCTCTGGTCGGGGGTGTTCTCGTCGCTCACGCGGGTCCTCTCGGCGGTGCGAAGTCAGGATCGGGGAAGGCGCGGGCCGGACACTGTCGGCCCGTGCACGGGCTCAGATGTCCAGGAAGCGAACGTCCTTGGCGTTCTGCTGGATGAAGCTGCGGCGGGACTCGACATCCTCGCCCATGAGCATGGAGAACACGGCGTCCGCGGCGGCGGCGTCCGCCATGGTCACCTGCAGCAGGGTGCGGTGCTCCGGGTCCATCGTGGTGTCCCACAGCTCCTGGTAGTCCATCTCGCCCAGGCCCTTGTACCGCTGGATGCCGTTGTCCTTCGGGTAGCGCCAGCCCTTGGCCGTGCCGGCCTGGATCGCGGCGTCGCGCTCCTCGTCGGAGAACACGTAGTCGTGCGGGGCGTTGGACCACTTGATGCGGTACAGCGGCGGCTGCGCCAGGAACACGTGCCCGGCCTCGATCAGCGGGCGCATGTACCGGAACAGCACGGTCAGCAGCAGCGTGGTGATGTGCTGGCCGTCCACGTCCGCATCCGCCATGAGCACGATCTTGTGGTACCGCAGCTTCGAGATGTCGAAGTCCTCGCCGATGTTCGTGCCGAAGGCCGTGATCATCGACTGGATCTCCGCGTTGCCCAGCGCCTTGTCCAGGCGGGCGCGCTCCACGTTCAGGATCTTGCCGCGCAGCGGCAGGATCGCCTGGGTCTCCGGGTTGCGGCCCTGCTTGGCCGAGCCACCGGCGGAGTCGCCCTCCACGATGTACACCTCGCAGCGGGCCGGGTCCTTCGAGGAGCAGTCCGCGAGCTTGCCGGGCATGCCGAAGGACTCCAGCGGGGACTTCCGGCGGGCGTTGTCCCGGGCCTTGCGGGCGGCCAGGCGGGCGTGGGAGGCCATGATCGCCTTGCGGATGATCTCCTTGGCCGCGGCCGGGTTGCGCTCCAGCCAGTCGCCCAGGTGGTCCGTGACCACCTTGGACACGAACCCGCGCGCCTCCGAGTTGCCCAGCTTCGTCTTGGTCTGGCCCTCGAACTGCGGCTCCGAGAGCTTCACGGAGATCACGGCGGTCAGGCCCTCTCGGATGTCCTCGCCGGAGAGGTTCTCCTCCTTGGCCTTGAGGATCTCCTTGTCCCGGGCGTACCGGTTCACCAGAGCGGTGAGCGCGGAGCGGAAGCCCTCCTCGTGGGTGCCGCCCTCATGGGTGTTGATCGTGTTCGCGTACGTGTGCACGGACTCGGAGTACGCGGTGGTCCACTGCATGGCCACCTCGACCGCCATGGAGCGCTCGGTGTCCTCGGCCTCGAAGGCGATGACGTCGTCGTGCACCATCTCCACGCGCTTGGCGGAGTTCAGGTGCTTCACGTAGTCCAGCAGGCCGTCCTGGTACAGGTAGGTGACCGTGCGCCGCTGCGGGGCGGGTTCGGCGTCCTCGGTGAGGCCGTTCTCCGCGGCCTCCTCCCCCGCGGTGCCCTCGCCGACGATCTCGTCGTCGTGCACCTCGTTGTCCTCCTGCACGCGCTCGTCCGTGAGCGTGATGCGCAGGCCCTTGTTGAGGAACGCCATCTGCTGGAAGCGGGCGCGCAGGGTCTCGTAGTCGAACTCGACGCTCTCGAAGATCTCCGGGTCCGGCCAGAACGTCTGGGTGGTGCCCGTGGCCTCGGTGGCCTCGCCCTTGACCAGCTCGCCCTGGGGGTGGCCGCCGTCGGCGAAGGACATGCGCCAGGCGTGCCCCTGACGGCGGACCTCGGTGTCCACCCGCGTGGACAGCGCGTTCACCACGGAGATGCCCACGCCGTGCAGGCCGCCGGAGACCGCGTATCCGCCGCCGCCGAACTTGCCGCCGGCGTGGAGGATGGTCATGACGACCTCCACGGTGGGCTTGCCCTCGGTGGGGTGGATGTCCACGGGGATGCCGCGGCCGTTGTCCGAGACCCGCACACCGCCGTCGGCCTGCAGGGTGACGTCGATGCCGTCCGCGTAGCCCGCGAGCGCCTCGTCCACGGAGTTGTCCACCACCTCGTACACCAGGTGGTGCAGGCCGCGGGGGCCGGTGGAGCCGATGTACATGCCGGGGCGCTTGCGGACGGCTTCGAGGCCCTCGAGGACGGTGATCGCCGAGGCCCCGTAGTCGCCGGGCACCTTGCGCTCGGAGGCCGGGGCGGACGACGCCGGCGCGCTCGGCTCCGCGGTCCCCTGGGGGTCGTTCTCGGGTGCGTCGTGGGTCACGGGCGGTCACTTCCTCGGAGGCTGGGCGGCACGGTCGCGCGCACGCGCGCGGGAGCGGAGCCCGGCCCGGGGCCGGCCTCCGCCGTCGTTCTCCATGTCAGTCTATCCCCCGGCCCACCCGGAGCGCTCGCCCCGGGCGGTGCCGGGGCGCAGATCTGCCCCTGGCGGGCCTCAGGCGGCCACTGGGGAGCCCCCGGAGAGCCCGGATGGCTCCCCGGACGGCCCCGGGGTGCTGAGCGCGGCAGAGGGGCGCCCACGGTAGGCCGACGGTGCGGCAGGCTGCCGCCGTGTGCCTCGGGGCGGACTCAGCCGTAGGTGTCCCGCGGGCCCCGGCCGCCGCGCACGCTGCGCGGTCCCTTGCGCCAGCTGGGCGCCTGCGGGCCCGAGACGTCGATCCGGGTGACCACACCGGGGCCGAGGGCGTCGTCGAAGCGCTGCATCAGCACCGGGCTCATCAGGCGCAGCTGCGTGGCCCACGCCGTGGAGCTCGTGCGCACATGCACCACGGAGTTCTCGAAGGACTCCGGCCGGCAGTGCAGTGCGATCTCCGGGCCCACCAGCTCCGCCCAGCGGGTGAGCACGGAGCCCACCGCCACGGGGGTGGACCAGCCGCGGTCCCGGATGAGCCGGCCGAACACGCTCGAGACCGTCGCCGGGTCGCGGTCGTCCGCGCCGGGCGCCCGGCGTCGCACTGCTCCCCGGCCGGTCCCCCCGCTGCTCGGGGCCGTGCCGGCCATGGTGGCGGCCAGGCCCCCGGCACCGGTGCGGCCCCGCACGGGGGCGTCCCCCCGCTGGCGGGCTGCCTCCCGCACCCGCCGCAGCTGCACGAGGGCCAGGTCCGGCCGGTCCGGGGGTTGCTCGGCCAGGGAGTCCGGCTCGAGCTCACGCATCGGCTTCGCCCCCGTGCCGTGGCTCGCGGATGTCTCCCTCCACCGGAGCGGCGGCTGCCGTCACCGCCTCCGAGCCCTCGGCGTCCTGCCGGATCAGCACGCGGTGGCCCGTGAGGGCGTCCGGGATGTCCTCCACCGCGGCCCCTGTGACGATCACCTGCTCGGCTCGGCCCACCAGGCCGGCCAGCCGGGCCCGACGCGCGGAGTCCAGCTCGGCGAACACGTCGTCGAGGATCAGCACGGGGCGGCCGTGGGGGTCCGGGTCGTCCGCGGCGAGCACGTCGTAGGCCGCCAGGCGCAGAGCCAGGGCGAGGGACCAGGTCTCCCCGTGCGAGGCGTACCCGCGGGCGGGGGCGGGGCCCAGGAACAGGGTGAGCTCGTCCCGGTGCGGACCCACCAGGGTGAGGGCGCGCGCCCGCTCCTCCTCTCGCTGGGCGCGCAGCGCGGTGCGCATGTCTGCGGCGAGTTCCTCCACCGGTGGCGCCTCCGTGTGGGTGCCCCGGGCCAGCGGGACCGTGGAGTCGTAGGCGTAGCTGGCGGTCTTGGAGCCGTTGGTGAGGGCGGCGTAGTCCTCACGCAGCGGGTGGGCCAGCAGGCGCAGCACGTGCAGGCGGCCGTGCAGCAGCCGGGCCCCGGCCGTGCACAGGTGCTCGTCCCACACCTCGAGGGTGGTCTCCTCCTCCGCACCCCAGCGGTGGGCCCGGCGGGCGGACTTCAGCAGGGCGTTGCGCTGGCGCAGCACCCGCTCGTAGTCCGCGGCGGCCTCGCCGAGGGCGGGACGCAGCTGCACCATGAGCTGGTCCAGGAAACGACGCCGGCCGCCCGGGTCCTGGGTGACCAGGCCGAGGTCCTCGGGGGCGAACACCACGGTGCGCAGGATCCCCAGGCCTTCACGGGCCCGCACGGGGGCGCCCCGGTTGATGGCCACGCGGTTGGAGCGGCCTGGCAGGATTTCCAGCTCGAGCGCCACGGAGCGGGGGCCGCGGTGCACACGCCCGGCGATCCGTGCCCGGTCCTGGCCGAAGCGGACGAGCTGGGCGTCCTGGCTGACCCGGTGCGACTGGTGTGAGCCGAGGTACCCGATGGCCTCCACGAGGTTGGTCTTGCCCACCCCGTTGGCGCCGAGCAGCACCGTGGAGCCGGGCGTCAGCTCGAGGTCGGCCCACCGGTAGGACCGGAAGTCCGCGACGGTGAGACGGGACAGGTACACGGGAGCAGGCCGGTCCCGGGGCTCAGGTGAGGCGCACGGGCATCACGAGGTACCGGTGGTCCGAGACGGTCCCGGACTCCTCGGACACGCCCGTGAGCAGGGCCGGCTTGGGAGCGGAGGTGAAGGAGAACCGCACCTGCGGCTGGTCCACCACGGCCAGGCCCTCGGAGAGGTAGGAGGGGTTGAAGGCCACGGTGATGTCCTCACCCTCCAGGGTGCAGGGCACGGACTCGGTGGCGGAGGCGTCGTCCCCGGTGCCGGCGTCGAGGCTGACCTGGCCGTCGGTGAACACCATGCGCAGCGCGGTGTTGCGCTCGGCCACGAGGGCCACACGCCGGGAGGCCTCCACGAGTGCGGCGGTGTCCACAACCGCCTGGATGGGGCTGGTCTCCGGGAACAGCGAGCGGATCTTGGGGTACTCGCCGTCCACCAGCACGGAGGTGGTGCGGCGCCCGCCTGAGGAGAAGCCCACCAGGTCCGCGGACTCGCCGAACATGATCTCCAGCCGCCCGCCGCCGCCGAGGGACTTGGCGACCTCGGTGAGGGTGCGGGCCTTGACCAGCAGCGAGGTGGACACGGACGGGTCCGAGGGCTGCCAGCGGATCTCCTTCATGGCCAGCCGGTAGCGGTCGGTGGCGAGGAAGGTCATGGTGTCGCCCTCGATCTCCACCTTCACGGCGGTGAGGATCGGCAGGGTGTCGTCCTTGGAGGCGGCCACGGTCACCTGGGCCACGGCGTGGGCGAACTCCGCGCCGTCCACGGTGCCGGCGGCCTCCGGCAGCGCGGGCAGGGCCGGGTAGTCGGCCACCGGCATGGTGGCCAGGGCGAAGCGGGAGGACCGGCACGTGAGCACGGCCTTGCCGCCGTCCACCTCGAGGGTCACGGGCGCGGCGGGCAGCGAGCGGACGATGTCATTGAGCAGGCGGCCGGAGACGAGCACCTGGCCCTCGGACTCCACGTCCGCCTCGATCTGAAGGCGCGCGGAGGTCTCGTAGTCGAAGCTCGCGATGGACACGACGCCGGCCTCGGCAGTGACCAGCAGCCCTGAGAGCACCGGCACGGGCGGGCGCGGGGACAGGGAGCGGGCGGCCCAGGAGACGGCGTCGCTGAGGATGTCGCGTTCGACGGTGAACTTCACGAGCTCTGCACTGCCTCTCTGGCGGGATCACACGGGTGGTGGCACGGCAACCGCGGACGGGGCGCGGAGCGGAGCCGAGCGGCCGGCAGAACGGTGAATCACAGGGATCCGTAGACGTCCGGCGGGTGCGCTGGGGATCAGCATAGGCCGTCGCCGCCAGCGGTGTCAGGTCCGATGGGGACGGCCGCCGGCCGTCCGGATTCTTGTGATTCGTGCCGGGCCGGGGCAGAGGTGCCGGTGTTGCTTGACGGGATGTTTTCGGGAGGGTCAGAAGTGGTGGTAGCAGGTGTGGATCCTGTGGAGATCGCCCCCTGGCCGCAGGATTCCGCCGATCCCGGTGTGGGGATCCTGGGGATCCTCGCCCGTTCGGGGTGTGGGCGGCCGGTGGATGACGCTCCGAGCCGTCTCCGCCCCTGTCCACAGCCCCTCCGGGGGTCGTCCCCCGGCCGAGCCCTCCCGTCCCCGCCCTGTCCACAGGACTGTCCACAGCCCGGCGTCCAGGGGCTCGAAATCGGCGTGTTTCCGCGGTTCTGGCCTGTGGAAAGCTGGGGATATCGGTGGACAACCGAATGACACCGATGGAATTCCCCACGGGTGGGCCCCGGCTGTCCCCAGGGGTGTGGAGGGCACCGTGGACGGCGTGTTCCTGCGGTTCCCTGTTGTCCACAGGGGTGGGGAGGCCGACGTCGTCCCCGGGGTTCTCCACACAGTTGTCCACACCGGTGGACAATGTGGAGCCGGCTTCGAGCCAAGGTCGAAGGATCTGGGCTGTTCAGGCCCCGCGCTGCTTGCGCTTGATCTCATTGGTGAGCTCGGTCACCTGATTGAAGATGGTCCGCCGCTCGGCCATCAGCTCGCGGATCTTGCGGTCCGCATGGATCACGGTGGTGTGGTCACGGCCACCGAGGGTCTGGCCGATCTTCGGCAGCGACATCTCCGTGAGCTCGCGCAGCAGGTACATGGCGATCTGGCGGGCCGTCACCAGGGTCCGCGTGCGGGACTTGCTGTTCAGCTCCTCCACCGTGAGGTTGAAGTAGTCCGCAGTGGTGTGGACGATCAGCTCCGGGGTGATCTCCTGGGCCGCCTCGTCCGTGATCAGGTCCTTGAGCACCTGCTCGGCCAGCTCGATGTCCACCGGCTGCCGGTTCAGGGAGGCGAACGCCGTCACGCGGATCAGCGCGCCCTCGAGCTCACGGATGTTCGTGGAGATGCGCGAGGCGATGTACTCGAGCGCCTCCGGCGGGGCGACCAGGCCCTCCGCCTCCGCCTTCTTGCGGAGGATCGCGATGCGGGTCTCGAGGTCCGGCGGCTGGATGTCCGTGATCAGTCCCCACTCGAAGCGGGAGCGCAGACGGTCCTCGAACCCGGAGAGCTGCTTGGGCGGCAGATCCGAGGTGATGACCACCTGCTTGTTGTTGTTGTAGAGCGTGTTGAAGGTGTGGAAGAACTCCTCGACCGTCGCCTCCTTGTCCGCCAGGAACTGGATGTCGTCGATCAGCAGGATGTCCACGTTCCGGTAGACCTGCTTGAACGAGGCGCCCTCGTCGTGGCGGATGGAGTTGATGAAGTCGTTGGTGAACTCCTCCGAGTTCACGTAGCGCACCCGCAGCCCCGGGTAGAGCCTCTTCGCGTAGTGGCCGATCGCGTGCAGCAGGTGGGTCTTGCCCAGCCCCGACTCGCCGTAGATGAACAGCGGGTTGTACGCCTTGGCCGGGGCCTCGGCCACAGCGTTGGCGGCCGCATGCGCGAACCGGTTGGACGAGCCGATCACGAACGTCTCGAAGTGGTAGCGCTCGTTCAAGCGGCTCGTCTCCGACGACGTCGACGGCGGCGCGGGCGTGGGCGCGCCGCCGTTGCGGGCCGGTGCCGGCTCGGTGCGGGGGGCGGCGAGACCGGGCAGCTCCTCGGCCACACCGCGGTGCGCGCCCGGGGCCGGGGCCTGCGGGGCGGAGGCGGGCGGCGCCGTCGTCGGGGCGGCGGGGGCCGCGGACTCCTGCTCGCCCGGCTCGGCCGGGCCCGCCGGAAGCTCCGCGCGGCGGTCGTCCGCGGAGGGGGTGCGCGGCAGCTGCATGTTCGCGTCGATGGAGATCGCCAGCAGGGTCTCCTCGCGGAAAACCGCGGTGAGCGCATCCGTGAGGGCATCGGCCACCTGGGCGCCCTGGAGGGTCTCGCGGGTGGTCTCGTTGGGCACGGCCAGCAGCAGCGTGTTGCCGATCAGGCCCTGCGGCTGGGCGAGGTACACGAAGCCCATCAGGCGGGAGGTGACCCGCGCGTCGTCCTGGAGAGCCGACACCACCTGACGCCACTGAGTCAGCACGGCCTGGTCTGCCGCCATAGGAGACTTCCTTTCCTGGGCAGCCCGCCCGGGGAAGGCGGCCGACTGCGGTGCAACGGACAACGGTGGCACGAGTCTAATCGTTGTCCACAGGGTTGTGCACAGACGGTGGACAACGCCTATCCTCCTGTGGACGAAGCCCCCGCCGAGCACGGCGTAGGGGCCGCCTGCGCACACGCGTTTGACCCCCGTCCCCGGTGACCACTAGAGTTGCCGGGTCCCCCGGGTCGGTGCTATGCCGTGCCCGCCGGGGATTTCATGTCAGAGCCCCACCGGCCCTTCCCCCTGGTTCACCTCCTCAGGTCGACGGTCGCAAGGCACACAACAGTCGTGGAGTGATCACAGTGACCAAGCGCACGTTCCAGCCCAACAACCGCCGTCGTGCCCGCAAGCACGGCTTCCGCGCCCGCATGCGCACCCGTGCCGGCCGCGCCATCCTCGCCGCCCGCCGTGGCAAGGGCCGCGCGGAGCTCTCCGCCTGATTCGCGTCCCGCTGGGCTGACGGAACACCGTGCTGCCCCGTGACCGGCGCGTCCGGACCCCCGCGGAGTTCCAGCACATCCGCCGCACCGGCACCCGCGCCGGCAGGCCCTGCGTGGTGGTGACCGTGGCGCCCGAGCCCGAACAGACCCGGCCCCCGGCCTCGAGCGAGCCTCGAGGTCCGCGGGCCGGGTTCGTCGTGTCCAAGGCCGTGGGCAACTCGGTGGTCCGCCACCGGGTGGTCCGCCGGCTGCGCGCCATCCTCCGGGACGAGCTGGACGGCCCCGCCCTGCGCGGACGCCCCCTGCTCGTGCAGGTACGCGCCCTGCCGCCGGCCGCCACCGCGGACCACGCCACCCTCCGCCGGGAGGTCTCCGGGGCCCTCGCCTCCGCCCTCAAGCGGCGGGAGCGCACCACCGCAGGGAAGACCGGTCCACGATGACCGCCTCCTCCCCCTACGTGGTCCTCGAACCGTCCCGCCAGTGGGGCCCGCTCCGGGCCCTGCCCTCCACCGTGCTCGCCTGGCTGCTCATGGCCTACCGCGCCGTCGTCTCCCCCCTCTACGGGCCCGTCTGCCGGTTCTTCCCGAGCTGCTCGGCGTACGCCCTGGAGGCGGTGCAGGTGCACGGCGCGGTCCGAGGCTGCTGGCTCAGCGCCCGACGCCTGGCCCGCTGCCACCCCTGGAACGATGGTGGCGTCGACCCGGTCCCCCCGGGCCGGCGTCGCTGGCCTCCCGGGCGCAGCCCCCGCATCATCCAGCTCAACCACCCGCCCATCCCACCTGACCCCCCGCAGGAGGACTGAACCCATGTTCGAAGCCATCCTCGCCCCCTTCCGATGGATCATGTCCTGGATCCTCGGGGCGTTCCACAGCGTCCTGGAGGCGGTGGGCCTGCCCTCGGACTCCGGATGGACGTGGGCGCTGTCCATCCTCCTGCTGGTGGTGCTCATCCGCACCCTGCTGATCCCGCTGTTCGTCAAGCAGATCAACGCCCAGCGGGCCATGCAGACCCTGCAGCCGGAACTGAAGAAGCTCCAGGCCAAGTACAAGGGCAAGAAGGACCAGCTCTCCCGTCAGGCCATGGCGCTGGAGCAGCAGGCCCTCATGAAGGAGCACGGGGCCAACCCGTTCGCCGCATGCCTGCCGCTGCTGCTGCAGATGCCGTTCTTCTTCGCCCTCTACCAGGTGCTCGTCCAGGCCCGCGGCGCCGCCGAGCGTGGCGAGGGCATGGACGCCCTCTCAGCGGACCAGATCCGCTCCTTCGAGTCCTCCCAGGTGTTCGGCGCGCAGATGTCCGACACCTTCATGGGTGCGCTCGGCCAGCCCGGCGGCACGCCCGTGGTGGTGGTGGCGCTGGCGCTGATCCTGCTGATGTCCGGCTCCATGTTCTTCATGCAGAAGATGCTCATGACGAAGAACATGAACCAGACGGCCCTCGAGGGCCCGATGATGCAGACGCAGCAGGTCATGCTCTACGCCATGCCCCTGATCTTCGGCATCGGCGGCATCAACTTCCCCATCGGTGTGCTCCTGTACTGGACGTACTCCAACTTCTGGGCCGTGGGCCAGCAGTGGTGGATCATCCGCAACAACCCCACCCCCGGCTCCCTCGCCGAACAGGAGCTCAACGAGCGCCGCGCCGCCAAGGGCCTGCCCCCCGTGGGCACGAAGGTCACCGAGGCCGCCGCCACCGCCGGCTCCGCCCACGCCGCCTCCCGTGAGAGCACGGGCCCCGTGCTCAACGGCGAGGCCCAGCCCTCCGCCGGCGGCCAGCGCCCCCAGCCCCAGCGCAAGAACCGGAGGAAGAAGTGACCACCCCCGCCGACCCCCACTCCGGACCGGGCACCGCGGACGGGCCTGAGGAGGCCGCCGTCGTCGCCGGTGCGGAGGCCCCCGACACGGAGCGGCCCGCCGAGGACGCCCAGGCCGAGGCCCTGCGCCGCCTCGAGGAGGAGGGCGACGTCGCCGCGGACTACGTCGAGGAGCTGCTGGACATCGCGGACCTCGACGGGGACATCGACATCGAGGTCCGCGAGGGCCGCGCCCACGTGTCCGTGGTGGCCGAGGACGCCGACGACGAGCGCCTCCTGGACCTCGTGGGCCCCGACGGCAAGACCCTCGAAGCCCTGCAGGAGCTCGTGCGGCTGGCCGTGCTCACCTCCACCGGGCACCGCTCCCGGCTGATCCTGGACATCGCCGGCCACCGCCGGCGCCGGGACGCCGAGCTGCGGCGGATCGCCGGTGAGGCGGTCGAGCGGGCCCGCTCCGAGGGCGAGACCGTCCACCTGGACCCCATGGGGGCCTACGAGCGCAAGATCGTGCACGACGTCGTCGCCGAGGCAGGCCTGGTCTCGGAGTCCGAGGGTGAGGGGCCGCGCCGTCACGTGGTCATCGGTCCGCATGACTGAGCGCGCCGATTCCCCCGCCCCCGCCCTCACCGAGCCCCTGCGCCACGCCGCGCAGGAGGTCTTCGGACCCACCCTGCCCCTGGCCGAGCGCTATGTGGAGCACCTGGCCACCACCGGCATCGAGTGGGGCCTGCTGGGCCCGCGTGAGGTGCCGCGCCTCTGGGAGCGCCACGTGCTCAACTGCGCCGTGGTGGGCGGCCTGCTGCCCGAGGGCGCGATCGTGGCCGACGTCGGCTCCGGCGCCGGCCTGCCCGGGCTCTGCCTGGCCCTGGCCCGCCCGGACTGCCGCTTCGTGCTCATCGAGCCGCTGGAGCGGCGGGTCACCTGGCTGGAGATGGTGATCGCGGACCTCGGCCTGAAGAACGTCACCGTGCTGCGCGGACGCTCGGAGCAGGTCGCGGACGAGGTGCAGGCCGACGTCGTGACGGCCCGGGCCGTGTCCGCGCTGCGCACCCTCCTGCCGATCACCATGCCGCTCGCCCGTGGCGATGGCCAGCTGCTGGCCATCAAGGGGCGCTCGGCGGCCGAGGAGATCGCCGCCGCCGGCAAGGCGCTGCGCAAGTATGGTGGTGGCGAACCGGAGATCCTGACGGTGGGTGAGGGCCTCCTGCCCGAGGCCACCACCGTGGTGCGCGTGCCTGCGCGCCCCGCACGCTGAGGCCCCTCCCCCGGGCCGGCGCTCCGGTGCCCACGGAACCCCGTTGGCGCACGCCGACCGACGCACAGGAGGAGCACCATGGCCCAGGAGCAGGAGAGCCGCGGAGGGGCCTGGAGGGCCCTGCGCCAGAGGTGGGCCGGCCGGTCCGCTGAGAGGGGCGCGGCCGGTGAGGACGGCTCCCGGCTGCGTTCGCGGCGCCTGAACCGCCCGGACCGAACGCGCGTGCTGACCACCTCGAACCAGAAGGGTGGGGTGGGCAAGACCACCACCACCGTGAACCTTGCCGCCGCCATGGCGCGGGCGGGGATGCGGGTGCTGGTGATCGACATCGACCCGCAGGGCAACGCCTCCACCGCCCTGAACATCCCGCACACGGGCGAGGTGGCCTCCGTGTACGACGTCCTGCTCGGCGAGATGCCCCTGCAGGACGCCGTGCAGGACGCCCCGGACGTGGACGGGCTGCAGGTGGTGCCGGCGACGATCGACCTGGCCGGCGCGGAGATCGAGCTGGTGTCCATGGTGGCCCGGGAACAGCGCCTAGCCCGGGCCCTCGAGGCCTACATGAGTTGGCGTGAGGCGCAGGGCCAGGAGCCCCTGGACTACGTGTTCATCGACTGCCCGCCCTCGCTGGGACTGCTGACCGTGAACGCGTTCGTGGCGGCCGAGGAGGTGCTGATCCCCATCCAGGCCGAGTACTACGCCCTGGAGGGCCTCTCGCAGCTGCTGAAGAACGTGGAGATGATCCGCACGCACCTGAACCCGAAGCTGCAGGTCAGCACGATCCTGCTGACGATGTTCGACGCGCGGACCAACCTGGCCGTGCAGGTGGCCGAGGAAGTGCGGGCGCACTTCCCCGATCAGCTGCTCTCCACCGCGATCCCCCGCAACGTGCGGATCTCCGAGGCTCCGAGCTATCAGCAGACCGTGCTCACCTACGACCCGGCCTCCGCCGGCGCTGTGGCCTACCGGGAGGCCGCCGCGGAGATCGCCCGCAAGGGCGCGCCTGCCCGCCAAGGGTGAGGTCGCAGGGGGCCGCGAGGGTGACACGATAACATCACCCTTTCACGCTTGATTACCTCCAAAACAACGACGCCGGCCGGGGCGGTTCACGTGAAACGGCCCCGCCGGCGCGGGGCGGGGGGGGCGCCGATGAGGTGGGGGCTGGGGAGAGGCCG
>NZ_JAXFPG010000049.1:0-23236 GCF_034179925.1 Micrococcus sp. | reverse complement strand
CGCCGGCGGCGGGGCGCGCGGCCCCGCCCGCGGCGTGCCCCCCGGGGGGGCCGTCGCGGCCGGGGCGCCCCGCCACGGCCACCGCCTCCACACCGCGGGCGCGCAGGAACGCGAGGGCGAACAGGGCATCGCCGCCGTTGTTGCCCGGGCCGACCAGGGCTGCGACGGTGGCTCCGGCCACCCGGCCGCGGTCTCGCAGCAGCGCGGCCACATGCTCGGCCAGACCCCAGGCGGCCCGGCGCATCAGGGCTGGCCCCTGGCCGGCCTCGAGCAGGGGCCGCTCGGCGGCGCGGACCTGGGTTCCGGTGAACGCGCGGGTGGTCATGGTCGTTCCTCCTCGGTGGTGGCCGTCCTCTCCCCGGTGCCCGGGGCAGGTGGTTCGGCCGGACGCTGTTCGGCGAGGACATAGGCGGTGGCGACGTCGCCGTCGTGGCTCAGGGAGAGGTGCCAGTGGGTGATCCCGAGCTCGCGGGCACGGGCGGCCACGGTGCCCGTCAGGCGGGGGGCGGGGCGGCCGTCGCCGTGGGCCGCGCGTGGGACGGTGCAGTCCTGCCAGGCCATCCCGGCGGGGGCGCCGAGGGCCTTGGCGATGGCTTCCTTCGCGGCGAACCGGGCTGCGAGTGAGCGCAGGGGCAGGTCCCGCTCCTCAGGGGTGAACAGTCGCGCTCGGAGGGCGGGGGTGCGCTCGAGCTGGGTGCGGAATCGCGGCACGTCCACCACGTCCACCCCGACGCCGATGATCACCGCGTCCCTCCCCGCACCGCCGGCACGGTGGCGGCCGCCCCGGTGCTCACCGGTTGGCCGCGCAGGTCCTTGACGACGTCCAGCGCCCAATTCACCGGCCCCGGGAGCTCCTGGTCACAGCCCGGGGTGAGGGCGGCCTTGCCGTGGGCCAGCACCCCGTAGAGGGTGTGGCGGGCCGCTTCGAGGCGTCCGAGGCCGGGGTCGAACGCGTACATGGACACCGTGCCGTCCTCCGGGGCCCAGCACCGGGTGGTCAACAGGCGGGCACGCTCGATGTGCTGCCCGAAGGTCAGCACCCCGAGGTCGTGCAGGCCGAGCTCGTGCATGCGGCGGGCCGCGTACACGGCTTCTCCCTGAGTGGTCACGGGTGAGGGGTCGAAGCACTCCACGCTCACCCCGGCCAGGCGCGGGTCCGTGTGGGCCTGTTCCCCGCAGAGCTTCTCGTGGCCGTCCGGGCCCATGTGGGCGGAGACGAACAGGTGGTCGGCCACGCCCCGGCCGGCGAGGTCGAGGGCGGCGTCGTACACCTCGGGGCGGCTGTAGAGCACCAGCAGGGCGTCGACGTGCTCGGGGGCGTCCACCCGGGGGTGGACGGTGAGGTCCAGCACCCGGACCGTGGGCACGGCCAGCACGAGGGCCAGCACCGTCACCAGGGCGAGCAGCGCCGTCCGGGCCCGGTGAGGGGCCCGGGCGCGCCCACCCCGGGGCCGGCTCACGCGGTCGGCTCCTCGGTGTCCTCCAGCAGCTCCCGCAGGATCACCGTGGACCTGCCGGGCACCTCGATGACATCACCGGCGTGCACGTGCGGGCGTGTCCCTGCCGGGGCGACCTCACCGGAGGTGTCCAGCACGACCTCCCAGCTGCCGGGGAAGAACGGGCCGGGCAGCGTGTAGGGCACGGCATCCTTCCAGGCGTTCATGAGCACGTAGAAGTCACGGTAGGGGCGGGCGTCCTCCTCGTCCTCGGGGCGGAGCACCCCGCCGTTGAGGTAGAAGCCGATGGAGCGGGCCTCAGCGCCCCAGTCGTCCTCGGTCTTCGCGGTCGCATCCGGCTCGAGCCAGACGATGTCCGGCAGGGGCGCGGCGACGTCACGGGCCGCCGGCCGCCCGTCGAAGTGGTGGCGGCGCCGGAACACGGCGTGGTCGTGGCGCAGGGCGATGACCTCACGGGTGAACTCGATCAGCCCGGTGTCCGCCGCGGACCAGTCGATCCAGGCGATCTCGTTGTCCTGACAGTAGGCGTTGTTGTTGCCGCCCTGGGTGCGGCCGAGCTCATCGCCGTGGCTGATCATGGGCACGCCCTGGCTCACGAGCAGCGTGGTCAGGAAGTTGCGCTGCTGGCGGGCGCGCAGGGTCAGCACCTCGGGGTCGTCCGTCTCCCCCTCCGCCCCGTGGTTCCACGAGCGGTTGTGGGACTCGCCGTCGTTGTTGTCCTCGCCGTTGGCCTCGTTGTGCTTCTCGTTGTAGGAGACGAGGTCCCGCAGGGTGAAGCCGTCGTGGGCGGTGACGAAGTTCACCGAGGCGCCCGGACTGCGCCCGTCGCCCTCGTAGAGGTCCGCCGAGCCGGTCAGGCGGGTGGCGAACTCGCCGAGCGTGCCCGGCTCGCCCCGCCAGAAGTCGCGCACGGTGTCCCGGTACATGCCGTTCCACTCGCTCCAGATGCCCGGGAAGTTGCCCACCTGGTAGCCGCCCCAGCCCACGTCCCAGGGCTCGGCGATGAGCCGGACGCTGCGCATCACCGGGTCCTGGCGGACGACGTCGAAGAACGCGGAGACCATGTCCGGGCCCTGCTCGCCCTCGACGCGGGTGAGCGTGGTGGCCAGGTCGAAGCGGAAGCCGTCCACGTGCATCTCCTGCACCCAGTACCGCAGCGAGTCCATCACCAGCTGCAGGGCCTTCGGGCTGGACAGGTCCACCGAGTTCCCGGTGCCCGTGTAGTCCATGTAGTGCCGCTCGTCGCCCTCCACGAGGTGGTAGTAGCCGGGGTTGTCGAAGCCCCGGAAGCTCAGCGTGGGGCCCTTGTCGTTGCCCTCGGCGGTGTGGTTGTAGACGACGTCGATGATCACCTCGAGGCCCGCGGCGTGCAGGTCCTTGACCATCTGCTTGAACTCCCGCACCTGGCCGCCCACCTCGTCCGTGGAGGCGTAGGCGGCGTGCGGGGCGAAGTAGCCGAGCGTGTTGTAGCCCCAGTAGTTGGACAGGCCCTTCTCCTGGAGGATCTGATCCTGCACGAACTGGTGCACGGGCATCAGCTCGACGGCGGTCACACCGAGCTCGGTGAGGTGTCGGACGACCGCCGGGTGGGCCATGCCCGCGTAGGTGCCGCGCAGCTGCTCGGGCACGTCCGGGTGGAGCTGGGACATGCCGCGCACGTGCGTCTCGTAGATCACGGTGTCCGTGAGCCGGCGGTCCGGGGCGGCGTCCTCGCCCCAGTCGAAGTCGTCGGCCACGACGACCCCGAGCATGGAGCTGCCCAGGCTGTCGGACTCGTCCATACGATCCGGGTCCTCGAAGTCGTAGGCGAAGTGCTGCTGACCCCACTCGTACTCCCCCGTGAAGGCGCGCGCGTACGGGTCCGCGAGCAGCTTGTGCGGGTTGTGCCACAGGCCCCGGGCCGGGTCCCAGGGGCCGTGGATCCGGTAGCCGTAGCGCTGACCGTGGCCCACGCCTGCCACATGGACGTGCCAGGTGGTGTCGTGGTGGTCCTTCAGGGGCAGGCGGGTCTCCTCGCCGTCCTCGCCGATCAGGCACAGCTCGACGCCCTCGACCTCACGGCCGACGGCGACCGCGAAGTTGGTGCCGGCATCGTCCACCGTGGCCCCCAGGGGGTACGGCTGACCGCTGTCCAATGTGCGCATGATTCTCCGGGGGATGATCGGGACGGGACACGGGGCAGCCGGGGCGGATGCTCCGCAGTAGTCAGCCAGTCTACTGGCCGCCCCTCGACGGCTCCTGGGCCCCGACACCGTGGCCCGGGCCTGTGGGGTCAGCCGATCCGACGGCCGGCGAGGGCGTGGGCATAGACCTCCAGGAGGGCCTTGCGCTGTTCGGCCTCCGTCCACTTCTCACGCTGTTCCCGTCCCGCCTCCTGCAGCCGTTGAGGGCGGTCGGGGTCGGCAGCGGCCGAGATGACGGCCTCAGCCGCCGCCTCCGGGGAGTCCACGGTGCACAGGCCGAGCCCCTCAGTCCAACTGCTCGACCGGATCAGCACGGGAACATCGCGCGCCCACGCTTGGAGGACGCTGAGGGGGAAGCCCTCATAGGAGGCGGAGTGCAGGTAGAGGTCCGCCTCGTCGAGGGCCTCCTTCACCCCCTCCGGACGCACCCAGCCCCGCACTCGGACGCCGGCCTCCTCGAGAAGCCGCCTCCTCTCCGGTTCACCGTCGCCGATCCACTCCAGAACGGCCCGACCGGGCGCAGCATGGGCAAGGCGTCGTGACACGGCGGCGAACCACGCAGGGTCCTTCTGCGCGCTGATCCGGCCGACCATCACCACCCGCAGGGGGGCCCCGTCGGGGTTCTCGTCGAGATGCCGGGTCACGGTCTCGACGTCCGGGACGTTGGGAACCTGCATGATCCTCCCCCGAGCATGCAGACCTCGGGCCAGCGCCGCCTCGTGAGGTGTCAGAGCGACGGTCACCGCCGTGCGTCGAGCCATGACGGCTTCAGCCGCGCGGAATGCCTCACGCTTCCATCGGGCACGTCCGGGATCGTCGAAGACGAAGCAGTGAGGCTGGTAGACGACCGGCGCGGACAGGGAGGCGAGACGGGCGTATCCCCCAGCGAAGCTGGAATGGGCATGGACCACATCCGCGCCGACCCTCTCCGTGGCGGCGTGCACTGCGCGGACTCGAGCAGGCGTACCGGCGGGGAGGGGGATCACCGAGGCGAACACCTCTCGGTCGACGTCGACGTCCGGGTCACCCAGGAGATGGTGCTCCACCTCCCCGGCGGTGGTCTGGGCGTACCGGCTGACGGCGTGGGGCACTCCCCCGCCGGCAGGCTGCGCCACGTGCAGGACGCGCATCACGCCTGGATCCGCTTGGCCGCCCGCCAGGCGGACTCGACCATCTGCTCCACCGAGTGGCGCATCCTCCAGTCGAGGTCCGCGGCAGCAGCCGACCCGTCGGCCACGATCCGCGCGGGGTCACCGGGGCGACGCTCGCGGACCTCGGGCTCGAAGTCCTGACCGGTGACCTTTCGCATGGCGTCCATGATCTGCCGCACAGAGGTCCCGTCCCCTGAGCCGAGGTTGTACACCGGCTGAAGCTGATCGCCGGCCTGCAGGCGCTGGGCGGCGACGACATGGGCCTCCGCCAGATCCTGAACGTGGATGTAGTCCCTCACGCACGTGCCGTCCGGGGTCGGGTAGTCGTCTCCAAAGATCACCGGCGCCCGGCCCTCCTCCAAGGCCCGGAAGACCAGGGGGAAGAGGTTGTGCGGACTCGTGTCGGCCAGAAGCGCCTCTCCGGAACCGACGACGTTGAAGTAGCGCAGAGAGGTGTGCACCAGGCCGGTGGCCCTGCCCTGGGCGGCGAGGAGCCACTCTCCGATGAGCTTGCTCTCACCGTACGGGGACTCGGGGCTCGTGCGGGTCTGCTCCGTGACGACCTCCTCGGACGGCGTGCCATAGGTCGCCGCAGAGGAGGAGAAGACGATCCTCTCCACATCCGCCTCCTGCATCGCCTGCAGGAGATGCGCGGTGCCCTCCACATTGGTGCGGTAAGTGCGCAGGGGCTCCTTCACGGAGACGCCCGCATACTTGAATCCCGCGATGTGGATCACCCCGACGACGGCATGGGTGCGCATCCATTCCCGGAGGGCCTGGATGTCATTGATGTCCGCTTCGAGGAAGGGGACATCCACCGGCACGTAGTCCCGGTGCCCCGAGGAGAGGTCATCGACCACCGTGACCGGCATGCCCTGCGCACGCAGCGCATTGACGACATGCGCCCCGATGTATCCGGCACCCCCGGTGACAAGCCACGACATGCGTTGTCCCTCCCAAGGGCATGACGCCCTCTCTCACGTTGCATCGACTAGTAGAATCGACAAGAACCACGTCGCGAACGCCGGTTCATGCCGCACCGGCTGATTGTACTGTGGTGCGGCTGACCTGTCGTGCGCAGCCTACGCCTGCCCCCACTTGGAGTGATGAATGCCCCACGTTGCACCGCCTGCCCCGGAGAGGACATCCAGTGCCCCCCACCACTCCTGGACGGAGCCCGTGCTGCGGCAGGTCAAGATGGTCGATGCCGCCGCCGTGCTCTTCAGTGTCGTCGCTGCGCACCTGGTGCGCTTCATCCTCCTTCCGGGGCAGGAGAATGCTCCGTGGAACGTCCCGTTCTGGCTGGTCTCGTTCGGCATCGCTGTGCTCTGGTGGCTGGCCCTGGGTCTGTTCCACTCTCGCGACGTGAAGGTACTAGGCGCGGGCTTCGATGAGTATCGGCGCGTGGTCCGCGCCTCCCTCTATCTGTTCGCCGCGCTCGGCCTGGGCGCCTACCTCCTCTTCTGGGATCTGCCGCGCGGTTTCTTTGTGGCAGCTCTCCTGTTCGGCCTCGTCTCCCTCGCCGTCGGGCGGACCTTCACCCGCCGCCGCCTCGTAGCCGCGCGGCGGGCCGGCAGGGCTTCACGCCGTGTGCTCCTGCTCGGCAGTCCCAGCGCTGTACAGCATCTTCACTCCACGCTCACCGCCACGCCTGAGGCTGGGTACATCCCGGTGGCCGCCGCGCTGCCCGGCGCCCGGAAGGAAGCCCCGGCAGGAGAACCGCCGTTCCCGTTGCCCGTCGTCACCGTCCAGCGGGATGTCGACAGCATCATCGACCAGGTCGACGGCTTGGGCGTGGACGCAGTGATCATGGCGGACGGAGGCTCGCTCAAGCCCCGTCAGATGCGCGCCCTGGGATGGTCCCTGGCCGAACGCAGGGTGAGCCACATCATGGCCCCGGCGCTGACGGACATCGCCGGACCCCGAATCCACCAGCAGCCGGTGGCGGGTCTGTCCCTCATGCACGTCTCGACCCCCCGCTTCTCCAGGTACGACCTGCTGGCCAAGCGCACCATGGACATCCTGGGCTCAGGAGTCATCCTCCTCGCTCTCTCCCCCGTCTTCCTCGGTGTCATGCTGGCGATCAAGATCACCGACCCTGGCCCCATCTTCTTCAGGCAGCAGCGGATCGGCCTCAACGGGGAGCCGTTCCACATGATCAAGTTCCGGTCCATGGTGGTGGACGCGGAGGCCCGCCTGGAAGCACTCAAACGGCAGCAGGGCGCCGGGGCGCTCCTGTTCAAGATGAAGGACGATCCCCGAGTGACCCCGTTCGGGCGGTTCATCCGCCGGTACTCCGTTGACGAGCTGCCCCAGCTGTGGAACGTCCTGCGCGGAGACATGTCACTCGTGGGCCCCCGACCGCAGGTCCAGGCCGAGGTGGACGAGTATGATGAGCCGGCTTTCCGGCGCCTGCTCGTCAAACCCGGCATGACGGGGCTGTGGCAGGTCTCCGGCCGGTCCAACCTCACGGCAGAGGAGGCGATCCGCCTCGATCTCTACTACGTCGAGAACTGGTCTCCCATCTTCGACATCATCATCTTGGCCCGCACTGCCAAGGCAGTCGTCGCCAAAGATGGCGCGTACTGACTCCACACCCCTGAGAACTGAGGATTACCTAACATGCGCATCTCCGTCATCGGTACGGGCTACCTCGGCGCCACTCATGCCGCTTGCATGGCTGAACTCGGGCATGAAGTCATCGGCCTCGATGTCGATCCGCTCAAGGTCGAGGCACTCAGCTCGGGCGTCGTCCCCTTCCATGAGCCCGGCCTCGAGGAGATGATCGAACGCCACGTGTCCAGCGGACGGCTTCGCTTCACCACCGACTACAAGGAGGTCGGCGGCTGGGCGGACGTCCACTTCATCGGGGTCGGCACCCCCCAGTCCGCTGAGTCCGGCGCCGCCGACCTGACCTATGTCGATGCAGCTGTCGATTCCCTGGCCGAGCACATCTCGCGCGACGCACTGGTCGTGGGGAAGTCCACCGTCCCTGTCGGCACTGCCGCCCGCCTCAGTACCCGGTTCGAGAGCCGACGGCAAGGCAAGACAGGAACCGTCCGCCTGGCATGGAACCCCGAGTTCCTCCGCGAGGGATTCGCCATCCAGGACACTCTTCAGCCCGACCGGATCGTCGTCGGCCTGGAGAACGACGAGGACGAGGCACCGTTGCGTGAGGTGTATCAGGCTGCCGTTGAGGCCGGCACCCCGTGGATCACCACGGACTTCGCGACGGCCGAACTCGTCAAGGTCGCTGCGAACGCCTTCCTGGCGACGAAGATCTCCTTCATCAACGCCTTCGCCGAGCTCATGGAGACGACTGGCGGGAACATCACCACGCTCGCAGATGCCATCGGTCTCGATGCCCGAATCGGACGGCGATTCCTCAACGCCGGACTCGGCTTCGGAGGCGGATGCCTGCCCAAGGACATCCGTGCACTCCGAGCCCGTGCAGACGAGCTCGGTCATGCGGACTCGATGGCATTCCTGCGCGAAGTGGACGCCATCAACGGACGGCGCCGCGACCGTGCTGTCCACCTGGCTCAGCAGGAGCTCGACCGCACCGCTGACCGGCGTCAGCGGGACGGGCGTCCGGCTCGGGTCGCCGTCCTCGGCGCCGCCTTCAAGCCGAACTCGGACGACACCAGGGACTCTCCCGCCCTGGCGGTGGCTCGCGCGTTGCTGCACGCCGGCGCTGAGGTCACCGTCTATGACCCGCAGGCTGGCCAGCGAGCAGTCGAGCAGACTCCCGGCCTGGAGCTCTCCCCCACCCTCGATGACGCGCTGAACGGAGCGGACCTGATGCTCCTGCTCACGGAATGGCAGGAGTTCCGTGACCTCGACCCCCGCCGGGTCGCCGCTCTCATGGCTCAGCCCGTCGCCATCGATGGACGCAATGTCCTCGACCCGGCTGTATGGACCGCAGGCGGAGTGCGCCTCCTGACCCTCGGCCGGAAGACGGACCAGTGACCGCGCCGCCGAAGATTCTCTTCATTGATCACTCCGGCCAACCGGGAGGTGGGCAGCTCGGGCTGGAGCGGGCATGGGAGCAGAAGCTCTCGGCCCACTCCCATGTCGCCTTCCTCACGGGCGGCGCGGTGTCCGAAAGAATGGCCGACCGCCACCCGGAGTCCGTCCACATTCGACGTGCGGACCCCGATTTCGCACCGCGGCGTGACCTGACACTCTCCCTGCCCTGGATCCTGCGCCTGATTCGACGCGTCCGCCCGGGCATCATCGTCGTGAACAGCGCTGCCGCCGCCAAAGCCGTCGCACCCCTGATCCCTCTCTTCTCCGTTCCGGTCGTGTACTACGCCCGCACCGACCTCTCCAAGAACTCCCTGAAGCGCTGGAAGCGCTGGTTGCTGACCGCAGCCACCTTCCGGCACTTCGATGCGTTCATCGCCAACAGCGAGTGGACCCGAGACACCCTTCCCGACGTTCTTCGCCGCCGGCCTGTGGAGATCGCCTACCCCGTGTCCGGCATCCAGGAGACGGCCGAGGACCGCACTGCACATGTCCCTTCCGATGGGGAGACCTTCCTCGTCGTCTCGCTGTCTCGCCTCGAGCCCTGGAAGGGCCAGGAACACCTCATTCGGGCCGTGGCACAGGCAGACGCCGAACTCCGCCGGCAAGGCAAGACCATCTCGCTGGAGCTCTACGGCGGCACCGTCCTGGCCGACCAGCAGTACATCCACCACCTGGAGTCCCTCGCCGAAGAGCTCACTGCACCGGTTCACTTCATGGGGCACGTGTCCGATGTCTCCTCCGTTCTGGACAGGGCCCACGCTCTCGTGCTCTCCTCCATCCAGCCCGAGCCCTTCGGCCAGGTGGTCATCCAGGCGATGGGGCATGGGGTGCTGACCATCGTCCCCGATGCCGGGGGCCCTCGCGAGATCATCACCCATGAGGAAGACGGCCTGCAGTATCCACCGGGCGACGCAGAGTCACTGGCAAGCATTCTTGTGGGGATGGCCAATGACCCGGAGCGACACCACCAGGTGGCGTCTCGCGGAATGCAGCGCGCGACCGCCTTCGCCGACAGCTCAACGACCCCGGGGCTCGAAGAGTCGATCCGACGGCTCTGGACCCGACTGACCCCACCATCCTCCGAGGGGACGAGAGAATCCGCATGATCTACCTGAATGCACGTTTCCTTTCGCAGCCGGTCACGGGAATCCAGCGATTCGCGGAGAACGTCGCCGCAGAGCTCCTCTCGCTCCGTGACGACATCACACTGGTGGCCCCGACGGGCGTGACGCCGCGCGACGACGGCCCCCTGGCGGGCACCTCGGTGCTCGGCGTGCCCGGCGGGGCAGGCCTGCTTTGGGAGCAGGTCACGTTGCCCGCCTTCTTGCGAAAGCAAGCAAACCCGCTCCTCCTTGGCCTGGCAAGCACGAATCCCCGTCGATATCGGCCTCAGGTCTCCACGCACCACGATGTGACATACGTGCGCTACCCCGAGAGCTTCTCCAGAGCCTTTCGGGCAGCGTATCGAACCGTGATCCCCGGAATGCTGGAATCGAGCGCGTCCGTACTCACGGTTTCTGAGTTCTCACGATCGGACATCGCGGATCATTACGGCATTCCCGAGGAACGCATCGTCGTCGTGGGCAATGCCCCCACGGACCTCGGAGGATCGGCACTGCCCCGACAGGAGGATGCAGCACCGTACTTCCTGGCGGTCTCATCCCCCAATGTCCACAAGAATTTCCACCGTCTGGTCAAGGCCTTCGACAAATTCCGGAAGAAGAGTGGATCATCCACGAACCTCCGCGTGGTCGGTGCTCAGCCGAAGGTGTTCTCCTCCACGGAGAGTCGCATCGAGGACATCGACGGCGTCACATTCATGGGCAGGGTGGACGATCAGGAACTCGGCCGCCTCTACGCAGGGGCCCGAGCCTTCATCTTCCCCTCGTTGCATGAAGGGTTCGGGATCCCCCCCATCGAGGCGCAGTCCCTTGGAGTACCCGTGGCATCCTCCAATACGGCCTGCATGCCAGAGATTCTGGGCGACTCTGCACTCTACTTCGACCCCCGGTCGATTTCAGACATGGCAGAGGTCCTGGAACGCCTTGACCGTGACCCGATCGCGCGCCAGAAGCTGTCCAGCGCAGGGCGCAAAAATGCGGAACGATACACCTGGAGAAATACTGCCGAAACGGTATCCCAGGTCTTGGACCATGCCCTTCAGGAAGCTGACACACAGTAGGTGGACTCGCCGACGCTGACTCTCATGATCGGGCCGGAAGCAGCCCGCCCCGGCCTCGCTGACCACCCAGGAGGAAGAAGTCGAGGAGGGGCGAGGCAGCCGCGACCGTCACGGCGACCCAACACACAACAGTGACAACCAGGGGACCCAGCGGCCATGGGAGCGCGGAGGAAAGCCCGACCCACAGGAGAACAGGGTGCAGAAAGACAACCCCTGTACCACCGTGCGAAAGAGTGGTCACAGCCCCACCCAGGCGACTTTCGGCATCTATCTCGAGCCGGGAGAACGCCACTGTGATTCCCCAGCAGAATGCCAGGGACGCAAGAAAGGATAGGACCGGCAGGCCGATCTGCCCGTACTTCAAGTCCAGCGGAGGAAGCGCTCCGGAGATCCACGCCAGGGACGGCACGCCCATGGCGATCCATGGCACAGGGGAGAGCAACCCGGCTTCCGGAACGTGCCTGCGCGACCACTCCCCCCCGGCGATGAACAGCAGGCACACGACGCCCATCCCCACAGAGCCGGGCAGGAGGGCGACCCATCGGGGAAAGGCATATGCGGCCAGGTACATCCCAGCGGCAACAAGAATGAGAAGCTTCGAACGGTTCGATTCTCTTCCCCAGCGATAGATCAGTGCCGCGACGAATAATGCAGACATGAACCAGAATGCAGAGAAGGGCTCGGCCAGCCGAGACCCTCCCCATACAAGTCGAAGCAAATCGCCCACTTTCATCTCATCGCGCAATAATTCAGCACAAACATAGACCGCGCCAATGATGACTAACCATACAATATAGGGGCGGCCGATGGTTTCCCACCGTTTGCGAAGCTCATCTCCGAGCGTCCTCCCAGGCGAGTAGAACCACCCGCTCAAGAAGAAGAACAAGGGAACATGCCAGCCATAGATGAATTCATGGATGACAGCCGGACCACCAGAGTGCCCGACAACGACGAGAAATACGGCCAGAACTCGCAGGGCATCGAGACCGACATGTCGTTTCTTATTCTTCATGGGAAGCGCTTCTAAGGCTGTCATACACTTCTTCCAGTTCTGCCGTCTGCTTCTCCCTGTCGAACAGCGACTCAACCCGCGCACGCCCCCGCTTGCCCATCTCCGAGCACAGGACCGGGTCATCGAGGAGCCGTGCGATAGCCGCTGCGAGAGCCTCATCATCTCCCTCGGACACGAGGAGGCCTGTCTGCCCATCCGCCACGGCTTCCCCCACGCCGCCACTCCTGAAGGCTACGATGGGTCGCTCCTGGAGGGCCGCCTCGAGGAATACCAGCCCGAGTCCCTCCACGGCCCCGCCTCGCGAGGTCACCGAAGGACCGCAGAAGATCCGGCTCGAGGCCATGAGCTGCGGCACCTGCTGGTGGCCGACCGCACCGAGGAAAGTGACTCCCAAGTCCCTTTCCGATGCAAATCGCTGCAGCTTCTCCCGATCAGGGCCGTCGCCGATGATGCATGCACTCACCGAGCGCCCTTGCCGACGGAGGATGTCCAGTGCGGAGAGGAGGTGCCAGACCCCTTTGACCTCGACGAGACGCCCCACGAACACGACGTCCATCACCGGTTCGCGGTCCTCGCGCGGGATGATCTCGACGCCCACGGGCAGTCGATGCAGAGTGCGTTCCGGTGCGCCCAGCGCCTTCACCCTCCCCGCGATGAAGTCCGACACCGCAATCACCGCGTCGGCCCGTCGAAGGATCCGCCTGGCTTGCCAACGGTACAGATGCCCTCGCCAACCGCCCTTCGCCGCAGCCTCCGTGACGTCATTGCCGTGCGCCGTCACCACCACGGGGATGCGGTGTCGGCGGGCGAGAGCGGCAACCCCCTTGGCCTGCGTGACGAAGTGGATGTGAACGACGTCTGGTCGAGAGCCTCGCCAGTGGTGAGACAGTCGCGGAGACACGCCCGTCAGGGCGAGAATCGCGGCCTCGATGCGCCACAGTCCTCGAGGAGTCCGCTCCCCCAGGATCACATCCTCCGCGCGGCCCAGCCCGCGTTCCAGACGCTCCCATCCCACAGACTCTGAGCGCCAGCGGGTCAAACCGTCCTGTTGCGCCCGAACGAACGTCTCCGAGCCAGGCAGCCACGAACGCTTCCACACACTCACCAATGGCTTGTCGCGGGCTGGTGTCATGCAGAACGCCTCACAATCCTCGTGATGGTGCGAATGAACAGTGTGACGTCCTCACCCCGGAACAGGAGGAAGTCGAAGGGACGCCTCCCGATCCTCGGGGCCACCCACAAGACATTGAGCGTGCCGGCCACGAAGCTTCCGGCTGCCGTGGCAATGGCCGCACCGGTTGCACCCCAGAGAGGCGTGAGGACAACCAAGGTTGACACATTGACGACCAATGCCGCGGCCATTCCCAAGCTCCTCAGCCCAGGCCGCCCGAGAGCGACCAGCCCCGCACCGGCCACTGAGCCGGCGTTGCCGAGGACGGAGCCGATGAGCAGCACCCACACGACCGGCACTGCGGCGTCGAATTCGTGCCCGAAGAGCAGGGGGACGAACCACGGCGCGCACACGGCCAGCCCGAGCGCCGAACTCGCAGTGATCAGGTTGGAGACCCTCGTCGTCTGCACCAAGGTGGCAGCCGAGAAGGTGCTCGACATTCTCGACATCGTCACGTCCCGCATCGCAGAGTTGACCACCAGGACAGCCTCAGCCAGCTGAAGCGCCACAACGTAGATGCCCAGCGCCCGTGTATCGGCGAGAGGCACCATGAGTACCTGACTGATGCGCGAGAGAAGAATCCCAGTGAGAGTCCCTCCCCACATGCGCATGCCGAACCCCAAGACCTCCCCGGCTGTCGCTGATGCGGTCGCCTGCTCGACCCGCGCACCTGCGGCCCACGGAATCAGATAGACCACACCGCCTGCAACCACAGTCACGGTCAGCACGACTGTGGCACTGAACGGCGTCATGCTGTCGGTCACGTAGAGCAAGGCCACCAAACCCAGCCGGCCGATGGCGTTGATGGACTTCTCCCAGGCGATCCGACCCCACTGCTCGAGCGCAGCTGCCTGTCCTCGCAGGACCCCCACCACCAGGCTCGGCAGGAGCCCCGCCGTCCCCACCATGATCAGTGACGCCAGGGCCGGGTCATCGCCCGACAACGGCATCCGCATCCACCACACCAGAAGAACACCGCACGCTCCCGTGACGGCCATGGCCCCCAGTGCAGTCCGCAAGACGAGTCGTCGCGTCCTGGTGCTGCGGGCGACGAAGTAGGTGACCGCCTCCGGCAGGCCCAGCGCCAGGACGACTGTGAGCATGAGCAGAGGCGCGGTGGCAGCCGCGGCCTCACCGCGCCCGTCAGCACCCAACCCACGCGCCAGCAGGGGAGCGCTCAGAAAGCCTGCGAGCGGTGACGCCAGGTTTCCCGCAAGGGTCACCGCCATGCTTCGAGCTGCTCCTGGACGGTCGCCGCTCACCGCAGGGTCTCCCGTGAGGTCTGGGCCACAGGGGCGTACCGCGGACGTCCAGCTTCACCCAGCTGTCGTTGCCAGGGTTGGGTGTGCGCAGCGAACACCGCTGAGAGGAGTAGCGCGACCGCTGTGCTGGACGCACCAGTGGAACTGAATGCCACAGTCTGCACCATGGCCACCACGAACAGGACCATTCCGGCCCATCGCGGGTCACCCTTCCTCCCCCAGGCGACCAGTGCTGTGAGCACCCCTCCGGCGAAGGCGACGGCCATTCCTCCATACTCGAAGATCCAGATGAGCCAGCCGTTCTCCAAGCTCGACCCCAGTTCGGCCCCACGAAGCTGACTCGCCGACGCTGCACCCCGCCCGACGAGAAGAAGTGACGACAACTGGCTCTGGAAATACCGCAGGGCCTGGAAACGGAGGTCACCCGACCCGGAATCCTCTGCGAATCGGGTGAAGGCAAGCTCCGCCAACTCTGATCGGAACAGATACCAGCCAGCCAGGAGGACCACACTCAAAGCTCCAATTTTAATAAAGAGCCTGGCGCGAGAACCCACGATGATGATGACGAGCATCAAGCCAACAAGAATCATTGAGGTACGGGCGGCCGCAAGCACGACGGACACAAGGAGCAAGAAGCCCAAGAGGACAGCGGCAACCGTGCTCCGCAGATAGAACAGCATGGCCGCTGCAATCGCAGTCAGCATTCCGAGGAGGACCTGGGTGTCCATGAGACCCAGCGGGCGCGGAAGCGTTCCGTTCCACCACCAATAGAAGGTGTAGGTGCCCGGGAAGAGGAGCACCGTCCCCGTCACCTGCTGCTGGATGACGAAGCCGGCGTTGAGCACCGCGCACCCCACCACGGTCCAGACGACCGGACGGCGAACGGGTTCTCCGCGACTGTGGGCATCCAAGAGCAGCGCCAACCAGATGAACGGGACAAGGATCAGCTCTAGCCACAGCAGACCGCCTCTGGCCCCTCGGACGAGGACGCTCATCAGGCCGAAGAGCAGCGGCACCGCGACAGCGAGTGCCGCGAACACGCTGATCCCCGCCTGGCCCGTGGATGCACGTCTGAATCCGATTCTGCCGGAGACCACCTTCGCCAGCGCTATTCCACCGACCAGCGGAACCGCGGGATGGAGCTCGAGTGGCGCCATCATCATCCGGGCAAGGCCGGTGTGCACGGTGAGCCATGCCACCAGGGGCAGCATCAGGGCAACTCCAGAGCGCCGCTGAGTCACCAGGGTCAGGACGAAGGCCGCCCCCATGAGCGCCAGGAAGACGCTCATCGGCGCTGCAGGCCGAGACGTCCGCGAAGCCCGCTGTGAGCTGGGGCAAGGGTCATGGACCTAACCCTCACTCCACCGTCACGGACTTCGCCAGGTTGCGCGGCTGGTCCACGTCGTAGCCCTTGGCCGAGGCGAGCTCGAGGGCGAAGATCTGCAGCGGGACGGTGGTCAGCAGCGGCATGAGCAGCGGCTGGGTCTCCGGCACCTCCAGCACGGTCTCGGCGTACGGGCGCACGGCCTCGTCGCCGCGCTCGGCCACCACGAACGTGCGGGCCCCGCGGGCACGCACCTCCTGGATGTTGGAGACGACCTTCGCGTGCAGCGAGTGCCGGTCCATCGGCGAGGGCATCACCACGACGACGGCCTGGCCGTCGTCGATCAGGGCGATCGGGCCATGCTTGAGCTCGCCGGCGGCGAAGCCCTCGGCATGGATGTAGGCCAGCTCCTTGAGCTTGAGCGCACCCTCCATCGCGACCGGGAAGCCGACGTTGCGGCCCAGGAACAGCACCGAGGTGGTCTCCGCCATGGAGCGGGCGAGCTCCTTGACCTGCTCCGCGTTCTCCAGGATCTCCTCGATCTTGGCCGGGATCTCGCCCAGGTCCGCGAGGATGTCCTTGATCTGGCCGCTGAACAGCTTCTTGTTCAGCTGCGCCAGGTACAGGCCCAGCAGGTAGGCGGCGGTGATCTGCGCCAGGAACGCCTTGGTGGAGGCCACGGCGATCTCCGGGCCGGCGTGCGTGTAGAGCACGGCGTCGGACTCGCGCGGGATCGTGGACCCGTTGGTGTTGCAGATGGACAGGGTGCGGGCGCCCTGCTCCTTGGCGTAGCGGACGGCCATGAGGGTGTCCATCGTCTCACCGGACTGTGAGATGGACACCACGAGGGTGTGGTCGTCGATGATCGGGTCGCGGTAGCGGAACTCGTGGGAGAGCTCCACCTCCACGGGGATCCGGCACCAGTGCTCGATCGCGTACTTGGCCACGGTGCCGGCATAGGCCGAGGTGCCGCAGGCCAGCACGATGATCTTGGTGACGGCCTTGAGCTCCTCCGGGTCGATCCGCAGCTCGTCCAGCACGAGGGCGCCGGCGGCGTCCGTGCGGCCCAGCAGGGTGTCCTGGACCGCCTGCGGCTGGTCGTGGATCTCCTTCTCCATGAAGGTGTCGTAGCCGCCCTTCTCGGCGGCGGAGGCGTCCCAGTCCACGGTGAAGGCCTTGCCCTGGGCGGCGTTGCCCTCGAAGTCGGTGATCTCGATGGTGTCGGCGGTAATCGTCACCACCTGGTCCTGCTCGAGCTCGATCGCGTCCTTCGTGAAGTCGATGAAGCCCGAGACGTCCGAGCCGAGGAAGTTCTCGCCCTGGCCGACGCCGACGACGAGCGGGGAGTTCCGGCGCGAGGCCACCACACGGTCCGGGGCCTCGACGTGCACGGCCAGCAGGGTGAACGCGCCCTCGAGGCGCTGGGAGGCCAGCTGCATGGAGCGGGTGAGATCGCCCTCGCCCTCGCCGCGGAAGATCTTGCCCAGCAGGGCGGCGGCGACCTCGGTGTCGGTCTCGGAGAGGAACTCGACGCCGTCGGCGACGAGCTCGGCCTTGAGCTCGGCGAAGTTCTCGATGATGCCGTTGTGGATCATCGCCAGGCGTCCCTCGTCCGCCAGGTGCGGGTGGGCGTTCATGTCCGAAGGACCGCCGTGCGTCGCCCAGCGGGTGTGTCCGATGCCCAGCACCGACTCCGGCACCGGGTGCTCCTCGAGTTCGGCGGCCAGGTTGGCCAGCTTGCCCGCCTTCTTGCGGTGATGCAGCTCGCCGTCGGCCACGACGGCGATGCCCGCGGAGTCATACCCGCGGTACTCGAGCCGGCGCAGGCCCTCCATGAGCACGTCCAGAGCGCTGTGGTCCGACAGCTGAGACGGCCGGCCGATGTATCCCACGATTCCACACATGGGCACGAGGATAGCCGGTCCCGGGACCAGGTCAGCCCCGCGCGGGCGGGCCGGGCTGTGTCAGGCCGATCGCAGTCCCGGACCCGAGCGGTCCCCGTAGCCGCCGGGGTTGGCCTGCTGCCAGGCCCAGAGGTCCCGCACCATGTCCTCCACCCCGCGTCGGGCCCGCCAGCCGACCTCGGCGGCGATCGCGTCCACGGCCGCGCAGGACTCGGCGATGTCCCCGGCCCGCAGCCCGACCACGCGGTGGGGCACCGGGCGGCCGGTGACCTCCTCGAAGGCGCGCACCATCTCGAAGACCGTCACGCCCTCGCCGCGGCCGATGTTCCACACCTTCACCCCCGGGTCCTCCGCCTGGGCGGCCATCCACTCGAGGGTGGCCACATGGGCCTCGGCCAGGTCCATCACATGGATGAAGTCCCGCACGGCACTGCCGTCCCGGGTGGCGAAGTCCGCACCGAAGACCTTCAGCTCCGGGTAGTGCCCGGCGGCCACCCGCGCCACATACGGCATGAGGTTGGCCGGCTCGCCCGCCGGGTCCTCCCCCATCCGCCCCGAGGGGTGGGCACCCACCGGGTTGAAGTACCGCAAGACCGCCGCCCGCTGGCCCGGGTGGGCCGTGTGGACGTCGCGGACCACCTGCTCGGCCATCAGCTTGGACCAGCCGTAGGGGCTCACCGGCGCCGGGGGCGCGTCCTCGGCCACGGGCGCGGGGGCCTCGTCCCCGTAGACGGTGGCCGAGGAGGAGAACAGGAGCACCCGCGAGCCGGCCCGGGCGGCGGCCTCGGCGATCTGGGCCGTCCCCGCCACGTTCACCGAGTAGTAGGCAGCCGGGTGGGCCACGGACTCCGTGGGCGACTTCAGCCCCGCGAAGTGCACCACGGCGTCGGGGGCGAAGGCGGCCAGCCGGTCGGCGACCTGCTCGGGGTGTCGGACGTCACCGGTCACGAGGTCGAGCCGTCCCCCGCCGAGGGGGGCGCCGGAGACCTCCCCGGCACGCTCGACGGCCGTGCGCGAGCCGCTGGCGAAAGAGTCCATGACGAGCACGTCGTGCCCGGAGGCGAGCAGGACGGCCACGGTGTGGGAGCCCAGGAAGCCGGCGCCGCCGGTGACGAGAACACGCATGGGTTCGATCCTACGTCCGCGCGCGCACGTCGACCCCGCCGGTCCGCCCATAATGGTGGGGTGACGGACAGCCTCCCCGCAGGCCAGGGCCCCGAGCCCCCCTGCCCGCCCCGCGCCCCCGGGCCCCACACCTCCCCCTTCGTCGAGCTCGAACGGCAGACCTGGGCGCGGCTGGCCGATGAGCTGGCCCAGCCCTTCGCCGAGGGTGAGCTCGAACGCCTGCGCGGCCTCGGGGAGACCCTCTCCCTGAGGGAGGTCTCCGAGGTGTACCTGCCCCTCTCACGCCTGCTGGGCCTCCATGTGGAGGCCTCCACCGCCCTGAGGGACGCCACCAACGCCTTCCTCGGGGAGCGTACGGGGCGCACGCCCTTCGTGATCGGCGTGGCCGGCTCCGTGGCGGTGGGCAAGTCCACCACCGCCCGCGTGCTGCAGGAGATGCTGCGCCGCTGGCCCACCACCCCGCGCGTGGACCTGATCACCACCGACGGGTTCCTCCACCCGAACGCCGTGCTCCAGGAGCACGGGCTCATGGAACGCAAGGGATTCCCCGAGTCCTACGACCGCCGCGCCCTGCTGCGCTTCATGGCGGACGTGAAGTCCGGGGTCCCCGAGGTTCGGGCACCGGTGTACTCGCACGTGACCTACGACGTCGTCCCCGGCGAGGAGCAGGTGGTGCACCGCCCGGACGTGCTGATCGTGGAGGGGCTCAACGTGCTCGCCCCGCCGCGGATCCGCGCCGACGGCACCCCGGGCCTGAGCGTGTCCGACTTCTTCGACTTCTCCGTGTACGTGGACGCCCGGCAGGACTGGATCCGCCGGTGGTACGTGGAGCGCTTCATGGGGCTGCGCTCGGGCGCCTTCCAGGACCCGCAGGCCTACTTCCACCGCTACGCGGACCTCTCCGACGACGACGCACGGGAGGTGGCCGGCTCGATCTGGGACCGGATCAACGGCCCGAACCTCCAGCAGAACATCCTGCCCACGCGCGGCCGAGCCCGGCTGGTGCTCACGAAGAACGAGCGGCACGAGGTGACCCGGGTGCTGCTGCGGAAGGTCTGAATCCGAGGGAAGGGCAGAGCCGGAGGGAAGGACCGGGCCCGGGCGGACCGCGTCGGGCCCCGCCACACACCGGCGGCCATACCCTCCGTGATGAACGTCTCCCCCGGAACGCCCCGACGACGCGCCGAAGGATGGCACGTCACCCTTCTACACTGGTCCGATGCTTCAGGGATTCAAAGACTTCATCATGAAGGGCAACGTGCTCGACCTGGCCGTGGCCGTCATCATCGGCGCCGCGTTCAGCAAGATCATCAACGCCCTCGTCGAGAGCGTGCTGATGCCGCTCATCTCCGCCCTCGTGCAGGCCCCGAACTTCGACCAGTTCGCCGTGCTCACGCTCAACGGCAACGACATCCGGTTCGGCGTCCTGCTCACCGCCATCGTCAACTTCCTGCTCGTGGCCGCCGCGGTGTACTTCGCCATCGTGCTGCCCATGAACAAGATGATCGAGCGCCGCAACCGCCGCCTCGGCATCGAGCCCGAGGTTGAGCCGGTGGCCGAGGACGTCGCGCTGCTCACCGAGATCCGCGACCTGCTCTCCGCCCAGCGCGGTGGCGCTGGTTCGGTGACCAACGGCCCTGTGGCCGACGGCCCGGCCGGCCCCCGCATCTGATCCGCCCCACAACCGCCAAGGGCCCTGGTCCGCCTCAGCTGAGGCGGACCAGGGCCCTTCTTCTCAGGTGCATCATTGCCGCCGCCCCTTCTCATCCGCCCCTGACGCCGGCGCACCACCCGGAGCCGACGCCCCTCACTCCGCGCCCAGGTCCAGGCACGGAACCCAGTCCGTACCCCCCGCCCGCGGGCACGTGGGTGTGTGGACTGCCCAGAGTGCGACCGTCATGAGCACCGCGAGCGCGGCCAGCAGACCGACCAGCAGCGGCCAGCGGCGCTGGGGTCCGGGCGAGCGGCGCTCGGGGCGGGGCGAGGGGTGCACAGTCAGTCGTGGAGGGCGAGCTCGCGACGGACGACCTCAGCGAGGGCCTCGGCCTCCCGGCCGGCGGTGGCCTCGTCCGGGGCCTCGACCATCACGCGCACCACCGGCTCCGTCCCGGAGGGGCGCAGCAGCACGCGTCCGGTGCCGCCGAGGCGGTCCTCGGCCTCGCGGACGGCGGTCTGCACAGCGGCGTCCTCGCCGGCGCGGCCCTTGTCCACGCCGCGCACGTTCACGAGCACCTGGGGCAGGCGGGTCATGACGCCGGCCAGCTCGGAGAGGGGGCGCCCGGTGGCGGCCACGCGGGAGGCGATCTGCAGGCCGGTGAGCACGCCGTCGCCGGTGGTGGCGTGGTCGGCGAAGATCACATGCCCGGACTGCTCGCCACCGAGGGAGTAGTCGCCCAGCTTCATGCCGGCGAGCACGTAGCGGTCGCCCACCTGGGTCTCCACCAGGTTCACGCCCTCACGCTCCATGGCGAGCTTGAGGCCGAGGTTGGACATCACGGTCACCACGAGGGTGTCCTCGCGCAAGGCGCCGCGGTCCTTGAGGGCCAGGGCCATGATGCCCATGATCTGGTCGCCGTCGACGACCTCACCCCGCTCGTCCACGGCCAGGCAGCGGTCGGCGTCGCCGTCGTGGGCGATGCCCAAGTCCGCGCCGTGCTCGCGGACGGCGGCCTGGAGCTTCTCCAGGTGGGTCGAGCCGCAGCCGTCGTTGATGTTCAGACCGTCCGGGTCCGCGCCGATGACGACGACCTCCGCGCCGGCGTCCCGGAAGGCCTCCGGGGAGCAGCCGGCGGCGGCACCGTGGGCGCAGTCCAGCACCACGGTGAGCCCGTCCAGGCGGTGCGGCAGGGCCTGCAGCAGGTGCAGCACGTAGCGGTCCTCGGCGTCCGAGAACACGCGGATGCGGCCGACGTCCGCCCCGGTGGGGCGCAGCGGGCGCTCGCTCTCCAGGTGCTGGATGATCGCGTCCTCCTGCGCGTCGGTGAGCTTCTCACCGCCGCGGGCCAGGAACTTGATGCCGTTGTCCGGGGCCGGGTTGTGGGAGGCGGAGATCATGACGCCGAAGTCCGCGTCCAGGTCCCCCACGAGGAAGGCGGCGGCCGGGGTGGGCAGCACGCCGGCGTCGTACACGTCCACGCCCGAGGAGGCCAGACCCGCCTGGACCGCCGCCCCGATGAACTGGCCGCTGATCCGCGGGTCACGGGCGACGACGGCCACAGGACGCCGCCCGGCCTCGAACGCCTCGGCCCCCAGGACGGGGGCGGCCGCCTGGGCCAGTTGGACGGACAGCTCCACGGTGAGGGTCTCGTTGGCCAGGCCACGGACGCCATCGGTTCCGAACAATCTCGACATGGTGCGTGAGTCTACGAGGCCACACCCTCCCCCGGCATCACGGGAGGGTCACGATCCGCCTCCGTGTGGCGGTAACATCTCTCCGGTGGAGCGCCCGCGCGCCCCGTCGGCGCCCCTGTGCGCCGCAGTACACGGCGGGGCTCCGGCCCCGACACGAAGGACCCCGCCGCATGGCACACACCCCCGACACCGCCCCGGAGCACGCGCTCGCGCGCCGCACCCTGTTGGGAGGCACCGGTCTCGCGCTCGCCGGCACGCTGGCCGGCTGCACCGGAGGAGAGCCCGAGCAGGACGCCGCCGAGGGCTCCGACGCGCAGACCGAGCAGCGTCCGCGCCTGCCGGAGCCGGAGATCATCACCACCGCCGACTGGGGTGCCCGGACGCCGGCCATCCATCTGCACACCCTCCACGAGCGCCCCTCCTACCTGGTGATCCACCACACCAGCACCGCGAACACCACGGACGGCTCCCGCACCGCCGCGGTGGACCTGGCGCAGATGGTCCAGCGCGGCCACATGGAGCAGTCCTGGGGGGACACCGGCCAGCACTTCACGGTGTCCCGGGGCGGGCACGTGCTCGAGGGCCGCCACGGCTCCCGGGTCGCCCTGAACGACGGTCACACCTTCATGCTGGGCGTGCACGCCCTGGGCTTCAATGCCTACGCGCTGGGCATCGAGTGCGAGGGCCTCTACATGGTGAACCCGCCGCCGCAGACCCTCTACGAGGGCCTCGTGCACATCTGCGCGTACATCTGCCAGCAGTACGCGTTGCCGCCCTCGCGCATCATCGGCCACCGGGACGTCGTGAAGACCAGCTGCTGCGGCGACGCCTTCTACCCGAAGCTGCCGATCCTCCGCGAGGACGTGCGCCGTTCCCTGGAGACCGGCGAGTACCAGGTCACCCCGGGCTTCGGCCCGGACAACCTCGTCGACGACTCCGAGATCACCGTGAACAACTACCGGGACTACGTGCGGGGCTGAGGCCCCGCCTCCCAGGCTCCTGAGGCCCGACGACGGCGCCCCAGCCCCCACCGGCCGGGGCGCCGGCGGCGTCCGGGCGGGGGGGCGGGGCAGCGCACGCGGGGG
>NZ_JAXFPG010000033.1:0-9273 GCF_034179925.1 Micrococcus sp. | reverse complement strand
TGCCCGCGGGGCCCCGGCCCCCCGCCCGGGCGCCCGCCGCGGCCGGCCCGGGGCGCGGGGGCCCCCCCGTCCCGGTGGTGCCCCCGGCAGGATTCGAACCTGCGGCCTTCTGCTCCGGAGGCAGACGCTCTATCCCCTGAGCTACGGAGGCGGGGGTCCAGACCGGGGGTGGAGCCCCGGCGGACTCGACAACCCTACACCATCGCCGGCGAGGGTCCAGGCGGGCAGGCGCGCCGCCGTCGTCCCCTTCGGACCTCCCTCCAGTGTGAGAGGCATGTCACCGGCGGACAAGAGGGCCCGCAGAGGCCGCCGTCATCCGTAGACTTGCCCGGGTGAAGCCCGAAGAACTCTCCGCCCTGATCCATGCCCAGCTGCTGGCCGCCGTCGACGCCGGCGACCTGCCCGCCGCCCTGCGCGAGGAGCTCGCCGCGGACCGGGTGAAGGTGGAGCGACCCCGCAGCCGTGAGCACGGGGACTGGGCCACGAACGTCGCCCTGCAGTTCGCCAAGCGCGCCGGCATGAACCCCCGCGCCTTCGCTGAGGTCCTCGCCGCCCGCATGGGTGAGCAGGAGGGGATCGCCGCCGTGGACGTCGCCGGACCCGGCTTCCTGAACATCACCCTGGACGCCGCCTCCGCCGGCGCCCTGGCCCGGCAGATCGTGGAGGCCGGCCAGGCCTACGGGCGCAACGAGGCCCTCGCCGGCCACACCGTGAACATGGAGTTCGTCTCCGCGAACCCCACCGGCCCCCTGCACATCGGCCACACCCGCTGGGCCGCGCTCGGCGACGCCATCGCCCGCCTGCTGCGCGCCTCCGGGGCGGACGTCACCGCCGAGTACTACATCAACGACGCCGGCAACCAGATGAACGTGTTCGCCGACTCCGTGATCGCCCGCCTCCACGGCCGCGACGTCCCCGAGGGCGGCTACCCCGGGGCCTACGTGAAGGAGCTGGCCGACGCCGTCGCCACCGGGCACCCGGACGTCCGCGAGCTCACGGACGAGGCCGCACGCCCCGTGGTGCGCCGGGCCGCCTACGAGCTGCAGATGCAGGACATCAAGGACACCCTCGACGCGTTCGACGTGCACTTCGACGTCTTCACCTCCGAGACCCGCCTCCACGAGTCCGGTGCGATCGCCCAGGCGGTGGAGCGCCTGCGCGAGCAGGGGCACATCGAGGACCGTGAGGGCGCCGTCTGGCTGCGCACCACGGACTTCGGCGACGACAAGGACCGCGTGCTCATCCGCGCCAACGGCGAGCCCACCTACTTCGCCGCCGACGCCGCCTACTACCTGGACAAGCGCGACCGCGGCTTCGAGGAGAAGGTGTACCTGCTCGGCGCGGACCACCACGGCTATGTGGGCCGCCTGAAGGCCATCGCCGCCGCCGCCGGCGACGACCCCGCCCACAACATCGAGATCCTCATCGGGCAGCTCATCTCCGTGAACGGGGCGAAGCTGTCCAAGCGGGCCGGCAACATCATCGAGCTCAAGGACCTCGTGGAGTGGCTCGGCAAGGACGCGCTGCGCTACGACCTCGCCCGCTACCCTGCGGACTCGCCCATCACCATCGACCCCGAGCTGCTGCGCTCCCAGACCAACGACAACCCGGTCTACTACGTGCAGTACGCCCACGCCCGGGCCTGCGGGGCCGCCCGCACCGCCCAGGCCCACGGGGTGGACCGCTCCGAGTTCGACGCCGGCCTGCTCACCCACGAGACCGAGTCCGAGCTGCTCGCCCAGCTCGCCGAGTTCCCCTCCGTGGTGGCCTCCGCCGCCCGCCTGCGCGAGCCGCACCGCGTCGCCCGCCACCTCGAGGTCCTCGCCGGGGCCTACCACGCCTGGTACGCCGCCTGCCGGATCGTGCCCCTGCCCGCCGCCGACGGCACCCCCGGCACCGTGGAGACCCTCAACCGCACCCGGCTCTGGCTCAACGAGGCCGCCGCCCAGGTGCTGCGCAACGGCCTGGACCTGCTCGGCGTCTCCGCGCCGGAGAAGATGTGAAGGACGGCCCCATGACCGCCACCTCCCCGCTCACCCCCGCCTGGCTGCCCGCCCCCGACGACGTCGACGCCCTGGACCCGGCGATCTGGGCCGCCGGCGTGGCCCGCACCGACGCCGGCGAGCTCGCCGTCCAGGGCGTGCCCGCCTCCGCCCTGGCCGCCGAGTTCGGCACCCCGCTGATCGTGCTCGACGAGGACGACTTCCGTGCCCGCGCCCGCGCCTTCCGCGAAGGCTTCGACACCGCCTTCGCCTCCCTCTGCGGCGGAGCGGACGTGTACTTCGCCGGCAAATCCATGCTCACCCTCTCCACCGCCCGCTGGGCGGCCGAGGAGGGCCTGCGCGTGGACACCGCCTCCGGCGGTGAACTCGCGATCGCCCTGCGCGCCGGCGTCGACCCGGCTCACATCGGCCTGCACGGCAACAACAAGTCCGAAGCCGAGCTGCTCGCCGCCCTCGACGCCGGCGTCGGCCGGATCATCGTGGACTCCGTGGACGAGCTCGAGCACCTCGCCGCGCTCGCGGCCGAGCACGGTCACATCGCCCCGGTGATGCTGCGCCTGACCCCGGGCGTGCATGCCCACACCCACGACTTCATCGCCACCGCCCACGAGGACCAGAAGTTCGGGCTGTCTCTGGCGCCCTCGGCGCAGGACGCCGACGGCAACGTGGCAGGCCGGGCCCCGGCCGCCGTCGCCGTGGCCCTCGCCCTGGCCTCCGAGTCCGTGCACCTGCTCGGGGTGCACTGCCACATCGGCTCGCAGATCTTCGAGGCCGACGGCTTCGGCCTGGCCGCCGCGCGCGTGCTCGAGTTCCTCGACCACGCGCGGGCCGAGCACGGGGTGGAGCTGGCCGAGCTGGACCTCGGCGGCGGCCACGGCATCGCCTACACCGCGGCGGACGAGCCCCGCCCGGCCGCGGAGATCGCCGCCGCCCTCGCCGACGACGTCCAGAAGACCGTCGAGCGCCTGGGCATGGACTGTCCGCGCATCTCCCTCGAGCCCGGCCGGGCCATCTCCGGGCCGGCCGGCCTGACCCTCTACACGGTGGGCGTCACCAAGACCGTGGACGTCGACGCCCCCGGCGGCGGGACCGCCCCGCGGCGGTACGTGGCCGTGGACGGCGGCATGTCCGACAACCCGCGCCCCGTGCTCTACGACGCCGACTACACCGCGGCCCTGGCCTCGCGCACCTCAGAGGCCGAGCCCGTGCTCTCCCGTGTGGTGGGCAAGCACTGCGAGTCCGGGGACATCCTGGTCCGCGACGTGCATCTGCCCGCCGACGTGCGCCGCGGTGACCTGCTCGCCGTGCCCGCCACCGGCGCCTACACCCATGTGATGGCCTCGAACTACAACGCCCTCACCCGTCCGGCGGTCGTGGCCGTGCGCGGCGGGTCCGCGCGGGTGATCGTGCGCCGCGAGACCATGGACGACCTCTTCGCCCGCGAGGCGGACCCCGCCCCGGGCCGCCCCGCAGACCAGACCCCGACCCCGCAGGAGAGTGCATGACCACCACCGCCCACGCCCCGCTGCGCGTCGCCCTGCTCGGCGGCGGCACCGTCGGCTCGCAGGTCGCCCGCATCCTCACGGAGGATGCCGCCGTCCTGCGCGACCGTGTCGGCGCGCCCCTGGAGCTCGCCGGCATCGCCGTGCGCACCCCGGACGCCCCACGTGACTGGCAGGCCGACCCGGCCCTGTACACCACGGACGCCGAGACGCTCGTGGACGGTGCCGACGTCGTCATCGAGCTGATGGGCGGCATCGAGCCTGCCCGCACCCTGATCCGCCGCGCCCTGGAGGCCGGCATCGCCGTGGTCACCGGCAACAAGGCGCTGCTGGCTCAGCACGGCGAGGAGCTGTACGACCTCGCCTCCCGCACCGGTGCCCAGCTGTCCTTCGAGGCGGCCGTGGCCGGCGCCATCCCGATCCTGCGCCCGCTGCGCGACTCGCTCGCCGGCGACCGCGTCACCCGCGTGATGGGCATCGCCAACGGCACCACGAACTTCATCCTCGACCGCATGGACACCGAGGGCGCCTCCTTCGAGGACGCCCTCGCGGAGGCCCAGCGCCTCGGCTACGCGGAGGCGGACCCGAGCGCCGACGTCGGCGGGGACGACGCCGCCGCGAAGGCTGCGATCCTGGCGACCCTCGCATTCGGCACCTCCTACACGCTGGACCAGGTGTCCGTGGAGGGGATCACCGGGATCACCGCCGCAGACAACGAGGCCGCCACGGAGGCCGGGTACGCCATCAAGCTGCTCGCGATCGCCGAGCGCGTCACGGCTGAGGACGGCACCGCCGGGGCGATCCTGCGCGTGCACCCCACCCTCGTGCCCCGCCAGCACCCCTTGGCCTCCGTCCACGGCGCGTTCAACGCCGTGTTCGTGGAGGCCGAGAACGCCGGCGAGCTCATGTTCTACGGCCCCGGCGCCGGCGGTGCCCCCACCGCCTCGGCCGTGATGGGCGACACCGTGGCCATCGCCCAGCGGATCGTGCGCGGCGGCCCGGCCCGCCTGCGCACCCCCGTGGCCGCGTTGCCGGCCCTCGCGCCGGCCGAGGCCCACACCTCCTGCCTCGTGGTGCTCCGCGTGGCGGACCAGCCCGGCGTGTTGCGCCGGGTGGCCGCGGTCTTCGAGGACCACGGCGTCTCCATCGAGACCCTGCGTCAGGTGCAGGGGGCGGACGGCCCCGGCGCCTCCCTGCGCGTGATCACCCACCGCGCCCGTCAGCGCGACCTCGACGCCGTCGTCGCGGCGCTGGGTGCCCTGGACGTGGTGCACGACGTCGTCTCCGTCCTCCGAGTCGAAGGAAACTGACCATGGCCCACATCTGGCGCGGAGTCGTCCGCGAGTACGCCGACCGCCTGCCCGTCACCGAGGACACCCGCGTGGTGACCCTCGGGGAGGGCGGTACCCCCCTGATCCACGCCCCGTACCTCTCCGAGCTCGTCGAAGGCACGGTGTACGTGAAGTTCGAGGGCATGAACCCCACCGGCTCCTTCAAGGACCGCGGCATGACCATGGCGATCACGGCCGCCGTGGCCGACGGCGCCAAGGCCGTGGTGTGCGCCTCCACGGGCAACACCTCCGCCTCGGCCTCCGCCTACGCCGCCCAGGCCGGGCTGACCTGCGCGGTGCTCGTGCCCGAGGGCAAGATCGCCATGGGCAAGATGTCCCAGGCCGTGGCCCACGGCGCTGAGATCCTCCAGGTGCAGGGCAACTTCGACGACTGCCTCGACCTGGCCCGCAAGCTCTCGGAGAACTACCCGGTGTTCCTGGTGAACTCCGTGAACCCGGCCCGCATCGAGGGGCAGAAGACCGGTGCGTTCGAGGTGGTGGACGTGCTCGGCGACGCCCCGGACTACCACCTGCTGCCGGTGGGCAACGCGGGCAACATCACCGCGTACTGGAAGGGCTACCAGGAGTACGCCCGCCCCTACGTGAACCCGCACCCGGGCACCTCCGACCAGGAGCTGCCGGCCGTGGCCACGCGCACCCCCGCGATGTGGGGCTTCCAGGCCGCCGGTGCCGCGCCGATCGTGCTCGGCCACCCGGTCACGGAGCCGGAGACCATCGCCACGGCCATCCGTATCGGCAACCCCGCCTCCTGGGATCTGGCCACCGCCGCCCGCGACGCCTCCGGCGGCATGATCGACTCGGTGACGGACGAGCAGATCCTCGAAGCCCACCGCTGGCTGTCCTCCAAGGAGGGCGTGTTCGTGGAGCCGGCCTCCGCCGCCGGCGTGGCCGGGCTGCTCAAGCACCACGCCGCCGGGAACGTGCCGGCCGGCAAGACGTGGGTCATCACCGTCACCGGCCACGGCCTCAAGGACCCCCAGTGGGCTCTGCGCTCGGCCGACGGCGAGGAGGTCACCCCCCGCTCGGTGCCGGCGGACGCGGTGACGGTCGCCGAGGCCCTCGGGCTGGCCTGAGCCCATGGAGCAGAGCATCGAGGTCCCCGTCGGGACCGCGGCGCGGGTCTCGGTGCCCGCCACCTCCGCCAACCTGGGCCCCGGGTTCGACTCGATGGGCCTGGCCCTGGAGCTGCGCGACGAGATCCGCCTGGAAGTGGTGGACGGCCCGGACACGGCCGCCGTCGAGGGTGAGGGCGCCGCGGAGCTGCCCACGGACGGCACCCACCTGGTGCTGCGCCTGGCCAGGGCCCACCTGGAGGCCCGCGGTGCACGCGTGCCAGGGCTGTCCCTGCAGGCCCGCAACCGGATCCCGCACGCCCGCGGGCTGGGATCCTCGGCGGCCGCGGTGGTGTCCGCACTGACCGCGGCCGAGGCGCTCCTGCCTGAGTCCGTGCGGCGCACCCCCGAGTCCCTGCTTGACGACGCCGCCCGCCGGGAGGGCCACCCGGACAACGTGGCTCCGGCCCTGCTCGGCGGTGCCACGGTCTCCTGGACGCGCGACGACGGCGTGGACGGCTTCGCCACCGCCGCGCTGCATGTGCACCCGGCGGTGACGCCCGTGGTCGCTGTGCCGGAGACCCGCCTGTCCACGGAGGCCGCCCGCGGCGTGCTGCCGGAGACGGTGCCTCACGCCGTCGCCGCCGCACAGGCCGGGCGGGCGGGCCTGCTCGTGCATGCGCTCGCTGAGGATCCCTCCCTGCTGCTGCCGGCCACGCGGGACCGCCTGCACCAGCAGCAGCGGGCCGTGGCCATGCCCGCCAGCGCCGCCCTCGTGGAGGCCCTGCGCGCTGAGGGCTGGGCCGCCGTCGTCTCCGGGGCCGGGCCCACCGTGCTGGTCCTGGCTGACGGGGCCGACGCCGCCCGCCGGGCCGCCGACCGGATGGCTGCCCTGACCGCGGACTCGGGCGTCATGTGGCGTGTGAGGGTGCCGGGGATCGCGGGCGAGGGTGTTAGGGTGGAATCACTCCAGCACGGCTGACGCCGGCCGCTTCGGGCGGCCCCAGACCGGCGGTCGCGGACCAGTGGTCCCGTCGCCTCGGCCACCAGCTCTGGAGTTCGAGGATCCCGACGGACGGCCCGCGCCGAGGCGCCCCGCTCGAGCAGGGCCCCGATCTCTCCGCCCCCGCCACGCAGTGACTGCGCGCGAGCAGGGGAGGGGTCTGATGTGAAGACATGGAACCCCGGTTCTCAGGGGCACCGCTGCGTGCCCCGGCCGGACACACGACAGCCTGCCGCGCCTGCCGGTGCCGCACGGCTGCTGACGAGGGAGAAGGAACCTTCGTGACCGAATCCACCGAACAGACCACGCCGACCGCCGGCGGCGGGCTGGCCTCGCTCAAGCTCGCGCAGCTGCAGGCCCTGGCCTCCCAGCTCGGCATCAAGACCGGCTCGCGCATGCGCAAGTCCGATCTGGTCGCCGCGATCTCGGACCACCAGCGGGGCGGGAGCGTCGCCGACCGCGACGCCGCCGCGCGCGCCCAGACCACCGCCCCCGAAGCCTCGGCGCAGACCCCAGAGGCCCAGGCCCCGGCCGCCCCCGCCGAAGAGGGGCAGCGCCCGACGCGCCGCCGCTCCCGCCGCGCCGACTCGGACACCGCCGCCCCCGCCGCGGCCCAGCCCGAGCAGGCCCAGCCCGCCACCTCCGCCGAGACCCCCGCCGCCGAGGACGCCTCCACCCCGGAGCGCCGCGGTGCCGGCCAGGACGCCGAGGCCGCCGCGCCGTCGTCGGGCCGCAGCCGGCGCCGCCGCGGCGACCGCACCCAGGACGACCGCCGCGAGCGCTCCGAGGATGCCGAGGGCCGTGAGGACCGCACCGCCGAGCGCGAGGAGCGCTCCGAGCGCGGCCAGGACGGCGAGCCCGAATCCGAGTCCGAGAGCCGCGGGAACGGCGGCCGCTCCCGTGAGCGCCGCGGCCGCGACCGTGGCGATCGTCAGCGCCGCGAGGACCGCGACGCCGAGCGCGGGGACCGTTCCGAGCGCGCAGAGCGCGGGGACGACCGCCAGCGCCGCGAGGACCGCGACGACGAGGGCGGCCGCCGTGGCCGCAACCGCCGCAACCGCAACGAGCGCGGCCGCAACCGCCGTGGCCGCGGCGGACCCGAGGTGGACGACACCGAGCTGACCGAGGACGACGTCCTGCAGCCCGTGGCCGGCATCCTGGACGTGCTGGACAACTACGCGTTCGTCCGCACCTCCGGCTACCTGCCCGGCCCGAACGACGTCTACGTCTCCCTGGCCATGGTGAAGAAGTACGGCATGCGCAAGGGCGACGCCGTGGTCGGTGCCATCCGCGCCCCCCGTGAGGGCGAGAAGCAGCACACCCAGCACCACGGTGGGCGTCAGCAGAAGTTCAACGCCCTCGTGAAGCTGACCACCGTGAACGGCCAGCCCGCCACGGAGCACCCGGACCGTGTGGAGTTCTCCAAGCTCGTGCCGCTGTACCCGAATGAGCGCCTGCGCCTGGAGACGGACGCCAAGCTCGTGGGCCCGCGCGTGATCGACCTGGTGAGCCCCATCGGCAAGGGCCAGCGCGGTCTGATCGTCTCCCCGCCCAAGGCGGGCAAGACGATGGTGCTGCAGTCCATCGCCAACGCGATCACCCGGAACAACCCCGAGGTGCACCTGATGATGGTCCTCGTGGACGAGCGTCCCGAGGAGGTCACGGACATGCAGCGTTCCGTGGCCGGCGAGGTCATCGCCTCCACCTTCGACCGCCCGGCGGACGACCACACCACGGTGGCGGAGCTGGCGATCGAGCGCGCCAAGCGCCTGGTGGAGATGGGCCGCGACGTCGTCGTGCTGCTGGACTCGATGACCCGACTGGGCCGCGCCTACAACCTGGCCGCCCCGGCCTCGGGCCGCATCCTCTCCGGCGGTGTGGACTCCTCGGCGCTGTACCCGCCGAAGAAGTTCTTCGGCGCCGCCCGCAACATCGAGAACGGCGGCTCGCTGACCATTCTGGCCACCGCCCTCGTGGAGACCGGCTCGCGCATGGACGAGGTGATCTTCGAGGAGTTCAAGGGCACCGGCAACATGGAGCTGCGCCTGTCCCGGCAGCTGGCCGAGCGCCGCATCTTCCCGGCGGTGGACGTCAACGCGTCCGGCACCCGCCGTGAGGAGGCGCTGCTCTCGCCGGAGGAGATCAAGATCATGTGGAAGCTGCGCCGCGTGCTCTCCGGCCTGGACACCCAGCAGGCCCTGGAGCTGCTGACCAACAAGATCAAGGACACCGCCTCCAACGCGGAGTTCCTGATGCTGGTCTCCAAGACCACCCTGGGGGCCAAGGGCGAGGACTGATCGCCTGCCCTCCACGGCCCCGGCCGGCGGACCGCGCGTCCGGCGGCCGGGGCCGGGTCCGTCC
>NZ_JAXFPG010000044.1:0-14124 GCF_034179925.1 Micrococcus sp. | reverse complement strand
CCCCCTCTTGGGCCCGGCCCAAACCGGGCTCGCCCCCCCCGGGGGGGGGGGGGGGGGGGGCCGGGGGGGGCGGGGCGCCCCGGGGCCGCAGGCCGTGCCGCTCCCGCGCCGGGGGCGGCGGCCACCGATCACGCATCCACTCACGAGCCCTCAACACCACCCCGAGCAAAGGGAGACACCGTGGCACAGGACGTGCTGACCGACCTGAACAAGGTCCGCAACATCGGCATCATGGCCCACATCGATGCCGGCAAGACCACCACCACCGAGCGCATCCTGTTCTACACGGGTGTCAACCACAAGCTGGGCGAGACCCACGACGGCGCATCGACCACCGACTGGATGGAGCAGGAGAAGGAGCGCGGCATCACCATCACCTCCGCCGCGGTGACCTGCTTCTGGAAGAACAACCAGATCAACATCATCGACACCCCGGGCCACGTGGACTTCACGGTCGAGGTGGAGCGCTCCCTGCGCGTGCTCGACGGCGCTGTGGCCGTGTTCGACGGCAAGGAGGGCGTGGAGCCCCAGTCGGAGACCGTGTGGCGCCAGGCCGACAAGTACGACGTCCCCCGCATCTGCTTCGTCAACAAGATGGACAAGCTCGGCGCGGACTTCTACTTCACCGTGGACACCATCGTGTCCCGCCTCGGTGCCAAGCCGCTCGTGATGCAGCTGCCGATCGGTGCCGAGAGCGACTTCGTCGGTGTCGTCGACCTGCTCACCATGAAGGCCTTCGTGTGGCCGGGCGACGCCAAGGGTGACGTGACCATGGGCGCCGAGTACGAGACCCAGGAGATCCCCGAGGACCTCAAGGACCGTGCCGAGGAGTACCGCACCCAGCTCATCGAGGCCGTGGCGGAGACCTCCGAGGACCTCATGGAGAAGTACCTCGAGGGCGAGGAGCTCACCGTCGAGGAGATCCAGGCCGGCGTGCGCCAGCTGACCGTGAATGCCGAGGCCTACCCGGTGTTCTGCGGCTCCGCGTTCAAGAACCGTGGCGTGCAGCCGATGCTCGACGCCGTCGTCGCCTACCTGCCGACCCCGCTCGACGCGGGCGCCGTGGTGGGCCACGACGTCCGGGACGAGGAGAAGGAGCTCACCCGTGAGCCCTCCAAGGACGCCCCGTTCTCCGCGCTGGCGTTCAAGATCGCCTCGCACCCGTTCTTCGGCACGCTGACCTTCATCCGCGTGTACTCCGGTCGCCTTGAGGGCGGTGCCCAGGTGCTCAACGCCACCAAGGGCAAGAAGGAGCGCATCGGCAAGCTGTTCCAGATGCACGCCAACAAGGAGAACCCGGTGGAGGAGGTCGTGGCCGGCCACATCTACGCCGTGATCGGCCTGAAGGACACCACCACCGGCGACACCCTGTGCGACCCGGCCAACCCGATCATCCTCGAGTCGATGACCTTCCCGGAGCCCGTGATCTCCGTGGCCATCGAGCCGAAGACCAAGGGTGACCAGGAGAAGCTCTCCACCGCCATCCAGAAGCTCGTCGCCGAGGACCCCACGTTCCGCGTGAACCTCAACGAGGAGACCGGCCAGACCGAGATCGGCGGCATGGGTGAGCTCCACCTGGACGTCTTCGTGGACCGCATGAAGCGCGAGTTCAAGGTCGAGGCCAACGTGGGCAAGCCCCAGGTCGCCTACCGCGAGACCATCAAGCGCAAGGTCGAGAAGGTCGACTACACCCACAAGAAGCAGACCGGTGGTTCCGGTCAGTTCGCGAAGGTGCAGCTCTCCTTCGAGCCCCTGGACACCGCCGAGGGCGAGGTCTACGAGTTCGCCAACGCCGTCACCGGTGGCCGCGTGCCCCGCGAGTACATCCCCTCCGTGGACGCGGGCATCCAGGACGCCATGCAGTTCGGTGTGCTGGCCGGGTACCCGATGGTGGGCGTGAAGGCGACCCTCCTCGACGGCGCCTACCACGACGTCGACTCCTCCGAGATGGCGTTCAAGATCGCCGGCTCGCAGGCGTTCAAGGAGGGTGTCCGCAAGGCCAACCCGGTGCTCCTCGAGCCGCTGATGGCCGTCGAGGTCCGCACGCCGGAGGAGTTCATGGGCGACGTCATCGGCGACCTGAACTCCCGCCGTGGCCAGATCCAGTCCATGGAGGACGCCACGGGCGTGAAGGTCGTCAAGGCCCTCGTCCCGCTGTCCGAGATGTTCGGCTACATCGGCGACCTGCGCTCCCGCACCCAGGGCCGCGCGGTCTACTCCATGACCTTCCACTCGTACTCCGAGGTGCCGAAGGCTGTGGCCGACGAGATCATCCAGAAGTCCCAGGGGGAGTGACCTCCGGGTCCACCCTCTGACAGACCTGCTCCGAGGGCCCCGCCAGGCCGGGCCCTCGGAGCGACGGGACCGACGCCCCCGGCGCGTCGGTCCCCGATCAGGACGGGACCGGGCCGTCTTCGTGAGGAGGCGGCCCCGGGCCCTCCGGCCGGGATTTCCCAACCCCATGCCCGACAAGTAGACTCACACGAGTTGTCAGCTGATCACCCGTGGCTGAACAGTCTTCTTGACGAAGAAACAGTTCTTTAGGAGGAACCTGTGGCAAAGGCAAAGTTCGAGCGGACCAAGCCGCACGTCAACATCGGCACCATCGGCCACGTTGACCACGGCAAGACCACTCTCACCGCTGCGATCTCGAAGGTCCTGTACGACAAGTACCCGGACCTGAACGAGAAGCGTGACTTCGCGTCCATCGACTCCGCTCCGGAGGAGCGTCAGCGCGGCATCACCATCAACATCTCCCACGTGGAGTACCAGACCGAGAAGCGTCACTACGCCCACGTGGACGCCCCCGGTCACGCCGACTACATCAAGAACATGATCACCGGTGCGGCGCAGATGGACGGTGCCATCCTCGTGGTCGCCGCCACCGACGGCCCCATGGCCCAGACCCGCGAGCACGTGCTCCTGGCCCGCCAGGTCGGCGTGCCGGCCCTGCTGGTGGCCCTGAACAAGTCCGACATGGTCGAGGACGAGGAGCTCCTCGAGCTCGTCGAGATGGAGGTCCGCGAGCTGCTGTCCTCCCAGGAGTTCGACGGCGACGAGGCCCCGGTCATCCGCGTGTCGGCCCTGAAGGCCCTTGAGGGCGACGCCCAGTGGGTCAAGTCCGTCGAGGACCTCATGGAGGCCGTGGACGAGTTCATTCCGGACCCGGTCCGCGACAAGGACAAGCCGTTCCTGATGCCCATCGAGGACGTCTTCACCATCACCGGTCGTGGCACCGTGGTGACCGGCCGCGCCGAGCGCGGTACCCTCGCCATCAACTCCGAGGTCGAGATCGTGGGCATCCGCGACATCCAGAAGACCACGGTGACCGGTATCGAGATGTTCCACAAGCAGCTCGACGAGGCCTGGGCCGGCGAGAACTGCGGTCTGCTCCTGCGTGGCCTGAAGCGTGACGACGTCGAGCGCGGCCAGGTCGTGGTGCAGCCGGGTTCCATCACCCCGCACACCGGCTTCGAGGCCAACGTGTACATCCTCTCCAAGGACGAGGGCGGCCGTCACAACCCGTTCTACTCGAACTACCGCCCGCAGTTCTACTTCCGCACCACCGACGTCACCGGCGTCATCACGCTGCCCGAGGGCACCGAGATGGTCATGCCCGGCGACACCACCGAGATGTCGGTCGAGCTCATCCAGCCGATCGCCATGGAGGAGGGCCTCGGCTTCGCCATCCGTGAGGGTGGCCGCACCGTGGGCTCCGGCCGCGTCACCAAGATCACCAAGTGATCCACTGATCACCGCGTGATCGGCTGACACAGCCGTCAAGCGAACGAAGCCCCCGCCGGTGACGGCGGGGGCTTCGTCGTGTCCGGGGTGTGGACAACGGGTTGTTCCGCACGCGGCTCGCATAGGGTGGGTGTGTGCCGGGCCACGCCCGAGGCACAGGCCAGGTGTGTGGACCGTGGAGAGGGGCCCTGCATGGACGTGCTGATTCTGATCGTCATGGGGCTGCTGCTGATGTTCTTCCTGCCCGGGCTCGTGTTGGGCCTGGTAGTCGGTCGAGCCGCAGGACGCCGGAGCCTCGCCGCCGCACAGCGGGCGGCCTGGGAGGACGGTGTGGCACACGGCCGTCAGCAGGCCCACGACGCCCACGAGCAGACCCAGCGCCTTGCCGCGACCGCGGCGCCACGACGTCCTGCCCTGCTCGACGCGCCGCGCCTGCTCGAGGCTCCGTCCCGACCTGAGGCGCAGCCGCCGCCCGTCCGCCCCGTCTCCCCGTCGGCGCCGGCCGACGTGCCGTCGCCGTCGTTCCGGCGTCCTGCCCCGGCGCCACCGGCCGCTGTGCCGACCCCGCCGCCAGCGCGTCCCGGCGTGACGCCGCCCGCCGAGCCGACGGTGCCGTCCGCCCACGACCGGCCGTGGGTCCGGGACCACGAGCGCCAGAGCCGACGCAACATCGGCATCACCCTCGCCGGATCGACACTGCTGCTGGTCGCGGCCGCCTCAGCGTTCGTGGGCACACTGGTCTCGCCGACGATCCGCCTGCTGTGCCTCACACTCGTCCTGCTCGGACTGCTCGTGGGGGGCGGCGTGCTGCACGCGCGCTCGACGCGCCTGCGCCCGGCCGCCGTGGCCCTCGTGGGAGGGGGCCTGGCCATGCTGCCCGTTCTCGGGGTCCTGCTGGATCTCGAGATCCTGCACCGCCCGGCCCTGTCCTGGCTGCTGACCTCGGTGGTCGGCGTCGCGCTGGCCTCGGCGATGGCCGTGTGGATGCGCTCGCCCGTGGTGGCCCATCTGGCGGCCGCGTTCATCGCCTCGGCCTCCCTCGCCTCCGGAGCGGCCCTGCGTGCCGGCCTGGTCTGGGCCTTGGCGCTGGGCCTGGGCACCTCGATCCTCATCTGCTGGGCCACCGCCTCCCTCAGCGTCCACGGCCGCGGGGCCGCTGTGGTCGAGGCGCTGCGCCGGCAGCATCCGTGGTTCGGATACGGGCTCGCCGCGGTGGGATTGGCGGTGGGTCTGCTCTCCCCGCGTGGGCCGATCGGCTGGGGTGAGCTCGCCGTGCTCCTGGCCCTGGCCGCGGTGTACGCGGGCTCCCGCTGGTGGACCCGGCGTCGCACCGATGCGGATGAGCCCGCCCGCGAGTCCGCCCCCGACACCGCCGGCACGTTCGACGCCGTGCCGGACGCCCTCGTGGCCCGTGCAGCCGGGCTCGGTGCGCTGGTGTCCCTGCTGGTGGCCGTGGAGGCCCCCGCCCACACGCTGGTGCTGACCGCCGGCGCCGGCTCCCTGGCCTGCGTGCTGGCCGTGTTCCTCGGCCTCCGGCACCCCTCACCCGTGACGGCCGGGGGAGGGCCGAGGCTGCTGTCCCAGGGCGAGGCCGGAGGGTGGGCCTGCCTCTTCGTCCTCAGCGCCATGGCCGAGCCCGCCGTCGCGACAGGGCGGGCCGACCTGGTGCTCCTGACCGCCGCGATCGTGCTCGGCTCCGCAGCCCTGTGGCGCCTGCCGGTGGGGGCGGGGGCCGTGCGGGTGTCCCTGGCCCTGCCCGTGCTCGGCGTCGTGCTCGCCGTGCCGGCGGGAGCTGGGGCGCACATGTGGCCGTGGCTGTGGTCCGTGGCGGTGGCCGCCCTTGTTCCGGCGTGGATCCGCGCCCACGGGCTCGCAGACCCTCGCCGCCGGGCCCGGGCTGTCCTCGTGGGCATGAGCCTGACCTGTCTGGGCGTGATCGGGCTGGTCTGGGTCTGGTCGGACGCGGCCGGTGGGGATGGGGAGCTGATCGGCCGGAATCCCCAGACCCTGCTCACCGGTGGGCTCGCCGTGCTGGCCGGCTGGGCGGGGGCCCGCCACGGCCTGCGCTGTCCCCGTGCGGCATGGCGGGCCCCGGCCCTGGCGGCGTGGGCGCTGTGGAGCACGGCGGCGGTCGCGGTGCTGCTGCCGCTGCAGCAGCCGTGGGCCGCGTTGTGGGGCCTGCCCGTCTGGGCATGCCTGGCGATCACGACGGCGGGGGTGCCCCCGCTGCTGGACGGCCTCACCCACCGGCACGCCCGCACCGGGCGCGCGGACCTGATCGCGGCGGTGCCGGCCGCGCTCCTGCTGGTGGCCGCCCTCGCCGGGACGGCCAGGCCTCCGTGGCAGGCCGGCGTGCTCGGCCTGGTCGGGGCCGCCCTCGGCTGGGTCCTGCTGCTCGGCCTGGGCGGGCCCCGTCTCTCCCCGAGGGGGCAGGTCCTCGGGGCCTGGGGAGCCCAGGCGATGGTCTCGGCGGCCGGCGTGCGGGCCGCCGCCGAGCTCGGGGCGGGCGCCACGGGGACAGTGGCGGCCCTGACCGGCTCCCTCCTGCTGGGCGCGGCCCTGCAGTCCCGGGTGCGCGGCCTGGGCCCGGTGCGGGGGCTCGTCGAGGTGTGGGGCCGTGCCGTGGTGCTGCTGGTCGCTGCCCTGTCCGCGGCGGCCGCGGCCGAGCGGCTCGCCGCCCTGATCGCGCTGGCCGGCATCGCGCTGCTCGCCCTGCTCGAGCCCGCCCGTCCGGCACCCGGCCTGCCCCGCCTGCGCTGGGCTGCCCTGTTCGGCGTCGGGATAGCGGCCGCCCTGGTCACCACGGACCTCCTGCCCTCCGGGGCCGGCCCGCTGGGGCCCCCGTGGTGGCCGGCCGCCGTCGCCGGGCCCGTGCTGACCGTCCTCGGAGCGGTGCTGCCGCTGGTGGCACACCGGCACGGCCGGGGCCTGCTGCCGCCGCCGCTGGCGGGGGACCATCCGGTGATCGCGGTACTGCATCGGCCTCCGGCCCAGGGGGCCGCCCTGGTCGCGGCGGGCCTGGTGGCCAGCGAGGCCGCTCCGTTCACCCCCACCGCACCGCCGTGGGCGGGCTGGGCCCCCGTGGCGGCCTGGCTGTGCCTCGGTGTGCTGTGCTCCCCGCTGGCCCGCGTGCACGGCCGGCCGGCGTGGGCGGCGGCCGGTGCGCCCCTGACGGCCCTCGCCCTGATGCGGGCGGCAGACGTCGACGCCGTCTCCCGGCCCCTGACGTCCCTGTGGGGCGGGGAGGCCATCGGGGCGGTGGTGCTGGCCGCCGGCCTGATCGGCGCCCTGCCGGCCGGAGTGGCCGTGCTGTGGCGGGGGAGGCCGGAGCTCCACGGCGCCCTCGGAACAGTCCTGGCCGCCTCCGCGCTGACCCTGCTGATTCCGGCACCCACGGGCGCCCTGCTCGCGGCGGCGGTGCTGCTGCAGGTCACGGCCTGGCCGACGATCGACGAGGCGGCCCGCGTGTGGGGCTGGGACGGTCGGCTCCGCCGGAGCCTGCGGCTGCACCTGCTGACCCTCGCGGTGCTGGTCGCGGCCCTGCTCGTGGACCGGCTGGTCCCGGTGACCACGCTGGGCGAGGCGCTCAGCCGTCTGTGGTGGCTCTGCCTGGCGCTGACGCTGGAGCTCGCCCTGGTCGCGGCCCTGGACCGCCGCACGGGCACGCTGGTCGCCGCCTCCGGCGCTCACACCCTCGGTGCCGCGGTGGTGCTCCTGGCCGGCCCCCGGCTGGAGACCGGCCCGGTGCCCGCGGCCCTGGTGGCTTTGGTGGGATTCGTGGCCATGGTCGCCGTCGGGCTGACCGCCTCGCTCCGGACCCTGCTGTGGTGGGGTGTCACCGGGTGCTCGCTGAGCGTGATGTACACGCTCAGCGAGCTGTTCTACCTCTGGCTCGTGCTCCTGGCGGCCGGGCTGTTCGGACTCGGCGTGGTCCGGCTCCTGCGCCGGGACGCCGGCACCGGTGAGCGGACACCCGCCGATCGCTAGGCTGGGGCACATGCCCGAACTCCTGCTGACCCTGATCATCCTGGCCGTCGCATCGGTCGCCGTGGGCTGGGGCCTGCGCACCTTCCGCCCCGAGATCGACCGGGCCCGCCGGATCCGCCGGGCCCACCGCGGCGGGGAGCTCGACCGATGAGCCTGCCCTCGCCCCGGCACCTGTTCCGGGCCGCCGCAGCCGCGGAGATGGTCACCTGGGCCGGGCTGCTCGGCGCCATGGCCCTCAAGTACGGCGGGGCCACCGACGCTGCCATGCCGCTGGCCGGGGGCGTGCACGGGTTCGTGTTCCTCTGCTACGCCGCCGTGACCGTGGCCGTGTGGATCGATGGGCGCTGGCCGACCGGACGCGGTCTCACCGGCCTGGCCTCCGCGGTGGTGCCCTTCATGACCATCCCCTTCGAGCGCGCCCAGGCCCGACGGGGCGAGCCGGCCGACCGGTGGCGGGTCCTCGACCGCACCCCGACCGGTCACACCCCGGCCGAGCCCACCGCCGCCGAGCGCCTGCTGGCCCGGGTGCTGCGCCGTCCGGCGGCGTCGGCGACGGCGGCGCTGGCCGTCGTCGTGGTGGTGTTCCTGCTGCTGCTCGCCGCCGGCCCGCCCACCGAGTGGGGCCGCTGAGTCGGCCCCGTCCCGGCGTGACGAGCGCCGCCTCCTGCCCGGTTGGCAGGGGCGGCGCTCGTCTGTCATACTGGTTAAGTTGCTCAAGCGCCAGTGGCGCCCTTCGCGTGTGTCTCGCGTGGAGAGCGTGGCCCAGATGTGACGCTTCCCCTCCGTTCCGCCCAGGGCGGCGCATCCCCTCGGGATCGCGACACGCCCGACCGCGTGGACCGGAGGCCGGCGGCGGCGAGGAACCCGGTGAGGCCGGATTCGCCCCGTGCGGTCAGGACAAGAGGGCCGACCTCCCGGTCGGTCGAACAGGGACAGAACAGCACACCCCGACGAGAGAGGCGTGACGCCATGGCGGGACAGAAGATCCGCATCCGGCTGAAGTCGTACGACCACGAGGTCATCGACGTCTCGGCCCGCAAGATCGTTGACACGGTCACGCGCGCAGGCGCGACGGTGGTCGGCCCCGTGCCGCTGCCGACGGAGAAGAACGTGTACTGCGTTATCCGTTCTCCCCACAAGGACAAGGACAGCCGCGAGCACTTCGAGATGCGCACCCACAAGCGGCTCATCGACATCATCGACCCGACCCCGAAGGCCGTCGACTCGCTCATGCGCCTCGACCTTCCGGCGGACGTCAACATCGAGATCAAGCTCTGAGAGGGAGGTGCTGAGAGACTATGACCAAGACCCAGAACATCAAGGGCCTGCTGGGCACGAAGCTCGGCATGACCCAGGTCTGGGATGAGAACAACAAGCTCATCCCCGTGACCGTGGTCCAGGCAGACCCCAACGTCGTCACCCAGCTGCGCTCCGAGGAGACCGACGGCTACACCGCCGTGCAGATCGCCTACGGCCAGGTGGACCCCCGCCGCGTGACCAAGCCCCTGGCCGGTCACTTCGAGAAGGCGGGCGTCACCCCCCGTCGTCACGTCGTCGAGCTGCGCACCGCCGACGCCGCCGAGTACACCCTCGGCCAGGACGTCACCGTGGAGGTCTTCGAGGCCGGCCAGAAGGTCGACGTCATCGGCACCACCAAGGGCAAGGGCTTCGCCGGTGCCATGAAGCGCCACGGCTTCGCCGGCGTGGGCGCCTCGCACGGTGCCCACAAGAACCACCGCAAGCCCGGCTCCGTGGGCGGCGCGTCCACCCCGGGCCGCGTGTTCAAGGGCCAGCGCATGCCCGGTCGCATGGGTGCGGTCCGCCAGACCACCATGAACCTGACGCTCCACGGCATCGACGTGGAGAACAACCTCCTGCTGATCAAGGGCGCGGTGCCCGGCTCCAAGGGCCAGGTCGTGCTCGTCCGCAGCGCCGTGAAGGGAGCCTGAGACCATGGCTGAGAACACCGTGAAGACCGTCCAGGTTGACCTGCCCGCCGAGATCTTCGACGTCCAGTCGAACGTCCCGCTGATGCACCAGGTCGTCGTGGCCCAGCTGGCCGCCGCCCGCCAGGGCACGCACAAGGTCAAGCGCCGCGGCGAGGTGTCCGGCGCCGGCCGCAAGCCGTTCAAGCAGAAGGGCACCGGTCGCGCCCGTCAGGGCTCGATCCGCGCCCCGCACATGACCGGCGGTGGCATCGTCCACGGCCCGACCCCGCGTGACTACTCGCAGCGGACCCCCAAGAAGATGAAGGCCGCCGCCCTGCGCGGTGCCCTGTCGGACCGCGCCCGCAACGGCCGCGTCCACGTCATCGAGGCCCTCGTGTCCGGCACCACGCCGTCCACCAAGGCCGCCAAGGCCGGCCTCGAGTCCCTGAACACGGGGCGCAAGAACGTCCTGCTGGTCATCGACCGCGCCGACGACGTCACCGCGCTGTCCGCCCGCAACCTTCCGGCGGTCCACACCCTGTACGCCGACCAGCTGAACACCTACGACGTGCTCGTCTCCGACGACGTCGTGTTCACGCAGGCCGCCTACGAGGCGTACGTGGCCCAGGCCTCCGGTGCCAAGAAGGAGGATGCCCAGTGAGCGGCTCCATCAACAAGGATCCCCGTGACGTGATCATCGCTCCCGTCATGTCGGAGAAGAGCTACGGTCTGATCGACGAGGGCAAGTACACCTTCCTGGTCGACCCGCGCTCGAACAAGACCGAGATCAAGCAGGCGGTGGAGCGCATCTTCAACGTCGACGTCGCCTCGGTCAACACCCTGAACCGTCCCGGCAAGCGCCGCCGCACCCGCTTCGGGTGGGGTCAGCGCAAGGCCACCAAGCGCGCGATCATCACGCTCAAGGACGGGACGATCGACATCTTCGGAGGTCCGCTCGCCTGAGGCGTGGCGGAGACCACTTAATCGAGGAAGACACACATGGCTATCCGTAAGTACAAGCCGACCACCCCGGGCCTGCGCGGCTCGTCCGTGGCCGACTTCGCCGAGATCACCCGGTCCACGCCGGAGAAGTCCCTTCTCCGCCCGCTGCACAAGACCGGCGGTCGCAACAACACCGGTCGCATCACCACCCGCCACAAGGGCGGTGGCCACAAGCGCCAGTACCGTCTGATCGACTTCCGTCGTCACGACAAGGACGGCGTGCCCGCCACCGTGGCGCACATCGAGTACGACCCGAACCGCACCGCCCGCATCGCGCTCCTGCACTACGCGGACGGCGCCAAGCGCTACATCCTGGCCCCGGCCAAGCTGCAGCAGGGCGATGTGGTGGAGGCCGGCCCGAACGCCGACATCAAGCCCGGCAACAACCTGCCGTTGCGCAACATCCCCGTGGGCACCACGATCCATGCCGTGGAGCTGCGCCCCGGCGGCGGCGCCAAGATGGCCCGCTCCGCCGGTGCCTCCATCCAGCTGGTCGCCCGTGAGGGCCGCTTCGCCCAGCTGCGCCTGCCCTCCGGCGAGATCCGCAACGTCGACGTGCGCTGCCGCGCCACCGTCGGCGAGGTGGGCAACGCCGAGCAGTCCAACATCAACTGGGGCAAGGCCGGCCGCATGCGCTGGAAGGGCGTGCGCCCGACCGTCCGTGGTGTCGTCATGAACCCCGTGGACCACCCCCACGGTGGTGGTGAGGGCAAGACCTCCGGTGGTCGCCACCCGGTCAACCCGAACGGCAAGCCCGAGGGTCGCACGCGTCGCCCCAACAAGGAGAGCGACAAGCTCATCGTGCGCCGTCGTCGTACCGGCAAGAACAAGCGATAAGGGAGCTGAGAAGACATGCCTCGCAGCCTGAAGAAGGGCCCCTTCGTCGACCAGCACCTGTACCTGAAGGTTCTGGCCGAGAACGAGAAGGGCAGCAAGAACGTCATCAAGACCTGGTCCCGCCGGTCGATGATCATCCCCGACATGCTCGGCCACACCATCGCCGTGCACGACGGGCGCAAGCACGTCCCGGTGTTCGTCACCGAGTCCATGGTGGGCCACAAGCTCGGCGAGTTCGCCCCCACCCGGACGTTCCGCGGCCACGTGAAGGACGACAAGAAGGGCAAGCGTCGCTGAGCCTGACGGCACAGCACGCTTGACCTTCTCGAGAATCGAAAGAGAGAAGCAATGGAAGCCAAGGCAATTGCGCGCCACCTGCGCGTGACGCCGATGAAGGCCCGGCGCGTCGTCGACCTGGTCCGTGGCAAGCAGGCCACTGAGGCACTGGCCATCCTGAAGTTCGCCCAGCAGGGCGCTTCGGAGCCGGTGTACAAGCTGGTGGCCTCGGCCGTCGCGAACGCCCGTGTCAAGGCCGACCGCGAGGGCCTCGCCTTCGACGAGCACGCCCTGTACATCACCGAGGCCTTCGTGGATGAGGGCCCGACCATGAAGCGGTTCCAGCCCCGTGCACAGGGCCGCGCGTACCGCATCAACAAGCGCACGAGCCACGTGACCGTGGTCGTCGCCTCCCAGGACGAGAAGGGTGGGAACTGACAATGGGTCAGAAGATCAACCCCAACGGGTTCCGCCTCGGCATCACGACGGACCACGTCTCGCACTGGTTCGCGGACTCCACGAAGGAGGGCCAGCGCTACGCGGACTTCCTCAAGGAGGACATCAAGATCCGCGAGCTGATGACCGAGGGCATGGAGCGCGCCGGCATCTCCAAGGTGGAGATCGAGCGCACCCGTGACCGCGTGCGTGTGGACATCCACACCGCCCGCCCGGGCATCGTGATCGGCCGCCGCGGCGCGGAGGCCGACCGCATCCGCGGCGAGCTCGAGAAGCTCACCGGCAAGCAGATCCAGCTGAACATCCTCGAGGTCAAGAACCCCGAGACCGATGCCCAGCTGGTCGCCCAGGGTGTGGCCGAGCAGCTCTCCTCCCGCGTGGCGTTCCGCCGTGCGATGAAGAAGGCCATCCAGTCGGCCATGCGTGCCGGCGCCCAGGGCATCCGCATCCAGTGCTCCGGCCGCCTCGGCGGCGCCGAGATGAGCCGTTCGGAGTTCTACCGTGAGGGCCGCGTGCCGCTGCACACCCTCCGCGCGAACATCGACTTCGGCAAGTTCGAGGCGAAGACCACCTTCGGCCGCATCGGTGTGAAGGTCTGGATCTACAAGGGCGACCTGACCGCCAAGGAGCTCGCGGCCAAGGAGGCCGCGCAGCCCTCCGGCCGTGGCCGTGGCGACCGCCGCGGTCCCGGCGGCGAGCGTCGTCGTCGCAATGACCGTGCCGAGCGTGCTCCCCGCCAGGAGAACGCCGGCGCCGGCGCCGAGACCCCGGCCGCCGCTCCCGCTGAAGGAGGCAACGCCTGATGCTGATTCCCCGTCGCGTCAAGCACCGCAAGCAGCACCACCCGAAGCGCTCCGGCGCCGCCAAGGGCGGCACCACCGTGACCTTCGGCGAGTGGGGCATCCAGGCGCTCACGCCGGCCTATGTGACGAACCGTCAGATCGAGGCCGCCCGTATCGCCATGACCCGTTACATCAAGCGTGGCGGCAAGGTGTGGATCAACATCTATCCGGACCGTCCGCTGACCAAGAAGCCCGCCGAGACCCGCATGGGTTCCGGTAAGGGCTCGCCCGAGTGGTGGGTCGCCAACGTCAAGCCCGGCCGCGTGCTCTTCGAGCTCTCGGGCGTGTCGGAGGAGGTCGCCCGCGAGGCGCTCCGTCTGGCCATCCACAAGCTGCCTCTGAAGGCCCGTGTCATCCGTCGAGAGGGTGGTGAGTGATCCCATGGCCATCGGTACCAAGGATCTGAACGTCGAGTCCCTGGATGGGATGGACAACGCTCGTCTGATGGAGGCCCTCAAGGCCTCCAAGGAGGAGCTGTTCAACCTGCGCTTCCAGGCCGCCACCCGTCAGCTGGAGGACTCCAGCCGGCTGAAGGCCGTCAAGCGCGACATCGCTCGCATCTACACCGTCCTGCGCGAGCGCGAGCTCGGCATCCGCGGCGATGTCGAGGCCTCGGCCCAGGCTGACCAGAAGAACGAGGAGGCTGCCAAGTGACCGAGCAGACCGCCGCTCCCGCCGAGGAGCGCAACTACCGCAAGTCGCGTCTCGGCGTCGTCGTCTCCGACAAGATGGACAAGACCGTCGTCGTCGAGGTCGAGGACCGCAAGAAGCACTCGCTGTACGGCAAGGTGATGAAGTCCTCGACGCGCGTGAAGGCGCACGACGAGGAGAACACCGCCGGCATCGGCGACCGCGTGCTGATCGCGGAGACCCGTCCGCTGTCCGCCACCAAGCGCTGGCGCCTGGTGGAGGTCGTCGAGCGCGCCAAGTGATCGACTGACCCCGCCCGGTCCGCCGGGTACCCCTGTGGAAGGGCCCACCGGGCCCAGGCACGGGGGGGCCATATGCGGTATCAGGGGGGATTAGTTCGCCCGTTGGTGGGCGGACCCAAC
>NZ_JAXFPG010000043.1:0-58894 GCF_034179925.1 Micrococcus sp. | reverse complement strand
CCCACCCGCGGCGCCGGGGGGGGCGCGGCGGGCCCCCCCCCCCCCCCCCCCCCCCCCCCCCCCGTCCGCATGAGGAGACCGCAGCCCGCCCGAGAAAGGACGGCACCGGAAGAGGGGCGGCATCCCCGGAGGGGGCAGTGGGCCTCAGCGGGCGTCGACCACCGAGCCGGACGTCTCGGACCACCGCCGCAGCGGAGCCATCGTCCGGCGCAGCGCCTCAACCTGCGCAGCGACCGCCCTCGGCGCCGTGCCGCCCTGCGCATCGCGGGAGGCGAGCGAGCCCTCCGTGCTGAGCACCTCGCGGACCTGGGGGGTCAGCGCCGGGGCGATCGCGGCATACTCCTCGTCCGTGAGGTCCCACAACTCCACCCCGCGCGCCTCGGCGGCCTTCACGGCCTCACCCGAGAGCTCATGGGCCTCGCGGAACGGCACCCCCTGGCGGACCAGCCACTCCGCGACATCGGTGGCCAGCGCGAAGCCCTGCGGAGCCAGCTCCGCCATCCGCTCGGTCTGGAACTCGAGGGTGGCGATCATGCCGGACACCGCCGGGAGCAGCAGCTCCAGCGTGTCCGCGGCGTCGAACACCGGCTCCTTGTCCTCCTGCAGGTCCCGGTTGTAGGCCAGGGGCATGCCCTTGAGCGTGGCCAGCAGCCCCGTGAGGTCGCCGATCAGGCGCCCCGCCTTGCCACGGGCCAGCTCCGCGACGTCCGGGTTCTTCTTCTGCGGCATGATCGACGAGCCCGTGGAGTAGGCGTCGTGCAGGCGGACGAAGCCGGCCTCCTTGGTGGCCCAGAAGATGACCTCCTCGGAGATCCGGGACAGGTCCACACCGATCATGGAGGCCACCCACGCGAACTCCGCGTAGACGTCCCGGGCCGCCGTGCCGTCGATCGAGTTCCACACCGCCGAGGCGAAGCCCAGCTCGGCCGCCACCGCGTTCGGGTCCAGCCCCAGCGAGGAGCCGGCCAGCGCGCCGGAGCCGTACGGGGACACCGCGGCGCGGGCATCCCAGTCCACCAGGCGCTGCAGGTCCCGGGCGAACGCCCACGCGTGGGCCAGCAGGTGGTGGGAGAGCAGCACCGGCTGGGCGTGCTGCAGGTGGGTGCGCCCGGGCATGGGTGCGTAGGGGTGCGCCTCCGCCTGGCCCAGCAGTGCGTCCACCGTGGCGATCACACCGCGGGCCACGATGCGGGCGTGGTCGCGCAGGAACATGCGCCCGAGCGTGGCGACCTGGTCGTTGCGGGAGCGGCCGGCGCGCAGCCGGCCGCCCAGCTCGGCGCCGGCACGCTCGATGAGGCCGCGCTCGAGGGAGCCGTGCACGTCCTCGTCGGAGGCGGCCGGGGCGTAGGCGCCGCTGCGGACGTCCCCCTCGAGGCGGTCCAGGGCCTCGATCATGCCCTCGAGCTCCTCGGCCGAGAGCAGCCCGGCGGTGTGCAGCACACGGGCGTGGGCGCGCGAGCCGGCGATGTCATAGGGGGCCAGGCGCCAGTCGAAGTGCGTGGACTTGCTCAGTGCGGCCAGCGCCTCAGAGGGGCCCCCAGCGAAGCGGCCGCCCCACAGGGCGCCCTCGTTCGTGCCGTGCCGGGCCTCGGGGTTCTCGGTCATCTGATGGTTCTCCTCGTCTCGGGACGACGTCGTGGGGCTCAGGGCCGCGGGCCGGGCCCGGGCCGAGGGGCACACGACGGCGGCCGGCCCGGATCCGGGCGGGCCGCCGTCGTGCGCGGGAGCGGTCAGTCGTTGCTCAGGCGGGCGACGTCGCCGAGGTCCGCAGCGCCGCTGAGGCGCTGCTCGCGCTCCGAGGCGGTCTTCGCGGACAGGCCGTAGATGTCGATGAACCCGCGCGCGGAGGACTGGTCGAAGGCGTCGCCCTCGTCGTAGGTGGCGAGGTTGAAGTCGTACAGGCCGGTCTCCGAGCGGCGGCCCTGGACGGTGGCGCGGCCCCCGTGGAGCTCGAGGCGGATCTCGCCGTTCACGTGCTCCTGGGTGGCCTCGATGAAGGTGTCCAGGTTGCGCTTGAGCGGGGAGAACCACTGGCCGTCGTAGACCAGCTCGGTCCAGCGCTGGTCCACGGTCTTCTTGAACCGGGCCTGCTCGCGTTCGAGAGTGACGTTCTCGAGCTCCTTGTGGGCGGCGATGAGGGCCATTGCGCCAGGGGCCTCGTAGATCTCGCGGGACTTGATGCCCACGAGACGGTCCTCGACGATGTCGATCCGACCGACGCCCTGGGCGCCGGCGCGGCGGTTGAGCTCCTCGATGATCTCCAGCGGGGAGAGGGCACGGCCGTCAAGGGCGGTGGGCACGCCGCGCTCGAAGGCGATGGTCACCACGTCCGGGGCCGGCGGGAAGGAGGGGTCGTCGGTGTAGTCGTAGACGTCCTTGGTGGGGCCGTTCCAGATGTCCTCGAGGAAGCCGGTCTCGACGGCGCGGCCCCACACGTTCTGGTCGATGGAGAACGGGTTCTTCTTGGTGGTGACGATCGGCAGCTCGTTGCGCTCGGCGTACTCGATGGCCTTGTCACGGGTGAGGGCGAGGTCGCGCACGGGGGCGATGCACTTCAGATCCGGGCCGAGGGTCTGGATGGACACCTCGAAGCGCACCTGGTCATTGCCCTTGCCAGTGCAGCCGTGGGCCACCGTGGAGGCGCCGAACTGGCGGGCCGCGGCCACGAGGTGGCGGGCGATGACCGGGCGGGAGATCGCGGACACCAGCGGGTACGCGTCCATGTAGAGGGCGTTCGCCTGCAGGGTGGGCATGCAGTACTGCTCGGCGAACTCGTCGCGGGCGTCCGCGACGTAGGCCTCGACGGCACCGCAGTCCAGGGCGCGCTGACGGATAGTCTCGAGCGACTCGCCGCCCTGGCCCACGTCGACGGCGACCGCCACGACCTCGGCGCCGGTGGCCTCGGCGATCCACCCGATGGCCACCGAGGTGTCCAGGCCACCGGAGTAGGCGAGGATGATGCGTTCCTTCACGGGTTCTTCTCCTTATATTGGCGGCGTCCGCTCACGGCGTCCGCCGGGGGCGGACAGGGCGCCGCCGCAGGACGTGATCGTGCCTGACCCTACCGGCCTCGTGCATATCTATGCAATACGGCGAATAACCCCGCGTGGTGGAGAGGGGCACACACGGGGAGTGCGACTCCTGCACACTCCGACAGAGGGCGGGTTACACATCGGTAACATGTCATGCGATGCGGGCTGTTCACAGGATTGGAGCCGTCCGACGCCCTTGACCGTGGGGTCTGAGTCTCGGCCGGGGAGACATACCCCCCTCTTCCGGGTCGTCGAATGGACGGATCGTCATCGCTCTGCCTCGATCAGATGGAATCGTCCATTCCAGGGGCACCAGGAGTCGTTCTCCACCGGTTTCCCACATGCCGATTTGACGAGTCCCCCCTCCCCGGCGTTGACTCTTCCGTAGCCGATTCGTGATCCAACCGTTACCGAACGGCCCCGGCCAGCCCGGAGCCACGGCAACACGGACCTCGACTCGAACCACTCCCCCGGAGCGCCCGCCAGCGGGTCGTCTCGGTCCGGAGGAGTCTTTGACCCGACCAAGGAGTAGACGACCCCGGCGTGGACACACGCTGCACGGCAGGATCTCGACCCCCTCTCTCACCATGGCTCTCTTCACCTCTTCCGCCTCCCGCTCCCGCCGCGCCACCGCCTCGATGGTGGCCGGCATGACCCTGGCCGGCGCCGCTGCCGTGGGCTTCTCCGCCCCCGCCAACGCCGCGTCCCTGGCCACCTGGGACAAGCTCGCCCAGTGCGAGTCCGGCGGCAACTGGTCCATCAACACCGGCAACGGCTTCTACGGCGGCCTGCAGTTCCACCCCGTCACCTGGACCGCTATGGGTGGCTCCACCCCGCTGGCCAGCCAGGCTTCCAAGGCCGAGCAGATCGCCATCGCCGAGAAGGTCCTGGCCATCCAGGGCTGGCGTGCATGGCCCGGCTGCTCCGCCAAGCTCGGCCTCACCGCCGCCGACGCCCAGGGCACCTCCTCGGTCGCTGTCGAGCGCACTGCCACCGTGCAGCGCCAGGCCGACGTCGCCGCCCAGCGTGCCGCCGCTCAGAAGGCCCAGGCCGAGCAGGCCGCCAAGCAGGCCGCTGCTGAGAAGGCCGCCGCCAAGCAGGCTGCCGCAGAGCGTTGGGCCGCCAAGCAGGCTGCCGCCCGCGCCGCCGCCGCCGAGCGCGCCCAGGCTCAGCGTGCCGCCGCTGCCGAGCGTGCCGCCGTCGCCCAGGCCCAGGCCCAGGCCCAGGCCGAGCGCGCCGCCGAGCGCGCCGAGGCCCAGCGTGCCGCCCAGGCCGCCCGCGTCTCCGCCGCCGAGCAGGCCGCCGCCGCCCGCGTCAACGCTGAAAACAAGGCCGCCCTGGACGCCGCCGCGGACACCGTGTTCGTCAAGCCCGGCGACAGCCTGTGGAGCATCGCGCGTGCGAACAACGTCGAGGGTGGCTGGGCCGCTCTCTACGAGGCCAACAAGCACATCGTGGAGGACGCCAACGTCATCTACGTCGGCCAGGAGCTCGTTCTCCCCCAGGCCTGATGCAGCGAGGGCTTGAACCCGCAGCACCGCAGACATGACTGTGGCCCCCATCCTCTCGGATGGGGGCCACAGTCATGTCCCCCAACGCTTCCCCCTCAGCTCCCAGAAACCCCCAGCGCCCGGGCGACAGTCCAGCAGTGCAGGACCGCTAGAATGTCGCCCGGGCGCTGGGGAAAGGGGGTGGGGGTGCGTGCGGTGGGTGGGGTGCGGCGGGTGGAGTAGGTGAGTATGGGTGCAGGCAGGTGGTGGGTGCAGGAGGGGTCAGCCAGCCAGGCTCAGCAGGTAGGCGGCCACGGCAGGGGCCGAGTCGGCGCTCGGGGTGATCAGCAGGATCGTGTCGTCCCCGGCGATCGTCCCCATCACACTGTCCACGCGTGCCTGGTCCACCACGGAGGCGAGGAACTGGGCCGCGCCAGGAGGCGTGCGCAGCACCACGAGGTTCTCCGTGGGCTCGGCCGAGATGAGCAGTTCCCGGGACATGCTCGCCAGCCGTCCCACCTGGGACTCGGTGCTGCGGCCGGGCACGGGCTCCTCACCCTCCGCCGGCACGGTATACACGAGGCCGCCCGGCCCGCGCATGCGCACGGCGCCCAGATCCACCAGGTCCCGCGAGAGGGTCCCCTGGGTGACGGACAGACCCTGCTCGGCGAGCACCTCCGACAGCTCCGACTGCGAACGGACCTCGCGGGTGGCCAGGACATCACGGATCGCCGCCTGCCGGGCCGTCTTCGTCGTCGGAGTGGCCATCAGCGCGGATCCTCGGCCAGGCCGGAGCGGTACAGCAGCCAGGCCATGAGCGCCTTCTGAGCGTGCAGCCGGTTCTCGGCCTCGTCGAACACCACGGACTGCGGGCCGTCGATGACGTCCTCGGTGACCTCGTACCCGCGGTAGGCGGGCAGGCAGTGCAGGAAGATCGCGCCTTCAGCCGCGCGGGCCATGGCCGCCGCATCCACGCGGTAGTCGGTGAACAGCGTCAGCCGCTGCTCCTTCTCGTCCTCCTGGCCCATGGAGATCCAGGTGTCCGTCACCACGACGTCGGCCCCGTCCAGGGCCTCGGCGGCGTCGGTGGTCACGAGCACGGACCCGCCGGTCTGCACGGCCCGCTCGCGCGCGGCCTCCACCACGTGCTCGGCGGGCAGGTGGCCCTCCGGGCCGGCGATGCGCACGTGCATGCCCGCGGTGACCCCGCCCAGCAGGTACGAGTGGGCCATGTTGTTGGCGGCGTCGCCCAGGTAGACGAGGGTGCGCCCGGCGGTCTCGCCCAGGTGCTCGCGCACCGTGAGCAGATCCGCGAGGATCTGGCACGGGTGGTAGTCGTCCGAGAGCGCGTTGATCACGGGGACCGAGGAGTGCTCGGCCATCTCCTCCAGCCCGGACTGGGCGAAGGTGCGCCACACGATGACCCCGACCATGCGCTCAAGGACGCGGGCGGTGTCCGCCACGGACTCCTTGTGGCCCAGCTGCGACTCGCCCGGGTTCACGATCAGCGGGCTGCCGCCCAGCTCGGCGATGCCCGCCGAGAACGACACCCGGGTGCGGGTGGAGGTCTTGTCGAAGAAGACGATGCCCGTGCGCGGGCCGGCCAGCGGCCGGTGCAGGAAGCGGTCCTGCTTCATCTGGGCCGCCAGGTCCAGCACCTCGGCCTGCTCGGCCGGGGTCAGGTCCGTGTCCACCAGGAAGTGGCGCACGGGCACGGCGGGACGGGACGGGGACTGCGGTGCGGGGGTCACGGGTGCTGCTCCTCAGGGTGGTCGGACACGCCGAGCGCGGCACCCACCAGGGCGGGCAGCTGCTCGGCGAAGCGGTCGAGGTCCTCGACGGGGACGGTGAGCGGGGGCGCCAGACGCAGGGTGGCCGGGCCGGTGGCGTTGAGGATCCAGCCGGCCTCCAGGCCCGCGCGCACCACGGCCGGGGCCAGGCCGCCCTCGGGCGCGCCGGCGGACGGGACGGTCAGGTCCACCCCGATCCACAGCCCATGGGCGCGCACGGCCTGCACCTCATCCAGGGCGGTCAGGCGCTCGGCCAGGCGCTCGCCGGCGCGGCGGACGTGCTCGAGCAGCCCCTCTCGCTCGACGGTCTCGACCACCGCCAGACCCGCGGCGGCCGCCACGGGGTTGCCGCCGAAGGTGGTGCCGTGCTGGCCGGGGCGCAGCAGCGTCGAGACCTCCTCACCGACGCAGATCAGCGCACCGATCGGCACTCCCCCGCCCAGGCCCTTGGCCAGGGTGACGGCGTCCGGAACCACGGGGGCGTCGTCGCCGGTGACCTGCGGGTTCTGGAAGGCGAACCACGTGCCCGTGCGGCCCATGCCGGACTGGACCTCGTCCAGGATCATCAAGGCTCCGGCCTCGGCGGTGGCCTCCCGCACCTGGCGCAGGTACCCGGCGGGCCAGCCGTGCACGCCGGCCTCGCCCTGGACGGGCTCGAGGATCACGGCGGCCACCGTGCGGCCCTGCGCGTCCGGGGCCAGGGCCGCACGCAGAGCCCCGGCGTCGCCGCCCGGAATGAACTCCACCCCGCCGGGCAGCGGCTGGAACGGGGCCCGGTAGACCTCCTTGTGGGTGAGCGCGAGGGCGCCCATCGTGCGGCCGTGGAAGGCCCGCTCCATGGCGATCACCCGCGTCCGGGCCCCGGAGGGGTCCTCGGCGCCGTGCCGCCGGGCCAGCTTGAAGGCGGCCTCGTTGGCCTCGGTGCCGGAGTTGGCGAAGAAGACGGTGGAGCCGATCGGGGCGCCGGCGCGCTCCAGCAGCGCCTCGGCGAGCCGGATCTGCGGCTCGGAGGCGAACAGGTTGGAGATGTGCCCGAGCGTGCTCAGCTGCCCGGCCACGGCCTCCACGAGCGCCGGGTGGGCATGGCCGAGCGCGTTGACCGCGATCCCCGCGAGCAGGTCCACGTACTCGGTGCCGTCCGCGTCCCACACGTGGGCGCCCTCACCGCGCACGAGGATGCGGGCCGGGCGGCCGAACACCCCCGTCAGCGATGCCGTGTAGCGCCCCAGCAGGGCGTCCTGGCCGTGGGGCGCGCTCATGCGTCCTCCTCCTGGTCGGGGTCCGGGTCCGGCACCACCTGGGTGCCCACGCCCGCCGAGGTGAACACCTCGAGGAGCATCGAATGGGGGCGGCGGCCGTCCACCACGTGGGCGCGGTCGACGCCGGCGGACACCGCGTGCAGGCAGGCCGCCATCTTGGGGATCATGCCGGACTGCAGCCGGGGCATGAGCTCGCGCAGCTGGCCGGCGGTGAGGGAGCTGATGAGCGAGTCCCGGTCCGGCCAGTTCGCGTAGAGGCCCTCGACGTCGGTCAGCAGCACGAGCTTGGAGGCGCCCAGGGCAGCAGCCAGGGCCGCGGCGGCGGTGTCCGCGTTCACGTTCAGCACGGCACCGGTGGGCTCACCGTGCCGGTCGATCTCCGGGGCGACCGAGGAGACCACGGGGATGCGGCCGGCGTCGAGCATGTCCCGGATGGCCCCGGGCTCGACCTCGGTGACCTCCCCCACCAGGCCGAGGTCCACGGCGGCGCCGTCGACCACCGTTCCGGTGCGGCGGGCGCGGAACAGCCCGGCGTCCTCACCCGAGGAGCCCACAGCGTAGGGCCCGTGCGCGTTGATCAGCCCGACCAGCTCGCGGCCGACCTGGCCGGTGAGGACCATGCGCACCACGTCCATGGCCTCCGGGGTGGTGACCCGCAGGCCGCCGCGGAACTCGGATTCGATGCCCAGGCGGTCCAGCATCGCGCCGATCTGTGGGCCGCCGCCGTGCACCACCACGGGGCGGACTCCCACATGGTGCAGGAACACGATGTCCTCGGCGAAGGCCCGGCGCAATGGCTCGGAGACCATGGCGTTCCCGCCGTATTTGAGCACCATGGTGGTGCCTGCGAACCTCTGGATCCATGGGAGGGCCTCGATGAGCACCTCAGCCTTGGAGGAGGCCTGCTCGAGGCGCTCAGCCGTGGAGAGCAGGGGCACGGTGGCGGTGGTCGGGTCGTCGGTCATGGGCGGGTCCTCACGTGGAGTAGGCGGAGTTCTCGTGCACGTAGTCGTGCGTCAGGTCGTTGGTCCACAGCTCGACGACGGCGTCGCCGGCGTGCAGGTCGATCTCCACGCGCACCTCGCGCCCGGACAGGTCCACGCCCTCACGCGGTTCGCCCACGCCGGCGGCGCGGCAGACCTGCACCCCGTTGAAGGAGACGTCCAGGGCATCGGCATCGAAGGGGGCGACGCTCTCGGGGACGGTGCCGACCGCGGAGATCACCCGACCCCAGTTGGGGTCCTGGCCGAAGATCGCGGCCTTGAACAGGTTGGAGCGGGACACGGCGCGGGCGACGGCCTCGCCGGCGTCCTCGGAGGAGGCGTTGACCACCCGGATCAGGACCTCGTGCGCGGCCCCCTCGGCGTCGGCGACGAGCTGGCGGGCCAGGTCCGCGCAGACCTCCCGCACGGCCTCGGCGAAGCTGTGCCGGTCGGGGGCGGTCGCGGCGGCACCGGAGGCGAGCAGCAGGACGGTGTCGTTCGTGGACATGCAGCCGTCCGAGTCCACCCGGTTGAAGGTGGTGCGCACGGCCTCGCGCAGGGCGGCGTCGAGGTCCGCGGCGGGGACGTCGGCGTCGGTGGTGAGGACGCAGAGCATCGTGGCCATGCCCGGGGCGAGCATGCCGGCGCCCTTGGCCATGCCGCCGACCGTGTACCCGTCCCGGCGCACCAGGGCGGTCTTGGCGACGGTGTCCGTGGTCATGATGGCGGTGGCCGCGGCCCCGCCGCCGGCAGTCGAGAGCCCCTCGACGGCGGCGTCGACCCCGCTGAGCAGGCGGTCCATGTCCAGGCGCTCGCCGATCAGCCCGGTGGAGCACACGAGGATGTCCCCGGCCGAGAGGCCGAGGGCGGCGGCAGTGTGCTCGGCGGTGCGGTGGGTGTCCTGGAATCCGGGGTGGCCCGTGGCGGCGTTGGCACCGCCGGAGTTGAGCACGACGGCGTCCGCGCGACCATCGGCGAGAACCTGCCGAGACCAGCGCACGGGGGCGGCGGCCACCCGGTTGGAGGTGAACACGCCGGCGGCGGCGCGAGAGGGGCCCTCGTTCACGACGACGGCCACATCCGGCTTCCCGGAGGGCTTGAGGCCGGCGGTCACGCCGGCGGCGCGGAAGCCCTGTGCTGCGGTGACGCTCACGGTGCGACCCCCTGGATCTCGAGCCCGGCCCGCTCCGGCAGGCCCAGGGCGATGTTCATGGACTGCACGGCACCGCCGGCGGTCCCCTTGGTGAGGTTGTCGAGGGCGGCAGTGACGATCACACGGCCGGCGTGCGGGTCCACCGCCAGCTGCATGGCCACATGATTGGAGCCGAGCACGGACTTGGTGGTGGGCCACTGGCCCTCGGGCAGCACGTGCACGAACGTCTCGTCCGCGTAGGCGGCCTCCCAGGCGGCGCGGACCCGGCCGGCGTCGACCCCGGGACGCAGGCGGGCTGTGGCGGTGGCGAGGATGCCGCGGGCCATGGGGGCCAGGGTGGGCGTGAAGGAGATCTGCACCGGCTCCCCGGCGGCCTGGCCCAGACCCTGCTCGATCTCGGGGGTGTGGCGGTGGCCGCCGCCGACGCCGTAGGGGCTCATGCCGCCCATGACCTCGGAGCCGAGCAGGTGGGGCTTGAGGGCCTTGCCCGCACCCGAGGTGCCCGAGGCGGCCACGATGACGACGTCCTGCGGCTCGAGCAGGCCGGCGGCGAAGCCGGGGGCGAGGGCGAGGATCGAGGTGGTCGGGTAGCAGCCGGGCACGGCGATGCGGCGGGTGCCGGCCAGGCGCTCGCGCTGGCCGGGCAGCTCGGGCAGGCCGTAGGGCCAGGTGCCGGCGTGCTCGCCGTCGTAGAACCGCGCCCAGGCATCGGCGGACTCGAGGCGGTGGTCGGCTCCGGCGTCGATCACGAGGGTGTCCGGGGAGCGCTCGGCGATCTGGGCCGCGAGCGCCCCGGAGGCACCGTGGGGCAGAGCCAGCACGACGACGTCATGCCCGGCGAGGACCTCGGCGGTGGTCTCCTGGAGGATGCGGTCGGCGAGGGTGTGCAGGTGGGGCTGGAGCGCGCCGAGGCGCTCGCCCGCGTGGGAGTGTGCGGTGACGGCGCCGACGGTGACATGGGGATGCGCGACCAGGAGGCGCAGCGCCTCCCCTCCCGCGTAGCCGGTGGCGCCGGAGACGGCGACGGTGTGGGTCATGCCGCCATGCTAGCGCAACTATGCGGCGGCTGGAATATCTATGCACCCGGGGGTGCGGCGGGCGAGTGCTCCTACCGTGTCCCCCGCACCTCGTAGAGTGCGCCCCATGAGCCCGACGAGCACCTCCCCCGCCGATCTGCCCCACACCCACCATGCCGTCGTCGCCACCGGCGCCGGCGGCCCCGAGGTCCTCGAGTGGACGCAGGTGCCGGTGCCCGAGCCCGGCCCCGGGCAGGTGCTGGTGCGCACCGCCGGCGTCGGGCTGAACTTCATCGACACCTACCGGCGCTCCGGGGTGTACCCCGTGGACTTCCCCTCGGTGCCCGGCACGGAGGCCTCCGGCACTGTGGTGGCCCTCGGGGAGGGGACGGACCGGGCCCTGCTGGGCACCCGGGTGGCGACGGCGGCGGCCCAGGGGGCGTACGCAGAACACTTCACCGCAGACGCCGACTCCCTGCTGCCCGTGCCCCAGGGAGTGGACCTCACCGAAGCCGCAGCCCTGCCTCTGCAGGGGATGACCGCCCACTACCTGTGCCGATCCACCTTCCCCGTGACCGAGGGGCAGACAGCCGTGGTGACCGCCGGCGCCGGCGGTGTGGGGCTGCTTCTGACGCAGCTGGCGGCCGCATGCGGCGCGCAGGTGGTGACGGCGGCCTCCACCGAGCACAAGCGCGAGCTCTCCCGCCGGGCCGGGGCGACGGCGTCGGTGGACTACGCGGATCTGCGCGCCACGGTGCAGGAGCTCACGGACGGCGAGGGCGCGCACGTGGTGTACGACGGCGTCGGGAAGGACACCTTCGAGGATTCCCTGGCCAGCCTGCGCCCGCGCGGAATGCTGGTGCTGTTCGGTGGGGCCTCCGGGCAGGTGCCCCCGTTCGACCTGCAGCGGCTGAACTCCGGCGGGGGCCTGTTCGTGACCCGCCCCTCCCTGACCTGGTACACCCGCACCGCCGAGGAGACTCGCGGCCGTGGCGAGGAGCTGTTCGAGGCCTGGGCGGCCGGGCGGCTGAGTGTGCGGATCGGCGAGCGGGTGCCGCTGGCGGAGGCGGCGCACGCCCACACGCTGCTGGAGTCGCGCTCCACCACGGGCAAGGTGCTGCTCACCCTAGACTGACCCTGCCGGCCCGGCACGACCGGGCCGTGCTGCGCGCCCGCCGCACCGACCCGCCTGCCGTGGAGGCCCCGTGACGCCCGACGCCCCCCGCCCGCCCCGTGTCCTCCCGCCGGCCCCACAGCCGCCGCATGCACCCCAGATGCCCGGGTCGGACCGCACCCCGGAGTCCCGCACCCTGATGGACGTGCTGGAGGCGACCGCCCGAGCCCACCCGGACGCCCCCGCCCTCGACGACGGCGCCTCCTGCCTGACCTACGCGGAGCTGCAGGAGCGCGTGCTCGCCACCGCCCGGTTTCTCGCTGACCAGGGCGTCGGCGCCGGAGACCGCGTGGGGGTGCGCATCCCCTCGGGCACGGCCGCGCTGTACGTGTCGATCCTCGCGGTGATGGCCGTGGGCGCCGCCTACGTGCCAGTGGACGCGGACGACCCCGAGGAGCGCGCCGCACTCGTGTTCGGGGAGGCCCAGGTGGCCGGCGTCCTGACGGGTGAGCGCGAGCTCGTGCCCGGCACCGTCTCCGACCGCGACGCCCACCCCGAGGCCCGGCCCCCGCTGCCGGAGGACGACGCATGGATCATCTTCACCTCCGGCTCCACCGGCACCCCCAAGGGGGTGGCCGTCTCCCACCGCTCGGCGGCGGCGTTCGTGGACGCCGAGGCCCGGCTCTTCCTCGTCGACGACCCGCTCGCCCCCGGGGACCGGGTGCTCGCCGGGCTCTCCGTGGCCTTCGACGCCTCCTGCGAGGAGATGTGGTTGGCCTGGCGCCACGGCGCCTGCCTGGTGCCCGCCCCGCGCGCCCTGGTCCGCTCCGGCATGGACCTGGGCCCGTGGCTGGCCGAGCGGCGGATCACCGCGGTGTCCACCGTGCCCACCCTCGCGGCCATGTGGCCCACCGAGGCCCTCGCGAACGTGCGCCTGCTGATCTTCGGCGGTGAGGCCTGCCCACCGGACCTCGCCGCCCGACTGGCCGTGCCCGCCCGCGAAGTCTGGAACACCTACGGGCCCACCGAGGCGACCGTGGTGGCCTGCGCCGCCCCGTTGACCGGCCAGGGCCCCGTGCGCATCGGCCTGCCCCTGGACGGCTGGGACCTGGCCGTCGTCGACCCCACCACCGGTATACCCGTGGACGAGGGGCGGACCGGCGAGCTGATCATCGGCGGCGTGGGCCTGGCCCGCTACCTGGACCCGGCCAAGGACGCCGAGAAGTACGCGCCGCTGCCCACACTCGGCTGGGAACGCGCCTACCGCTCCGGCGACCTCGTGGTCTTCGACCCGGCCGGCCTGCTGTTCGTGGGCCGCGCCGACGACCAGGTCAAGCTCGGCGGCCGCCGCATCGAGCTCGGCGAGGTGGACGCCGCCCTCCAGAACCTGCCCGGCGTGCAGGGCGGGGCCGCCGCAGTGCGCTCCACCCCCTCCGGCACGCAGCTGCTCGTGGGCTACCTCAAGCCCACCAGAGACCTCGACTCCTTCGACACCACTGCCGCCCACGAACGCCTGGCAGAGGAGCTGCCCGCCGCGCTCGTGCCCCGGCTCGTGCTCGTGGAGTCCCTACCCACCAAAACCTCGGGCAAGGTGGACCGGGCCGCTCTGCCCTGGCCCCCGCCCGGCCAGCAGGACCAGGACGCCGGCCCCGAGCCGGACGAGAGCACCCCCCGCGGCTGGGTGCTGCGACAGTGGGCCGACGTGCTCGGCTCCGCCCCCGCCGACGACGACACCGACTTCTTCACCTCCGGCGGCGGCTCCCTGGCCGCCGCCCAGCTCGTGGCCCGACTGCGCGCCCGGCACCCCGCCGTGACGGTGCAGGACGTCTACCGCCACCCCACCGCCGGCGAGCTCGTGGCCGCCGTCCTCGGGGAGGACGGCTCCGGCGCAGACATCGAGGTCCACGAGCGCAGCGTGACCGGCACCCGCCGCCGCACCCAGTGGGCGCAGACCCTCGTGAGCATCGCCGCGTTCGTCCCCCCGGCCCTGCGGCTGGGCGTGTGGGCCGGGCTGGCCGTGAACCTGCTGGCCCTGACCGGCCTGGCCCCCGGCCTGCCCACCGTGCCCTGGTGGGCGCTCGCGATCGTCGGCCTGGCCGTGATCACCGCCCCCGGGCGCATGCTCGTGGCCGGGCTCACCGCCCGCGCCCTGCTGCACGGGATCGGCCCCGGCGCCTACCCCCGCGGCGGCCGCGTGCACCTGCGCCTCTGGCTGGCCCAGCACGTGACCGACCTCGTGGACCCGTACTCCCTGGCCGGCGCCGCGTTCATGCCCACCTACGCCCGCCTGCTCGGCAACCGGGTGGGCCGGGACGTGGACCTGCACTCCGTGCCCCCGGTCACCGGCCTGCTGGAGGTCGGCGAGGGCGCCTCCATCGAACCGGAGGTGGACCTGTCCGGGCACTGGGTGGACGGGGATGTCCTGCGGGTGGGCCGGATCCGCATCGGGGCCGGGGCCGTCGTCGGCTCGCGCTCCACCCTGCTGCCGGGCACCCGGATCGGCTCCGGCGCCCATGTGGAGGCCGGCTCCACGGTGGTCGGGCGCCTGCGCGCCGACGTCCGCCACGCCGGCTCCCCCGCCGCCAAGGTCGGCCGCGTGCCCGACGACGGCCCCAACGTCGCCCCGCCCCGCGCCACCGGCTGGCGGGCCGTCTCCACGGTGGGCTCCACCGTGCTGGCCCTGCTGCCGCTGGTGGCCGTGGCCGCCGGCGCCGCCGTCGCGGCCTGGAGCCTCACCTGGTGGCCGCCGGCCCCCGAGGCCACGACGCCGCTGGCCGCCGTCACACTGACCGCCGGACGGCTGCTGGCGGCCTCCCCGCTGATCGCCGCCGCCTGGTTCCTCACCCAGGCCCTTCTCGTGCTAGGGGCTGTGCGCCTGCTCGCCGTGGGCATCACCCCCGGCCACCACCCCGTCCGCTCCCGTGTGGGCTGGCAGATCTGGGCCACCGAACGCATCCTCGACACCGCCCGCGACCAGCTGTTCCCGATCTACGCCTCCCGCTTCACCCCCGTGTGGCTGCGCCTGCTCGGCGCGGAGATCGGCCGCGGCGTGGAGGCCTCCACCGTGGTGCTGATCCCCTCCCTGACCCGGGTGGGCGACGGCGCCTTCCTGGCCGACGACACCATGGTCTCCTCCTACACGTTGCGCGACGGCTGGATGCACGTGGGCCGGGCCAAGATCGGCAAGCGCTCCTTTGTGGGCAACTCCGGCATGGTCCCCGGCGGGCGTACCCTGCGGCGCGACTCCCTCGTGGCCGTGCTCTCCGCCGCCCCCGCCAAGACCAAGCCCGGCACCTCCTGGATGGGGTCGCCGCCGGTGCGCCTGCGCCGCACCGAGGTGGCCGCGGACACCGCACTCACCTACGACCCGCCAGCCCGGCTCAAGGCAGCACGCACCGCCTGGGAGGCCCTGCGCGCCATCCCCGTGGTGCTGCACGTGGCCCTGACCGTGCTCACCGGCGCGGCGCTCGCGGCCCTGGCCGCGTTGGGCTCCTGGCTGCTGCCGCTCGTGCTGGGCGGGGTGGTGATGCTGGCCGCCGGCGCACTGGCCGCGGCCCTGACAGTGGCGGCCAAGTGGGTGTTCGTGGGCCGGATCCGCCCCGGCGAGCACCCCCTGTGGTCCTCGTTCATCTGGCGGAACGAGGTGGCGGACACGTTCACCGAGTTCCTCGCTGCCCCCTGGTTCGCCCGGGCCGCCGCCGGCACCCCCGCCCTGGTGTGGTTCCTGCGCGGCATGGGTGCCACGATCGGCCGGGGCGCCTGGGTGGAGTCCTACTGGCTGCCCGAGGCAGACCTGGTGACCCTCGGCGACGGTGCCACCGTGAACCGCGGCTGCGTGGTGCAGACCCACCTGTTCCACGATCGCGTGATGTCCCTGGACACCGTGGAGCTCGCCCCGGGCTCCACCCTCGGCCCGAACTCCGTGGCCCTGCCCGCCGCCCGCCTGGGCGAGGGCACCACGGTCGGGGCCGGGTCCCTGGTGATGCGCGGCGAGGAGCTGCCCGCCGGCACCTGGTGGCTGGGCAACCCGGTGGCCCCCTGGCGCCGGCCCGGCCGGACCCCTCGCACCGAACGAACCCGCACGGAAGGAGCAGCCCGCCCGTGAGCACCGACCCCTACGTCCCCGGTGTCGGCACCGACGCCGCCGTCCTGCGCCACATCGAGGCGGTGCTGGATGTGCGCCTGGCCGCGAACCGCCTGGCCGGCACCGTCCGCCTCCGCCTGCGCCTGGCCCGTGAGGTCGATGCGGTGGAGCTGGACCTGCACCAGCGGCTGGCCGTCAGCTCGGTGCAGGCGACCACCCCGGTGGGGGCAGGGCCGGTGAAGGCCCGCCGCCCGCCCAGGGCCCCGCACCGGCTGCACGTGCCGCTGGGTGCAGCCCTGCCCGAGGGCACTGTGGTGGAGCTGGAGATCGCCTACGCAGGCTCCCCCGCGCCCCGCCGCAGCCCGTGGGGCACGATCGGCTGGGAGGAGCTCACAGACGGGGTGCTCGTGGCCGGGCAGCCGCACGGGGCCTCCACCTGGCTGCCGTGCGTGGACTCCCCCGCGGTCAAGACGACGGCGGACATCACCGTGACCTGCGACGCCGGCTACCTGCCCGTGGCCAACGGGCGCGGCGAGCAAGTGCGCACGCGCGGGTCCCGGGTGACGTGGCGGTGGCGCCTGGACCGCCCGGTCTCCCCGTACCTGCTGACGCTGCAGATCGGCCGGTACCGCCGGACCGCCCTGCTGCCGGCGGGGCTGTCCTCGTCGACCCCCGCAGCGGAGGAGGTGGCCGCCCCGGCCGTGCCTCCGCTGCGTCTGGTGGCGCCGCCGTCGTTGGAGCGCCGGGCCCGGACGGCGTTCGCGGACCAGGCCCGCATGGCCGCCGTGTTCGCGCAGGCCTACGGACCGTACCCGTTCGAGGACTACACCGTGGTGGTGGCAGACGACGAGCTGGAGATCCCCCTCGAGGCCGCCGGGATGTCCCTGTTCGGCAGGAACCACCTGGACGGCTCGTGGGAGTCCGAGCGGCTGATCGCCCACGAGTTCTCCCACCAGTGGTTCGGCAATTCCGTGACGCTGGCCCGTTGGTCCGACCTGTGGCTTCACGAGGGGTTCGCGTGCTGGTCCGAGTGGCTGTGGGCGGAGGCCTCCGGCCGCTCCACCGTGGAGACCATGGCCCGCCGCGCCTGGGAGGGGCTGCGCCGGAAGCCGCAGGACCTGGTGATCGCCGACCCCGGCCCGCAGGACATGTTCGACGACCGCCTGTACAAGCGCGGTGCCCTCACCGTGGCCGCCCTGCAGGCATTGCTGGGCCCGGAGGTGTTCAGCCAGGCGCTGCGGGAATGGACCACGAAGCACCGCCACGGGACGGTGACCACGCCGATGCTGCGGGAGCACCTGCACTCCTGGGCGCCGAGCGCGGCCGTGAGCACGCAGGCGGTGGACGAGGTGCTGGAGGCCTGGCTCATGCGCCCGGAGCTGCCCGCCCTGTCCGTCTGACCCTCAGGCTCAGGCCCCTGCCCTGGCCGGGGACGGCCGGGGCGGTACGCAATGCGACGGCGCCGACGACGCCCGGAACCCCGACCACGCCGGGAACACCGACCATGCCGGGAACCCCGACGAGGCCGGCAACGATCGAGCCTGCGGAAGGCGCCGGGACGATGCCGGACAGGTCCGACAGGTCGATCAGACAGGTCCCGGCCGGCGGGTGCAGCGCCGCCACCGCGGACGGGTCCCCGGTGAACCCCGTGCCGGCGGCCTTGACGAGCGCTTCCTTGCGCGTCCAGAGCCGGGCCCTGCCCCACGCCCGCTCGGGTTCCGGGAGGGCACGCAGCCAGACCTGCTCGGCTGGGTCGAAGGCCACGGCACCGAGCGCGTCGTCACTGCCGAAGGCCTGGGCCCCCACGGGTTCGAGGTCCACCCCGATCCCAAGGCACGCCCCCGGGCCGCCGCACCGGCCCTGCCCGGCCTCGGACGGCGGCGCCCACCAGGCGGCCACCCGATGCACGGACCCGTCCGCCCCGCGCAGATGCGTGAAGGAGACGACGGCGCACCGCCCCTCCGGCAGCCCCGTCAGCCTCGGTGCCCCGTGGTCGCGGGCCCCACAGGCCGGGCAGTGACGGGCCACCCCCAATGGGCCGACCCCGTGCCCCCACACCGCGGCGAGCGCGGCCCGCACCTGCGCGAGCAGCGCCGCCGAGACGACCTCGGCCGCCCCCGCAGAGGCGGGGACGGCCGAGGTCAGGCCCCAGGGGCCGGCGTCGAGCGCGGGCTCAGCGCTGGAGAGCACGGGCTCAGTGCGGAAGGGCCTGGGGTCAGCGCTGGACCGCACCGTGCCGTTCGGCGGCCAGCGCCGTCGCTGCGGCACGGGCCTCGGAGGCCTCCTCCGCGGTGAGCGTGCGGTCCGGGGCGCGGAAGCGCAGACTGAACGCGAGGGACTTGTGCCCCTCCGGCACCCCGGCACCGGTGTAGACATCGAACAGCTCGACCGACTCCAGCAGCGGGCCGGCGCCCTCGGCGAGCGTCGCCCGGACGTCCCCGGCGACGACGTCCCCGGCCACCACGAGGGCCACATCCTGCGTGCTCACCGGGTAGGTGGACAGCGCGGCGGCGACCACCGTGTCCGGGGCGGCGGCACCCAGGGTACCCAGGTCCAGCTCCCACACGCTGGTGCGCGCGGGCAGGTCCTCGGCCTCGAGCCACTGCGGGTGCAGCTCGCCGGCGACGCCCACGACCGTCTCCCCGTCCGCCCCGGCGACCACCAGCTCGGCGGTGCGGCCGGGGTGGAACGCGTGGTGGCGGCCCTGACGGACGGTCACTTCGGCACCCAGCACGTCCGCGACGTCCAGGGCGGCCCCGAGGGCGTCCTGCCAGTCCAGGGCACGCGGGCTGTGACCCGGGCCCGCCGGGGCGTCCTCCCCCAGGAGCACACCCGCCACATGCCAGGGCTGCTCCGGGATCCCGGCCTCAAGGTCCGCCAGGGTCGCGGCATCCGGGTGCACGGCACGCGGCGGCACGGACGCGGAGCCCTGCCGGCTGCCCGGCAGGAACACCAGGCCCATCTCCACGAGGGCCAGGCTCCGGGCACCGCGGCCCAGGTTGCGCCGGGCCGTCTCCACCAGGCCCGGCAGCAGCGAGCGCCGCAGGAACCGGAACTGGGAGGAGATCGGGTTGGCCAGGGAGACCATCGGCAGGTCCGCGGCGGCCTCGTCCGTGGCGGCCCCGAAGAGCGTGTTCTGCTCGGCGGAGACGAACGGGTAGGACAGCACCTCGGTGTGCCCGGCGGCCGCGAGCGCCGCGATCACGCGGCGGCGCTGGGCCTGGGCGCGGGTGAAGCCGCGTCCGGGCGGGGCCACGGGGACCACGGAGGGGATCTGGTCGTAGCCGCGCAGACGGGCGACCTCCTCCACGAGGTCCTCGGGGATGGTCAGGTCGGTCCGCCAGGAGGGGGCGGTGACGGTGAGCTCCGGGACTCGGCCGTCGTCGGCCTCGGCGACCTCGACCTGCGCGCCGAGGGCGCGGAGGGTCTCGACGACCTCCTCGGTGGTGTACTCCACGCCCACGCGTTCGGTGGGCCGGTCCGCGCGCATGCGCACGACGGCCGACTCGGGGCGGGTGCCGACGTCGGTGACACCGGGCTCGGCGGTGCCGCCGGCGAGCTCCACGAGCAGCTGGACGGCACGTTCGGCGGCCTCGTCCGCGATCTCCCAGTCCACGCCGCGCTCGTTGCGCTTGGAGGCCTCGGAGGGCAGACGGTGACGGCGGCGGGTGCGGGCGATGGAGACCGGGTCGAAGTTCGCGGCCTCGATGACGATCGAGCCGGTGGTGTCGGAGACCTCGGTGCGCTCGCCGCCCATGACGCCGGCCAGGCCGACGGGGCCGTCCTCGTCCGCGATGACGAGGTCCTCGGCGTCGAGGGTGCGCTCCTTGCCGTCGAGGGTGGTGAGCGTCTCCCCGGCGGCGGCGCGGCGGACGGTGAGGCCGCCGGTGAGCGTGTCCGCGTCATAGAAGTGCAGGGGCTGGCCGAGCTCCCACATGACGTAGTTGGAGATGTCCACCGGCAGGGAGACGGTGCGGATCCCGGCCAGGCGCAGGCGCGCGGCCATCCACGGCGGGGTGGGGCGGGACGCGTCCACGCCGGAGACGGTGCGGGCCACGAACCGGGTGCAGCCGGGGGTGCCGTAGATGGGGGCGTCGTCGGCGAGTGTGACGGGCAGGCCGGCGTCGTCCGCGGCGGGGGGCTCGACGGCGTCGGCCGGGTCCGTGAACGGCAGGCCGGTGGCGTGGGCGTACTCACGGGCCACGCCGCGCATGGAGAACACGTAGCCGCGGTCCGGGGTCACGTTGATCTCGGCGGCCTCGCCGCGCAGGTCGAGCACGTCGCGGATGTCGGTGCCGAGCTCCGGATCCAGGCCGAGGTCGGAGAGCACGACGATGCCCTCGTGGTCGTCGCCGAGGCCGAGCTCGCGGGCCGAGGCGATCATGCCGGCGGAGAGGTGGCCGTAGGTCTTGCGCGGGGTGATGCGGAAGTCGCCGGGCAGCACGGCGCCGGGCAGAGTGACGACGACCTTGTCCCCGACCTCGAAGTTGTGGGCGCCGCAGACGATGCCCTGCACCCCGGAGGGGTCGATGCCCTCGCCGGTGAGCGTCTGCTCCTGCCCCTCGGGGACCACGCACACGCTGCACCAGTTGATGGTCTTGCCGTTCTTCTGCGGCTCGGGCTCACGGGTGAGAACCTGCCCGACGACGATCGGGCCCTGCAGGGCGTCCGCCGGGCGGTGGACGTCCTCCTCCTCGAGGCCGACGCGGACGAGGTCCGCCATGACGTCCTCGGCGTGGTGCTCGGCGGGCACGGGCACGAACTCCCGCAGCCAGTCCAGGGGGATGCGCATGGATCAGACCTCCATTCCGAAGTGCTGGGAGAAGCGGATGTCACCCTCGATCATGTCGTGCATGTCCGGGACCTCGTTGCGGAACATGAGCGTGCGCTCCACGCCCATGCCGAAGGCGAACCCGGAGTACTCCGCCGGATCCAGGCCGGCCGCGCGCAGCACGTTCGGGTGGACCATGCCGCAGCCGCCCCACTCGATCCAGCGGGGCCCGCCCTTGGCGCCGGGGTGCCAGACGTCCAGCTCCGCGGAGGGCTCGGTGAAGGGGAAGAAGTTGGGGCGCAGGCGGATGGCGGCCTCCTCGCCGAACATCTGCCGGGCGAAGTACTCGAGGGTGCCGCGCAGGTGGGCCATGGTGAGGCCGCGGTCCACGGCCAGCCCCTCGAACTGGTGGAACACCGGGGTGTGGGTGGCGTCCAGCTCATCGGTGCGGAAGGTGCGGCCCGGGCAGAGCACATAGACGGGCGCGCCGCGCTCGAGCAGGGAGCGCATCTGCACCGGGGAGGTGTGGGTGCGCATCAGCAGGTGGGCCTCGGCGGGCTCCACGAAGAAGGTGTCCTGCATCTCGCGGGCCGGGTGGTCCGGAGCGAAGTTCAGGGCGTCGAAGTTGAACCACTCGGACTCGACCTCGGGGCCCTCGGCGATCTCCCAGCCCATGGACACGAAGATCTCCGAGACACGGTCCATGGTCAGGGACAGCGGGTGGCGGGCCCCGACCCGACGACGGCGCACCGCGGCGGTGACGTCCACGGTCTCCTCGCGGAGGATGCGCTCGGCCTGCTCGGCCTCCAGCACCTCGGTGCGGGCGGCCAGGGCCCTGCCGATGCGGGCGCGGGCACCGCCCAGCAGCTTGCCGGCCTCGGCCTTGCGCTCCTTGGGCAGGGCCCCGATGCCGCGGTTGGCGAGGCTCAGGGGTGCGCGGTCGCCGGTGTGGGCCAGGCGGGCGGCCTTGAGCTCGTCGAGGTCGGCGGCGGCGTCGAACGCGGCGAGGGCCGCCTGGACGGCGCCCTCCACCGCTTCGGCGTCCACGGGGGAGATCTGCGGCGCGTCGTCCGCGCCGGTCTCGGGGCTGGATGTCATGGGGACCACCTTCACGGATGGGTGCGGTCACAGGGTCGGTGCCGTGACGCCGGGCCCCGCGCAGGGGCGGTCCGCCCCGGAGGGCGGGGCCGGCGTCGGCCTTCGGGCCAGTCTAGTGTCCGGGGCGGACACCGCCGCCGCAGGCTGAGCACCATGTCGACGCCGTCCCCTCGCCCGACGCGCGGACCTGGATGTGGGCCGGGGCGCGGGTCGGGGCCGGCGTCGGTCTCGGTGTCTGTGTCAGTGCAGCGCGCCGCCGGGGACGTCGAGGTCCGGGCCGCCCTCCAGCGCCGCGAGGGCGGCCTCGGCCACGGCGCGGGCCAGCTGCTCGGCGGGCAGGGCCGGCTCCGAGGGCGACGGACGGTGCTCGAGGGACCAGGGCACGTGGACGAACCCGGCGGCACGGGCCGGGGCGGGGGCGTCGAGCAGGGTGTACATGACGTGGTTGCACACGAAGGAGCCCGCCGAGAGGGAGAGCGCGGCCGGGACGCCGGCGGAGCGGATCCGGTGGACGGCGCGCTTGACCGGCAGGGTGGCGAACAGGGCGGCGGGCCCGCCCTCGCGCACGGGACGGTCCACGGGGCGGTCGCCGGCGTTGTCCGGGATGCGGGCGTCCTGGAGGTTCACCGCGATGCGCTCCACGCGCACCCGGTCCGTGCCGCCGGCCAGGCCCGTGGCCACCACCGCCGTCGGCTCGTGGCGGGCCAGGGCGGCCCGCAGTGCCGGCCCGGCGTCGGTGAAGGCGCAGGGCAGCTCCACCGCGACGGCGGCCACGCCCTGGGACTGCAGCCGGGCCGCGGCGTCCCGGGCGGCGGCCAAGGACGGGTTGTGGGCGGCGCCGTCGAAGGGCTCGAATCCGGTGAGGAGGACACGCTCGGCCATGCCCGCCAGCCTAGCCCCAGATGGGCCGGATCGAACACTCTTGCGAGGAGATTCGAAGATGTGTTCTACTGGAACCATGCGATGGGAAGCGCAGACCCTGCGGTCCGGGAACGGCGACCGGCGGGTGGGTCCCGGCACTCCGGCCGGAGGGTCCGCCCCGCATCCGTTCCCGGGCCCGCAGCGGGAGCGGACTCAGCCCACGGGGTCCTGAGATCCGTCGTCGGCTTGGGTCCCGGCCCCGGCAGGATCGGCCAGGGCGGCCAGCAAGGCCTCCACGATGGGCCGGTCCGCCGGGATCCACTCGAGGGCGTGCAGCGCCTCGTGCTCCAGAGCCGTCCAGGCCAACAGGTCGTGGTCCTGGAGGGCGGTGGGCTCGGACGAGTCCGGCTCGAGGACACCGAAGAACACCCTCATCCGGGCGCCGTTGCCCAGCAGCCACCCGTCCGCATGGCCTGCGGTCACCTCCGCTCCCAGACGCACAGACGCCCCGAGCTCCTCGAGGAACTCCCGGCGGGCAGCCTCCCGCGCCCCCTCCCCCGGCTCCACCTTGCCGCCGGGGAACTCCCAGAGCCCGGCCAGGGCGGGCGGGGCGCTGCGCCGGGCCGCGAGCAGTCGGCGCGGGCACACCGCGCGGTCCAGCAGGGCCACTCCCACCACGGCACGGTGGGCGGAGGTCTCGGTGTCGGCCCGCGGGCCGGGTGTGGCGGAGGTCATGCGCTCAGGCTATCGGCCCGGGCCGTCGTCGTCGGTGCCCCTCCGTAGGCTGGTGCGGTGACCGCACCCGTTCCGCCGCCCGTTGTCCCCGCCCACCTCGCCGCCCGCGGCGAGGCCCTCCTCTTCCGGGGCCGCAGCGCTCCGCTGCTGCCCGCGATCCTCGCACTGGCCCTGGGGAGCTTCGCGATCGGCACCACCGAGTTCGCCATGATGGGCCTGCTGCCCCTCGCAGTGGAGGACCTCGGCGTGGATCTGCAGGCCGGCGGCATCCTGATCTCCATGTACGCGCTGGGCGTCGTGATCGGCGCCCCTGTGCTGGCCGCAGGCATGGCCCGGTTCGACCGCCGCCTGTCCAGCATGGTGCTGATGGCGGTGTTCGTGCTCGGGCACGTCGCCTCCCTGCTGGCCCCGGATCTGGGCACGATGATGGTCGCCCGGTTCGTCTCCGGGCTGCCCCACGGTGCCTACTTCTCCGCGGCCGCCCTGGCCGCCGCGCACCTGGCCGGCCCGGCCCGGCGGGGGGCCGCGATCGGCTGGGTCATGGCGGGGCTGTCCGTGGCCAACGTGGTGGGCGTGCCCGCCGCCACGGCCCTCGGCCAGGCCGCGGGCTGGCGGTGGATGTTCGTGATCGTCGCCGGCTGCGCCCTGCTCTGCGTGGGGGCGACGGCGTTCCTGGTCCCCCGCGTGCCCGCCCCCGCCGAGGCCACCGTGCGCCGCGAGGTCCGCGGGCTGGCCTCCTGGCGCCTGTGGGGCACCGTGGCGGTCGGCGTCATCGGCTTCGCCGGCATGTTCGCCCTCTACACGTACATCACCCCGCTGCTCACGGAGGTGGCCCGGCTGGACCCGCGGTGGGTCCCGGCGGTCCTGGGCCTCTACGGCGTGGGCATGGTGGTCGGCACCCTGGTGAGCGGGGCGCTGACGGACCGCGACCCGGTGATGACGCTGCGCCTGTCCTTCGCGTGCAGCGCGCTGGCTCTGCTCGGCGTGGTGGCCACCGCCTCCTGGTGGCCCGGGCTGGTCGTCATGCTCTTCCTCGTGGCGATCACGGGCTCCGGCATCGCCCCCTCCCTGCAGGTGCTGCTCGTCGACGCCGCCCCCTCCGCCCCCCAGCTGGCCGGGTCCCTCAACCATTCGGCTCTGAACATGGCCAACGCCATGGGGGCATGGGTCGGTGCTGCGGCCATCGGCGCGGGGGCTTCCCTGCAGGTCCCCCCGGCCGTGGGTGCAGGAATCGCTGCCCTCGGCGTGGTGCTTTCCCTCACGTTGATCCGCCGTCGTCCCGCGGAATGATGCGGTTCTGAGGATTCCATCGCAGAGAAACGGAAGAACCGGGTGGGCAGACCTGGCATGGGCGGCGTGTGCCCCGCTAACGTAAAGTCACGTACCCCGCATGTTTCATCACTGAAAGGTCATCATCATGGGCTTCATCGCTTGGATCATCCTCGGCCTCATCGCCGGTGCCATCGCCCGCCTCATCCTCCCGGGCGAGCAGGGCTCGGGCTGGATCGGTGCCCTCCTCACCGGTCTGCTGGGCGCCCTCCTGGGCGGCTGGATCGCCTCCGCCCTCTTCGACATCGACGTGAACAACTCGATCTTCGAGCTCCGCACCTGGATCTTCGCGATCCTCGGCGGTGTGATCGTGGCCTTCATCTGGCAGGCCATCACCGGTCGTCGCGGCACCCGCGTCTGATCGAGGCACGGCTCCCCTTCAGGAGCCTCCCGCACGGAAGGGGCGGGGCCCCGGAGACGGTGCCCCGCCCCTTCCGTCATGCAAGGCCCCTTCTGTCATGCAAGGCCCCTTCTGTCCTGCACGGCCCCTTCTGTCTTGCACGGCCCCGTCAGGCCCGGCGCGAGCGGGCCATGGCCGTGGCGTAGAGGCACACGGTGGCCGCCGTAGCCACGTTGAGGGACTCCGCCGCCCCAAACAGTGGCACCGCCACCCGGCGGTCCGCCACGGCGCGCTCGGCCTCATCCAGGCCCTGGGCCTCGTTGCCGAGCAGCCAGGCCGTCGGCGCCCCCACGGTCTCGGGCCCCAGCAGGTCCAGGCGGTCGGCGCCGTAGCCGTCGGCGGCCCACACCTGCAGCCCCGCCCCCCGGAGCGTCTCTGCGGCCTCCTGCACCGGCACCGCGAGTGCGAGGGGCACATGGAACAGGGAGCCGGCGGTCGAACGGACGGCCTTGGGTGAGAACGGGTCCACGCAGCCCGGCGTGAGCACAGCCAGCCCGGCCCCGGCGGCATCGGCCGCCCGCAGGATGGTCCCCGCGTTCCCCGGGTCCTGCACCCGGCAGAGCACCGCCACCAGCGGCGGCGTCTGCGCCGGGTCGGGCATCTCCAGGGCTTCAGGGATCCGGGCGACGGCCACGATGCCCTGGGCCGTCACGGCGTCCGACATCGCGGTCAGCACCTGCTCGGTGGCCGTGCGCACCGCCACGGGGCCGCCGGCGGCGACGACTCGCTCCACCAGATCCGAGAGGCCGGGGTCCCGCCGGGGCAGGTCCGGGTCCACGAACACCTGCGTGAGCACACGGCCGGCCGGCCACTGACGCGCCACCGGGGACGGCCCCTCCCCCAGGTGGGCGCGCAGGGCCTCCCGGCAGGACTGGGGGCCCTCCACGAGGAAGGTGCCGCTGCGGCGTCGGGCGGAGCGGCCGGCCAGGGCGGCCACGGCGCGGACCCGGTCGGCACGGGGGTTGTCCATGGGGGGTGCGGTGAACAGGGACACGCGGGGCCTCCTCGGGCTCGGGCGCCGGTCGGGCAGGACGGACGGTGCAGGCAGGATGGGACGGTGTGGGCGGGCGCCCGTGGACCGGATGCGCCCAGGGGGCGGGCCCGGGTGCGGGCCCGCCCCCTGGGCGGTGCGGTGCGGCGTAGGCCGCGGTGCGGGATCAGCGCGTGGCGGCCGGAGCGTTCACGTCGGCGGGGAGGGCCTTGCGGGCGGTCTCCACCAGGGTCGTGAAGGTGGCGGCGTCCGAGACGGCGATCTCGGCCAGCATGCGACGGTCCACCTCGACGCCGGCCAGCTTGAGGCCCTGCATGAAGCGGTTGTAGGTCATGCCGTTGGCGCGGGCGGCCGCGTTGATGCGGGTGATCCACAGGCGACGGAAGTCGCCCTTGCGCTTGTGGCGGTGCTGGTAGTTGTACACGAACGAGTGGAGCAGCTGCTCCTTCGCCTTGCGGTAGAGGCGGGAGCGCTGACCGCGGTACCCGGAGGCCCGATCCAGCATCGTCCGGCGCTTCTTGTGGGCGTTGACTGCCCGCTTCACACGTGCCACGTGCGTACTCCTTCTGTCTTTCGGTGCCTCGGGGTGCGTCTGCACCGCTCCGGGGCTCAGTGTGGGGGTCCGGTCCGCAGACCGGGGGGATCAGATGCCCAGCAGGCGCTTGATGGTCTTCAGGTTCGCCTTGGAGACCACCTGGTCGCCGGCGAGGCGGCGGGTCAGGCGGGAGGACTTGTGCTCCAGGTAGTGGCGACGGTTGGCCTGCTGGCGCATGATCTTGCCGGAGCCGGTCACGCGGAAGCGCTTCTTCGTGCCGCTGTGGGTCTTCATCTTCGGCATGGCAGCCGTTCTCCTTCGTTCTTCAGGTGCGACGCGCGGAAGCGGGTCGCAGTGCTGTTCTCCCCCGCCCCCTGCGGGACGGGTCGGTCTCGATCCCCCGCTGGGCGGGGGGCCGTCAGTCGCGGGGCCGGGGCTTGGGCGCCGCGCCCCGGGGGGCGGCGGGCTTGGGCGGGGCCCCCATCGGCTTGGGGGTGGCCGAGGGCTTCGGCGCGGCCGGCCGGGGAGCCGCAGGCTTCGCGGCCGCCGGCGTGGCGGGCTTGGGGGTCGCAGCGGGCTTGGCCGGAGCGGACGACGACGGCGCAGACGACGACGGCGCGGGGGCCGACGTCGGGCGCGGAGCCTTCGCCTGGGGCGCCGACGCGGGGCGGGCCGTGGCGGCCTCGTTCTCACGCTGGGCGGCGAACGACTTCAGCTGTTCCGGGAAGGCGTCCGCCACGGAGTTGCGCACCGGCGCGGCGTCCTTGGCGGCCTTCTCCTGGGCGCGCTCACGGGCTTCGCGAGCGGCCTGGTCGCGGCGAGAGCCGCCGCCCTTGCGCTCACGGTGAGCGCCGTCCGAGGACTTGCGCTGCTCGGCGCGGGCGTCGGCCTTCGTCTTCAGCGGGCCGATGACCATGACCATGTTGCGGCCGTCCTGGCGGGGCTGGGACTCGACGCTGCCCAGCTCGGCCACGTCCTGCGCGAACTTCTCGAGCAGGCGGATGCCGAGCTCCGGGCGCTGTTGCTCGCGGCCGCGGAACTGGATGATCGCCTTGACCTTGTCGCCCTGGCTCAGGAACTTCCGGGCGTGGCCGGTCTTGGTCTCGTAGTCGTGCTGATCGATCTTCAGGCGGAACCGGACCTCCTTGAGGACGGTGTTCACCTGGTTCTTCCGGGACTCGCGCGCCTTGACGGCGGCCTCGTACTTGTACTTCCCGAAGTCCATCAGCTTGGCGACGGGAGGCTTGGCCGTGGGGGCCACCTCCACGAGGTCGAGGTCCGCCTCGGCGGCGAGCCGGAGGGCGTCCTCGATGCGGACGATGCCGGCCTGCTCGCCGTTCGGGCCGACCAGACGGACTTCCGGAACGCGGATTCGCTCGTTGATGCGGGGATCGCTGATGGTGCTGCTCCTGTGCTGAGACGTGAGGGGGTCTCCGCGCCGATGCGGGGCGTCTCCACGAAGAAGGCCTCCCCTGCGCCGGCGCAGACGGGAGGCCTCGAAACGGTCCCCGAGGGGGACCCTTCATCCGCTGGGGGCGACCGCCGTGACGGCGGACGACCCCGTGAGGACGGTGACCCGGCAACTCGGCCCGGGGGTGCCGGGCGATCCTGCTGACGCGGGTGGGAGGAGGCCTCCACTTGATGCTCCCGACCCCGGACACCCCGTGCGGAGAGCCTGGGACCGGAAGTGGTCTGTGGGAAGCTTACCACCATGACGGAAGAGAACCCCACCCAGAACCGCCGCTCCCCCGCCCTCGAGGAGGCCGTGGCCCCCGCCGAGGTGCGCGAGATCCACGAGGTGCCGGCCGTGGAGGTCATCACCACCACCGCGGTGCACCTGATGACCGCCTCCGCCGTGAAGGTGGGCCTGGCCGACGCCCCGGACGCCCACGAGCTGGTGGACCTGGACGAGGCCCGCAAGCTCATCACCGCCCTGGCCGGCCTCGTGACCGCTGCCGCCCCGGAGATCGGCAGCCAGCACGCCGGTCCGCTGCGCGACGGCCTGCGCTCGCTCCAGCTCGCCTTCCGCGAGGCTTCCCCGTTCCCGGACGCCCCGGGCAGGGGCCCCGGTGAGAAGTTCACCGGCCCCGTCAACTGACGGGCCGCCCGCGCTGCCCCGGCACCGGCCCCGGGCCGCGCCTGCCCCCCCCCGCCAGGCCGATGGGTCACGGTGCCCGCCCGACGCGCGGGCGGGGCCGGCGTCGTCGGCTCAGCCCCGGGCGGGGGCGCCCAGGTGCGCGGCCACCGCGCGACTGAACAGGCAGATCAGCGCGGCCCCGGAGACCACCAGCAGGGCCGTCCCCAGCACTCGGTCCCCCAGGCTCATCAGCCACGTGGACAGCAGCACCCCGAACAGCTGGACCGCAACGCCGGCCCCGCGGCTCCACGCCCGCCCGCGCGCCAGGGCGACGGCGGCCACGGCGATCCCCGCCCCGATCACCAGGTGGACGAGGGCCAGGGTGACCGTCGCGCCGACCCCGAGCACGCCCGTCCCAAGCCGGCGCAGGGCATCCACCCCGAGCCACAGCATCGCCGCGGCCTGGAGCGCGAGAGCGGCCACGACAATCAGCACGGGGGCCGACAGGCGGCCGCGACGGCCGGGTCCGGCGGATCCGGTGGGCGGGGTGGGCCGAGCCGGCCGGGCGGGACCGGTCGGTCCGGGCGTGGTGCTGGGCATGGTGGCCGTCCTCTCCGCGTGCGGTCCGGGCCCGCCGTGGGTGCGGCCCGGTACCGCCACGGTACGTCCCCCCGTCGGACCGGGGCGGTGGGCCCCGAGGGCGCTGTGACCAACCCCTCACGAGCGGAGCGTGATCTGCGTCATTCACCTCTTGTTCGCCCCCAGTCCGCGTGCCAGGATTGCTGACACCAGATTTCCGGGGGCCGATCCACGCGCGATTCGGTCCCCGTCGCATTGACCGGGCCGTCCGCCGCGGGCCGCTGACCCTCCTCCGGGCGTCCGCCGTGGCCATGGGACGACCGCACCGACAGGAAGCGAGCACATCCATGGATTGGCGCAGCAAGGCCGCATGCCTCGACAAGGATCCCGAACTGTTCTTCCCGGTGGGCAACACCGGCCCGGCCCTCCTGCAGATCGAGGAGGCCAAGGCCGTGTGCCGCACCTGTGAGGTGGTGGACACCTGCCTGAAGTGGGCCATGGAGTCCGGCCAGGACTCCGGCGTGTGGGGCGGGATGAGCGAGGACGAGCGCCGCGCCATGAAGCGCCGCGCCGCCCGCGCACGCCGCGCCTCCTGACCCCGCGCTTCCTGATCTCGGGGCGGCCGGCCCGGTCAGTCCACCGGGATCCGGACCGTGGCGCGGGTGCCGCCGCCCGGCGTCGTGCTCCACCGGATGCTGCCGCGCAGCTCCCCCTCCACGAGGGTGTGCACGATCCTCAGCCCGAGCCCGCCGGCAGCGGACGAGCCCGGGAACGCGGCCTCCGGGGCCGGGGCGCCGGCCGCGGCCGAGGCGGTGGTGGCGGCGGGGTCGTCGGGCCCGTCCACCACGGACAGGACCAGCACCTCCCCGGCGGGCGTCTGCTCCCGGCGGGCCTCCAGGGCGACCCGGCCGCCGTCGGGCCGGGTGCCGTGCTCCACGGCGTTGGTGGCCAGCTCGTTGAGCACGAGCGCGGCGGAGGTGGCGATGTGGGAGGGCAGGTCCCCCACGGTGCCTGTGACCTCGACCTCCAGCGGCCGACCGTCCCCGGCGACCTCCACGGCCAGCCGGAACTGACGGCGCATCAGGGAGTCGCCGGAGACCTGGGCGGTGATCTCCTCGCTGAGCGTCTGGTGCACGAGGGCGATGGTGTCCACCCGCTGCATCGCCTGCCGCAGTGCCCGCTCCGCCTCCGGGGAGGAGGAGCGCCGCGCCTGCATCCGCAGCAGGGAGCCCACGGTCTGCAGGTTGTTCTTCACCCGGTGGTGGATCTCGCGGATGGTCGCGTCCTTGCTGATCAGGCGCTCCTCCTGGCGGCGCAGCTCGGAGACGTCGCGCATCATCAGCAGGGCCCCGCGGGAGCCCTCGGGTCCTCGCAGGGGCACGGAGCGGACGGTGAGCGTGGCCCCGTGCGCCTGGACCTCCGCCCGGCCGGGGCGCTGGCCGCTCAGCAGCGTCCAGGTGCCCTCGTCGGAGGGGCGGCGGGCCGCCTCGGTGCCCGAGAGCAGGTCCGTGAGGGTGTGGCCCGGGACGGTGGCGTTCACCCCGAGCCGGCGCAGGGCCGAGACGGCGTTGGGGCTGGTGAACGAGGCCCGCCCGGAGGCGTCCAGCACCACGAGCCCGTCACCCACCCGGGGCGTGCCGCCGATCCAGAACGAGGGCGGGTCCTGCGGGTCCGGCCAGCGGCCGTGCTGGATCATGTCCAGCAGCGTGCCGGCGGTGGCCTGGTAGTTGTCCTCGACCGAGGAGCGGGCCGGTCGGCTGTTCTGGTCCTGGTGGCCGCTGACGACGCCGATCACCCGGCCCTCGCGGACCACCGGCCACAGGCGCACCTCGAGGCCGGCGCCGGGCGCCACGAGCGGGCCCTGCCCCTCGGCGGGGGCGCCGGCGTGCCACACCCGGTCCACGAGGGCCCGCAGGTCCGTGCGGGGACGGGAGCCGACGATGTCCCGCTGGAAGAGGGTGGGCGCGGTGAACGGACGCACCTGGGCCATGGCGATGTAGCCCCGGGGGCCGGGGATGCCCTCCACGATCGGGGCCGGGCACCACAGCACGAGGTCGGCCAGGGCGAGGTCGGCCACCAGTTGCCAGTCGCCCACGAGCATCCGCAGCCAGGACCGGTCCTCCTCGGGCAGGTCGGGGTGGGAGCTCAGGGGGTCCGAGGCGAGGGGGCGGGCCATGGGATCAGCCTACGGCGCTTCGGGCGTCCGGCGGCAGCACGGGCCACGGCCGGGTCCCGGCGCGCCAGCTCCGCCAGCGCCCGGCGCAGGGGGCTCTGCGGTGCCGCCTCGGCCAGCACCTGGCCGCCGAGCAGGGCCCGGTCCGCCGCCGACGGGTCCCAGGGCAGGTGCGCCACCACGGGCAGGTCCGGCCCGTAGCGCGCCCACACCCCCGCGATCTGCGACTCCGGTGAGACCCCGGACGCCGCCGGCCGCACCCGGTTGACCACCACCTCGACCTCCGCACCGGAGGCCGCCTGGCCGAGTACCTCCACACCCCGCAGCAGGCGCGGCAGGGCGACGGCATCGGCCCCACCCACCGCGAGCACACGGTCCGCCGCACCCAGGGCGGCCAGGGTGGCCCCGTTGCGCTGCGGTGCGGGAATGTCGAAGGAGAGCTCCTCGTCCTCCTCCAGGCAGAAGCCCACGTCCACCACCACCCGTTCCCAGCCCTGCCGGGCCACCGTGAGGATCCGCTCCACGGCTCCGGCACGCACCTCGGGCCAGCGGTCCGGGCGGGTCACCCCGGTGAGCACGTCCAGGGGTGCCCCGGCCACCCTCACCCGGACGGCCGCGGCGACGACGTCCTCCACCGTCAGGCGGCCCCGGTCCGCACGGCGGGCCGCACGGGAGACCCCGGCCGACTCCTCGGTGAGCCCGAGGTGCACACCCACGGCCGGGCCGTAGGTGTCCAGGTCCACGAGCAGGGTGCGCAGCCCGGCCGCGGCGGTCTCGGCGGCCAGGTTCACGGCCACCGTCGTCCGCCCGGGAGCGCCGGTCGGCCCCCAGACCACGAGCACCTGGGCCGGCTCCGGCCGTGCCCCGGAGGCGGCGGCGTCGACGCCCGTGGCGGGGGCCGGATGGGGACCGGGCCCGGCCGGGGCGCCGGCAATGTCAGAGGTCGGCCGGGCCGGCCCCGGCTGCTCCGACACCGAACGCCCCGACACCGACTGCTCCGGTGCCGACTGCGTCGGCGGCTGGTGGGTCGGGGGCGACCCGGCCGGCGTCGTGGTCCCCGTGCCCTCACCCCCCGAACCCTCAACCCCAGTGCCCTGAGATCCGGCTCCCTGCGGCGCGGGGACACCCCAGACGGTGTCCGCCGCCGTGGCGGCGACCGGCGGGGCGGCCGGAGCGGTCCGCTCGGCGAACTCCACCGGGATCGACGGCACCGCGGCCCCGGTTCCCTCCCCTGTCCCAGCGCCCTCCGCCGCCATGGCCGAGCGGTCGACGTCACCCGTGCCCGCAGCGTCGCCCGCCCCTGCTCCGGCGGGGGCGCTCGCCTCCTGCTCGTCCGCGCCGAGCATCGGGTCCGCCTCCGCGCCGGTGACGGCCACACGGGCCACCTCGGCCACCACGCGGGCCAGCTCCAGCGGCGGGATGTCCGCGCGCACGCACGGCACGCCCAACTCCCTGAGACGGGCGCGGTCCTCGCGGACCTCGCTCATGGCCAGCACTCCGACCGGCCGGGCGGCGGTGGTGAGCTCCTCGAGCACGGCGGCGTCGAGGCGGTCCGCACCGTCGGCCACGAGGGCCACATCCACGAGACCGGAGCGGGCGACGGCGATCAGCTCGGCGAGGTCCGCGGCACGGCGGACGACCGTGACATCCCGCTGGGCCCGCTCCAGGGGCCCCACATGGTCGAGGCCGGGCAGGACGGTGGTGGCAAGGGCGACCCGCACGCTCAACGCCCCTCGAGGGCGGGCACCAGGGCGATACGCGCGTCCGAGACCTCGGCCTGCAGCATCCGCGGCAGGATGTCCTCCCCCACCATCAGCTGCACCCGGGTGGCGGGACGGGCCCCCAGGCCGCCGTCGATGCCCTGGACCTCGACGATCTCCACTCCCGCGGCGATGCGGCGGGGCTCCTCATGGCCGCGCCCGGTGGCCTTGGGCGCGGCGGCCCATACGTCCACGCGGGAGCCCACGCCCGTGCCCGTCGGGAGCGGCTCGGCCAGCAGCACGCCGACCGGGCTGCGCCGGTGCGGGTCCACATCCACGAGGGCGCCGGCCGGGACCAGCTCGCCCTGGCGGACGGCGCCGGCGAGCATCCGGCCCTCCGGGGAGGCCCCGTCCACGGGCACGTAGCGGTCCGCGCCGTCGCCGAGACGGACCTCCACCGGCACGAGGTCCTCCGAACGCAGCGCGGTGCCGGGGCCGACGTCGCGGGCCACCGCCCAGTAGGTCTGCGTGCGCTGGGCGCCCGCCACCAGGGCGACCACCCCGGCGACGGACAGCAGGACGAGCACCACCCCGACGATCAGCCGCGGGTCCCGCCAGCGCGGACGCCGGAGTCGGGCACCCTCGTTCGGCTCGGTCCGTCGCGTGTCCATGTGGTCTCCCCTCCTGTGGTCGGGGGCGGTGGGCGTCCTCCTGCGACGCCGTCACGCCTATTCACGCAGAAGGGTAGCCACAGCCCCCGCCCATGGCCACGCATGCCGGCACGATCTGTGGAAAAGTGGCCCTCCCCCGGGGCATGGGGTGTTCAATGGCCAGAGGGCGTGAGCACGCGTCCCCCGGACGATTCGATCCCTGGAGCACCTGGAGCAGCAGTGCAGCGATTCCTGACCCTCACCGACGTGGCGGAGATCCTCAACATCTCCGGCCACCAGGCCCGCACCCTCGTGCGCAGCGGCGAGCTGCAGGCCATCCAGGTCGGCGGGCGCAATCAGTGGCGCGTCGAGGAGTCCTGGCTCGAGGAGTACGTGGAGCAGCAGCGGGCCGTGACCCGCTCCCGCGTCCAGGAGTGGGCCCAGGCCGACTCTGCCCAGGCCTGAGCGCCCGCGGCATCGCCACTCCGCGCCGTCAGCGCGCCGGGGCATCACCGCCGCCCGTGCTCACAGCACCGTCCCGAGCGCCTGCACCCAGCCGATCCCCGTGAAGGGGACGGTCATCCCGCCCCGCACCGCCGTGCGTCGCCGTGCCTCGTCCCAAGCGTGCCGGGCGACGTCCATGTGGTCGGTGCCGACGCGGTCCACGGTCCCCTCGACCAGGGCCGCTCCCTGCACCCCCGTCACCCGCACGGGTGAGCGCAGCCGGGCCACCCGGCGCAGCACGGCGGCCATGGACTGCTCCGGCACGACGCCGCCGGGCGCCTCGCGCACAGCACCCAGCTCCCCCTCGACGGCGGCGAGCGAGGCCAGCGGGACGATCACCGAGTCCGCGGCGGCCAGCACCCCTCCGACCCAGTCGGCTCCCGTGGCCTGGACGTGCACGTCGAGCGCCTGACCTCCGGACAGGTGCAGCCGCAGGGTGGTGCCCACCGCGCCGCGCAGACGCGAGGGCAGATCCGTGCGGGACCACTCGGCCCGGGTGAGCTCCGCGGCGTCCGCCACGATCTGCTCCCGGGCCAGCCCGGCCCACCGCGCCTCGAGGTCCTCGAACAGTCCGTCCCACCGCATGGAGCCACAGTACGCGGCCGTCACGCCTCCCTGGGCATGTGAACAGACATCATCAAACGACATCAAACGACACCATTGACAACCATTCGACCCCTGGTGTTCACTGTGAGCAACACCCAGACGGTGGACACAGCCACCGCAGGCACGACGGCGGAGGGATCATGGCCCAGCACGGCAGGGAGAGGACACAGTCCACCCGGCAGCGGACACAGCACAGCCGGCAGCAGACGCGGGGGCAGGGCATCCGAGGGTCGGACCTCGCCCTGACGGCACTGCTGGCCGCAGCCCTGCCCCTGGCGGCACTGGCCGCCCACACCCTGCTCACCGCGGCCCCGGGCACGGACGCCGGGCAGCTCGGCCGCTTGCTCGGCCTCACCGCTGCGGTGGCCGGCGCGGCGCTGGCGGCCTGGTGGACGGTCGGGGTCCTCGGGCTGGCGCTGCTGGCGATGGGCAGCCGGACCGGCGACGGCCGCCTCCAGCGACTGGGCGAACGGATCACCCCGGCCGTGCTGCGCCGCGTGGGCGCCGCGGTGCTGGGGGTCCAGCTGGTCGGCACCCCGGCCGCGATGGCCGCAGAGGCGCCCGCATGGCACAGCACGAGCCCCTCCGCCTCCACGTCGGTCGTGGACACCCGGTGGTGGGCCTCCCCCACCGATGCCGCGGCGGCCGAGCCCGTCTCGCGGATCGAGTCCGTGCCGCGCCCCGCGCCGAGCCCGCACACCGGGGGCGAGCCCCGGCCCCTGCCGACGGCCGCGTGGACACCCGGAGCACCCACCACGCGCCCGCCCGAGGCCCCGGCCGCACCCCGGCCCCTGGCCGAGGCACCCACGGTGACAGTGCGGGCCGGCGACTGCCTCTGGGACATCGCCGCCGCGGAACTGGGCCCGGACGCCACTGCCCTGGAGATCGACCGCCGCTGGCGCGACTGGTACCGCGCCAATCAGCGCGTCATCGGACCGGACCCCAGCCTGCTGACGGTGGGCACGGTGCTTGTGACCCCCACCTTCTCCCCCTACGCCCCCGACGACGTCGTCCCGGCCACCACCGCATGGACCTCGCCGCCGGCCCAGCCCCCGGTGGACGGCCCCCGATGAGCCCCACCGAGACCACCGTCCGGCCCGACCTCGGCCGGCACGTCGACCGCTCGACCCCCACCGACCGCACGACCCGCACCCAGGAGGAAACGATGACCGCCCTCGCCACCGCGCCCACCCGTCCGGCCCCCCGGACCCGCGGCCTCACCGGCTCGCCACGCCTGACCCGGCCGGACGCCTCGGGCGACCGGCTCCGCCGGGAGCTGGAGCGGGAGGAGATACGCCGCGTGCGCTCGCTGGCCGCCGTCGTCGCCGTGGCCTGTGTGGACGCCGAGGCCGGGCGTCGGCCGCTGCGGGACCTCGCCGGCTGGCTGGCCCCGGAGGTCTACGAGAAACTCGTGCGCCGTGTGGACCTGCTGGAGCGCACGCAGACCCGGCCCTCCACGGGCGCGGCGCCCCGCCCGGTGGGCGCACGGGTGTGCGAGGTCGCCCCGGGACGGGTGGAGGCCAGCGCGACGATCCTCTGCGACGGCCACGCCCGCGCCTTCGCGCTGCGCCTGGAGCGGGGCCTGCGCCGCTGGAAGGTCACCTCGGTCGAGATCGGCTGATCGACCCGCCCCGCACACCGGGACGGGCCCGGGCGCACAGGTCCACCCTCAGGCCTGCACCCCGACCAGCCCTCAGGCCTGGTCGCGGCCCTGGCGCCGAGCCTGACGACGGGAGCGACGGTTCGTGCCCGCCGGGACCGTGCCGCTGCCGGTGTCCACGGTCTCCACCGCGTCTCCGTCCTCCGAGGGACCGGTCAGGCGCAAGGCCGCCGGACGCTGCGGAGCCTCCAGGCCCTCGACGGACACCTGCGGGGCCATGGTCGCGGCCCGGGCGTCCTTGATGCCGGGCAGCTGGGTGGGCGCGGGGGCGGCGGCGATCTGCGCGTGGAAGAGGGTCCGCACCGACTCCTCCCGGATGGCCGCGAGCATCGCCTGGAACAGGATGAAGCCCTCACGCTGGTACTCCACCAGCGGCTCCCGCTGAGCCATGGCGCGCAGGCCGATGCCCTCCTTGAGATAGTCCATCTCGTACAGGTGCTCCTGCCACTTCCGGCCGATCATCGACAGCACCACCCGACGCTCGGCCTCACGCAGCGGCTCCGCGCCGACCTCGGCCTCGCGGTCGTCGTAGGCCAGCAGGGCGTCGGAGACCAGCTCGCGGCGCAGCGTCTGCGCGGTCAGACGGCCCCGGCCGCCGGCGGCCGCCACGACCTCCTCGACCTCCACCCCCACCGGGTAGAGCCCCCGCAGGTCCTCCCAGAGCTTCTCCAGATCCCACTCCGAGGCGTGGCCCTCCTCCGTGGCGGCATCCACGATCGCGCCGACCGCGTCCTCCACGAACCCGCGCACCCGCTCACCGAGGTTCTCGCCCTCCAGGATGGAGCGGCGGTCCGCGTAGATCGCCTCGCGCTGGCGGTTCATGACGTCGTCGTACTTGAGCACGTTCTTGCGCTGCTCGGCGTTGCGCCCCTCCACCTGGGACTGGGCGTTCTGGATGGCCGAGGAGACCATCTTGAACTCCAGGGCCATGTCGTCCGGGATGGCGGCGCTGTTCATGATGCGCTGGGCGGCGCCCGGGTTGAAGTTGCGCATCAGGTCGTCGGTCAGCGAGAGGTAGAAGCGGGACTCGCCCGGGTCGCCCTGACGGCCCGAGCGGCCGCGCAGCTGGTTGTCGATCCGGCGGGAGTCGTGGCGCTCGGTGCCGAGCACGTACAGGCCCCCGGCCCCCCGGACCTGCTCGCGGGCGGCCCGCACGGCGTCCTCGGCCTCGGCCAGCACCTGCGGCCAGCGGGCCTCGTACTCCTCGGGCTGCTCCTGGGCGTCCAGGCCCAGCTCCTGCATGCGGGCCACGGCCGTGAACTCCGCGTTGCCGCCAAGCATGATGTCCGTGCCGCGGCCGGCCATGTTCGTGGCCACGGTCACCGCGCCCGGGCGGCCGGCCTGGGCCACGATCGCCGCCTCACGGGCGTGGTTCTTCGCGTTGAGCACCTCGTGGCGGATACCCGCTCGGCTCAGGAGGGTGGAGAGGTACTCGGACTTCTCCACGGAGGTGGTGCCCACCAGCACCGGCTGGCCGGCGGCGTGGCGCTCGGCGATGTCCTTCACGACGGCGTCGAACTTCACCTTCTCGTTCTTGTACACGAGGTCGTTGCGATCCACCCGCTTCCTGGGCCTGTTCGGCGGGATGACCACGACGCCCAGGTTGTAGGTGGAGGTGAACTCCGCGGCCTCGGTCTCGGCGGTGCCGGTCATGCCGGAGAGCTTGTCGTAGCCGCGGAAGTAGTTCTGCAGGGTGACGGTGGCCAGGGTCTGGTTCTCCGGCTTGACCTCCACGCCCTCCTTGGCCTCGATGGCCTGGTGCAGGCCCTCGTTGTACCGGCGGCCGGCGAGCACACGGCCGGTGTGCTCGTCCACGATCTGCACCTCGCCGTCGAGGACCACGTAGTCCTTGTCCCGCTTGAACAGCTCCTTGGCCTTCACGGCGTTGTTGAGGTACTGGATCAGCGGGGTGTTCTGGGCCTCGTAGAGGTTGTGGATGCCGAGCTCGTCCTCGACCTTCTCGATGCCCGGCTCCAGCACGCCCACGGTGCGCTTCTTCTGGTCCACCTCGTAGTCCACGCCGGCCTCGAGCCGGCGCACCAGGCGGGCGAACTCGGCGTACCAGCGGGTGATGCCGCCCTGGGCCGGGCCGGAGATGATCAGCGGGGTGCGGGCCTCGTCGATGAGGATCGAGTCCACCTCGTCGACGATCGCGTAGTGGTGGCCGCGCTGGACGAGCTCGTCCAGGCTCCAGGCCATGTTGTCCCGCAGGTAGTCGAAGCCGAACTCGTTGTTCGTGCCGTAGGTGATGTCCGCGGCGTACTGCGTGCGGCGCACGGACGGCTCCTGGCCCGCGACGATCACGCCGGTCTCCATGCCCAGGAACCGGTACACGCGGCCCATCAGGTCCGCCTGGTAGGAGGCGAGGAAGTCGTTGACCGTCACCACGTGCACACCCTTGCCGGTGAGCGCGTTCAGGTAGGCCGGGGCGGTGGCCACGAGGGTCTTGCCCTCACCGGTCTTCATCTCGGCGATGTTGCCCCGGTGCAGGGCCACGCCGCCGAGCAGCTGGACGTCGTAGTGGCGCTGGCCGAGGGTGCGGCCGGCGGCCTCGCGCACGGCGGCGAAGGCCTCGGGCAGCAGGGAGTCGAGGTCCTCGCCGTCGGCCACGCGGGCCCGGTAGCGGTCGGTCTCCTCGCGCAGCTCGGCGTCGGAGAGGGCGCGGAACTCGTCCTCGAGGACGTTCACGGCGTCCACGGTCCCCCGCATGCGCTTGAGCACACGGTTGTCGGAGACCTTCAGGACGCGGTCGATGATCGAAGGCACTGGCTCTCTCTGCTCCCTCTGCGGTGTGGCCGGGGCGCGGGGGCGCCGCCTGGCCGGTGCGCGGTCGTCCGGACAGTCTACGGTCACGGACGGAGGCCTCGGCGGACCGGACGGCACCGTGCCCGCACGACGACGGCGGCGCCGCCCGACACGGAGTCGGACGGCACCGCCGTCGCGGGGTGCGGGCTCAGGCCTCGGTGCCGCCCTCGGCCCGGTACGGGCGCTCGGTCCCGGTGGAGTCCGGCGCGTGGTCCGCCGGCAGCGACTCGTCCAGGCGGATCAGGCCGTAGCTCCAGCCGCGACGGCGGTACACGACCGAGGGGACGGAGGTCTCCTCGTCCAGGAAGAGGTAGAAGTCGTGGCCCACCAGTTCCATCGCGTCCACGGCGTCCTCGGCCGTCATGGGGGTGGCGGGGAAGGCCTTCTCGCGGATGGTCACGGGGGTGCCGGCCTCGGGGATGGTCTCGTCCGGGGTCTGCTCGGCGCCGATCGGGGGCAGCGGCGGCACGAAGGCGACCTCACCGGCCCCGCGCGAGGCCCCGCCCCGGCCGGCGCGGCGGTCCTTGCGGCGGTCGCGCAGACGGCGCAGACGCTCGGACAGGCGTGCGGCGGCGGCGTCGTAGGCGGCGATCTTGTCGTCCCCGTCGGCGGCGGCGCGGACGACCTCACGCGGGCCGCGGACCGTGAGCTCCACGCGGATGGTCCCGTCCGAGTGGCGCTGGCGGGAGACCTTCTCGACCTTCACCTCGAGGGCGGCGCCCTCCTCCGCGAGGGTCTCGAGACGCTCGGCCCGGGCCGTGACGTGGTCGCGGAACGCCTCCGTGGGGGTGATGCCGCGGGCGATGAAGCTGACGTCCAGGGTCATGGTGTCCTCCTGATCCGACTCACTCGGTCCCGACCGTGTGGAGTGGAGGCCTGCCCCTGACGTCGTCCGACCGGACGGAGCGAAGGGGCGGGGACCTCCTTCTAGCCGTGGGCGGGACGGGACCGGCGAGGCGCCGATCCGTGCCCACCACGCTAGCGGCCCCCGTCTGCCGGGGCCAGACCCCACGGCCCGAGCTCGGGCCGGTGCGTCCCGTCCGGCGGGAGCACCGCGGCCAGCACCGCCGCCCCCACCGGCACCGCCCCGGCCCGGCGCACGGCCGCGGCGAGGGCGGCCAGGGTGGAGCCGGTGGTGAGCACATCGTCCACGAGCAGCACGGGCGCGCCCCGGGGCAGGGCTCCCTCCCGCACCCGCCAGCGGCGCTCGCGGCGGCGCCGCTGGCGGGTCCCGGCACCGGCGTGGGCCGGGCCCATGCGCCGGGCCGGGGCGGGCAGCAGCGGGGCACGGACGACGTCGTCCCGCACCCATGCGCCCGGCAGACTGCGGCACAGCTCGGCCAGGGGGTCGTAGCCTCGGGTCCGGTAGCCGCGCCCGCCGCCGGGCACGGGCACCAGCACGGCTGTGCGGGCCGCGGGCAGCCGGGGGTCCAGCCGGGCGGCGGCCACGGTGCGGGCGAGGGCGTCCCCCAGCCGGGTGCGCAGGTGCAGCCCGTGGTGATCCTTGAAGGCGAGCACGGCGGTGGACACCGGGGGCAGGTAGGCGGCGCCGGCCATCACCGGCAGTGGCTCGCCGTCCGGGCCCAGGGGCAGGGCCTGGGCCCCCTGCTCGGCCCGGCGGGGGCAGGCGAGGGCGGCCTCGAGTGCGGCGGCGCAGCCGGGGCAGAGCCGGGTGCCGGGGGCGGAGCACACCAGGCAGTCGGCGGGCAGGACGAGGTCGACGAGGCCCTCGAGCAGGGCGGGGAGTGCGGCCATGCCACGAGCCCACCACGCCGGGCCTCGGCACCGGCCGCCACGGCCCCCGGTGTGGAGGGGCGGACGGGCTGTGCAGGAGCGGACGGGTCGGGCCGGAGCGGAGGAGCACCCCCGCCCCGGCTCGCTCAGCCGGGGAAGGCGAGGTCGGTGACCGGCTGGGAGAGCTCCTGGGCCCGCCACGAGGAGCCCACCAGCAGGGACACCCCGTCCTCGGTCTCGGCGTACAGCGAGGACGTGCCTCCCACGGACAGCCCCCGCACCCCGGCCAGCGGGAAGAGCTGCCGGCCGCCCCCGGCCAGGGGCACGATCTCCGGCTGCACGTCCGTCTCGGCGTCCGGGGCCACCGGCGTGACCACGAGGGTCACCGAGTCCACCCAGCGCACCAGGTCCGGGGACTCGGCCGTGGCCAGCAGCATCGGCTCGGTCAGGGAGGAGGGCACCCCGTCCGAGCCCCGCACCACCCCGGCCACGCGCAGGGTGCGGCGCGCGCCGTCGTCGACAATCAGCGCCGCCCGAGCCCCGGCCGGGCCGATGCGCAGGTCCACGATCTGCTCCCCCTCCTCCAGCCACGGGGCGGTCACGACGCGCGGACGCTCGGCGGCCTGGACCGGTATCGCCGCGATCCGGGAGTCCGCACCGCGTTCCACCGTCCAGACCCAGCCGTGCGGGTCCACACTGGGACCGGTGAGGTCCGTGCCGGTCAGGGCCGTGCGCAGGGAGCCGTCGGTCCGAGCCACCTGCAGGCGCCTCCGGCCCGGGTCCAGGAACGCGAACCCGGTGCGGTCCACGGTCATGGCAGGATCCACCGGCCGCACCGCCCCGAGGTCCGGCAGGCCGCCGACCGGGGTGACGGTGAGGTCCTGGAACTGCACGAGCTGCCCGGTGGCCGGATCCACGCCGACCTGCATCGACCCCGGCCCCGGGTCCACCTGCACAGGGGCGGGGCTGCCCCCGGCAGGGTCCTGGACCACCGCCTTGCCCTGCACGGACACATCCACGCGCGTGATCCCCGAGATGCCCTCCAGGGACAGCCGCAGCTGCTCGCGCATCCGGTGCCGCCCGACGGCGTCGGCGCCCTCCACGGTCGCCGCGGTGAGGTCCACGCTCGCCACCCCCTCCGGGGAGACCGGCACCGAGGGACCGGTGAGGTCACCTCCGGTACGCAGGGGGAAGGCCGTGGCCACCGCCCCGGTGAGATACGGGGCCGGCCCCTGCAGCAGGGCGCGGGTCACGGCGGTCACCCGGGTGGAGCGGTTGACGAACCAGCGCACGTCCGGCACGACGGTGGTGAACGTCGGATCGTAGAACGCCAGCGCCTGCGGAGCGTAGAGCTGGGAGAACTGGGAGCGGGAGAGCAGCACGCCGTCGTCGGTGCCCGTGATACGCGGACGGCCGCCGATCTCCTGCACCGTCAGATTCCAGGCCTGGGTGGTGCCGGGCGGGGCCATGGTGCGCAGCCCGGCCTCGTCCACCACGGACTCGACCTCCACCTGCACCTGGTAGGCCCCCTCCCCCGCGCCGCGGGTGATGGTCGGTTTCGAGGAGTACACCACCGTGCGCCGGCCGGGATCCCAGTCGTTCTCCGCGGACCCGGCCAGGTATTCCCGGGCCACCGCGTAGTCGTTCTGGGGCCCGGTGCCGGCGAGCATGAAGCCGCGGATGATCGCCTCCGCGTCCGCGTCCGCGGCAGGGCCCGGGGGCCGGTAGAGGGGCGCGTCGGAGGCCTGGACGGCGCCGTCCCGGGCGGGGTCGGAGCGCACCGTGGAGCTCTGCGGGATCTGCGCGCAGGCCCCCGCGGACAGGGCGACGGCGGCCGCGAGCGCAGTGACCCGCAGGACGGTCCGGGGGCGGTGGGTCACGACAGCTCCTGTTCTCGGGTCCGGTCCAGGGCGCGGGCGGCGGCCCGCGCGTCGGGGTCCGGGGCGGCCGGCAGGGACCGGTCGAGGTCCGTGGCGTGGCGGCGTCCGTCGGTGTCGTAGACCGGGGGCATGGCCAGGGCGGCCCGGGGCACCGCCGGCGGCGCCTCCCCGTTGGGGCCGGGCTGGCCGGGGCGGTGCCACACGGAGACCATGAACACGGACCCGACGCCGAGCTCGCCCCAGGCCTCGAGGCGGCCGCCGTGCAGGCGGGTGTCCTCGGCGGCGATGGCCAGGCCCAGTCCGGAGCCGCCGGTGGTGCGCTTGCGGGAGGGGTCGGCGCGCCAGAAGCGGTCGAACACCCGCTGGACCTGCTCGGGGGAGAGCCCGATGCCGTGGTCCACGACGGCGACCGTCACCACGTCCGCGTCGGCGGCCACGACGACGTCGACCGGCTCGCCCTCGGCGTGCTCGACCGCGTTGTTCACGAGGTTCCGCAGGATCCGCTCGAGGCGGCGGGGGTCGACCATCGCGTGGAAGTCCGCGCCGCTCTCCGGGTCGGAGGCCTGCCCGCCCTGGGGCACGAGGTAGACGGGCACGCCGGCCTGCTCGGAGATCGGCTGGGCGGTGAGCACCACGTCCCGGGCGAGCTCGAGCAGGTCGGTGTCCTCCAGAGCGAGGGAGGCGGCGCCGGCGTCGAAGCGGGTGATCTCCAGCAGGTCCGCGAGCATCGCCTGGAAGCGGTCGACCTGGTGGAACAGCAGCTCGGCCGAGCGGCGGTTCACCGGGTCGAAGTCCTCCCGGGAGCCGTAGAGCACGTCCGCGGCCATGCGCACGGTGGTCAGGGGGGTGCGCAGCTCATGGGAGACGTCGGAGACGAACCGCTGCTGCATGCGCGAGAGCTGGGCGAGCTGGGTGATCTGCCCCTGGATGCTGTCCGCCATGCGGTTGAAGGAGGTGCCCAGGCGGGCAAGCTCGTCCTCGCCGCGCACGGGCATGCGCACGGCGAGGTTGCCGCCGGAGAGGGACTCGGCGGCCAGGGCGGCGTGCTGCACGGGCCGGACCACCGAGCGGGCGGCCCACCAGGCCACCAGGACGTTGACCACGAGGAAGCCGCCGCCGAAGAGCAGCAGCACGCGCAGCACCGAGTCCAGGGAGGCCTGCACGTCGGAGAGGTCGTAGACGAGGTACAGCCCGTAGCCGGCCCCGGGCGGGACGATCACCTGGGTGCCGAACACGATGCCGGGCACGGTGCCGCCGTTGCCGTCGGGCAGTGCCACGGACTGGTCGACGACGCCGGGGCCCTCGGCCACGGCGCGGCGCAGCTCGTCGGGGATCACCGAGGAGTCGAGCCCCGGGGAGGAGAGCGTGCCGACCGAGGTGGTGCCGGCGTCGGGCAGGGGGGCCAGGAGGAAGCGGCGGCGGATGGTGGCCCCGGAGTCCCCTTCGAGGGCGCGCACGGTCTGGGTGACGAGCGCGTCGGTGGCCTGGGCGTCAGTGGCGGTGGAGCCGGCGAAGCTGGACCGCACCTGGTTGAAGCCACGGCGGGCCTCCGCCTCGACCTGCTGGTAGCGGGCCTCGAAGAGGGCCTGGGCCACCTGCTGGGCCAGCAGCTGGGACAGGGCCAGGCCGGCGGCGAGGGTCAGCAGGGCCGCGACGACGGCGGTGCGCAGCTGCAGGGAGCTGCGCCACCGGTGGGCGAGCTCCCCCGACCACGCACGCAGGCTCGCGGCGGGGTCACGGCGGGGCGGGGTGTCCGGGGAGAAGGGGCCGGCCACGGGCTCAGCCCTGGCCGGCCTTGTACCCCACGCCGCGGACCGTGAGCACCACGGAAGGGTGCTCAGGATCCGGCTCCACCTTGGAGCGCAGGCGCTGCACGTGGACGTTCACGAGGCGGGTGTCCGCCTGGTGGCGGTAGCCCCAGACCTCCTCGAGGAGCATCTCGCGGGTGAAGACCTGGCGCGGGCGACGGGCCAGGGCCACGAGCAGGTCGAACTCGAGGGGGGTGAGGGAGATCGGCTCGCCGGCCCGGGAGACCTGGTGGCCGGCCACGTCGATGTCGACGTCGCCGATGCGCAGCAGCTCCTCCGGGCGGGACTCGCTCTCCCGCAGGCGGGCGCGCACGCGGGCGACGAGCTCGGCGGGCTTGAAGGGCTTGGGCACGTAGTCGTCGGCGCCGGACTCGAGGCCGCGGACGACGTCGGCGGTGTCGGACTTCGCGGTGAGCATGATGATCGGCACGTCGGACTCGGCACGGATGCGCCGGCACACCTCGATCCCGTCCATGCCCGGGAGCATGAGGTCCAGCAGCACGAGGTCCGGGCGGACACGGTGGAAGGTGGGCACCGCGGAGGTGCCGTCCGAGGCGAACGCCGTCTGGAACCCCTCGCTCTGCAGGACGATGCCGATCATCTCCGCCAGCGGCTCGTCGTCGTCCACCACCAGGATCGTGGGACTGCTCATGCCTGTACCTCCTCAGCCCGTCACGGCGTGCCCGCGTGGGCGCACGGGACCCTCGCCCGGGATGACCGGGCTGTCTGGGATCGTAGCCCCTGGCGGACCCCCACACGCCAGTATGCGCGTGTCAGCGGCGGGTCGTCACCGATTCGTGACCGTCCGGGACCGGGTGCCGGCACGAGGGACGTCTCCGGGCCTGGAGGCGCCCCTCGCGCAGCGGTGAGCTTCAGCCGCCGAGCTCGGCGATCCGGTCCCCGAGCTCGGCGGCGGTCCGGCGCAGACGGGCCAGCACGCCGGCATCGTGGGCCCCGGCGGTGGTGAGCGTCAGGGCCCGGGCCCGGTGCGGGTCCAGGCCCAGCCGATCCCAGGTCTGCAGCAGTGCGGCCGGATCCAGTGTCCCGGCCCGGCCGGAGTCAGCTGCCGGCCGCAGAGCCACGGGGCGCTCGGCCTCCGACCAGCCGGCCGCGACCTCCCAGGCGGCGGGGGTCACCGCCGTCGTCGCCTGCCGGGACGGCGACCCGGCGGGCGCCTCGAGGGCCCCGACCTCCAGCACGACGCCGACCCCGCCCTCCGCGGGCAGGCCCGGGTCCGGTGCATCCCCCTCCGAGGCGGGCCGGGCCTCGCCCAGCAGGAGGGCGAGGTCGCGGACCTGCGCGTCCGCGGCGTGCGGGTCCACCCACACCGCCGTGCCCTCACCGGCGCCCAGGGCAGCGAACGCCTCCCGCCACAGGTGGCGGGCCTCGTCCCGGGGCATCGAGCGCACCGTCCGGTAGCCGCTGGCGGTGGGCAGGTCCCCGCCGAGCACGGCCGCGGCCGCCGGCTCGTCCAGCAGCACCGTGGGCCGGGCCACCCCCGTGGTGGCCGCGAGCGCGGACAGCGCCTCCCCCAGCCCCTCCCGGTAGGCGGCGGCGACGTCCCGGCGGGCGCCGGCGTCCACGAGCACCCGCTCACCGCCGGGCAGCCAGAGGTTGCCGAGCAGGGTGAGCGGGCCGAGCACGCGCACGGCCAGGCGCTCCGGGCGCACCCCCTCGGCGCCGGCGGTGTCCGCCCACCGTTGGAGGTCCTCCTGCCAGTACGAGCGGGCACGCCGACGGTCCATGCCGGAAGCCACGGTGGAGGGCGGGCTGACCCGCCAGCCGTGGGGCTGCAGGTCCACGGAGAGCTCGGCCAGCAGGGCGGCGGAGCGCCCCACAGCGTCCGCTCCGGGGCCGCGATCGGGCAGCTCCGGGAGCACGGGCACATGCTCCTCGGCCAGCTCCCCGAGGGTCACCCGGTGGGCGAGGGCCGCGTCGGTCCCGCGCCAGGGTGTGCCGCCGAGGGCCCTCACGGGGCGGGGCTCAGCCATCGGCCGGTCCATCCTGGCCGGCATCGGCCTCCGCGATGGCCCGGTGGTGGCGGATCACCTCGGCGATGATGAAGGTGAGGAACTTCTCGGCGAACTCGGGCTCAAGGTCGGCGTCCCGGGCGAGGGCGTGGAGGCGTGCGATCTGCGCGGCCTCCCGGCCCGGGTCCGAGGGGGGAAGATCGTGGCGGGCCTTGAGCTCACCCACCCGCTGGGTGAACTTGAACCGCTCGGCGAGCAGGTACACGAGGGAGGCGTCGATGTTGTCGATGCTGCCGCGGATCGCGTACAGCTCGGCGAGCACGGCCTCGTCCGTCGTGCCGGTCAGAGAGCTGGCATGCGGGTCGTAGTCGGTGCTCATGGCCGTCAGCCTACGCATCCCGGTCCGTGGAGAGCAGGGCGTTGCGGGCGGTGTCGATGGTCGCCTGCCCCAGCACCCGGGTGCCCCGGTAGAGCACAGCGGACTGGCCGGGGGCGACCCCGCGCACGGGGTGGGCCGGCTCGATCTCCCAGCGGGCGCCGTCGTCGCCCCGGGCCGGGGCCGGTGGGGCGCCCTGCGCCGGCGACGACGGCCCCTGCATTGGCGCAGAGCACACCCGGGCGCGGGCAGGAACGATCTCTCCATGGGCGCGGAACTGCAGCTCGCAGGCGAACCAGTCGCCGCCGTCGGCCTCCGGCAGGGGCGCGCCGGCCCAGGACGGGCGAATCCCGGTGATGCGGTCCACATCCAACAGCTCACGCCCGCCCACCACCACGGTGTTCTCCTTCGGGCGGACCTCCAGCACGAACCGTGGGCGTCCGTCCGGGGCGGGCCGGCCGATCGCCAGGCCCTTGCGCTGGCCCACGGTGTAGGCCTGGGCGCCGGTGTGGGTGCCCAGCTGCTCGCCGTTCGGGCCGACGATGGGCCCGGGAGTCAGGTCCACGCGCTCGGCGAGCCAGCCGCGGGTGTCGCCGTCGGGGATGAAGCAGATGTCATGGGAGTCAGGCTTGGCAGCCACTGACAGCCCGCGCTCGGCGGCCTCGGCGCGCACGAGCTCCTTGGACGGGGTGTCCGCCAGGGGGAAGAGGCAGTGCTCCAGCTGGTCCTCGCGCAGCACGGCCAGCACATAGGACTGGTCCTTGGCGTCCTCAGCGGCCCGGTGCAGCTGCACGCGGCCGTCGGGCCCGCGCGTCACCCGTGCGTAGTGGCCGGTGGCCACGGCGTCGAAGCCGAGCTCGAGAGCTCGGTCCAGCAGGGCCTCGAACTTGATCTTCTCGTTGCAGCGCAGGCACGGGTTGGGGGTGCGTCCGGCCGCGTACTCGGCCACGAAGTCCTCCACCACGTCCGCCTGGAAGCGCTCGGAGAAGTCCCACGTGTAGAAGGGGATGCCCAGGCGCTCGCAGGCCCGCCAGGCGTCCTGGGCGTCCTCGATGGTGCAGCAGCCGCGCGAGCCGGTGCGCAGGGTGCCGGGCATGCGGGACAGCGCCAGGTGGACCCCGACGACCTCGTGCCCGGCCTCCACCGCCCGGGCGGCGGCCACGGCCGAGTCCACTCCCCCGCTCATGGCGGCCAGGACCTTCACGGGTGCCTCCTCCGCCGGGCCGGGGCGGCCAGCCCCGGCAGCGCCTGCACCAGCCGGGCGACGTCCGCGGCCGTCGTCGTGCGTCCCAGAGTGAAGCGCTGCGTGGAGCGGGCGCGCTCGGCCAGCCCCATGGCCTCGAGCACGTGGGAGGGGGCGGCCACGCCCGCGGTGCACGCCGAGCCGGAGGAGGTGTCCAGTCCGGCGGTGTCGCAGCGGAACAGCAGGGCGTCGGCGCTGACCCCGGGCACGGTGACGTGCACGTTGCCGGGCAGGCGGCGGGTGCCGGCCGGCAGCGGCGCCCCGGTGGCCGGGTCCACGTCCCGGGGGCCGGTCAGGTCCATGCCGGGGGCGGCGTCGACGGCGGCGATCACCTCGTCCCGCAGCCGGCCCAGGCGCCGGGCCTCGGCGGGCTGGTCGGCCACGGCCTCCACGAGGGCGGCCGCGAGCGCCGCGGCCAGGGCCACGGAGACGGTGCCCGAGCGGAGCCGGCGCTCCTGCCCGCCGCCGTGCAGCACGGGCTCGAGGGTGAGGTCGCGGCGCACCAGCAGCGCCCCGACGCCCACGGGGGCGCCGAGCTTGTGGCCGGAGAGGGCGAGGGTACCGGCCCCGGAGGCGGCGAAGTCCACGGGCACGGCGCCGACGGCCTGCACGGCGTCCGTGTGCAGGGGCACCCCGTGGGCGGCGGCGGCCCGGGCGGCCTCGGCGACGGGCTGGACGGTGCCGACCTCGTTGTTGGCCCACATGAGCGCGGCCAGGGCCGTGCGCTCAGGGGCCTGGGCCAGGGCGGCCTCCCAGGCGGTCAGGTCCACACGGCTGGCGGCGTCCACGGGCACGACGACGGCCTCGGCGCCCTCGTGGGCGGCCAACCAGGCGACGGTGTCCAGGACGGCGTGGTGCTCGACCCCGGTGAGCACGATCCGGGTGCGGGCGGGGTCCTGGGCGCGGCGGGCACGGTAGAGCCCCTGCACGGCCAGGTTGTCCGCCTCGGTGCCCCCGGAGGTGAGCACCACCTCGACGGGGTCGGCACCCAGGGCCGTGGCGATCCGTTCACGGTCCTGTTCAAGGCGCAGCTTGGCTCTGCGGGCGGAGGCGTGCAGGGCGGCCGGGTTGCCGGGCAGCGCGGCGGCCTCGGCGAAGGCCGCGAGCGCGCCGGGGCGCAGGGCCGTCGTCGCAGCGTGGTCCAGGTGGACGCGGTCGGGGGCGGGCACTGCGTCAGTCTAGGTGTGATGTGGAGGGGGCGGGGAGCGGGGCCGGCCCCGCCGCTGGCAGACTGGCCGCATGCGCATCATGACGGTCTGCCTCGGGAACATCTGCCGCTCGCCTGCCGCGGAGGCGGTGCTGCGCCGCGCCTTCACGGAGGCCGGGCTCGACGACGTCGAGGTGACCTCCGCGGGCACAGCGGACTACCACGTGGGCGAGCGCCCGCACGAACTGACCCTGGCGGTGGGCACGGAGCTGGGCTACGAGTTCCCCACGGTGGGCGCGCAGGTGCGGGCCGAGGACCTGGACACCCAGGACCTGCTCCTGGTGATGGACGAGTCCAACCTCGCCGATGTGCAGGCCCTGGCTCCGGACAGCAGGCGGGCGGCGAAGGTGCGTCTACTGGGCGAGTTCGCCTCGGACGCCGCCACCGCGGGCGTACAGGAGGTCCCGGACCCGTGGGGAAAGCCGCGCCCGGCGTTCGAGGCCATGTACCGGCAGATCGAGGACGCGGCCGCCGGGGTGGTGGCCGCAGTACGCGAGAGGCGTGTGGCGGAGGGCCGGGATGGGCGCTGACCGCCGCACCGCCTACGAGGTGCTGGGTGTGCGCCCGGACGCCACCCAGGAGCAGCTGCGGCGGGCCTGGCGCGCCGCAGCCCGCCGCACCCACCCCGACGCCGGCGGGGAGGCCCGCGCCTTCCGGGCGGTCACCCAGGCCTGGGAGCAGGTCGGGGACCCCGAGGCCCGACGCCGGTACGACCTCTCCCTCGGGTCCACCGCGACCGGGGCTGCGCGTCCCTCCGCCGCCTCCGCCGACTCCCGTGCCGGAGCGGGCAGCGGGACCGGGGCAGGCACGGGGGCGGGCGCCGTCGTCGTGTACGACCCGCCTCCGGGCGAGGGCGAGGCGGACCCGGGCGTGCTGGACCTGGTGCGCTCGAGCCAGCGGCTGCACGGGGCCCCGCGGGCGCGGGGACTGCTGCCGGACGGGCACCGGGTGCTCCGGCAGGCCCGCGCCCTGGACCTGCTCTCCAGCACCCTGCCTGGTCCGCTGCCGGCGGTGCGGATCCTCACCGGTCTCAGCGTGCCGCTGCGCTGGGGCAGGGCCCTGGAGGTGGACCACGCGGTGCTGTGCGGGCACCGGCTGGCCCTGGTCGGCTCGGTCATGGTCCCGGACGGCGTCTACACGTGGGACGGGGCGGACCTGCGCTCCGGGGCGCGGTCCCGGCCCGTGGCCCCGCCGCTGATGGGCCCGGCTATGCAGGCCTGGCAGCAGCTGCTGCCGGACGTCACCGTGGGAGGGTTCGTGCTCGTCATGACCGACCGGGACGCCCTGCACGCCCCCGTGGTGCGGCACACCCGCGGCGCCTCGGACCCGGCCGCACAGGCGGACCTGCTCACCGAACTCCCAGCCGCCGGCCGCGACCTCGTGCGCGGGCTGCAGCTGTTCCTGGGCACCGGCCCGGAGCGGAACCTCGTGGACCGCCGAACCCTGGCCGTGCTCGTGGACCACCTGCAGTGAACCTCCCCGGCCGTGCCGGGCACGGCGCGGACTACCATGGCCCCGTGCCGCACACCCCCGCCGAGTCCCCTGCCGTCCCGCCCCCGGGGCTGCCGAGCCCGAGTCCACCACCCCCGAGTCTGCTGCCCCCGCGACCAACCCCCACGACGGCGCCGAGCGCTCCCCCCGCGGCCGGCACCCCCGGCTTCCGCATCCTCTTCCTCACCCCGGAGATCCCCGGCAACACGGGCAACGCGATCCGCTTGGCCGCGATCACCGGCGCGGAGCTGCACCTGGTGGAGCCGCTGGGCTTCGGCTTCAAGGACGCCCACCTGCGCCGGGCCGGCCTGGACTACCACGATCTCGCCGTCGTCACCGTGCACCCGGACTTCGACACCGCCCTCGAGGCGCTCGCCCCCGGCCGCGTGCTCGCCTTCACCGCCCGGGGACGCACCCGCCACGACCACGTGCGCTACCGCCCCGGGGACGTCCTGCTCTTCGGCCGCGAGTCCACCGGCCTGCCGCCCGAGGCCCTGGCCCACCCGCGCATCACGGACACCGTGTCCCTGCCCATGCAGCCGGGCCGCCGGTCCCTGAACATCGCCAACGCCGCCTCCATCGCCGTGTACGAGGCCTGGCGCCAGCACGACTTCGCCGGAGCCCCGGGCCCCGAGGCCGATTCCCTACACTGAGGTCACCATGCAGACTCCTGACCCCCGCGACGCCGCCGACGCCTCCCCCACCCCCGCCGAGGCGGACGCCACCCCCGCGGTGGACGCGCTGCTGCACCGCAGCGCCCAGGGGGACCGCGCCTCGTTCTCCGCCTTCTACGACGCCACCGTGCCGTGGGTCCACGGGCTCGCCGCCGCCATGTTCGCCCGCCCCCAGGACGCCGCAGAGGCCACCGCGCGCACCTACCTGACCGCCTGGGAGGAGGCCGGGGAGGCCGAGCTGGACCTGGCCGAGCAGGACGGCCCCCACGAGCGTGAGCGCCGCGTGTTCTCCTGGCTGGGCGTGCTCGCCCACCGGGTGATGACGGATCTGATCCGCTCCGGCACCCTGCCCGCCCCCGCCCGGGCCCCGGAGCATCGCCCGGCCGCCCTGCCCGAGGAGCTGGCCGGGCAGGTGCGCCCGGAGGCCTACGACGCCGTCCGCCTGGCCTGGCTGGGCGGGCTCACCGACGCCCAAACCGCCGAGCGCCTGGGCCTGCCCCTGGACCGCGCCCGCACCCTGCTGCGCGACGGCGTGCGCGAGCTGGTCGCCGCCGAGCGCGCCGCCCACGGCCGCCCCGCCGCGGAGACCCCGCAGGCCCCCGCCCTGGGGGCCACCGTGCAGGAGGACGCGGCCGCCGGGCGCGGCGCCGAGCTGGCGGACCTGAGCGCCCTGCACGCGCTGGACACCGCCGGGCACACGGCCGCCGTCTCCGCCGCCCAGGGCCGGGGCGCCGGGGAGCTGGCCCTGTGGCGGTCGCGGGTCTCGGCCGGGCGCCGGGCCGTGGCCTGGGCGTTCCGGGACGTGGTGGCCGAGCCGCCGTCGGCCCTGCTGGACGAGGTGCTGGGACGCCTGCCCGCCCAGGACGTCGGCATGGAGCTTGTGGAGGAGCACCGGGCCCCTCACCCTCCCCAGGACCGCCGACGCCCGTTGAAGGTCGCCCTGATGCTCCTGCTGGGTCTCATGGTGATCGCCGCCGGCGTGTGGGCGCTGTGGAGCCAGTTCACCCCCGGGGGCATCCAGCACCGGGTGGTGGGCGCGGACGACCTCTACACCACCTCGGAGGTCCCGGCGCGCGGCGGCGGCAGCGTGCAAGGCTTCCTCTCCAAGCACGAGAACAGCGGGTACCTGCTGGTCAGCGGGATGCCACAGCTGCCGGAGGGGCAGGCCTACCAGGTGTGGCTCTACCCGGAGGACGGCACCGCTCCGGCCTCCCTGGGGGTCTGGGACGACTCCGACCTCGACGGCCCGGTGACCTTCCGCGGCCTCGACGGCTTCGCGGCCGCCTCCATCACCGTGGAGCCGGCGGACGGCTCCGAGGTGCCCACCGGCGAGCCACTGCTGGGCCTGGACCTGGACCCCGCGGCCTCCGTGGGGCCCCAGTACGGAGGCCGCCCCTCCAACGGCTGACCGGTTCCCTGGACCTCCTCGAACCCTCGACCCTCTAGAACTCGACCTTCTAGAACCCGGCGAAGGTGGCCTCGTGGTTCACGGTGACCAGATGGAAGGCCTCGGCGGAGCCGGTGGGGGCTCCCGGACCGGCTGCCTCGCGGTGCCGCCGGGCCATCAGCGCCCGCACGGCCCGGTGCATGCCCGGCACGTCCGGGTGCTGGGAGAGGTGGGCGTTCAGGGCGGCGATCTTGCGCTCCTCCCAGCCGCCGACGTCCACCGCCAGGGTGCGCCGGGCCGCCGGCGCCGCGTAGAGCAGCAGATGGCGGATCCGGAATGCCTCGAGCCCCTGCTCGGCGAGCTCCGGGTAGGCGTAGGGGTTCTCCACCGCCGGGTACGCGGCCCGCACCACCGCCTCCCCGCAGGCGAGGTGGTCCGGGTGAGAGGCCTGCATGGACTCCCAGTCCCGTTCCGGGTGGGGGGCCAGCACGACGTCGGGACGCACCCGGCGCATGAGCGCCACCAGGGCGCGGCGCACCCGGTGGTCCGGCTCGAGGTGGCCGTCGCGCTCACCGAGGAAGTGGACCTCCGCGGCACCCAGGGAGCGGGCCGCCTCCCGCTGCTCCTGCCGACGTCGGGCGGTCATCGCCGCGGGCCCTGCCGAGTCGAAGCCGCCGGCGTCGCCGTCGGTGACCACGCACAGCTCCACGTGGGCGCCGGCCTCGGCGAGCCCGGCCAGGGTGGCGGCGGCCCCGAAGTCGAGGTCGTCCGGGTGGGCACCGACGGCCAGCACCCGCCGCCAGCCGAACTCGGCGGCCAGCTGCGCGGCGGTGCGCAGGCGGCGGACCGGGCCGTGCGTCGTCGTCGGCTGCGGCGCGTCCGGCAGGGCGCCCGGCACTCCCCCACCGGTCACCGCGTGCCCCCGGTGGCGGTGAACGTGACCTCGGCCGTGTGCTCCCGGCCGTCCCGGAGGTAGGTGAGGGTGGCGTTCTCGCCCTCGCGGTACTCGCGCACCGCCGCGGTGAGGGACTCGGTGTCCCCCACGACGCGCCGGCCCATGGCCGTGATCACATCGCCCTCCTGCAGGCCGGCCCGGGCGGCCGGGGAGCCCTCGGCGACGCTGCGCACGCGGGCGCCGTCGCTGAAGGTGGTGGGGGTATCGGTGGCGCCGCCCTGCACCTGGGCCGGCTGCGGGGTGACGGTGACGCCGAGCAGACCGTGGGTGGTGGAGCCGTGCTCGATCAGGTCCTCGGCCACCCGGCGGGCGTGGTCCACGGGGATCGCGAACCCGACGCCGATGTTCCCGGCCTCCCCCGCCCCGGTGCCGGCGGAGGCGATCGCCACGTTGACGCCCACCAGGCGCCCCTGGCTGTCCACGAGCGCGCCGCCGGAGTTGCCCGGGTTGATGGCCGCGTCCGTCTGCAGGACGTTGATGTACACCTCGCCCTGCTGGACCTGCGCCTGACCGTCGGGCAGCTGGAAGCGGAACCGCTCCCGGCCGCGCGAGCCGGAGTCGGAGGCGCGACTCTCCGTGGGGGCCTGGGCCGAGGCGACGGCGATCGTGCGGTCCAGCGTGGAGACGATGCCGTCGGTCACGGTGTTGGGCAGGCCCAGGGGTGCTCCGATCGCGATCGCATCGTCGCCGACCTTCAGATCCGCCGAGGAGCCCAGCTCGATGGGGGTCAGGCCCTGGGCGTCGATCTTCAGCACGGCCAGATCCGAGAGCGGGTCCGTGCCGACCACCGTGGCCGCGTAGACCTTGCCGTCTGAGGTGCGCACTGTGATCGAGGGGTCCGCGGCGGTGCCGCCGAGGGTCACCACGTGGGTGTTGGTGAGGATGTGTCCCTCGGTGTCCAGGATCGAGCCGGACCCGGATCCGGCGGACGGGCCGGAGGTCACGGAGATAGTGACCACGGAGGGCAGGGCCTTGGCGGCGGCGTCGCCCACCGGGGTGTCCGCGGTGGTGGTGGCCGTCGACGAGGACGACGGTGCCGCATCGGAGGGCTGGGACTGGGTCTGCTCCGAGGAGGCTGGGGCGTCCTGCTCGGTGGCGGCGACCCCGCAGCCGGCGAGCGCGGTGGACAGCAGCACCGCCGCAGCCAGGCCCGTGCCGAGGCGATGCCGCCCGGCCGGGGGCCGGAGCGCCCCGGAGTGCGGGGACGCTGCATGGGCGGGGGCGATGGGCTCGGACAGGGCGGCGGGGGCCGGGGGGACGACGGGGGTCCGGGGGGTCTGGTCCATGGGGTCCTCGCTTCGGACGAAAGAGCTCGGGCGATGCCGCGGGGATGACCGGGCGGACTCCATCGTGGCGGCCTTGTCTGGATGTCTGCTGAACGTCGCCCGCCCGTCAGCGACGAATCTGCCGCACCCGTTCCCGGGGACGCGGATTCCTGGTGCCAGCGTGAGAGCCCCCCGTACACTCAGGCGCAGGATCCTGCGGGTCGCCGCCTCCCGGCCTCCCGCTCCCCCGCCCCGAAGGAGTGCCCGATGGCCGCCCCCGCCCCCCGCCCGTCCACCGCTCGGCTCAGCCGCGCCGTGCTCGCCGGAGGGGCCGGAGTTGCGGCCCTGGCCGTGCTGGCTGCCCCGGGGGCCCAGGCCACGGTGGCCATCCCGCCGGGCGTCAGTGTGGTGGACGAGGCCGGAGTGCTCTCCCCCGCCGAGGAACGCCAGCTCAGCCAAGACATCACCCGTCTGCGCACCCAGGCCGGGCAGAACCTCTACGTGGTCTACGTGCCCCAGCACCCCGGCGGCATCCAGGGCATCGCCGCGGACATCCGCGACTCCCGCGGCCTCAGCCCGAACGACAACATCCTGGCCATCGAGGTGGAGAACCGCCAGTACGGGCTCAACCTGAACCAGCGGCTCGACTCCGCCGAGGACGCCGTGGACTCCGCCTACGTGAACCCGATGCTGCTGCAGGCACCCCAGAACGGTGACTGGCTCGCCCCCGCGGTGGCCGCCGTGGAGGGCATCGACGACGCCGCCGACGGTCGCGTGGACGGCGTCGGCCGCTCCGGCGAGCGCTACGACCCGGCCGGCACCCTGCCGAACACCTCCGCAGGATCCTCGGACTCCTCTGCGGGCTCCGGGGCCGGAGGCGCCCTCACCGGGGCGCTTGCCGCGGCCGCCGTCGCCACCGCCGTGGGCGCCGGCGTGGCGGTGGCCCGCCGCCGGAAGAAGGACGCCGGCCGCTCCGGTGGCGCACCAGCCAGCGCCGGGGCCGCCGGGCCCCGCGGTGGCGGGGAGCCCGCGCGTCGTGACCCCCTGGACGAGATGAGCGTGGAACAGCTGCGCACCAAGGCCGGCTCGCAGCTCGTGGCCGCGGACGACGCGATCCGCTCCTCCGAACAGGAGATGGGCTTCGCGATGGCCGCCTACGGCGACGACGCCGTGCGCACCTTCCGTGAGGACATCGACAAGGCCAAGGAGCACATGCGGGCCTCCTTCCAGCTGCAGAACCAGCTGGACGACGAGATCCCGGACACCGAACAGGACCAGCGCTCCTGGCTCAAGGAGATCATCGCGCGCACCGGCGAGGTCAGCGCCGCCCTCTCCGCCCACCAGGAGGAGTTCAACCGGCTCCGCGACCTCGAGAATTCCGTGCCGGAGGCCCTCAGCCGGATCGACGAGCGCCTGCCCGCCGCCGAGGAGTCCGTGCGCCGGGCCGAGCAGACCCTCGTGGACCTGCACGCCAGCTACGCCGAGTCCGCCCTCGCCCAGGTGCAGGACAACGCCGCCCAGGCCCGCGAGCGCCTGGAGTTCGTGCGCACCGCCGAGGACAAGGCCCGCTCCGCCTGGGAGTCCGGGGACCGCTCCACCGCCGCACTGGCCGTTCGGGCCGCCGAGGAGTCCCTCACCCAGGTGGACACCCTCGCCGCCGCCGTGGACAAGGCCCGGGACTCACTGGCCGCAACGCTGGAGAACGTGCGGGTCGGCGTCGGGCAGTCCCAGCAGGACGTCGCCGAGGCGGAGGCCGTGCTGGCCTCCGGGCGCTCCCCCGAGCTCGCCGGCCCCGTGGCCGGGATGAAGCAGACCCTCGCCTCCGTGCAGGCGGCCCTGCAGTCCGGCCGGCCGGACCCGCGCGAACTGCTGCACCGGCTCGAGACCGCCCACCGCACACTCAACACGCCCCTGGGCGGTGTGCGCGACGCGCGGGAGCAGGCCCGCCAGGCCGAGCAGATGCTTTCGGCGGCGCTGTCCCAGGCCAGCGCGCAGATCGACGGCACCGCGGACTTCATCGGCGCCCGCCGCGGCGCCGTGGGGTCAGAGGCCCGCACCCGGCTGGCCGAGGCCGATCGCATGCTCCAGACCGCCCTGTCCCTGCGGGGCTCGGACCCGGTGGCCGCCCTCGAGCACGCCCAGCGCGCCGGGGAGCTCGCCGAACGGGCCGGCGAACTCGCCCAGCGGGACGTCGCCGGCTTCGGCTTCGGCGGCGGCGACGCCTGGGGCGGCGGCTTCGGCGGGCACGCCCCCCGCGGCTATCGCCGCTCCGGGGCAGGCAGCGGCTTCGCCGGTGGCCTCGGAGGCGCCCTGCTGGGCGGAATCCTGATGAACTCCATGTTCAACAGCGGAGGCCACGGCGGAGACAGCTGGGGCGGCGGAGGGTTCGGCGGATTCGGCGGAGGTGGCCTCGGCGGCGGTGACTTCGGCGACCTCGGCGACTTCAGCGGCGGCGGCTTCTGACCCCTGCCCACGACTCCGGTGCCGGGCGCACCGGCCCGTCACGGCCGACGTCGTGACGGGACCCCGACGGACCGGCCGGTCCGTGCGGGAACGTCCGGCGCGCAGGCCCCCCGGCCTGCCGGACACCGACAACAGACCGACGAAAGGCAGACCCCATGGTCAAGCAGTCCATCCTCGGCCGGATCACCACCCTGGCCAAGGCCAACATCAACGCCATGCTGGACAAGGCGGAGGACCCGCAGAAGATGCTGGACCAGATGGTCCGGGACTACACCAACAACATCGCCGAGGCCGAGGCCGCCGTCGCCCAGACCATCGGCAATCTGCGGATGATCGAGGACGACCACCGCGAGGACCAGGACGCCGCCCGCAGCTGGGGTCAGAAGGCTCTGGCCGCCTCTCAGAAGGCGGACCAGTTCCGGGCCTCCGGCAACACCGCGGACGCTGACAAGTTCGACAACCTCGCCAAGGTCGCCATCGAGCGCCAGATGGATGCCGAGCGCCAGGCCAAGGCTGCTGAGCCCACCATCGCCTCCCAGCGCGAGATCGTCGAGCGCCTGAAGACCGGCCTGAACCAGATGAAGACCAAGCGTCAGCAGCTGGTGGCCAAGCGCGACGAGCTGACCGCCCGCGCCAAGTCCGCGCAGGCCCAGTCCGCCGTGGCCGACGCCGTGAAGTCCATCGACCTGCTGGACCCCACCTCCGAGGTCTCCCGCTTCGAGGAGAAGGTCCGCCGTGAGGAGGCCCGGGTGCGCGGCCAGCAGGAGCTCGCTGCTTCGTCCCTGGACGCCCAGTTCGAGTCCCTTGAGGACCTCGGCGAGCAGACCGAGGTGGAGGCCCGCCTGGCCGCCCTCAAGGCCGGGTCTGCGAGCACCCCCGCGGCCCTGACCGACGGTTCCGAGGAGCTCGCCCTGGACTACTCCGGCCAGCAGACCGGCACCGCCGAGCCGACGGCCACCGAGAACCGCTGACCCCAGCCGCAGGCGCGCCCCATGACGAGCGCTCCGGGGGCGAAAGGGGCCGGAATTCCTCGTGGATTCCGGCCC
>NZ_JAXFPG010000032.1:0-257159 GCF_034179925.1 Micrococcus sp. | reverse complement strand
GCCACCCGTGCCTTGTGTTCGGCGGGCGAATGGGGCCGGAATTCACGACGATTCCCGGCCCATTGCGCCCCCGGAGCGCTGGGAGAGGGGTGCCCCGGAGCGCTGGGGCCTGGGACTGGGCCGGTCAGTCCGTCCAGAGGTATTCCTGCTCGGGGCGGCCGCGCCCGCCGTGGCGGGGCCGCCGCGTCACGAGTCGGCCGCACTCGAGGTGCTCGAGGTAGCGCCGGGCGGTCACCCGGGACACCCCCAACGCCTCACCCACCTCCCCGGCACTGCGGGCGAGCCGCGGCTCGGACCGCAACAGGGCCTCGACGTCGCGGAGGGTCGCCTCGCCCAGCCCCTTGGGCAGCTCCTCGCGGCCGCGCGCGAAGCCGTGTCGGAAGACGGCGTCCACCTCCTCCTGGCTGCCCAGCCGCCCGCCCCCGGACACCAGGGCGGACGCGGCACGGAAGGAGGCCAGCCGGTCGGCGAACTCCTCGAAACCGAAGGGCTTGACCAGGTACTGCACCACGCCGAGCGCCACCGCCCGGCGGATCACCGGGGCGTCCGTGGCCGCCGTCAGGGCGAACACGCCTCCGCGGAACCCGGCCGCCCGCAGCTGCTGGAGCAGGTCCAGGCCGTGCCCGTCGGGCAGGTTCATGTCCAGCAGCACCATGTCCACGGTGAACCGGCCGTCCGGGCGGCGCTGGGCGGCCAGCAGGCGCCGGGCCTCCTGCAGCGAGCCCACGACGCCGGCCACCTCGAACCCGGGCACGCGGCGCACGTGCTCGGCGTGGATCCGGGCCGCGGTGGGCTCGTCCTCCACGACGAGCACCCGGTAGGGCCGTTCAGGCACGGGGCACCTCCTGGTCGACGTCGGCCGGTGCGGTCCGCGCGCTCGCGGCGGCCGCCGGCACCTCCATAGTGAACACCGTCCCGGAGTCCGCGGCGCTGTCGACCCATCCTCCGGCGGCCTCGGCGATGCGCCGCACGAGGGCCAGGCCCATGCCGCGGCCGGCCGCGCCGGCCGGCTTGGAGGACCACCCCTCCTCGAACATGTGTGCGGCGGCCTCCTGCGCCGGGCCTGGGCCGCCGTCGGCGACCTGCACCATGAGCCCGGCCTCGTCTGAGGCGACGTCCACGTCCACCCAGCGGCCGGGCCCCTCGGCCTCGGCGGCGGCCTCGAGCGCGTTGTCGGTCAGGTTGCCCACCACGGTCAGCAGGTCCAGCGGGGCCAGGGGGATGGGTGCCTGCAGCCGGACGTGGTGGGTGAGCGTCAGCCCGGCTTCCCTGGCCTGGGCGCCCTTGGCGTCGAGCAGGGCGGAGAGGACGTCTGCGTCGGCGTCTCCGGCCGAGCGCCCGTGCCGGGAGAGGACGGCCGCGGCGGCCTCGTTGCGCCCGGACTCCACGAGGGCGAGGGCGGTGTGGAGCTGGTTGGCGTGTTCGTGGGTCTGGGCGCGCAGGGCGGCGGTGAGCGTGCGCGCCCCGGTCAGTTCGTCACCGAGGCGGCGCAGGTCGGTGCGGTCGTGCAGGGTGAGCACCACGGTGCCGTCCGGGGTGGCTTCCACGCCTTCGCGGGCGGCGGCCGCCACAGCGGCGGGGTCGGCGGTGCGGGGGCGGCGCAGGCCGCGCCCTGGGGCGGGCAGCCCCACCCGGTGACGCCGGATGGCGAGCACCCGCCCGTGCACTCGGGCCACCGCGTCCTCGCCGTCGGCTTCGGCGAGGGCGTCGTGGACGGGCTCGGGTAGGCGGTCCAGGGGGTGGGGCCCTGCCTGGAGCAGGGCGGTGGCGGCGGCGTTGGCCAGGCGGATCCGTCCGTCGGGGGCGAGGACTATGAGGCCGACGTCGACGGCGTCCATGGCGGCTTCGTCCAGCAGGAAGTGCTCGGCGAGCTCCTCGGGTCCGCGGCCGAGGGTGACCCGCCGCAGGTAGCGGTCCAGGGTCCAGGCCACGAGGAGCCCGGCGAGCGCGGCCAGGGCGCAGGTGCCCAGGATGCGCGGCAGCTGGGCGCCGGCGAGCACTTCGACGTCGCTCACGGGTGTGCCCAGGGCGACCACGCCGATCACCTCGCCCGTGGTGGGGTCCTCCACGGGGGCGAGGGCGCGGACGGAGCGGCCTGCGCTGCCGGTGGTGGAGACCTCCGTCCAGGAGTGCCCGTCGAGTGCGGCGGTGAGGTCCTCGGGGTAGGGGTGGCCGGTCTGGGCCGGGTCCCAGCTGACGGCGCGCACGCCGCGGGTGTCCATCACACTCATCCAGGCGACGCCGGCCGCGTGGGTCCAGTCCGGCACCGTGCGTTGGAGCCGGTCGGCGCCGTCGGGGGTGCGCAGGGCGTGGACGACGGCGTCCTCGCGGGCCACGAGGGCCGTCGCCCCGGCCAGGTGGCGGGCCTCGGCGTCCAGGGCCATCTCGCGGGCCTGCAGGAAGGAGGACCAGCCGGCGAACAGGGCGATCACGGCGACGACGAGCACGTGCACCACCGCGATGCGGCGGGCGATGGACCACGGATGGCGCACGGGTCTCCTCGGGTGGGGCGGTGAGGGTGGGGGACCTCCATGGTGCGGGGTGAGGGGGTGCCGTGACCAGAATGACCACAAAGGTGACGGTGGCCACGGGCCCGCCCCATCATGGGGTGTCCCGCACCACACCCGGTGCCCCCGTATGACCGAGAGGAGTGCGCCGTGGCGCATGTCCCTGTCGCCGACAGCACGACCCCCGCACCGTCGGCGCCCCCTCAGAAGAAGAAGGACCGCACCCACTGGCTGTACATCGCGGTCATCGCCTCGGTGGTGCTCGGCGCGGCCGTGGGCCTGCTCTTCCCCGAGGTGGGCAAGTCCCTCAAGCCCTTGGGCGACGGGTTCGTCTCCCTCATCAAGATGATGATCGGCCCGGTCATCTTCTGCACGATCGTGCTCGGCGTGGGCTCCATCGCCAAGGCCGCGACCGTCGGCAAGGTGGGCGGCCTGGCCCTGGGCTACTTCATCGCGATGTCCACGTTCGCCCTGGCCATCGGCCTGGTGGTGGGCAACTTCGTGCACCCCGGTGAGGGCCTGGCCCTGCAGCCCTACGACCCGAACGCCCCGAAGGCAGGCGGCGCGAGCGGCACGGTCCAGTTCCTGCTGGACATCATCCCTGGCTCGATGCCCGTGCTGCCCACCCTGTTCGTGGCGCTGCTCGTGGGCTTCGCCCTGCAGCAGATGGGCCCGGCCGGCGCACCGCTGCTGCGTGGTCTCACCCTGATCCAGGGCGTGGTGTTCCGCGTGCTGATGATGATCATGTGGATCGCCCCGATCGGCGCGTTCGGTGCGATCGCCGCCGTCGTGGGCTCGACCGGCTGGTCGGCCATCGGCGCCATGCTCCTGCTGATGGGCGCGTTCTACCTGACCTGCCTGGTGTTCATCGTGGTGGTGCTGGGCACCCTGCTGAAGGTGGTCACGGGCCTGAGCATCTTCGCGCTGATGAAGTACCTCGCCCGCGAGTACCTGCTGATCTTCGCCACGAGCTCCTCCGAGTCCGCGCTGCCGCGCCTGATCGCCAAGATGGAGCACGCCGGTGTGGACAAGTCCGTGGTGGGCGTGACCGTGCCCACCGGCTACTCGTTCAACCTGGACGGCACGGCCATCTACCTGACCATGGCCGCGCTGTTCGTCTCCAACGCCATGGGCATCGACATGAACCTGAGCGAGCAGATCGGCCTGCTGCTGTTCATGATCATCGCCTCCAAGGGTGCCGCGGGCGTCACCGGCGCCGGTCTGGCCACCCTGGCGGCGGGCCTGCAGGCGCACCGCCCCGAGCTGCTCGGCGGCATGGGCGTGATCGTGGGCATCGACAAGTTCATGTCCGAGGCCCGTGCGCTGACCAACTTCACGGGCAACGCCGTGGCCACGCTGCTGATCGGCCGCTGGGTGGGCGAGTTCGACGCCGACCGCGCCCGCTCCGTGCTCTCCGGTGAGCTGGCCTTCGACGAGGCCATGGTCACCGGCCATGGGCTGGACCCGGTGGAGTCTCCGACGGCGGCCGAGCAGGCCTTCGAGGGCCACCCGCGGTCCTCGCTGCACACCTCCGTGCCGGATGAGGCCCTGCGCCGCCGCTGAGGCGCGCACCCGATGCAGCACCGGTGCCAGGGGCCGGGACGGCGGTTGCCGTCCCGGCCCCTGGCCGTGTGGTGGGCCCGTCACGGATCGGACGGTCTAGGGTGGACGGGAAAAGGACGCCGACGCCGGCGCGTCCCCTTCAGCGGGCGTCGGCGGTCCGGTGTGGAGCAGTCCGTGGGCCCAGGCCCCGCGTGGAAGGAGACGGCGACGCCGTGAGCCCGAAGGAACCGATCCCCGTCATGACGATCCACGGTGAGCCCGTGCTCGGCCCCACGGGCCGTCCCAAGCACGATTTCCCGGACCCCGAGCCGCTGACCTCCCACGGTCCGGCCCGGACCATCGCCATGGTGAACCAGAAGGGCGGCGTGGGGAAGACGACCTCCACGATCAACCTCGGCGCCGCCTTGGCCTCCTACGGGCGCAGGGTGCTCATGGTGGACTTCGACCCGCAGGGCGCGCTGTCCGCCGGGCTCGGGGCGGACCCGTACGAGCTGGACGTGACCGTGTACAACGTGCTCATGGAGCGCTCGGTGAGCGCCCGGGACGCCATCCTGTCCACCGCGTTCGAGAACATGGACGTGCTCCCGGCGAACATCGACCTCTCCGCCGCGGAGGTGCAGCTGGTCAACGAGGTGGCCCGCGAGCAGGTCCTCGAGCGGGCGCTGCGGCAGGTACGGGACGACTACGACGTCATCCTGATCGACTGCCAGCCCTCCCTGGGCCTGCTCACGGTGAACGCGCTGACCGCCTCAGACGGTGTGATCATCCCGCTGACCGCCGAGTTCTTCGCCCTGCGCGCGGTGGCGCTGCTCGTGGAGACCATCGAGAAGGTCCAGGACCGGCTCAACCCGGACCTGGAGATCGACGGCGTCCTGGCCACCATGTTCGACCAGCGCACCCTGCACTCCAAGGAGGTCGTGGGCTCGCTCGTGGCCGGCTTCGGGGACAAGGTGTTCGAGACCGTCATCAAGCGCTCCATCAAGTTCGCCGACGCCTCCGTGGCCGCCACCCCCATGACCGTGTTCGCCCAGAACCACGAGGGGGCAAAGGCCTACCGCCAGCTCGCCCGCGAGCTGATCTGCCGCGGCGGGGCACCGTGACCAGGCCGGACTGACCCGGCCCGCGGCCCCGTCTGCGAGAATGGGGGAGTCCGTGCCCTGAGGCCGGACCCCGATCCTCTCCCGGAAGGACCCGACTCCCATGAACTCCCGCAAGCCGAGAGGCTCCGGACGCACCCCCGCCGCAGGACAGCGTGGGGGGCCGTTCGCGGAGCGTGACTTCCAGCGCAACCTGGGCCCCCGCCGTCGCCCATCCCGCCCGCAGGACGAGCCGGCCTTCGACGAAAACGCCGTGGACGCTCGCCCCCGGGGCCGGCGCGGCAAGGGGGCCGGGGCCGCCCGCGCCAAGGCCCAGCACCTGGACGAGGTGCACGTCGAGGGCGGCGAGCGCCTGCAGAAAGTGCTCGCGGCCGCCGGGGTCGCCTCGCGCCGTGTGTGCGAGGACCTCATCGCCGAGGGCCGTGTGGAGGTCGACGGCGTCGTGGTCACCGAGCCGGGAGTCCGTGTGGACCCCGCCCGCTCCCGGATCCACGTGGACGGCATCTCCGTGCAGACGGACGTCACCAAGCAGTACTACGTGTTCAACAAGCCCCGCGGTGTGATCTCCACGATGGTCGACCCGGAGGCCCGCCCCTCGATCGCCACCTACCTCAAGCCGGGGCAGGAGGGGCTCTTCCACGTGGGCCGCCTCGACAATGAGACCGAGGGCCTGCTGATCCTCACCAACGACGGCGAGCTCGCCAACCGCCTCACGCACCCGAGCTACGAGGTCCCCAAGACCTACCTCGTGCAGACCCGCGGGCCGCTGCCCAAGGGTGTGTCCAACCGGCTGCGCGAGGGCGTGGAGCTCGAGGACGGCCTGGCGAAGGTCGACTCCTTCAAGCTGGTGGACTCCACCCCCGGCCATGTGCTCGTGGAGGTCGTGCTGCACTCGGGCAAGAACCGGATTGTGCGCCGCATGTTCCAGGAGATCGGCCACCCCGTGGAGCGTCTCGTGCGCGTGAAGGTCGGCCCCATCCTCCTGGGCGACCAGAAGCAGGGCAGCGTCCGGGCGCTGTCCGCGCAGGAGCTGGGCCACCTCAAGGCCCTGGTCGGCCTGTGAGCGTGGTGCCCGGTCCCGTGCTCGTGCGGGGGACCGGCCTGCTCGGCACCTCCGTGGGGCTGGGGCTGCGCGCCGAGGGCGTCGAGGTCCTCCTGCACGATCCCTCGCCGGCCGCCTGCGGTGTGGCGCAGGACATCGGTGCCGGCACCGTGGTGGACCTCGAGGACCCGGCCCTGGCGCCGGCCCTCGTGGTGGTCGCGGCCCCGCCGGACGTCACCGCCGACGTCGTGGTGGACTCCCTGCGCCGCTGGCCCCGGGCCTGGGTGCTGGACGTGGCCAGCGTGAAGGGGGCCGTCCTCGACGCCGTCGCCGAGGCCGTCTCCCGCGGACGGCTCGACGACGGCGCCCCGCCCCGGTTCCTGGCCACGCACCCGATGGCCGGCTCCGAGCGGTCCGGGCCCGTGGCCGCCCGCGGCACCCTGTTCACGGCCGCCCCGTGGGTGCTCTGCCCGACCTCCGAGACCGACCCGGGCGCTGTGGAGGCAGGAGAGGCGCTCGCCCGCGCTCTGCACGCGGACGTGCACCGGATGGATGCGGCCGAGCACGACTCCTCCGTGGCCCTGATCTCGCACCTTCCGCAGATCGCGGCCTCCCTCGTGGCCGCCCGCCTGCAGGACGCCCCGGACGCATCGCTGGCGCTCGCGGGCAACGGTCTGCGGGACACCACGCGGATCGCGGCCTCAGACCCGCAGCTGTGGGTGCAGATCCTGTCCGGCAACGCGCACCGGCTGGTGCCGGTGCTGCAGGGGCTGCGCGACGACCTCGCCCGCCTGGTCGAGGTGCTCGAGGCCCCCTCGGCCCCGGGGGCGCGCCTGGGCGTGGCCCGGCTGATCGCCGACGGCAACGCCGGCCGGGCCCGGATCCCCGGCAAGCACGGGGCCCCGCCGCAGGCGTTCGCGCTCGTGACCGTCCTGGTGGACGACACCCCCGGCCAGTTGGCCCGGCTGTTCGAGACGATCGGTCGAGCCGGCGTGAACGTGGAGGACATGCGCATGGACCACGCCTCCGGGCACCGGGTGGGCATGGTGGACGTCTCGGTGCTGCCGGGGCGAAGGGACGAACTCGTGTCGGTGCTGACCGACGCCGGATGGAAGGTGGTCTGAGCATGACCGATCGCACGACGACCCCGGCCCCCCTCGTGGTGGCCGTCGACGGGCCCTCGGGCTCGGGCAAGTCCTCGGTGTCCAAGGAGGTGGCCCGCCGCGTGGGCGCCGCCTACCTGGACACCGGGGCGATGTACCGGGCCGTGGCCTGGCACGTCCTCGACGCCGGTGTGGACCTCGGCGACGCTGAGGCGATCGCTGAGGCCGCCCGCACCATGGAACTCAACCAGTCCACTGACCCCGACTTCGAGCGCGTGGCCGTGGGCGGAACGGATGTAACCGCCGCGATCCGCGAGGACCGGGTCACGGACGTGGTGTCCGTGGTGGCTGTGGTGATCCCCGTGCGGGAGGAGCTGCGCCGCCGTCAGCGCGAGGTGATCGAGCGTGCCGGGCGCATCGTGGCCGAGGGTCGGGACATCACCACCGTGGTGGCCCCGGACGCCCACGCCCGCGTGCTGCTGACCGCCTCCGAGGCGGCCCGCCTGGCCCGCCGGTCGGGCCAGCTCGCCGCCGCCGGCGCCGGGCAGCAGGACGCCGAGGCGCTGCGCGGCCGCGTCTCCGGACGGGACGCGAAGGACGCGACCGTCTCCACCTTCGACCGCCCCGCCGACGGCGTGGCGCTCGTGGACTCCACCGAGCTCGACTTCGAGCAGACCGTGGCGGCCGTGCTGGCCGCCGTCGACCAGCAGGCCGGGACCCCGGCCGTGAAGGGCCAGTGACCATGACCGAACGACCGACCGTCAACGAGACCGCCGGCCGCCCGGAGGACGAGGAGTTCGTCCCCGGGGGCGAGGACCAGGTGGCCGAGCGCCTCGCCGCCATGACCGAGGAGGAGGCTGAGGCGCGTGCCGCCTCCCTGCGTGCCGGCCTCGAGGACTATGAGCTCGAGGAGGACGACGCCGCCCTCCTCACCGACTGGGACGCGGAGGAGGGCCCTGAGGCTGACGCCCCCGTGCCCCCGGTGCTGGCGATCGTGGGCCGCCCCAATGTGGGCAAGTCCACCCTCGTGAACCGCATCCTCGGCCGCCGCGAGGCCGTCGTGGAGGACGTGCCCGGGGTGACCCGCGACCGCGTCTCCTACGAGGCCGAGTGGAACGGACGCGAGTTCACCGTGGTGGACACCGGCGGCTGGGAGCACGACGCCAAGGGCATCCACCAGCGCGTGGCCGAGCAGGCCGAGCTCGCGGTGGACGTGGCCGACGCCGTGGTGTTCGTGGTGGACGCCACCGTGGGTATGACCGCCACGGACGAGGCCGTCGTCGCGATGCTGCGCCGCAAGGACCGGCCCGTGATCGTCGCCGCGAACAAGGTGGACGACATGGCCCAGGAGGCGGACGCCGCCTCCCTGTGGTCCCTCGGCTTCGGCTATCCGTACCCGGTCTCGGCCGTGCACGGCCGCGGCGTGGCGGACCTGCTCGACGCCGTGCTCGAGGTGCTGCCCGAGGAATCTGCCCACGGCGGGCTCGTACCGCGTGGCGGGCCCCGGAGGATCGCCCTGGTGGGCCGCCCGAACGTGGGCAAGTCCTCCCTACTGAACAAGCTGGCCGGATCCGACCGCGTGGTCGTGGACGACCTCGCCGGCACCACCCGGGACCCGGTGGACGAGCTCGTGGACCTCGGCGGGCGCCTGTGGCGCTTCGTGGACACCGCCGGCATCCGCCGCCGCCAGCACATGGCCCACGGCGCGGACTACTACGCCTCCCTGCGCACGGCCTCGGCCCTGGACCGCGCGGAGGTGGCCGTGGTGCTGCTCGAGGCGCCCTCGGTGATCTCGGAGCAGGACGTGCGGATCGTGCAGATGGCCCTGGACTCCGGGCGTGCGCTCGTGCTCGCGTTCAACAAGTGGGATCAGATGGACGAGGACCGCCGCCCGCAGCTGGAGCGGGAGATCGAGCGGGACCTGGCGCATGTGGCCTGGGCTCCGCGCGTGAACATCTCCGCCCTGACCGGCTGGCACAAGGACCGCCTGGTGCCCGCCCTGGACACGGCGCTGGACTCCTGGGACACCCGCATCCCCACGGGCAAGCTCAACGCGTTCCTGGGCGAGCTGGTGGCCGCGCACCCGCACCCGCTGCGTGGGGGCAAGCAGCCGCGCATCCTGTTCGCCACCCAGGCCTCCACCCGGCCTCCGACGTTCGTGCTGTTCACCACCGGGTTCCTGGACCCGGGGTACCGGCGGTTCATCGTGCGCCGCCTCCGCGAGACCTTCGGGTTCGAGGGCACGCCGATCGAGATCGGCATGCGGATCCGCGAGCGGCGCGGCCGGCGTCGTTGACGGCCGGTGGGGAGGCGGCGCCCATGCGCCGGCCAGGTGCGACCGCTAGCCTGGCTGCCATGAGCATCCCCGCCCCCGCCTCCCCGTCCCGTCCCGCCCTCCGGGGTCGCCGCGTGCTGGCCATGGCCGTCGCCGCGGTCGCCTCGGCCGCCCTGCTCTCGGGCTGCGCCTCCGACGACGCCGAAGCGCACCGGGCGCTGGAGAGCGCTCAGGAGCGTCTCGACAGTGTGGAGTCGCGGGTGGCCGAGCTGGAGGACGAGGTGGACCGGAAGATGGACCTCGGCGACCTCGAGGCCAGGGCGAACGAGATCGGTTCGGAGGCGGCCCGCCGTGCCCAGGAGGCCTGGGAGGGGGCCCGCGCGGAGGTGGAGGGCCGGGTGCAGGGCGCTGTGGACTCCCTGCCGGGCCTCCCCGATGCCGAGGATGTGCAGGCTCTGGAGGATCAGGGTCGGGTGGTCATCGACTACGCCCGGGACGCCCTGAGCCAGGACCCGGCCGAGCTTGAGCGCCAGGCGCGCGAGGCAGCCGAACGGGCCCGCGAGGCGCTGCCGGATCTGCGCGGGGTCGAGATCCGTGTGGGGGACCAGACCTTCTCGTTCTGAGCGGGTATCCCGTGTGCACGGCCGGGCCCTCCGGGCGTGATACGGTTCATGTGTCGCATGCTGACGCGGGGCGCGGACCCGTCCGCCGCCCATGCCGCATGCAGTTCACCGTGAAGGCCGATGGTCGGCACGGATGCCGGGGGACTCTCGGTCGGGTCACCCTTGGGCCACAGGATGAGGGGTTCACGTTCAGGAGAGGGCGTGGGCCCCTTGTTCATGTCCAGGGCAGGGGACCGGGGCGGTAGGAGCCGCCGATTCGCGGTCCGGGCCGCCCGTGGTGTATGGTTCTCGGGTGCGCACGGCGCGGGAGACCGCGGCGACGTCACGGGCTATGGCGCAGGTTGGTAGCGCGCTTGACTGGGGGTCAAGAGGTCGTGGGTTCAAATCCCGCTAGCCCGACCATCAACGCAAAGGCCCGGAACCGAACGGTTCCGGGCCTTTCGTGTGTCTGGGGCCCCCTGCTCCCTCCCGTTCGTGGGGGAGGGCGGCGGTCCTCCGGGGGTGGGGCCGCCTGTTGCAGCCCTGGGCTCTCACACGGCCGTGCACCGGGCGGGTCGACGTCATACGGCGCGTTCTCGACGACCCGGTGGCGCGAGTCAGCGAGGATTCAGTAGTGTTCCATGCGACCCGTTCCACCCACCGATTCAAGGGGCTGCACCGAGCATGAGCACGATTCCTGAGGGCCTGAAATACTCCACCGACCACGAGTGGGTCAAGGCCGCCGAGACCGAGGGTGTGGTGCGCGTGGGCATCACCGACTTCGCGCAGGACGCTCTGGGCGATGTCGTGTACGTGGAGCTGCCCGAGGTGGGCGCCGAGGTCACCGCCGGCACCGCCGTGGGCGAGGTCGAGTCCACCAAGTCCGTGTCCGACGTCTTCGCCCCGGTCACCGGCACCGTGTCCGCCGTCAACGACGCCCTGGCCGACGATCCGGGCCTCGTGAACTCCGCCCCGTACGAGGGTGGCTGGCTGCTGGAGATCACCCTGTCCGACGCCGCCCAGCTGGACTCCCTGCTGGACGCCGAGGGCTACGCCGCGCACGTCAGCTGACCCCGCCCCCTCCGCCGCCCCGCTGCACACCGGCGGGGCGGCGCCGCATCCGACACCCTGCCCACCCAGGGCGCACACCTCAGGAGACCGCATGTCCCCCTCCGGCACCGAGCCCAGCCTCCACACATCCGCCATCAGCCTCACGGAGCTCGCTCCGCTGGTCTCCTCGGACCTCACCCCGGAGGAGTCCGCCGCCGTGCGCGCCCTGCCGGCCGGCTCCGCGCTCCTGGTGGCCCACAGCGGCCCTGACCAGGGCGCCCGCTTCCTGCTGGACCAGCCCGTGGTCACCGTGGGCCGCCACCCGGACGCGGATATCTTCCTCGACGACGTCACCGTCTCCCGCCGGCACGCCGAGTTCCGTGCGGTCGACGGCGGCCACGAGCTCGTGGACCTCGACTCGCTCAACGGGACGTTCGTGAACCAGGACCGGGTGGATGCGGTGCGCCTGCGCTCGGGCATGCAGGTGCAGATCGGCAAGTACCGCATGTCCTACCACGCCTCGCTCGCCCAGGCCTGACCCCCGCGTGCGCACCCCCGAGCCACGGCCCATCGTTCCCGCCCCGGGCGGGGGTTCGCGCGGCATCGGTGAGTTCGTCGACGAGCTCGCCGCCGCCTTCCCCGGCCTGACGGCGTCCAAGGTGCGCTTCCTCGAGGACCGCGGCCTCCTACACCCCGAGCGCACGGCTGCCGGATACCGGCGGTACTCGGAGGCCGACCTGGACCGTGCCCGGCTGATCCTCACCCTGCAGCGGGACCAGTTCCTGCCGCTGCGTGTGATCCGTGAGCAGCTCGAGGCCCTGGACCGCGGTGAGCTGCCCGAGGACGTCGGGGCGGCGGGTTCTGCCGCCCCGTCCGAGGCCGCCCGCCTCCGTGAGGGCATGCTCGCCGCCGACCGGCGCTGGACGCGTGCCGAGCTGGCCCGTGAGGCCGGGGCGGGGGAGTCCCTGGTGGGGGAGCTTGAGCAGTATGCGCTGATCGCCCCCGAGGCGGATGGCGCCTTCCCGGCCGCCGCCCTGCCGGTGGTCAAGGCCGCTGCGGGCCTGGCCGCCCACGGCATCGAGCCCCGCCACCTGCGCCCGTTCCGCTCCGCCGCGGACCGCGAGCTGGCCCTCGTGGAGCAGGCAGTCGCCCCGCTGGCCTCCCGCCGCGACGCCGACACGCGCCGTCGGGCCGCCGAGGCCGCCCGGCTGATCGCCGACGAGTGCCTGCGCCTGCACGCGGCCCTCGTGCGCGCCGGGCTCGACCACGCCGACGAGGAGCCCCGGCCGTGAGCGCCGCGGGCGGCGGGATCCCGCTGACCGTGCTCGGGGTGCGGGTGGAGCTGCCCGAGCAGCGCCATGTGGTGCTGCTGCTGGACCCCTCCGGCCGGACCGTGGTCCCGGTGTGGGTCGGGGCGGCCGAAGCCACGGCCGTGGCCCTCGCCCTCGAGGGGGTCGTGCCCCCGCGCCCGCTCACACACGACCTCGCCCTCTCGGCCCTGCGCGCCGCGGGCGAGGACCTCGTAGCGGTGCGCCTGACCGGCGTCGTGGACGATGTGGTGCATGCCGCGCTCGTGTTGCGCGGCGGCGCCGAGGTGGACGCCCGCGCCTCGGACGCCGTGGCCCTGGCCCTGCGGGCCGAGGCGCCCGTGCTCGCCTCGGAGGCGGTCCTGGCCGAGGCCGGCATGCCGGCGGCGGACGAGGACGACCGGGCCGTGGACGACTTCCGCCGCTTCCTCGACACCGTGGACCCTGAGGACTTCGCCTGACCCGGCGGTGCGCGGACGCGCCGACACGCCCTCCGCGCATCCGGCGGGGTCGTTGACCGGCGGGGCCCCGGACCGTACCTTCGGGAGGAAGGTCCCACGCCAGGCGCGGACCCGGCTCTCAGCGTCGCCCCCACGGTCACCGGGGACGGCGCCGTTCCGGTCCGTCCCGGCGCGCACCCGCACCGGGACCGTGACCAGGAGGTATCCGACGTGACACCGCATGCAGGTCCTGGTCTGCCCCCCGCTCTCGGCGGCAGACAGGGCCGTCTCTTCGACGACGAGACGCTCACCCCCGACGGTGACGTCGGCTACCGCGGCCCCACCGCGTGCAAGGCCGCCGGCATCACCTATCGCCAGCTCGACTACTGGGCGCGCACGGACCTCGTGGTCCCCTCGATCCGCGGGGCCGCCGGCTCCGGGTCGCAGCGCCTGTACTCCTTCCGCGACATCCTTGTACTGAAGGTGGTCAAGCGCCTGCTGGACACCGGTGTGTCCCTGCAGCAGATCCGCACCGCGGTCGCCCACCTGCGCGAGCGCGGCGTGGAGGACCTCGCCCAGATCACCCTCATGAGCGACGGTGCCTCCGTGTACGAGTGCACCCGAGCGGACGAGGTCGTGGACCTCGTGCAGGGCGGTCAGGGCGTGTTCGGGATCGCCGTGGGCCGGGTGTGGCGCGAGGTCGAGGGGAGTCTGGCCGAGCTGCCGAGCGAGACCCCCGCGGTCCCGGGCGTGGACGACGAGCTCGCCGCTCGACGTCGGGCCGTGCGTCCGGCGCGTTCAGCCTCCTGACCTGGGGCGCGCGTGCCCGCCGGCGGGAGGCGGACGGGGCCGGTAGATGACGCGTCCGTGTCCGGGGTCACCGAGGTTCCGGTGGCTCTGTGGCAGACTTCGCGACATGACTTCACCTGAGGCATCGTCCACCCCCCGCAATGGCGCGGGCCGTCCGGACCACTCGGGGGAGACCCCCGTCTTCTCCAAGGTCCTGGTGGCCAACCGCGGCGAGATCGCCGTGCGTGCCTTCCGTGCCGCCAACGAGCTCGGCGCGCGCACCGTCGCCGTGTTCCCCTACGAGGACCGCAACTCGATCCACCGCCAGAAGGCCGACGAGGCCTACCGCATCGGCGAGGAGGGACACCCGGTCCGGGCGTACCTCAGCGTCGACGAGATCCTGCGCGTCGCCAAGGACGTCGGCGCCGACGCGATCTACCCCGGCTACGGCTTCCTCTCCGAGAACGCGAACCTGGCCCGTGCCGCCGCCGAGGCCGGCATCACCTTCGTGGGCCCGCCCGCGGACGTCCTCGAGCTCACCGGCAACAAGGTGGAGGCCCTGCGCGCGGCCAAGCGCGCCGGCATCCCCACCCTGGCCTCCTCCGACCCCAGCTCGGACGTCGAGTGGCTGCTCGGCCAGGCCGAGGCCATCGGCTTCCCGATCTTCGTGAAGGCCGTCGCCGGCGGCGGCGGTCGCGGCATGCGCCGCGTCGAGCGCCCCGAGGACCTGCGCGACTCCCTCGAGGCCGCCATGCGCGAGGCGGACACCGCCTTCGGCGACCCGACAGTGTTCCTCGAGCAGGCTGTGCTGCGCCCGCGTCACATCGAGGTCCAGATCCTCGCCGACAGCCACGGCAACGTGGTGCACCTGTTCGAGCGCGACTGCTCGATGCAGCGCCGCCACCAGAAGGTCGTCGAGATGGCCCCGGCACCGCACCTGGACGAGGAGATCCGCCAGGCCCTGTACCGGGACGCCGTCGCCTTCGCCAAGGAGATGGGCTACGTCAACGCCGGCACCGTGGAGTTCCTCGTGGACACCGCCGGCGAGCGTGCCGGCCAGCACGTGTTCATCGAGATGAACCCGCGCATCCAGGTGGAGCACACCGTTACCGAGGAGGTCACCGACGTCGACCTCGTGGCCGCCCAGCTGCGCATCGCCGCCGGCGCCACCCTCGACGAGCTGGGCATCACCCAGGACGCGCTCGAGGTGCGTGGCTTCGCCATGCAGTGCCGCATCACCACCGAGGACCCGGCCAACGGGTTCCGCCCGGACCTGGGCGTCATCGAGGCCTACCGCTCCGCGGGCGGCTCCGGTGTGCGCCTGGACGGCGGCACCATCTATCCCGGTGCGGAGATCAGCCCCCACTTCGACTCGATGCTGGTGAAGCTCACCTGCCGCGGCCGTGACTACGAGACCGCCGTGCGCCGCACCCGCCGCGCCCTCGCGGAGTTCCGCGTGCGCGGCGTGGCCACCAACATCCCGTTCCTGATGAACGTGATGGACGACCCCCAGTTCCTCGCCGGGGACGTCGCCACGGACTTCATCGACGCGCACCCGGAGCTGGCCTCCGTGAACCGCTCCCAGGACCGCGGCTCCAAGGCCCTGCAGTTCCTGGCGGACGTGTCCGTGAACCAGCCCCACGGCCCGCGCGTGGACGGCATCGACCCGCGCGACCGCCTGCCCGGCCACCCCTCGGACAAGCACCACGAGCCGGACCGCTCGCCCTTCGACGGCCCCAGCGGCGACCCCGAGACCACCCCGCCGGACGGCTGGCGCCAGGTGCTGCTGGCCGAGGGTCCGGAGGGCTTCGCCCGCCGCCTGCGCGAGCAGACCGCCCTGGCCGTCACGGACACCACGTTCCGCGACGCCCACCAGTCCCTGCTGGCCACCCGCGTGCGCACGCGCGACCTGCTGGCCGCCGCGCCCGCCGTCGCGCACACCATGCCGAACCTGCTCTCGGTGGAGGCCTGGGGCGGGGCCACGTACGACGTCGCCCTGCGGTTCCTCCACGAGGATCCGTGGCAGCGCCTCGAGCTGATGCGCGCGGAGATGCCGAACATCCCGATCCAGATGCTGCTGCGCGGCCGCAACACGGTGGGCTACACCCCGTACCCCGCCGAGGTCACGGACGCGTTCGTGCAGGAGGCCGCGGACTCCGGTGTGGATATCTTCCGCATCTTCGACGCCCTCAACGACGTCAACCAGATCACCCCGGCGATCGAGGCGGTCCGGGCCACGGGCACGGCCGTCGCCGAGGCGGCGCTGTGCTACACGGGCAACATGACGGACCCGGCGGAGAAGCTCTACACCCTCGACTACTACATGGGCCTGGCCCAGCAGATGGTCGACGCCGGTGCCCACGTGCTCGCGATCAAGGACATGGCGGGCCTGCTGCGCCCGGCCGCCGCCAAGCAGCTCGTCACCGCGCTGCGTGCCGAGTTCGACCTGCCCGTGCACCTGCACACCCACGACACCGCCGGCGGCCAGCTGGCCACGCTGCTCGCGGCCTCCGAGGCCGGGGTGGACGCCGTCGACGCCGCCACCGCCTCGATGGCCGGCACCACCAGCCAGGTGTCGCTGTCCGCCCTCGTGGCGGCCCTCGAGCACACCGAGCGGGACACCGGCCTGGGCCTGGAGGCGACCACCGCCATGGAGCCCTACTGGGAGTCCGTGCGGTCCATCTACGCGCCGTTCGAGGCGGGCCTGTCCTCGCCGACCGGCCGCGTGTACCACCACGAGATCCCCGGTGGCCAGCTCTCCAACCTGCGCACGCAGGCGATCGCGCTGGGCCTGGGCGAGCACTTCGAGCAGATCGAGTCCATGTACGCGGCGGCCGACGACATGCTCGGCCACCTCGTGAAGGTGACTCCGTCCTCGAAGGTCGTGGGCGACCTCGCCCTGCAGCTGGTGGGCCAGAGCGTGGACCCGGACGACTTCCGGGAGCACCCGCAGGACTTCGACATCCCGGACTCGGTGATCGGCTTCCTGCGCGGCGAGCTGGGCGACCCGCCCGGCGGCTGGCCGGAGCCCTTCCGCACGCAGGCCCTGAAGGGCCGTCGTGAGGGCAAGGGCATGACGGAGGTGTCCGCTGAGGACGCCACCGCCCTGGAGAAGCCCGGCAAGGAGCGCCGCTCGGTGCTGAACCGGCTGCTCTTCCCCGGCCCGACGAAGGAGTTCGAGGCGCACCGGGACGAGTTCGGGGACACCGCCACGCTGCACACCCGGGACTTCCTCTACGGCCTGGTGCCCGGCCGGGAGCACACGATCTCCCTGGGCCGCGGTGTGCGTCTGCTCGCCGTGCTGCAGTCCATCTCGGAGCCGAACGAGAAGGGCATGCGCACCGTGATGATGACCCTCAACGGTCAGCTCCGGCAGATGCAGGTGCGCGACCGCTCGGTGGAGTCGGCCGTCCGCACCGCCGAGAAGGCCGACCCGTCCCGTCCGGGACACGTGGGCGCCCCGTTCGCCGGCTCCGTGAGCGTGCAGGTGGAGGAGGGCGACACCGTGGAGGTCGGCCAGCCGGTCGCCACGATCGAGGCCATGAAGATGGAGGCCGCCATCACGACGCCGGTCGCCGGCACGGTGCGCCGGGTCGTCCTCGACGGCGTCACCGCTGTGCAGGGTGGTGACCTCGTCCTCGTGATCGAGGAGTGAGCGCCGCCTCCTGACGCCCCCGCCCGGCTCGCCGGGACCGCGCCCCGCCGGATCACTCCGGCGGGGCGCGGTGCGTAGGCTGGTGCCCATGGCACAGACCCCTGAGCGCTTCGACCTGCTGATCATCGGCTCCGGCTCCGGCAACTCGCTGGTGACGGACCACTGGCGCGGACGCCGCGTGGGCATCGTGGAGGCCGGCGTGTTCGGGGGCACCTGCCTGAACCGCGGCTGTATCCCCACCAAGATGTACGCCTACCCGGCGCAGCTGGCGGCCTCCGGGCCGGAGGCCGGGCGCCTCGGGGTGGGCCTAGAGTTCACGGGGGCGGACTTCCCGGCCATGCGGGACCGGATCTTCGGCCGGATCGACGCGATCAGCGACGCCGGCCTGCGCTACCGCCGCGACGAACTCGAGCACACCGAGGTCATCGCCGAGGAAACCTGGTTCACCGGCCCGAAGCGGCTGGCCACCGCCGGGGGGCGGGTGCTGGAGGCGGAGACGATCGTGCTGGCCTCCGGCTCGCGCCCGCGCCTGCCCGAGGTGCCCGGCGTCGACCACCCCAGTGTGCACACCTCTGACACGATCATGCGGCTGCCCCGCCTTCCGCAGCGCCTGGTGGTGCTCGGCGGCGGGTACATCGCCGCGGAGTTCGCCTCCGTGTTCTCGGCTCTGGGCACGGAGGTGGTCCAGGTGAACCGGGGGGACCGGCTGCTGCGTGCACACGACCGCACCGTCTCCGAGCGCTTCACCGCCCTCGCCGCCCGCCGGTGGGAGCTGCGCACCGGGCGCACCCTGGCCGCCGTCGAGCCGGTGGAGGATGCCGGGCGCGCCGCTGAGGGCTGGGTGCGGGTATGCCTGGACGTGGCCGCCGAGGAAGGACGGGCTGGCCGGACCGAGCAGATCGAGGCGGACGCCGTGCTCGTGGCCTTGGGCCGGGTGCCCAACTCGGACCGTCTGCACCCCGAGGCCGCCGGGATCGACGTGGATGACGACGGCCTCGTGGCTGTGGACCGCTACCAGAGGGTGCTCTCCGGCAGGCGGCCGCTCGAGGGCGTCTTCGCCTTGGGCGATGTGGCCAACCCGTGGCAGCTCAAGCATGTGGCCAACCACGAGGCCCGTGTGGTAGCCCACAACTTGGAGCACCCGGAGGACCTGCGGGCCCGTTCTGATGCCCCCGTGCCTGCCGCCGTGTTCACCCGGCCGCAGATCGCCTCCGTGGGCCTCACGGAGGAGCAGGCGGTGGAGAGGTTCGGCGAGGAGGCTGTGACCGTCAAGGTGCAGGCCTTCGGGGATGTCGCCTACGGCTGGGCCATGGAGGACGAGGAGGGCGTGTGCAAGGTGATCGCCGAACGTGCCACAGGCCGGATCCTCGGCGCCCACCTGATCGGCCATGACGCCGCGAACCTGATCCAGCCGCTCGTGCAGGCCATGAGCTTCGGTGTGGACGCCCACCGGATGGCCCGTGGCCAGTTCTGGCCTCACCCGGCCTTGAGCGAGGTGGTGGAGAACGCCCTGCTGGGTCTGGACGTGCCGGACTCCGGGCTGCTCTGAGGGGTGTCCCTGAGGAGGGCGTCTGTGGAGTGCTTGGGCGGGCGAACCCGCTCACCTGCCCTTCGGCACGGCGGCGGCCACGGCGTCCAGGCTCTCGGCCACGATGCGGGGCAGGTCGTAGTCGAGGGTGGCCACGTGGCGGCTGCGCGGCAGGGGCACCACGCGCACCGGTGCCGAGTCCAGCCCGCGCAGCAGGCAGCGGTGGCTGGCCTGCGGCACCACAGCGTCCTGCGCGGACCGGAACACGGTGACGGGTGCGGTGATCCGGCCCAGCCCCCGGCGGGTGGCCCGCTGGATCCGGCCGAGTTCGGCGACGCCGGCCACGGGCGTGCGCTCATAGGCCGCCTCCCGGACCCCGGGGGCCGCCACGTCCCCGGCGATCGAGGACACCGAGGCCACCACATGCTTCAGCAGGGGAGCGGCCGGGGCCAGCAGGTGGCCGAAGCGCAGGGCGGGGTTGACCACCAGCACCGCGCGCACCGGGCGGTGGGCGGCGGCGTCGAGGGCCAGGGCCCCGCCCATGGACAGCCCCGCCACCACCACGTGCTCATGGTCGGCGAGCAGGGCGTCCAGCTCGTCCCGCACGGCGGCGCGCAGGGTGTGTGCCGAGGTGGCGGCGAGGTCCTGCCAGCGCGTGCCGTGGCCCGGCAGCAGCGGTGCGTGCACGCGCAGGCCCCCGGCTGCCAGCCCCTCGGCCCACGGACGCACGCACGCCGGGCCGGAGGTGAAGCCGTGCAACATCAACACCGCGACGTCGGCCCCCGCCGGCCGCTGCGGGCTCAACACGTAGGGGCGGTGGGCGGGAAGGACGGCGGAGGAGTCGGGCATGGCGCCAGCGTAGGCGCCCGGCCGTCCGCCGGCGAGGGGCGCGACCGTAGGATGGTGGCGCATCCGCCGTCGAGGGAAGGCCCCGCCGTGTCCACGTTCTACTGGTCCGCCCGGACGTTCGTCGTCGCACCCGCCACGCGCCTGCTCTTCCGGCCGTGGGTCAAGGGCCTGTCCAACGTGCCCGAGGAGGGCGCCGCGATCCTCGCGAGCAACCACCTGTCCGTCTCGGACTCCGTGTTCATGCCCGCCATGCTCGACCGCCAGGTGCACTTCCTCGCCAAGAAGGAGTACTTCACCGGGCGCGGGGCCCGCGGCTGGCTCACCCGCCGCTTCTTCGAGGCCACCAACCAGCTGCCCATGGACCGCTCCGGCGGGGCCGCATCCCTGCGCTCACTCGACGCCGGCCTCGAGTGCCTCCGCGAGGGCAAGCTGCTGGGCATCTACCCGGAGGGAACCCGCAGCCCCGACGGCCGGCTGCACCGCGGCAAGATCGGCGTGGCCAAGCTCGCCCTGGCCTCGGGCGCCCCCGTGGTGCCGATCGCCATGATCGGCACAGACAGGGTCCAGCCGATCGGCCGCACACTGCCCTCCATCCGCCGGCTGGGCATGATCTTCGGTGAGCCCCTGGACTTCTCCGGCCGCGCGGAGAGCGTCAATGATCACCGGGTGCTGCGCGAGGTCACGGACGAGATCATGGAGGCCATCCGTCGTCTCTCCGGGCAGGAGTACGTGGACGCCTACGCCGCGGACGTGAAGTCCGGCCGGGTGGCCGTGCCGCCCAAGGGTGCCGCCGAGGCCTGAGCCCCGAGCGTGGGGTGCACGGCGAGCGTGGGGTGCGGAGCCGACGTCGTCGGCGCTGGCCGTGGGGCGTCATGGGGGTCAGGGGCGGGGTGCCGGCTCCCTATAGGCTGATGGCATGACTGAGGACCCCCGCGACCAGATCCTGGCCTTCGGCACCGCGACGTCCGAGGGGCCCGCCAAGGACCCCTCCCTCGACGCGTGGCGTGAGCTGCCCATCCGGCAGGCCCCGCAGTGGTCCGACGAGGCCGAGCACCGGGCCGCCCTGGCCGAGCTCGCCCAGGTGCCGCCGCTCGTGTTCGCCGGTGAGGTGGACGTGCTGCGCATGCGCCTGGCCGAGGTGGCCCGCGGGGAGGCCTTCCTGCTGCAGGGCGGCGACTGCGCCGAGACCTTCGCCGGGTCCACCGCCAACCGGATCTCCGCCCGCGTGAAGACCATCCTGCAGATGGCCGCCGTGCTCACCTACGGTGCCTCCACCCCGGTGGTGAAGATGGGCCGGATCGCCGGCCAGTACGCCAAGCCGCGCTCCTCGGACACCGAGACCCGCGACGGCGTCACCCTCCCGAGCTTCCGCGGGGAGATCGTCAACGGCTTCGAGTTCACCCCCGAGGCCCGTCGGCACGACGCCCGGCGCATGGTCCGCGCCTACCACACCGCCGCCTCCACCCTGAACCTCGTGCGCGCCTTCACGCAGGGCGGGTTCGCCGACCTGCGCAGCGTGCACGCCTGGAACAAAGGCTTCATGGAGAACCCGGCCTACGCCCAGTACGAGGAGACCGCTGCGGAGATCGACCGCGCCGTGCGCTTCATGGACGCCGCCGGCGTGGACTTCGAGGCGATGCGCCGCACCGAGTTCTACTCCGCCCACGAGGCCCTGCTGCTGGAGTACGAGCGGGCCCTGACCCGCACCGACTCCCGCACCGGGGACCCCTACGCCACGAGCGCGCACTTCCTGTGGATCGGCGAGCGCACCCGTGAGGTGGACGGCGCCCACGTGGACTTCCTCTCCCGGGTCCGCAACCCCATCGGCGTGAAGCTCGGCCCGAGCGCCACCGCCGTCGACGCCCTCGCCCTCGCCGAGAAGCTCGACCCGAACCGCGAGCCCGGCCGCCTGACCTTCATCACCCGCATGGGTGCGGAGCGGATCCGCGACGTCCTGCCCAGCATCGTCGAGGGCGTGCGCGACGCCGGCCTGACCCCGGTGTGGGTCACCGACCCCATGCACGGCAACACCGTGACGGCTGAGAACGGCTACAAGACCCGCCGCTTCGACGACGTCATGGACGAGGTGCGCGGCTTCTTCGAGGTGCACCGTGCGCTGGGGACCCATCCGGGCGGCATGCACGTGGAGCTCACCGGCGACGACGTCGCCGAGTGCCTCGGCGGCGCCGAGCACGTGCTCGAGGCGGACTTCAACGAGCGCTACGAGACGCTCTGCGACCCCCGCCTGAACCACCAGCAGTCGTTGGAGATGGCGTTCGCCGTCACCGAGGCGCTGGCGCACCCCGGAGGTCGCTGAGCACCGGCGCCGCGGCCGCCCCGCCCTCGGGCGGGGCCGCCGCGCGCGTCAGTCCACCCGAGCCCAGGCCCCAGCCCAGCAGCAGCGCCGCGCCCGTGAGCAGGAGCGTCACGGCCAGGCCGATCGCGAACGCGCGCAGCCGCCCTGCCCCCAGCGTGAGGGCCGGGCGGCGTGCCGCGCGCCGGGCCTGCCGCTGCGAGGGTGCGGGGGCCTGCTCGGTCTCGGGTTCGGGCTCGGTCTTGGGCTGGGTCTCGTGACCCGTCTCGGGCCCGACGGCGGCGTGGGCCCCGCGCGTCGTCGGCAGGGCCGCGGTCAGGGCCACGGGCGGCAGCACCGTGGTGGGCGCCTCGTCCTCCCTGTTGGCCCCGTCCGCCCCGTTCGTCACGGGGCCGAGCTCGGCGAGCAGCCGGTCCACGGCCTCCAGCAGCACCGTGGCGTCGGCGGGACGGTCGGCCGGGTCCGGCTCGGTGCACCAGAGCACGAGGTCGTCGATCCGCTCGGGCAGTCCGGGCGTGAGGGTCGAGGGCACCGGCACCCGCTCGTTCACGTGGCGGTACGCCACCTGCAGGGCCGTGTCCGCGGTGTACGGCTGGCGGCCGGTGAGCATCTCGAAAGCCATGATCCCCACCGCGTAGACGTCGGCGCGGGCGTCGGAGGGCTCACCGAGGATGTGTTCGGGGGCGAGATAGGCCGGGGTGCCCAGCACGGCCTGCCCGGCGGAGGTGTGGCCGGTGGCGGCCCGGGCGAGGCCGAAGTCGGCGACGGTCACCCGCCCGTCGTCCCGGACCAGCACGTTCTCGGGCTTGACGTCCCGGTGCACCAGGCCGGCGCGGTGCGCCGCGGCCAGCCCATCGAGCACGGGGCGCAGCAGGCGCAGAGCCCGGGCCGGGCTGAGCGGGGCCTGTTCGCGCAGCACCGCGCGCAGGGTGCGCCCGGGCACGAACTCCATCACGAGGTAGGCGATCACGTCGCCCTCGGGGCCCACGGTGTGGCCCTGGTCCAGCACGGCCACCACATGCGGGTGGGACAGCCGGGCAGCGGTCTTGGCCTCGCGCTCGAAGCGGTGCACCAGGGCTGGGTCCTCGGCGAGGTGCTCGTGCATCACCTTCAGGGCGACCTCGCGGTCCAGGCGGAGGTCGAGGGCACGGTAGACCGTGGACATGCCGCCGCGGGCCACACGGGCGAGGACCTGGTAGCGGCCGTCGACGACGTCTCCGACCAGGGGGTCACGGCGGGTGCTGCTCACCCGTCCAGGGTAGAGGACGGCGCCGGGAGCATCCGGCGCCGTCCACGGGGGGTGGGCCCTCCGCTCAGAACATCTTGGCGGCGGCCTTGACCCGCGCCACGTAGGTGACGGTGTCGGCGCGCAGGCCGTCGCGGGTCACGCCGCCCAGGCCCTGGTAGTAGGCGCCGATGCCGAGCTCGAGGGACGGGGTGCGGGACTGGAAGTAACGGATCAGCACGACGCCGGCGGTGGCGTTGTCGTACGGGTCCAGCAGGTTGAGCGCGCGGCCCACCAGGTCCGAGGCGAACTCCCCGGCCACGGGGATCACCTGCATCGTGCCGATCGCGTTCGCGGGGGAGACGACGTCGTGCTGGAAGCGGGACTCGGTGTAGGCGTGGCCGAGGGCCAGGGCCGGGTCCACGCCGTGGCGGAGGGCGGTCTCGCGAACGATCTGCTGCATCTGCGCCGGGGTCGGCTGCGGAGCGGACTTGAGCAGCGCCAGGTTCGCGTTGGCCGAGGCAGTCACGTGCGAGGGGTAGGTGTAGGTGAGGAAGGTGGAGCCGATCGGACCGGTCACGGACACCGTCTCCACGGGCAGGGCGCCGTCGGAGATCACGAGCTCCTGGCCCACGTGCAGCACGGACGTGCGGGTCAGGCCGTTGAGGGAGCGCAGGCGCTCCAGGGGGATCTCGAAGCGCTGGGCGATGGCCCAGGGGGAGTCCCCGGCCACCACCGTGTAGCGGACCACGGTGCCGGACGCCGCAGGTGCCACCGTGGGGGTGGGGGCCGGTGCGACGGCGCGGGGCGCGGAGGCGGTGGAGCGCGGCGCGGGAGCCGCGGTACGGGGCGTCGGGGCCGGCGTCGTGGCGGCCTGCGCGGGGGCGGTGGCAGTCGAGGCGGTGCGCAGCACCATGCCCGGGTGGAGCATGTCGGCCACGGTCATCCCGTTCAGGCGCTGCAACTCAGCCATGGGCACGCCGGTGCGGCGCATCAGCTGCCACCAGCCCTCGCCGCGGGCCACGGTGACCGTGGGGGTCTGAGCCGTGGAGGTCCGCGCCGTGGGGGCGGCAGCGGCGGCACGGGCGGTCGCTGCGGGGCGGCGGGCCGGTGCGGCCTGGTCCTGGAGACGGATGACGTCACCCACGTAGATCACGGACTCGTAGCGCAGCCCGTTCAGGCGCAGCAGCCCGTTCAGGTCCTGACCATAGGCGTGGGCAATGCCGGACATGGTGTCCCCAGCGCGCACAGTGTGGATGGCCGGGGCCGCCTGGGCCTGGGCCGGCAGAGCGGAGAGGAGCATCAGCGGGGCGGCGGCCGCCACAGCGGTGCGGACGGCGCGCGGGCGGGCGGGGGTGCGGGCGGAGACAGACACAGGGGACCTCGACATCCAGGGTCATGCGGGCATGGCAGCGGGGAAGCGCGGACGGGAGGTCCGCGGCCGGACCCCGGGAACGGGGGAACGGCCACCGCGATGTTATCGCTCCGTGACCTTTCCGTAAATCCGGGTCCGTCTGTGACCCCACCCCGCCGCGTACAGTGGCGCAGGTGAGCACCCCCGAACCTGCCCCCTCCGACGCCATCTCCGCCGACCTCGACGCCCTCGTGGGCGAGTGGGTCACACTCCCGGACGTGGCCGAGCACCTCGACATCCTCGTCACACGCGTGCACAACCTCGTCAAGGACGGCCGCCTGTTGGCAGTGCGCCGCGCCGATCCGCCCGTGCGTGCGGTGCCCGCCGCCTTCCTCACCGAGACCGGGGTCCTCGAGCCCCTGCGCGGCACCCTCGTGCTCCTGCGGGACGCCGGCTACAGCGACGTCGAGGCCCTGCGCTGGCTGTTCACCCCGGACGACTCGCTGCCGGGCCGCCCCGTGGACCTGCTCCGCGACGGCCACAAGACGGAGGTGCGCCGCCGCGCCCAGGCCCTGGCCTGGTGAGTCAGCCGCCCGGCCTGGCCGTCGGGCTCAGGTGGCTCGGCCGGCTGACCGCCGGATGAGCGCGTCCAGCTCCCGGCACACCTCCACCGGGGCGCCGGCCGAGGCCAGCGCCTCCAGCGCCTCCAGGGCCTGAGCCGAAAGCGCCCCGATGTCCTCGACGACCTCCGAGCGGGCGCCGACCTGCTCGAGACGACGGCGCCACAGGTGCACGCACTCCTCGCTGAGCCGAGGGTCCCCGAGGTCGGCGTCCAGCGCGGCGGCCTCCTCGGCCGGCAGCAGGGCTTGGGCCCGGGCCACCAGCACGGTGCGCTTGCCCTCGCGCAGGTCGTCCCCGGCCGGCTTGCCCGTGGTCTCAGGGTCCCCGAACACGCCCAGCAGGTCGTCCCGGTACTGATACGCCAGCCCGAAGGGCAGCAGCACCTGCTCACCGGCGGCCACGAGGGCGTCGTCGGCCCCGGCCAGCAGCGCACCCAGCGCGAAGGGGTGCACCGCGGTGTACCGCGCCGACTTGAACTCCACGACGGCGGCCGCGGCCCGCAGCGCCTCGGCCGGGTCCCCGGCTGGTGGCGCCATCTCGGCGCGCACGTCCAGGTACTGGCCCACCATCACCTCGAAGCGCATGCGCTCAGCCTCGGCCCGGGCGCGGTCCTCACGTGCGGAGCCGGCCACAGCCCGGGCGAAGGACTCGTCGCTCAGAGCCAGGCAGAGATCGCCGGCGAGGATCGCCGCGGCCGTGCCGAAGTGCTCGGCGTCGTGCCGCCACTGCTGTGCCCGGTGCCGGGCCTCGAAGTCCCGGTGCACGCTCGGCATGCCCCGCCGGGTGTCGGAGCGGTCGAGGATGTCGTCGTGTACGAGCGCTGCGGTCTGGAACAGCTCCACCGCCGCGCCCACCTCCACCGCTCGGGCCGCCTCCGGTGCCCCGCCGGCCGCCCGCCAGCCCGTCCACGCCAGCATCGCCCGCAGCCGTTTGCCCCCGGAGGAGAGTCGGCGCAAGGCGTCCACGAGCGGCACCCCGGCCGGGTCGATCGCACCGGCGCGCTCGGCAGCCGCGTCCAACACGGCCGAGATCCGGGCGTCGACCGCCGCGCGGTGGGCCTCCTGGTCCGGAGAGGAGGACGGGGCGGGATGTGAAGGGGAGGCGGTGGACATGCGCCCACCCTAGCGGCGGCACCGTGCTCGATGCCCTGACGGGGGTGTTCGATGCCCTCACGGGGGTGTTCCATGCCCTCACGGGGCCCGTCGCCCTCACGTGGCTCGACGTCTCACCGGATGCCGCCGCCTCACTAGGCTCGAGGCATGCCGAGCATCCCCGAGCCTCGCCGCGTGCCTCCACGGTCCGCCCCTGCGCCCTCGGCCCCGCCGGCACGGCCGGAGCCGAGCATCCTCCATGTGGATATGGATGCCTTCTTCCTGTCCGTGGAGCTGCGCGACCGTCCCGACCTGGCCGGCCGGGCCGCCGTCGTCGCCCATCCCTCGGGCCGCTCCGTGGTGCTCTCGGCCTCCTATGAGGCCCGCGCCTACGGCGTCCGCTCCGCCATGCCCCTGGTGCAGGCCCGCAGTCTCTGCCCACCCCTGGAGGTGATCCCGCCCCGGCAGGGCCTGTACCGGCAGGTCTCCGCCGCCGTGATGGCCCTGTTCGCCACGGTCACCCCGGTGCTCGAACAGCTCAGCGTGGACGAGGCCTTCCTGGACGTCGCCGGCGCCCGCCGACGCCTCGGCCCGCCCGAGGAGGTGGCCCACCTGGTGCGCGCGCGGGTGCGCCGGGAGCTGGGGCTGCCGTGCACGGTCGGCGGGGCATGCGTGAAGTTCGTGGCCAAGATGGCCTCCACCGCGGCCAAGCCGGACGGCCTGCTGCTGGTGCCGCCAGCGCGCACCCTCGAGTTCCTCCACCCGCTGCCGGTCGGCCGGCTCTGGGGTGTGGGTCCGCAGGCAGCCCGGCGCCTGGCCGTGCGCGGCATCGGCACCGTGGGGGAGCTGGCCGCCACGGACCCGGCCCGCCTGCGCGCCTGGTTCGGCGCCCCCGGGGTGGCCTGGCACGAGCTGGCCTGGGGTGTGGACCCCCGTCCGGTGGCCCCGCGGGCGGCGGCCAAGAGCCTCGGCGCGGATCACACCTTCGACGTCGACCCCACCGACCGCCGCGTCCTCGCCCGGGAGGTGCTGCGCCTGAGCCACCACGTGGGCGGGCGCCTGCGGGCCGAGGGGGTGCGCGCCGGGGCCGTGACCGTCCGCCTCAAGGCCCCGGACGGGTCCGTGCGCAGCCGCACCGCCCGCCTGCCCCGGCCCACCGCCGCGGGCCAGGACCTCGTGGGCCCGGCTCGGGCGCTCATGACGGACCTGCTCGACGAGCGCCCCCATCCCGTGCGCCTCGTGGGCGTGCGCGCCGAGCGACTCGACCGCGCCTCGGCGGCGCCCGAGCAGGGCATGCTTTTCGGCGGCCCCGAGGACACCCCCGGGGCGGGGGAGTGGACCCGCGCCGAGGAGGCGGCCGACGCCGTCGCGCGTCGCTTCCCCGGGGCCGCGGTGCGCCCGGCCTCGCTGCTGCCCGGCCGCCCGCCCACGACGCCGGCCGGTCGCCCCGGCACGGGCCTGCCGGGCCCGGCGGGTCGCGGGGGCAGGCCTGGGAACCCTGGCGCATCTGGCTGAGGCCCCACTATCCTGGGCCCGACCCGGCTCCCTGCCGGGGGCGCGCCCGCCGCGCCGTCGAGCGAAGGAGCGCGTGTGCCACTGTCCGAGCGCGAACAGAAGATGCTGGACGACCTCGAGCGCCAGCTCCACGCCGAGGATCCTCGGCTGGCCACACAGATGCGCTCCCAGACCCCCGGCCGCGTCCCCGTGGGCCGCATCGTCCTGGGGGTGGCCCTCGCCCTGGCCGGTCTGGCGGTCGTCCTGGTGGGCGTGAGCACCCACCTGCTCATCGTCGGCGTGCTGGGTGTGCTCGTGCTCGGCGCGGGCGTGTTCGTCCTGACCTCCGGCGCCCGCACCCCGCAGGCCCCTGCCGCCGCCGGGTCCGCCGCCCCCCGTCCGGGGTGCTCCGGCGACTCCTTCATGGCCCGGCTGGAACGGGACTGGGACGAGCGCAACCGCCCCCAGCGCTGACCCCCCGGCACCGACCCGCGCCGGGCCCTCCACCTCCCTCCACCGGGGCACTCCACCCTCCTCCACCGAGGGGCCCCACGCCCCTCCGCCGCCGTCCTCCGGCGGTCCCGTGGCGCCGTCGTCGGCCCCGTCCCCACCGGGACGGGGCCGATGTGCGTCTCGGGGGCGCTCCGCCGCGGCGCGCCGGCGCCGCGCCGCGCCCCCGGATCGGTTGCCGGTGGAGGGAAGTGGGGTAAAGTGGAGCGCAGAAGAGAGCAGTGGCCCGTCTCCGGTCGGGACGGGCCGTCCGCCGAGCCAGGGGGTGCCGTGTTCCTCGGGACGTACACCCCCCGGCTCGACGAGAAGTACCGCCTGATCCTCCCCGCCAAGTTCCGTGAGGAGCTGGCAGAGGGGCTCGTCCTGACCCGCGGGCAGGAGCGGTGCCTGTACGTGTTCTCCGCCGAGGAGTTCGGGCGGGTGCACGAGCAGCTGCGGGCGGCACCGCTCTCCTCACGGCAGGCGCGGGACTACATCCGCGTCTTCCTGTCGGGGGCCTCGGACGAGGCGCCGGACAAGCAGGGTCGCATCACCGTCCCGGCGCCGCTGCGGACGTACGCGGGCCTGGACCGGGACGTGACCGTGATCGGAGCGGGCACCCGGGTCGAGATCTGGGACTCCGCCGCCTGGAACGGCTACCTGGCCGAGCAGGAGGCCGTGTTCTCCGAGACCGACGAGGACGTCCTCTCCGGCATCCTCTGACCGCCCGACCACCCCGCCCAGCAGCCGCCGGGCGAGACCTCCAGCCGACGCCGACGCACCTGACCCGCCTTCCCCTGGGCCAGGCGCAGCGGCGGACGGATGGGGATCCCGCCGGACGGCGACCATCCGCACGTGAGCAGGAGGAGGATCCGTGGACCGCTCCGAGCCGCGCCCCGAGGACCGGCACATCCCGGTCATGCGCGACCGCGTGGTCGACCTGCTCGCGCCCGGCATCGAGGCGGCCCGCGCCGCCGGCCGCGCCCCCCTGGCCCTGGACGGCACCCTCGGCATGGGCGGCCACACCCAGGCCCTGCTCGAGCGCTTCGAGGACCTGAGCGTGATCGGCGTGGACCGCGACCCTCACGCCCTCGCCATGGCCGCCGAGCGCCTGGGTCCGCTGGCCGAGCGCCTCGTGCCCTTCCACGGCACCTACGACGAGGTCCCCCAGGCCCTCGCCGAGGCCGGTGCCGAGGGCCTGGACGCCGCCCTCTACGACCTCGGCGTCTCCTCCTACCAGCTGGACGACCGGGAGCGCGGGTTCGCGTACTCCTACGACGCCCCGCTGGACATGCGCATGGACACCACGGCCGCCCGCTCGGCCGAGGACCTCGTGGCCGAGCTGGACGAGGCCGAGCTGCGACGGATCATCCGCCGCGACGGCGAGGAGCGCTTCGCCGGGCCGATCGCCCGGGCCATCGTCCGCGCCCGCGAGCAGGCGCCCATCACCACCACCGGCCGTCTCGTGGAGGTCATCCGCGAGGCCGTCCCGGTGTCTGCCGGTGCCACCGGTGGCCACCCGGCCAAGCGCACCTTCCAGGCCCTGCGCATCGCCGTCAACGAGGAGCTCGACATCCTCGAGCGCGCCATGCCCGCCGCCCTGGACGCCCTCCACGTGGGCGGCCGCCTCGTGGTGATGAGCTACCACTCCCTCGAGGACCGCATCGCCAAGCGTCACCTGGTGCAGTGGGCCACCTCCACGGCGCCCCCCGGCTTCCCGGTGGTCCTGCCCGAGCACGAGCCGGTGGTGCGCATGCTCACGAGGGGCACCGAGCGCCCCACGGAGCAGGAGATCGAAGAGAACCGCCGCGCCTCCTCGGCGAAGGTGCGTGCAGTTGAGAAGATCAGGGTGTCGAGGACCACCGCATGACGGCGTATGAGGAGACGGGCATGAGCGCACACGCGCGGATCGAGGACACACTGCCTACCCCGGTCCGCCCCGGTGCCGTGCCCTCGAGCACCCGCCAGGAGCGCACGCCGCTGTCCGTGGTGCCCGCGCCGCAGGCCTCGACCTGGCCCCGCACCGTCCTGCTGTGCCTGTCCCTGGTGCTGGCTGCCCTGGCCGCTGCACTGGTGCTCAACATCTCCATGTCCAACCGCCAGTACGAGCTGGTGGATCTGCGCCGCCAGCAGGCCGAGCTCAGCGAGACCAACCAGCGCCTGGCCGAGCAGGTCGGCTACCTCCAGGCCCCGCAGAACCTCGCGGCCCGGGCCGACGCGCTCGGCATGGTGACCTCCGGCGGCACCTCCACCATCGACGTCGCCACCGGGGCCGTCACCGAGGCGCCCGCCGGGGGCCGCTCGGAGCAGGTCTCCGCGACCTTCGTGGCCCCGCCGGCCAACGCGGACGCCGTCCGTCAGGGCGTCTCCGGCCAGGACGCCGCCCAGGGGGAGATCCCCGCGCCGCGCACCTCCGAGCCGTCGGCCGCCCCGGACCGCGGCGCGGACGCCTCCCGCCCGGCCCGGTCCGGGGGATCCGACCGCTGATGCCGGGCCCCGTCGCCTCCCGCGGCTCCACCGTGGGCCCCGCCCCCGGGTACCCGGTGGCCCGCGCGCGCCTCGTGATGCTGATCCTCCTGGGGCTGCTCACCATCCTGGGCATGCGCCTGGTCTTCGTGCAGGGCATCGACCCGGACGGGCAGGCCACCCGCGCCATGGAGCAGCGGCTGCGCACCCAGGAGATCCGGCCCGAGCGCGGGTCCATCCTGGACCGCGACGGCACCGTGCTGGCCGCCAGCGTGCGCCGCTACGACATCGTCGTGGACCAGCGCCTTGTCAAGGACTTCAACGAGTGGGACCGCGAGCAGGGCCGCACCGTGCTGGTCGACGTCGACTCCCGTCTCGGCGCGCTGGCGGAGGTCCTGGACATGTCCGAGGAGGACCTGCGGGCCGCCGCCGTCGGAACCCAGCCGTACGCGGTGCTCAAGCGCTCGGTGACCCCCGAGGTCCGCGACCGAGCCGTGGCTCTGCACGTGCCCGGACTCGTGGCCGAGCCGGTGGACCGCCGCACCTACCCCAACGGGGCCGTGGCCGGCGGACTGCTGGGCTTCATGGGCTCCGACGGCCAGCCGCTCGAGGGCCTCGAGCTCAGCCAGGACGCCACGATGGCCGGCACCGCCGGCACCCGCACCTACGAGGTCGGCGCGGACGGGGTGCGCATCCCCAACGGCGTCTCGGAGCAGACGCCCGCGGTCGACGGCGCCGACGTGCGCCTGACCATCGACGCCGACGCCCAGTGGTTCGCCCAGGAGACGGTCGCCGCGCTCGCCCAGGCCCACCAGGCGGAGTGGGCGAGCGCCGTCGTGATGGACGTGCGCACCGGCGACCTGCTGGCCGTGGCCGACTCCACCTCCGTGGACCCGGCGGACCCGGGGGCCACCGAGGCCCGGTTCCGCCGCTCCACCACCGTGGAGACCCCCTACGAGCCCGGCTCCACGGGCAAGGCCCTGACCCTGGCGGCCACGATCGACTCCACGGATGTCACCGCCGAGTCCGTGTACACCGTGCCGGACCACATCGCCCTCGAGGGGCAGCCGCCCATCCGCGACTCCTCCCCGCACGCCACCTACGAGATGACGGTGGCGGGCATCTTCGCGCGCTCGTACAACACGGGCACCATCGAGGTCTCCCGGGAGATCTCAGACCAGCAGCGCTACGACTACATGCGCTCGTTCGGCGTCGGCTCGCCCATCGACCTCGGCCTGCCCAACCCGGCGCGCAGCACGCTCGCCGCGCCGGAGCAGTGGGACGGGCGTCAGCGCCTGACCACCACCTTCGGCCAGGGCTACACGGTGACGACGCTCCACACCGCGCAGATCTACCAGACCCTCGCCAACGGTGGGGTGTACCGGCCGGCCCGGCTGATCGACGCCACCATTGACGCCGACGGCGCCGAGCACCGCTGGGAGCCGACCGACCGCTCCGAGCACCGGGTGGTCTCCGAGGAGACCTCCGGGCAGATGCTCCGGGCCATGGAGACCGTGGTGACCCGCGGCACCAGCCCGGCGGCGGCGATCCCCGGCTATCGGGTGGGCGGCAAGTCCTCCACCGCCCAGGTGGCGGGGGAGTCCGGCCGCTACGACGGCCTGAACTACGGGTTCACCTCCGTGGCACCCCTGGACGACCCGCGGTTCGTGGTGTCGGTGTCCATGCACCGCTCGCCCATGAGCGGGTCCCCGGCGGTCGCGGCCGCCTCGGCCCGCATCATGGAGCACATGCTCCGGCAGGCGGACGTGCCCGCCACCGGGGACACCCCCCACGACTACAAGGTCTTCGCGGAGGACCCCCAGGACCGGCCGTGGTGAGCCCCATGCCCCCGACGGACCCCGTCCCACACCCCCGCCCGATCCCCTCAGCCCCCGTGCAGGAGCCCCCGACCATGACCGACGCCGCCGAACCGACCCCCGCGCTCACCCCCCGGGAGCAGGACCGCGCCTTCCGTCCCGCGCACGTCGAGCCCGTGGCGTGGTCCGAGCTGGTCGCCGCGCTCACGGCGGCCGGGCGGCCCGTGCACGTCCACGGGCCCGAGGGCCCTGCGGTCACCGGCGTCGCACTGGACTCGCGCGTGGTCGGCGCCGGGGACCTCTACCTCGCGCTGCCCGGGGCCCGCGCCCATGGGGCCGCGTTCGCCGCGGCCGCGCTGGAGGCCGGTGCGGCGGGCATCCTCACGGACGCCGAGGGTGTCGAGCTCCTCCGCCGGGGGCCGCAGGTGCCCGTGCTCGAGGTGGACTCCGTGCGGGACGCCGCCGGGGCGGTGGCCTCCCGCGTGTACGGCGGCGGCTTCGACGCCGGGCCCCGGCTGATCGGTGTGACCGGCACCAACGGCAAGACCACCACGAGCTTCCTGGCGGCCTCGCTGATCGAGGCGCTGGGCCGGTCCTCCGGGATCGTGGGCACCATCCTGACCCGCGCGGGCGACCGCACCGTGCCCTCCACACTCACCACCCCCGAGTCCACTCAGCTGCACGCCCTGATGGCCCTCATGCGGGAGGAGGGCGTGGACACCGCCGTCATGGAGGTCTCCTCCCACGCGGTGGAGTACCGGCGCATCGCCGGGCTGCGGTACGCCGCGGCCGGCTTCACGAACCTCACCCAGGACCACCTGGATCTGCACGGGTCCATGGAGGCCTACGCCGAGGCCAAGGCGGGCCTGTTCGACGCCGGCCGCACCGCCCACGCGGTGGTCGTCCTCGACGGCGGCGAGGGCCCGCGCTGGGGCGTGGCCATGGCCGAGTCCGCCCAGGCCCCGACCACCACCCTGGCCCTCGGCCCGGCCGGCCCGCACCCGGGCTCCCTGGAGCGTGAGGCCCCGCAGGCGCGCGTGGACTGGGAGGTCACCGATCTGCTGCCGGACGGCCTCGGCCACCGCTTCATCCTGCGCCACCGCGCCTCGGGTCGCACCCTGCCGGCCTCGGTGGGCCTGCCCGGCCGCTTCAACGTGGCCAATGCGGCGCTGGCCGCCCTGCTCGTGCTCGAGGCGCTGGGGGAGGAACACCTGGACGCGCTGCGCGAGGTGCTCGACGTCCCGGCCGGCCAGGGGCCGTTCGCCGCGGCCGTGCCCGGGCGCATGGAGGTCGTGGGCCGGGAGCCGGACGCGGTGGTGGACTTCGCCCACAACCCGGACGGCATGGTCCAGGCGCTCCGCTCGCTGGCCGATGCCCGCACCGCCGCCGGCCGGGCCGGGCGCACGCTCATCGTCTTCGGTGCCGCCGGCGACCGCGACGCCACCAAGCGCCCGGTGATGGGGCGGATCGCGGCCGAGCACGCCGACGTCGTGATCGTCACCGACGACACCCCGCACTCCGAGGCGCCCGCGCCGATCCGCGCCCAGGTGCTCGCCGGCGCCCGGGAGGAGGCCGAACGGGCCGCCGCCACGGGCCGCACCGTGCTGGTGGAGGAGGTGGGCGACCGCGCCGAGGCGATCCGCCGCGCCGTCGAGCTCGCCGGACCGGAGGACGGGATCCTCGTGGCCGGCCGCGGCCACGAGACCGCCATGGACTACGACGGCGTCGCCGTGCCGCTGGACGACCGCGTCGCCCTGCGTGAGGCCCTCGCCGCGGCGGGCCGCCTCATGCCCACGGGCGCCGAGGGTAAGGTCGACGAGTCATGATCGCTCTCACCGCATCCGAAGTCGCCGAGGCCGTCTCCGGCCGTCTCGCCGACACGCTGGACCCGGACCTCGTCCTCGTCCACGTCACCACCGACTCCCGCGACGTGGAGGGCGAGGGGGTGCTGTACGTCGCCAAGCCCGGCGAGCACGCCGACGGCCACGACTACATCGATGCGGCCCTGGCCGCCGGCGCCGTCGCCGTCCTGGCCGAGCGTGAGACCAGCGCCCCGGACGGCACCGGGCACCCCTCGATCGTGGTGGAGGACGCCGTCCTCGCCCTGGGGGCCCTGGCCAGGGAGGTCGTGCGGCGCATCCGCGAGCACTCGCCCACCACGGTCATCGGGATCACCGGCTCGGCCGGCAAGACCACCACCAAGGACCTGCTGGCGGTGCTGCTGGCCACCCAGGGGCCCACCGTGGCCCCCGTGGGCTCGTTCAACGGGGAGGTCGGGGTGCCCCTGACCGTCTTCCGCGCCGCTCTGGACACCCGCTACCTCGTGGTGGAGATGGGCGCCGACCACGTGGGCAACATCTCCTACCTCTGCGACATCGTCGCCCCGGACATCGGGGTGGTGCTCATGGTGGGCACCGCCCACGCCGGCAGCTTCGGCGGTGTGGAGAACATCGCCCGCACCAAGGGCGAGCTCATGGAGGCCCTCGGGCCCGACGGCGTTGCGATCCTCAACCGGGACGACCCCCAGGTGGCCGCGATGGCCGCGCGCACGTCCGCGCCGCTGACGTGGTTCTCCACCGAGGAGGATGGCGCCCGCGAGGCCGGTGCCTCCGTGGCCCGTGGCGAGGCCGCCGGGCTGGTACTCGCCCGGGACCTCACCGCGGACGAGGGCGAGCACCCCGTGTTCGACCTGCAGATGGGCGCCGACATGGACGCCCCGCGGCACCGTCTCGCCTCCGGGCTGACCGGGCTGCACCACGCCTCGAACGTGCTCGCCGCCGCGGCCGCCGCCGGCGCCGCGGGCATGGACCCGGCCGAGATCGCCCGGGTGCTCGACGGGCTCGGGCCGACCAGCCGCTTCCGCATGGAGCGCACGGACCGCCCGGACGGCGTGTCCGTGATCAACGACGCCTACAACGCCAACCCCGAGTCGATGCGGGCCGCGCTGCGGACCCTGGCCACGCTCGGGCGCACCTCGGGCCGGCGCACCTGGGCCGTGCTCGGGGAGATGCTCGAGCTCGGCGAGGCGCGCGTGCGCGAGCACACCCTCGTGGGGGAGGCCGTGGTCCGGCTGAACATCGCCCAGCTGCTCGTGGTGGGCGCCGGCGCCCGTCCGCTGTACATCGGCGCCCTCAACGAGGGCAGCTGGGGCGATGAGGCCCACTTCGTGGACGACCTCGACCAGGCGGAGGCCTTCCTGGCCGAGCACCTGGCCCCCGGCGACATCGTGCTCGTGAAGTCGTCCAACGGGGTCGGCCTCGCCGCCCTCGGTGAGCGCCTCGCCCGGGGCGGGGACCGTCCCGCCCTCCCCGCCACCACCCCGACCCCCAAGGAGTCCTGACCGTGATCGGCCTGCTCGTCGGCGGTGTCGTCGGCCTCGTCCTGACCCTCTTCGGCACCCCGCTGTTCATCCGCTTCCTGGTGTGGCGCGGCTACGGCCAGATGGTGCGCGACGACGGCCCGACCACCCACAAGACCAAGCGCGGCACGCCCACCATGGGCGGCTTCGTGTTCATCACGGTCCTCGTGCTCGGGTACCTGATCACCCACGGGGTCCTGACACTGTTGGGCAGCCCCCTGGCCGGGCCCACCGCCTCCGGGTGGCTGCTGCTGCTGCTGACCGTGGGGATGGCCTTCGTGGGCTTCGTGGACGACTTCACGAAGATCACCAAGCAGCAGTCCCTCGGGCTCACCCCGCGGGGCAAGATCATCCTGCAGACGCTGATCGGCACCGCCTTCGCGGTGCTCGCGCTGAACTTCCCGGACGGCCGCGGGCGCACGCCGGCGTCCACGGCGATCTCCTGGGTGCGGGACATCCCGTGGCTCGACCTCGCCTTCGCCGGGCCGGTGCTCGGCGTGGTCCTGTTCGTGGTCTGGTCCAACCTGATCACCACGGCCACCACCAACGCCGTGAACCTCACCGACGGCCTGGACGGGCTGGCCACCGGCGCCACCGCGATGGTCACCGGCGCCTACGTGCTGATGTCCCTGTTCCAGGCCAACCAGGACTGCGCCGGCCCCGCCGTCGAGGGCTGCTACGAGGTCCGCGACCCCATGGACCTGGCCCTGCTGGCCTCCGTGCTCACCGGCGCCCTGCTCGGCTTCCTCTGGTGGAACACCTCCCCGGCGAAGATCTTCATGGGCGACACCGGCTCCCTCGGCCTCGGCGGCGCCCTGGCCGGCTTCGCGATCCTGGGCCGGACGGAGCTGCTCGTGGTGCTTCTGGCCGGGCTCATGGTGGCCATCACCGCCTCGGTGATCATCCAGGTCGGCTACTTCAAGCTCTCCGGCGGCAGGCGCGTGTTCCTCATGGCCCCGCTGCAGCACCACTTTGAGCTCAAGGGCTGGGCGGAGGTGACCGTGGTGGTCCGTTTCTGGCTCATCGCGCTCATGTGCGTGATGGCCGCGCTCGCCCTGTTCTACGGCGAGTGGCTCCTCCAGCACGACGTGTTCGAGGGGGCCGGCGCATGAGCGCGCCGACCCCCGTGACCCGCCCGGTGGCCGACTCCGAGCGCACCCGCGGCCTGCAGTCCTGGGACGACGCCGGCTGGCGCGGCCTGCGCGTGGTCGTCACCGGTCTGGGGGTGAGCGGCTTCTCCGCCGCGGACACCCTGGTCGAGCTCGGGGCCGTCGTCGTGGTGGTCGACGGCCGCGACAGCCCGGAGAACCGCGCCAAGGCGGACACCCTGCGGATCGTCGGCGTCGCCGACGTCCTGCTCTCGGAGGAGGCGGCCACGACCCTGCCGCTGGTCGCCGGCGAGCCCGCCGACCTCGTGGTCACCTCCCCGGGCTGGCGCCCGGACCAGCCGCTGCTCATGGCCGCGCACGCGGCCGGGCTGCCGATCTGGTCGGACGTGGAGCTGGCCTGGCGGCTGCGCGAGCGCGCCGGGCGCACCCCGGCCGAGTGGGTGTGCCTGACCGGCACCAACGGCAAGACCACCACCGTGACCATGGTCGAGGCCATCCTCCGGGCCGACGGGCGCCGCGCGATCGCGTGCGGCAACGTGGGCACCCCCGTGCTGGACGCCATCCGGGACCCTGAGGGCTACGACGTGCTCGCCCTCGAGCTCTCCAGCTTCCAGCTGCACTGGACCCACGGGCTCGCCCCGGCCTCCTCGGCCGTGCTGAACGTCGCTGAGGACCACGTGGACTGGCACGGCTCCATGGAGGAGTACGCCGCCGCGAAGGGCCGGGTCTACGAGAACACCCGTGTGGCGTGCGTGTTCAACGAGCACGACCCGCTCACCCGCGCCCTCGTGGAGCGGGCCGACGTCCAGGAGGGCTGCCGGGCCGTGGGCTTCACCACGGACACCCCGGGGCTCTCGGACGTGGGCGTGGTGGACGGGATCCTCGTGGACCGGGCGTTCGTGGAGAACCGCCGCCACGAGGCCGTGGCCCTGGCCGAGCGCTCCGACCTCGGCCCGGTGGCCCCCCGCCACACCGTGGCCAACGCCGCCGCGGCCGCCGCCCTGACCCGTGCCGTCGGCGTCGCCCCCGAGGCCGTGGCCGCGGGCCTGCGCGCCTACGACCGCGGCGAGCACCGCATCCAGCTCGTGGCGACCTCGCGCGACGTCATGTGGATCAACGACTCCAAGGCCACGAACCCGCACGCCGCGGACGCCTCCCTGGCCGCGTTCACCTCGATCGTGTGGATCGCCGGGGGGCTGCCCAAGGGCGTCACCTACGACGAGCTGGTGGCCGCCCATGCCGGCCGCCTGCGCGCCGTGGTGCTGCTGGGCCGGGACACCGCCCCGCTGCGGGCGGCCCTGGCCGCCCACGCCCCGGACGTGCCCGTGCACGCGCCCCTGACTGACGTCGAGGGCACCGGATCGGAGGACGGGGCCGCCGTTATGGCCGCCGCCGTGCGCCTGGCCGACGAGCTCGCCCGGCCCGGGGACACCGTGCTCATGGCCCCCGCCGCCGCCTCCATGGACCAGTTCCGCTCGTACGCCCAGAGGGGTGAGGCGTTCATCGACGCCGTCGCCGCCCTGATGCGCGAGCATGGCTGGGACGTCGACGCCGACTGACCCGCCCACCACAGCCCCCAGGAGGACCATGCCGGCCACCGCCACCCGCACGTCCGCACCGACCCGCACCCGCGCGTCGGGGCGGGGCCGGCCCCGCACCGCCGGGCCCCTGGCCACCCTGTGGCGCCGGCTCGAGGGCCCCCGCATGCTGGACCTGTCCACGGTGCTGATCGCCGGCAGCACCGCCGTGCTCACCGTGCTCGGACTGACCATGGTGCTGTCCTCCTCCTCCGTGGAGGCCATCGGCACCTCGGCCGGCTCCTACGGGCTGTTCCAGCGCCAGGGGATGTGGGCGCTCGTGGGCATCGCCGTGCTCGTGGGGCTGACCTTCACGCCCCTGCGCTGGCTCAAGGCGTTGGCGTGGCCGGCGCTGGGCCTGGCCGGCCTGCTGCTGGCCCTCGTGGCGTTCACCCCGCTGGGCGTGGAGGTCAACGGCAACCGGAACTGGCTCGACATCGCCGGCTTCCGCGCCCAGCCCTCCGAGGCCGCCAAGCTCGCGCTGGCCCTGTGGTCCGCGGCCGTCCTCGAGCGCAAGGGGCGGCTGATCACCCAGGTGCCGCATGCGCTGCTGCCCGTGCTGCCGGTCGGCGGGCTGCTGATCGCGCTGGTGATGGTCGGCAGTGACCTCGGCACCGTGATCATCCTGGCCTCCATCCTCGGCGTGGTGCTGTTCATCGCCGGCACCAACCGCCGGGTGTTCTGGGCCTTCGCCGCGGTGGTCGGGGTCGGCGGCGCCCTGATGACGCTGCTGGCCGGGCACCGCCTGGTGCGTGTGAGGGCCTGGATGGGGGACTGCTCCGACGCCTCGGACCCCTGCTTCCAGCCCAGCCACGGCATCGACGCCCTCGCCTCCGGCGGGTGGCTGGGCCAGGGCCTGGGCGGGTCCCGCCAGAAGTGGAGCTACATCCCCGAGGCCGAGAACGACTTCATCTTCACGATCCTCGGCGAGGAGATGGGCCTGCTGGGCACCCTGGCCGTGCTCGTGGCCTTCGCGGCGCTGGCCGTGGGCATGTACCGGGTGGCCTCGGGCACCCACTCCACGTTCATCCGGCTGACCACCTGGGGGATTCTCATGTGGCTGGTGGGGCAGGCGTTCGTGAACATCGCGATGGTCACCCGCCTGCTGCCCGTGATCGGCGTGCCGCTGCCGTTCATCTCCTATGGTGGTTCCGCGTTGACGCTGGCACTGGCCGGCGTCGGCGTGGTGCTCTCCTTCGCCCGCCACGAGCGCCGCCGCGCGGCCGAGACCGGACCCGACGCGCCGCCGTCGGACATCGGCGAGGAGGACGCCGACACCGCCCCGCTGCCCCTCGTGCGCGGCACCGGCCCCGTCCCGACCCGACCGGAGGAGTCCCGATGACCACCCCTGACGCGACCGACCGCCCGCTGCGGGTGGTGCTCGCCGGCGGCGGCACCGCCGGCCACATCTCGCCGATGGTGGCGATCGCCCGCGCCCTGCAGTCCGACCCGGCCCGCCCGGCGGTCTGCACCATGGTGGGCACCGCCTCCGGCATGGAGACCCGCCTGGTGCCCGAGGCCGGGTTCGAGCTCGACCTCGTCGAGCGCGTGCCGATGCCGCGCCGGCCCTCCATGGACCTGCTGCGCCTGCCCGGCCGCCTGCGCCGGGCGGTCGCCTCCGGCGCTGAGATCCTGCGCCGCCGCCAGGCGGACGTGCTGGTCGGCGTCGGCGGCTACGTGGCCACCCCGCTCTACCTGGCCGCCGCACGGGCCGGGGTGCCCGTGGTGGTGCACGAGGCCAACGCGAAGCCGGGCCTGGCCAACCGGATCGGTGCCCGGCGTGCCGCCCGTGTGGGCGTGGCCCTGCCCGAGACCCCCCTGCGGGGGGCCCGCTGGGTGGGCATGCCGATGCGCCCGGAGATCTCCGGCCTGGACCGCGCGTCCAAGCGCCGCGCCGCCCGCCTCGCGCTCGGCCTGGACCCGGAACGCACGACCATCGTCGTCACCGGCGGCAGCTCCGGCGCCCTGAACGTGAATCGCGCCGTCCGGGACAGCCTCGAGGACCTGCTCGACGCCGGGCTGCAGGTGTTCCACCTGACCGGGCGCGGCAAGGAGCTGACCGACGACGCCGGCGCCCGCCTCGAGCGCGAGGGGTACCACCAGCGCGAGTACCTCGACGGGATGGAGCACGCCTACGCGGCCGCGGACCTGATCGTGGCCCGCTCCGGGGCCGGCACCGTGTGCGAGGTGGCCGCCGTCGGCCTGCCCGCGGTGTTCGTGCCCCTGCCGGTCGGCAACGGCGAGCAAGCCCTCAACGCCCGGCCCGTCGTGGACGCCGGCGGCGCCCTGCTCGTGCGCGACGACGCGTTCGGCGCGGACTGGGTGCGCCGCGAGCTGATCCCCCTGGCCGACGACCCCGACCGCCTGGCGGCCATGGGGCGGGCGGCCGCGCGTCTCGGGGTGCGGGACGCGGACACCACGATGGCCGAGCTCGTGCGCGAGGCGGCCGCGGAAGGAGCACGGCGATGACCACGACCGGACGCGAGGGCGAGGCCCTGCAGGACCTCGGACGTGTGCACCTGCTCGGGATCGGGGGCGTCGGCGTCTCTGGTGTGGCCCGGATCCTCCAGGACCAGGGGATCGCGATCTCCGGCTCCGACGCCAAGGACCTGCCCGTCATGCGGCAGCTGGCCGAGGGCGGGGCGCGGATCACGGTCGGCTACGACGCAGCCCATGTGGGCGAGGACGTCACCACCGTGATCGCCTCCTCCATCGCCGGGCCCGGCAACCCGGAGCACGACGCCGCCGTGGCCCGCGGCCTGCGGGTCCTGCACCGCTCCGAGGGCCTGGCCCTGGCGATGCGCGGGCACCGGGTGCTCGCCGTGGCCGGCACCCACGGCAAGACGACCACCTCCTCAATGGCCGCCGTCGTGTTCACCGAGGCCGGCTGGGACCCGACCTTCGCCGTCGGCGCCGCCGTGGCCGGGCTCGGCACGAACGCCCGTGCCGGCGGCGGCGAGTGGTTCCTCGCCGAGGCGGACGAGTCCGACGGCACGCTCGTGAACTACCCCACCACCGTGGCCGTGGTGACCACCGTCGAGGCCGACCACCTCGACCACTATGGCACCGAGGAGGCCGTGCATGAGGTGTTCCGCACCTTCACCGCCGGGCTGCCCTCCGTGGCCGACGGCGGCGCCCTGGTGGCCTGCCTGGACGACCCCGGCGCGGCCGCGCTCGCGGCCTGGGCGCGGGAGGGCTCCCGGGCCCGCGTGCTCACCTACGGCACGGGGCCGCGCGACGGCGTCGAGCCGGATCTGCTGGTCTCGGACCTCGTGGTGGATCCGGGGGAGTCCGGGGTGGGCCAGCGCGCCCGCTTCACGCTCGCCGGGGAGGCCCATGAGGTGCGCCTGCAGGTGCCCGGCCGGCACAACGCCCTCAACGGGGCCGCCGTGGTGCTCGCGGCCGTGGCCGCCGGGATGCCGGCCGCCACCGCCGTGGAGGGCCTGGCCCGGTTCCGGGGCACGGCTCGGCGCTTCGAGTACCGCGGCAGCGGCCGCGGGGTGCGGGTGTTCGACGACTACGCCCACCACCCCACCGAGGTGGCCGCCGCGGTCGCCGCCGCGCGCGCTGTGGCGGAGGGGCACCGCGTGCATGTGCTGTTCCAGCCCCACCTGTTCTCCCGGACCCGGGACTTCGCCGCCGAGTTCGCCCAGGCGCTCTCCGGGGCGGACCGGGTGCGGGTGCTGCCGGTGTACGCGGCCCGTGAGGAGCCCATCGCGGGGGTCGACGCCGGCCTGATCACCCGCGCGCTGACCACCGCCGATCCGGCCGACCGGGCCGTCGCGGAGGACCCCGCCGCGGCGGTCGCCGAGCTCGCCGACGGCGCCGCCCCCGGTGACGTCCTGCTGACGATGGGCGCCGGTGACATCACGGCCCTCGGCCCGGACCTCGTGGCCCGCCTCGGCGGGTCTGCCCCGGCGTGAGCGGGCGCCGCTCCGAGGGTCGCCGGGCTGAGGGGCGTCGGCCCCGCCGCGGTGCCCCGGCCGCGGCGGGGCCCGTGGCCGGTGCCGGGTCCACGGTGGTCCGCTTCCCGGGTCGCAGCGCGGCCCAGCGCCGGGCTCGTCGTCTGGCGGTCGGGGCCGGTGCCCTCGCCCTCGCGCTGGCCCTGGGCTGGTTGCTGTTCCTCTCGCCCGTGTTCGCGATCGAACGGATCGCCGTGAGCGGCACCGCCCTCGTGGACCGGGCCGAGGTCGAGCGTCGCCTCGAGCCGCTGCAGGGCACTCCGCTGACCCGGGTGGGCCAGGGCAGGGTCGAGGACCTGCTGGTGGGCGTGGCCGGGCTGGCGTCCGTGGAGTCCACCGCCAAGCCCCCGTCGGAGCTGGAGGTGCGGGTGGGCGAGCACGCCCCGGTGGCCCGCCGCGCCGCCGACGCCGGCGTGGACGTCCTGCTCGAGGACGGCTCGGTGCTGGCGGGGGTGCCGGCCGACCGTGTGGACCGGGCCCTGGGCGGGCGCACGCTTCCGGAGGCTGACCCCGCTCTGCTCTCCGGGCCGCCCGGCTCACGGGCCTCTGCTGCTCTGGTGCTCTCGGGACTGCCGGAAGATCTGCGTGCGCAGGTGCGCTCGGTCCAGGCCCCCTCGGCGGAGGTGGTCCGCCTGACCCTGGTGGAGGGCCCCGTGGTGGTCTGGGGCGACGCCCGGGAGCGCGAGCGCAAGGCCGCGGTGGTGGAGGCGTTCCTCACGGACACCGGTCCGCGCGGGCCGCTGGCCGGCGTCACCGAGCTGGACGTCTCGGTGCCGGAGCGGCCTCTCACCCGCTGAGCCGTCCGGGCCCCGCCGGGGCGCCCCACCATTCGAGCTCTACTCGAACCTGAAGGTTCCGGAGGGGTCCGGGCCGTGCCCATGGGCCTCCCGTACGGCGACGGCCCCATGCTCAAGTTTCACGTCAAGGTCGAGGGATCTGCGACGCCAGGCGCAACACCGTGCGGATTTCTTTGCACTGGGCGAGTCCGGCCCAGTACGGTGGGGGTCGAACACGCGCGCACGCGTCCTTCGACCTCGCCATGAACCCGGTGGGGCGGACGGTCCGGTGCGCCTCACCCACATCTTCTACGCAGAGGGAATGGACACCGTGGCTGCAGCCCAGAACTACCTGGCCGTCATCAAGGTCGTCGGCATCGGCGGCGGCGGCGTCAACGCCGTCAATCGCATGATCGAGGTGGGGCTCCGCGGTGTGGAGTTCATCGCGATCAACACCGACGCTCAGGCGCTTCTCATGTCGGACGCCGACGTGAAGCTGGACGTGGGCCGTGAGCTCACCCGCGGTCTGGGGGCTGGCGCCAACCCCGAGGTCGGCCGTCAGGCCGCCGAGGACCACACCGAGGAGATCGAGGACGTCCTGCGCGGGGCGGACATGGTCTTCGTCACCGCCGGCGAGGGCGGCGGCACCGGCACCGGCGGCGCACCCGTCGTCGCGCGCATCGCCCGCTCCCTGGGCGCCCTGACCATCGGCGTCGTCACCCGCCCGTTCACCTTCGAGGGCCGCCGCCGCGCCGGGTCCGCCGAGGCCGGCATCGACGCGCTGCGCGACGAGGTCGACACCCTGATCGTCATCCCGAACGACCGCCTGCTGTCCATCTCGGACCGCAACGTCTCCGTGATGGACGCCTTCCGCCAGGCCGACCAGGTGCTGCTCTCCGGTGTGCAGGGCATCACCGACCTCATCACCACCCCGGGTCTGATCAACCTCGACTTCGCGGACGTGAAGTCCGTGATGCAGGGGGCAGGATCCGCCCTCATGGGCATCGGCCACGCCCAGGGCGAGGACCGTGCGGTCAAGGCCGCCGAGCTGGCCATCGCCTCCCCGCTGCTGGAGGCCTCCATCGACGGCGCCCACGGCGTGCTGCTGTCCATCCAGGGCGGCTCCGACCTCGGCCTGTTCGAGATCAACGAAGCCGCCCGCCTGGTCCAGGAGGTCGCCCACCCCGAGGCCAACATCATCTTCGGCGCGGTCATCGACGACGCCCTCGGCGATGAGGTGCGCGTCACCGTCATCGCCGCCGGCTTCGACAAGGTGGACGCCACCTCCGCTCCGGCCACCCCGCAGCCGGTGCAGCAGGCCGCCCCGCAGCAGTCGGCTCCGCAGCCGCCCGCCCCCCAGCAGGCCGCGCCGCAGCGCACCTCGGTGCCGGGCACCGTGCCGATCGCCCCCCAGCACGCCCAGCAGCAGGCGGCCCCCCAGCAGGCCCGCCCCCAGAAGGACCTGCCGCCGGTGGTGGAGCCGGACCTCGGCGCCGGCTCGAACGACCTCGACGTGCCGGACTTCCTCAAGTGACCGTCGCGGGAGGGCCGGTGGGGACCGTTCCGGCCCCCTCCGGCCCTTTCGTGCATCGTGAGGACCTGCCCACCGGCCGGCACGGCCGCCGGACCCATGTGGCGTGGTCATCCGTCGACGCCGGCAACCTCGGCTTCCACGTGCTCGCCCCCGAGGACCGGGTCGGCCGGGCCGGCGTCGCGGCCTCCCGCCACCGGCTGGAGGACGCCATGGGCGTGCCCCACGGCTCCACCCTGTACCTGGAGCAGGTCCACGGGGTCGACGTCGTCACGGCCGCCCCGGGTGCTCTGCGCGAGGACGCCGCCCCGCCCGTGGCGGACGCCGCCGTCAGCCCCGACGGCTCCCGCCCGCTGGCGGTAATGGTGGCCGACTGCCTGCCCGTCGTGCTCGTGGACGACCGCACCGGTGCCATCGCCATGGCCCACGCCGGCCGCCGCGGACTGCTCGACGGTGTCCTCGAGGCCACCGTGGACGCGCTGGCCGCCCTGCGGCCGACCGGGCAGAGCCAGGCGTTCGGCATGAAGGCGTGGATCGGCCCGGCCGTCTGCGGCCGCTGCTACGAGGTGCCCGCCGGGATGCGGGACGAGGCCGTCGCTCGAATCCCCGAGACCGCTTCCAGCACCTCCTGGGGTACCCCGGCCCTTGACCTGCCGGCGGGCGCCCAGGCCGTGCTGCGCGCCCGAGGCGTGGCCGTCGAGCGGATCCGGGCCTGCACGCTGGAGGACCCGCGCGTGTTCTCCCACCGCCGCGAGCCCGGGCGCGGCCGCTTCGCCGGGCTCGTGTGGACGAGCCCGAACGAGACCGCAGAGGCAGGAGCCCGATGACCGACACCCCGCACACGAGCCCCGCCTCCGCCCCGGCGGAGGACCCGCGCACCGCCGAGCTGCGCGAGCGCCTCGAGGGGGTGCGCCGACGCATCCGCGAGGCCACGGCCGCTGCAGGCCGCACGGACGAGCCGGAGCTCGTCGTCGTGACCAAGACCCACCCCGCCGAGGACGTGCTGCGCCTGGCCGGGCTCGGCGTCGCGGACGTGGGGGAGAACCGGGACCAGGAGGCCCGCCCCAAGGCCGCCGCGGTGGCCGAGGCGCTCGGAGCCTCCGGGCCCCGCTGGCACTTCGTGGGCCAGCTCCAGACGAACAAGGCCAAGCACGTGGTCCGCTACGCCGCCGCCGTGCACTCGGTGGACCGCGCCGAGCTCGTGGACGCCCTCTCCCGGGCCGTCACGGTGCGGCGCGAGCGCACCCCCGAGACCGCCCTGCCGGACCTGGACTGCCTCGTGCAGGTGGACGTGGACGACCGGCCCGACGAGCTGCGCCCCGAGGGCATCGGCCCCCGCGGCGGCGCCGCCCCCACGGACGTCGAGACCCTCGCCGACCGCATCGTGCAGGCCCCCGGCCTGCGGCTGCGCGGACTGATGTGCGTGGCCCCGCGCGGCGTGGACCCCGAGCAGGCGTTCGGGCGTCTGGCCGAGCTGTCCGCACGGCTGCGTCGGGCCCATCCGGGGGCCGGGGCGCTGTCGATGGGCATGAGCGCGGACCTCGAGGCAGCCGTGCGTGCCGGGGCGACACACGTGCGGATCGGATCGGACATCCTGGGGGCCCGCGGCGCCGCCGTGGGATAACGTGGTCCGGGCGCCCCGTCCGGGGCGACCGACCGACCGGAGCGCGGCGGCGCATCGCGCCGACGCAGGACATGGCGAAGGATGGGACATGGCTGGCGGCCTGAAGAAGACGATGATCTACCTCGGCCTCGCCGACGGCGACGAGTACGAGGAACAGGTGCGCCCGGCCCCTCGTGCAGACGACCGCAGGGAGGTCGTCGCCGCGCGTCGTGCCTCGGACCTCGAGGACGAGCACATGACCGAGCCGAGCCACGTCGCCGACGTCGCCCCGGTCCCCTCCACGGGAGCCGGCTCCAGCGTCGCCCCCGAGCCGGAGCCGGCCCCGCGCCGCCCCGTCCTCGCGGAGCCCGATGAGCCGGGCTACCGTGCCCCCGTCACCCCCATCAAGCGAGCCGCCGCGTCGTCGGCCGAAGGAGCAGCCGTGCGCACCCTCTCCACCGTCCACCCCCGCTCCTACAATGACGCGAAGTCGATCGGCGAGGCCTTCCGCTCCGGCATGCCCGTGATCATGAACGTCACCGAGCTCGGCGAGAACGAGGCCAAGCGCCTCGTGGACTTCGCCGCCGGCCTGGTCTTCGGTCTGCACGGGTCCATCTCCCGCATCACCTCCAAGGTGTTCCTGCTGACTCCCTCCAACGTGGAGGTCGTGGGCGAGGACGGCGCGGGCTCCGAGGCCGGCTCCCTCTACGACGGCGACTGATCCGCCGTGGACCTGCTCCTCGCGCTGCTGTACATCGCCCTGACCGTCGTCATGGCGGTGCTGATCGTGCGCATCGTGGTGGACGTCGTGCGCTCGTTCGTGCCCGGGTGGCGCCCGCGGGGCGCGGCGCTGGTGGTGGCCACCGGCGTCTACCGGCTCACGGACCCGCCCCTGAACGCCGTGGGGCGCTTCGTCCCGCCGCTGCGGCTGGGTGCGGTCGCCCTGGACGTGCGCTTCCTCGTCGTCTTCTTCGTCGTGGTGCTGCTGCGCGTCCTGGTGGTCACCCTGGGCTCCCAGCCGCTCGCCTGACGCGGCCCCGCTCCTGCGCGGTGGGCGGTGGTATCGTCCTGGACGACACGCCGCCGGGGCTCGGCGGACGCGCCCGGAGCGCGCCCGGCGGGTCGACCGACGAAGCGAGAAGGGTGGACGTCCATGGCACTGACCTGGGAGGACGTGGTCAACAAGGATTTCCAGATCACCAAGTTCCGTGAGGGCTACGAGCGGACCGAGGTGGAGGACTTCCTGGATGACGTGGTCGAGGAGCTCAAGCGCCTCACCGACGAGAACGAGCGCCTGCGCGCCGAGCTCGAGCAGTGCCGTGCCAACGCCGACACGCAGGCCACGGGCACCGGCCCCGCCACCACCGCCCTGCCCGTGCAGGCAGAGCCGGCCCCGGCTGCCGCCCAGGCCCCCGCTACGCCGGTCGCCGCCGAGCCGGCCCCGGCGTCTGCGCCGGATCCGGTGGAGACGGCATCCACCTCCGCGGCCGGCGTCCTCGCCATGGCCCAGCGTCTGCACGACGAGTACGTGGCCGAGGGCGAGAAGCGCCGCGACCAGATCGTCGCCGAGGCCGAGACCACCGCTGCCACCGTGGTGCGTGAGGCCGAGGAGACGCGCACCCGAACCCTCACCGAGCTGGAGGCCTCACGCAGCACCCTCGAGACCGAGGTCGAGCGGCTGCGCGCCTTCGAGACTGACTACCGCGCCCGCCTGACCTCCTACATCGAGGGCCAGCTGCGTGAGATCAGCTCCCAGCCGCGCGTGGAGCCGGCCCAGGGCACGGTGTGAGCCGTCCGCAGCGCGCCGCCGGCGTCCGGGGCCTGCAGGCCGCGGCGCTCGGCATCGCCGTGCTCGCCTACGGTGCCGATCAGCTCACCAAGGCGCTCGTCGAGCGCACCATGCAGCTGGGTCAGACCATCCCCGTGATCCCGGGGCTGCTGAACTGGCACTACCTGCTCAACCCTGGGGCGGCATTCTCCATCGGCACGGGCGCCACGTGGGTGTTCACGCTCATCCAAGCGGCGGTGGCCGCCGTCGTGGTGGTGCTGCTGGTGACCCGGGTGCGCTCACTGCCGTGGGCGCTGTGCCTGGGTGCCCTGCTCGGTGGTGTGCTGGGCAACCTCACCGACCGCCTGTTCCGGCCCCCGGCCTTCGGCCGCGGCCATGTGGTGGACATGATCTCGGTGCCGCACTTCGCGGTGTTCAACGTGGCGGACTCGTTCATCGTGTGCGCCATGGCCGTCGTGTGCGTGCTCGTGCTGACCGGCCGTCGCCTCGACGGCACCCGGGAGGGCTGAGCGCATGGGGCTGCGACCGGGCGTCGTCGAACACCTCGAGGTGACGCCGGACCAGGCGGGCCGCCGCGCGGACGCCGTGCTGGCCGACGCGTTCGGGGTGTCCCGTGCGTCCCTGGCGGACCTGTTCGCCCGCGGGCTCGTGCGCGCCGAGAGCCGCACCGGCCGACGCGACCGCGTGCTGGTGAAGTCCGCGAAGGCGGTGGCGGGGGAGACCCTGGCCGTGGACATGCCCGCGGACCCCGACCCGATGGAAGTGAGGGCAGAGACCGTGGAGGACCTGACCGTCCTGTACGAGGACGAGGAGCTGCTGGCGGTGGACAAGCCCACCGGGGTGGCCGCGCACCCCTCCCCGGGATGGTTCGGCCCCACAGTGGTCGGCGGGCTCGCCGCACTCGGCTACGGCATCTCCACCTCGGGTGCGGCCGAGCGGCAGGGGATCGTGCACCGGCTCGACGTCGGCACCACCGGGATCATGGTGGTCGCCAAGACGGAGCGGGCCTACACGGCCCTGAAGGACCAGTTCCGCCAGCGCGTGCCGGAGAAGGTCTACCACGCGGTGGTGCAGGGCATCCCGGACCCGCTGCAGGGCACCGTGGACGCGCCCATCGGCCGGCACCCCGGCCACCAGTGGCGCTTCGCGGTGGTCGACGACGGCCGCCCCTCCGTGACGCACTACGAGACCCTCGAGGTGTTCGGCAGGGCCACGCTGCTGGAGATCCATCTGGAGACCGGCCGCACCCACCAGATCCGCGTGCACATGTCCGCGCTGCGCCACCCCTGCGCCGGGGACCTCACCTACGGCGCCGACCCGCGCCTGGCCGCCGAGCTGGGCCTGACCCGGCAGTGGCTGCACGCCCACCGCCTGGTGCTGCCGCACCCGGTGACGGGGGAGCGGCTCGAGCTGGTCTCGCCGTATCCGGGGGACCTCGCCCACGCCCTGGCCGTCCTGCGCGGGCAGGAGACCGGGGAGTAGGCTGGGGCGGCCCCGCATCCCGTCCCGAGCCTGGAGGTTCGCCCCGCATGACCGTGACCGACGACGCCCGCGCCGAGGCCCTCAAGGACGGCGGGTTCGTCCACCTGCACACGCACACCGAGTACTCGATGCTCGACGGCGCCGCGAAGCTGGACGACCTGTTCGCGGAGGCCCACCGGCTCGGCATGGACTCGCTGGCGATCACGGACCACGGGTACCTGTTCGGCGCGTTCGACTTCTGGAACAAGGCCACGAAGGCGGGCATCAAGCCGATCATCGGGCTGGAGGCCTACCTGACGCCGGGCCACCAGCACCGCTCGGACAAGGAGAAGATCCGCTGGGGTGAGCCGCACCAGCGCGGGGACGACGTCTCCGGCGGCGGCGCCTACACGCACATGACCCTGCTCTCCGAGACCACTCAGGGCATGCACAACCTGTTCAAGATGGGGTCGATCGCCTCCCTGGACTCGGTGTACGCGAAGTGGCCGCGTGTGGACCGGGAGCTGCTGAACACCTACGCGGGGGGCCTGATCGCGACGACGGGCTGCCCCTCCGGCGAGGTGCAGACGCGTCTGCGCCTGGGCCAGTACAAGGAGGCCGTGGAGGCGGCCGCTGAGTTCCGGGACATCTTCGGCCGGGACAACTTCTTCTGCGAGATCATGCAGCACGGCCTGGACATCGAGAAGCGGGTGATCGAGGATCTGCGCCGCCTGGCCAAGGACCTCGGCCTGCCGCTGGTGGCCACGAACGACCTGCACTACACGCACGAGCACGACGCCAAGGCCCATGAGGCGCTGCTGGCCATCCAGTCCGGTTCCAAGCTCAACGAGCCCACCTACGATCAGGGCGGTTCGCGCTTCGCGTTCACGGGCACGGAGTACTACCTGAAGTCCCCGCGGCAGATGCGTCAGCTGTTCGCGGAGATTCCGGAGGCCTGCGATTCGACTCTGCTGATCGCTGAGCGGTGCGAGGTGGAGTTCGACACGGACGCCAACTACATGCCGCTGTTCCCCACGCCCGAGGGTGAGGACGAGACCAGCTGGCTGATCAAGGAGGTCGCCGCCGGGTTGGCCTACCGCTTCCCGGAGGGTGTGCCGGACCATGTGCGCAAGCAGGCGGACTACGAGCTCGAGGTCATCATCAAGATGGGCTTCCCGGGGTACTTCCTCGTGGTGGCCGACTTCATCAACTGGGCCAAGGACAACGGGATCCGGGTGGGGCCCGGGCGTGGTTCCGGTGCCGGCTCGATGGTGGCGTACGCGCTGCGCATCACGGACCTGGATCCGCTGCGCCACGGGCTGATCTTCGAGCGCTTCCTCAACCCGGACCGTGTGTCCATGCCGGACTTCGACGTCGACTTCGATGATCGCCGCCGCTCCGAGGTGATCGACTACGTCACCCGCAAGTACGGGGACGAGCGCGTCACGATGATCGTCACCTACGGCACCATCAAGACGAAGCAGGCCCTGAAGGACTCGGCCCGTGTGATGGACCAGCCGTTCTCCATGGGTGAGGCCCTCACGAAGGCGCTGCCGCCGGCGGTGATGGCCAAGGACATCCCCCTGAAGGACATCGAGGATCCGGAGGCCAAGCGCTACGCCGAGGCCGGGGACTTCCGCCAGCTGATCGCCACGGACCCGGTGGCCCGGGAGGTCTTCGAGACCGCCAAGGGCATCGAGGGGCTCAAGCGCCAGTGGGGTGTGCACGCGGCCGGCGTCATCATGTCCTCGCATCCGGTGATCGACGTCATCCCGATCATGCGGCGCCTGCAGGACGGGCAGGTCATCACGCAGTTCGACTACCCCACTGCGGAGGGGCTCGGGCTGATCAAGATGGACTTCTTGGGCCTGCGGAACCTGACGATCATCTCGGACGCCATCGAGAACGTGAAGGCCAACCGCGGGGTGGACCTCGATCTCGAGACCCTCGACGTGGACGACCCGGCCTCCTACGAGCTGCTCGCCCGCGGCGACACCCTGGGCGTGTTCCAGCTCGACGGCGGCCCCATGCGCTCGCTGCTGAAGATGATGCGCCCGGACAACTTCGAGGACATCTCGGCGACCATCGCCCTGTACCGTCCGGGCCCCATGGGTGCGAACTCGCACACGAACTACGCGCTGCGCAAGAACGGGCAGCAGGAGATCACCCCGATCCACCCGGAGCTGGCCGAGCCGCTCAAGGACATCCTGGACACCACCTACGGCCTGATCGTGTACCAGGAGCAGGTGATGGCGATCGCCCAGAAGGTGGCCGGGTACTCGCTCGGCCAGGCGGACATCCTGCGCCGCGCGATGGGCAAGAAGAAGAAGTCCGAGCTGGACAAGCAGTACGAGGCGTTCCACCAGGGCATGCTGGACCGCGGATTCTCGGAGGGCGCGGTCAAGGCGCTCTGGGACATCCTGCTGCCGTTCTCGGACTACGCGTTCAACAAGGCGCACTCGGCCGCCTACGGTCTGGTGTCCTACTGGACGGCGTACCTGAAGGCGCACTTCCCCGCGGAGTACATGGCGGCGCTGCTCACCTCGGTGGGCGACGACAAGGACAAGCTGGCCATGTACCTGAACGAGTGCCGCCACATGGGCATCACGGTGCTGCCCCCGGACGTCAACGAGTCCCACCTGACCTTCACCCCGGTGGGCCAGGACATCCGCTTCGGCATGGGCGCGGTGCGCAATGTGGGCGCGAACGTCGTCAAGGGCATGGTGCAGGCGCGCGAGGACAAGGGCGCCTACACCGGGTTCGGCGACTTCCTGGCCAAGGTGCCGCTGGTGGTGTGCAACAAGCGCACCGTGGAGTCCATGATCAAGGCCGGGGCCTTCGACTCGCTCGGCTATACCCGCCGGGCGCTGCTGGCGGTGCACGAGGAGGCCGTGGACGCCACCGTGCAGCAGAAGCGCAAGGAGGACCACGGCGAGTTCACCTTCGACCTGTTCGCCCTGGGCGGCTCCACACAGGAGGACGCCCCGGCGGCCGGTGACGGCGTCGCCGTCCCGGAGCTGGACGAGTGGCCCAAGAAGGAGAAGCTGGCCTTCGAGCGCGAGATGCTGGGCCTGTACGTCTCCGACCACCCCCTGCAGGGGCTGGAGGGTGTGCTGGGCCAGTTCGCGGACACGCAGATCTCCCGGATCCTCGACGACGACGGCCCCGGCGACGGCGCGATCGTCACCATCGCCGGGCTCATCACCTCCCTGGAGCGGCGCATCGCCAAGTCCTCCGGCAACGCCTACGCGCGCTGCGAGGTCGAGGACCTCGGCGCGTCGATGGATGTGATGTTCTTCGGGCAGGTCTACGCACCGATCGCGATGATGCTCGCCGAGGACCTCGTGGTGGCCGTCAAGGGGCGCGTGCAGCGCCGCGACGACGGCTCGGTGGTGCTCTCGGCGATGGAGCTGACCATCCCGGAGCTCAGCGAGGCCGGCGGCGGTCCCCTGCGGATCACCATGCCCGCGTTCAAGGCCACTGAGCGGGTCATCGCCCAGCTCGCCGACGTGCTGCGCACCCATGAGGGCGGCACGGAGGTGCGCCTGAGCCTCACCGGCCAGACCGGGGTGCAGGAGTTCCAGCTCGGCCCCGGCTTCCGGGTCAACCCCACGCCCGCCCTCTTCGGGGACCTGAAGATCCTGCTCGGCCCGGCCTGTCTCGGCTGAGGCCGGTCCGCGCGGAAGGAGAGCCCATGCACTGCCCGTACTGCCGCCACGAGGAGTCCCGTGTGGTGGATTCCCGCTCCCTGGAGGACGGCTCGGCCACCCGCCGTCGCCGCCAGTGCCGCGCCTGCGGCAAGCGCTTCACCACCATGGAGACCACCGCCCTCACGGTGGTCAAGCGCTCCGGGGTGGCTGAGCCGTTCGAGCGTTCCAAGGTGATCAACGGGGTGCGCAAGGCCTGCCAGGGCCGGCCCGTCTCGAATGACGACCTCGCCGTGCTCGCCCAGGAGGTCGAGGAGGCCGTGCGTGCCTCGGGCAACGCCGAGGTGGACGCCCACGACGTCGGCCTGGCCATCCTCGGGCCGCTGCGCCGGCTGGACCTGGTCGCCTACCTGCGCTTCGCCTCCGTCTACCGGGACTTCGACTCCCTGGAGGACTTCGAGGAGGAGATCGCGGTGCTGCGAGCCCAGGAGGGACAGGCCCGGCGCCGCGCCGGCGTGCAGCCGCGCCTGTCCTCCCGTTGAACGGCGGGGCCGGTCAGTCCGGCAGCCCGGCCTCGCTCTGGGCCGCGAGCGCCGCGCCGACGATGCCGGCGTTGTTCTTCAGCTGGGCCGGCACGATCGGGGTGTTCAGGTCCAGCAGGGGCAGATAGTCGTCCGGGCGCTTGGAGATGCCGCCGCCGACGATGAACAGGTCGGGGGAGAAGATCCGCTCGACGTGTGAGAAGAACCGCTGCAGGCGGACCGCGTACTCGGGCCAGGAGAGGTCCTCGCGCTCGCGGGCCTTGGCGGAGGCGCGGGCCTCGGCCATGACGCCGTCGAGCTCGAGGGAGCCGACCTCGAAGTTCGGCACCAGGACGCCCTCGTGGACCATGGCACCGCCGATGCCGGTGCCGAGGGTGATCACGAGCACGAGCCCGCTGACTCCCTGGCCGGCGCCGTAGCGGGCCTCGGCCAGGCCGGCGGAGTCGGCGTCGTTGACCACGGTGACGGGGCGGCCGAGGGCCTCCTCGAAGCGCTCCTGGATGTTGGTGCCGACCCAGGAGTGGTCGATGTTGTTCGCGGAGAGGCAGGCGCCGTTCTTCACGATGGAGGGGAAGCAGACGCCCACGGGGCAGTCCTGGGCCGGGGCCTTGGGGCGGTGGTCGAGCTCGCTGACGATCTGTGCGAGCGTGCGGGCGACGGTGTCCGGGGTGGCCGGCTGCGGGGTGGGCAGGCGGAAGCGGTCGCCGCGCAGGCTGCCGGACTTGCCGCGGTTGCCGAGGCGGACGAGGCCGCCCTTCATGCCGGTCCCGCCGATGTCGACGCCGAGCAGGGTCGGGGTCGAAGGCTGACGTGGCGGGGGAGTGGCGCTGGAGAAGATCACGCGGACAGTGTACGGACCCCCGGGCCCGGATCGCAGAGCACGTCGCCCGTGGTCGTCGTGCGGTGTCGGAGGCGGTGGGCCGCGGGGGGCCTTCTGCCCGGGTCTCAGGGGAGGGTGAGGATCTCCGCGCCGTCGTCGGTGACGACGATCGTGTGCTCGAACTGGGCGGTGCGCTGGCGGTCCCGGGTCACCACAGTCCAGCCGTCGTCCCACTGGTCCCAGTCGATGGTGCCCAGGGTGATCATCGGCTCGATGGTGAACACCATGCCGGGCACGAGCAGGCGGTCGTGGGCGGGGGCGGCGTCGTAGTGGGGGATCACGAGGCCGGAGTGGAAGTCGACGCCGACGCCGTGGCCGATGAAGTCCCGGACCACGCCGTAGCCGAAGCGCTTGGCATAGGACTCGATGGCACGGCCGATCACGTTGACCTGGCGGCCGGGCTTGACGGCGCGGATGCCGCGCATCATGGCCTCCTCGGTCCGTTCGACCAGCAGGCGGGACTGCTCGTCCACCTCGCCCACCAGGTAGGTGCGGTTGTGGTCCCCGTGCACGCCGTCCAGGTAGGCGGTGATGTCGAGGTTCACGATGTCCCCGTCCTCCAGGACGGTCGAGTCCGGGATGCCGTGGCAGATGACCTCGTTCAGGGAGGTGCAGATCGACCGGGGGAACCCGCGGTAGCCCAGGCAGGAGGGGTAGGCGCCGTGCTCCACGAGGAAGGCGTGGGCGATGCGGTCCAGCTCGTCGGTGGTGACGCCGGGGCGGATGTGGGCGGCGGTGTGCTCCATCGCCTGCGCGGCCAGACGGCCGGCGGCACGGATGCGCTCGACGCCGGCGGCGTCGTAGACGTCCGAGGCACCGCCCTCATTCGGGTTCACCTTGCCCACGTAGTCCGGCCGCGGGATTGAGGCGGGCACGGCGGGGGCGGGGGACTGCTCACCGGGGGTGAGGGCCCCGACGGGGGCGAGCGCACCCGGCTCCGGCGCCGGCGGCCCGTCCGGGCGGGGTCCGTTGTGGGAGGTCTCGGGCGCTGCGGAGGTCGACATGCGCTCCAGGGTATCGCCCGGCCCTGCAGGGTCGCCCCCGTGGCCTTGGTGACGTCGCGGCACCACCGGGAACGTCGGGTGAAGGGGTGTGCACAGGTTTAGTTGACTTTTCTCACTTCCGATGTGAAGATCCTCAGTATCCGGGCATGCGTCCGGGGTGTTCAAGGAGGGATCCCATGGTCAGTCGTCACATCCCAGCCGCCCCTGGTGCGGGGCGCACGGCCCCCCGGCGGGCCCTCGCCCTCCTCGCCTGTGCGGGGCTCGTCCTCGGCGTGAGCGGGTGCCGCGCCCAGGACGAGGTGGACTCCCTGCGCACCTCCACCCGGACGGACGCGTCGGCCACGAGCTCAGGCATCCCCCACTCCACGTCCCCCGGGGAGCCCGAGCGAGTGGACCCGACCCCGGTGTCGCCGACGTCGTCCGAGGAGGCGGCCGAGGAGCCGACCGTGGCCTACACCATCACCCGCGTGGCCCACGGAGGGGAGGAGCTGGAGATCCCCGCGGACCCGACGGTGCTGATCCCGGAGGGGAAGAGGAGCTTCCGCCTCCTCGTCCCCACCTGCCCCTCGTTCCTCTTCGACATCGAGGTGGTGTCCGAGACGACGTGGGTCGGCACGAAGTCCGCCTACCAGAGGGCGGAGGCATGTACTGCCAGCACCCCGCAGACGGAGCGGTTCTCGGCTCTCGCCCAGGACCTGTTCGTGGGCGAGATCGAGGTCGCCGACCAGGGCAGTCGCCTCGTCCTCTCCGCCGACGGCGCGGAGATGACCCTCGACCACCAGCCGCAGTGAGCCCGTCGGCCGGGCCAGGACCTGCATGGCCTCCACCCTCTAGGGTGACGGCATGAGCGACACCACCGAGTACTGGTTCAACGTCCGCACGCACGAGGTCGAGGTCGGCGCCCAGTCCGACTGGAAGGAGTTGCTCGGCCCCTACGCCACCCGCCAGGAGGCCCAGGCCGCCCTGGAGCGCGTCCGCGCCAACAACGAGGCCGCCGACGCCCAGGACGAGGAGGATGACGACTGGGGCGCCCGCCCCTGACCCCTCGGACGCTCCGCGCCCCCTGGGGTCTCAGCCCGCGGGTGTGCGTTCAGCCCTCGCCGGCGTGCGTTCAGCCTTCGAAGGTGTGCTCCGGGGCGGGGAACTCGCCGTCGAGCACGTCCTGCCGGTAGGCGCGCACGGCCTCGCCCATGATCTCCCCGACGGCGGCGTACTGCCGCACGAAGCGGGGGGTGCGGCCCGAGCCCAGGCCCAGCATGTCCTGCCACACGAGCACCTGGCCGGTGGTGACCGGGCCGGCGCCGATGCCCACCGTGGGCACCCGCAGGGCCCGGTCCACGGCCTGGGCCACCGGGGTGGGCACCATCTCCATGAGCACGGCGAACGCGCCGGCCTCCTGCAGGGCGAGTGCGTCGGCGATCAGCTGGTCGGCGGCCCCCTCGCCACGGCCCTGCACCCGGTAGCCGCCGAGCACGTGCTCGGACTGGGGGGTGAAGCCGATGTGGCCCATGACCGGCACGCCCGCGGCGACCATCGCCGCCACATGCGGGGCGAACCGGGCCCCGCCCTCGGCCTTCACGGCGTGCGCCCCGGCCTCCTTCAGCAGCCGGACGCCGGCGGCCACGGCCTGTTCAGGGGAGGCCTCGTAGGAGCCGAAGGGCAGGTCCGCCACCACGAACGCGCGCCGGGCCCCGCGCACCACGGCCCCGGCGAACAGCACCATCTCGTCCAGGGTCACCGGCAGGGTCGAGGAGTGGCCCAGCACGGTGCTGCCGAGGGAGTCGCCCACCAGCAGCACCTCCACGCCGGCCTCATCGAACACCGCGGCCGTCATCGCGTCGTAGCAGGTGAGCATCGCGAAGCGGCGGCCCTCATCCTTGGCCCGCTGCAGGTGCACGGTGCGGTAGCGGGCGGGCGCGGCCGGGGCGGCGTCAGCCGAGGGGGCGCGGTGCGGGCTCGGGTAGGGGGACGCGGAGGTGTCGGAGGTGTTGGACATGGGCGCGAGTCTACGGCGGCACAGTAGGGTGGCCCCCATGGACCGTCAGCAGGACTTCGTGCTCCGCACCATCGAGGATCGGGACGTGCGCTTCGTGCGTCTCTGGTTCACCGACGTCGTCGGGACCCTCAAGTCGGTGGCCCTGGCCCCGGCCGAGGTCGAGGCCGCCTTCACCGAGGGGCTCGGCTTCGACGGCTCCTCGATCGACGGCTACACGCGCGTGTCCGAGTCGGACATGCTGCTGCAGCCGGACCCCTCCACCTTCCAGATCCTGCCCTGGCGCGGCGAGCAGGGGCAGACCTCCCGCATGTTCTGCGACGTGCTCACCCCGGACGGCCGCCCCGCCGGCGCCGACCCCCGCCACGTGCTGCGCCGGGTGCTCGACGAGGCCTCCGCCATGGGCTTCAGCTGCTACACCCACCCGGAGATCGAGTTCTACCTGCTCGCCTCGGACCAGCCCGGCCCCGACGGCCAGCCCGTGCCCGTGGACTCCGCCGGCTACTTCGACAACGTCCCCGGCGGGGACGCCACCGACTTCCGCCGCGACGCCGTCACCCTCCTGGAGGACATGGGCATCTCCGTGGAGTTCAGCCACCACGAGACCGGCCCCGGCCAGAATGAGATCGACCTGCGCGCCGCCGACGCCCTCACCACGGCGGACAACGTCATGACTTTCCGTGCCGTCATGAAGGAGGTCGCCGCCCGGCAGGGCAACTACGCCACCTTCATGCCCAAGCCGTTCGCCCACCACCCCGGCTCCGGCATGCACACCCACTTCTCCCTGTTCGAGGGGGACGAGAACGCGTTCTACGACCCGTCGGACGAGTTCCGCCTGTCCGTGACCGGCCGGCAGTTCATCGCCGGCCTGCTGCGCCACGCCGACGAGGTCAGCGTGGTCACCCAGCAGTTCGTGAACTCCTACAAGCGCCTGTGGGGCGGGGACGAGGCCCCGGCCTACGTCTCCTGGGGTCACAACAACCGCTCGGCGCTCGTGCGGGTGCCGCTCTACAAGCCGGACAAGGCCGGGTCCGCCCGCATCGAGTACCGCGGCCTGGACGCCTCCGCGAACCCGTACCTGGCCTACGCGCTGCTGATCGCCGCAGGTCTGAAGGGCATCCGCGAGGGCTACGAGCTGCCCGAGCCGGTCACGGAGGACGTGTTCTCCCTGACCTCCAACGAGCGTCGGGTGCTCGGGCACACCCCCATGCCGGGCACCCTGCACGACGCCGTCCGGCGCGCCGAGGAGTCGGAGTTCGTCGCCTCGGTGCTCGGCGAGCACGTGTTCGACGCCCTGCTGCGCAACAAGCGCCAGGAGTGGGACGACTACCGTGTGGAGGTCACACCGTACGAGCTGCGGCGCTACCTCTCCGGGCTCTGAGGCCCGCCGTGGACACCGGGACACCCGCCGTGGGCACCGGGACACCGGCCGGCGGCGGCGAGCGCCGTGGGGAGCTGCCCCACCGCCGCGGACTGGTGCAGGCGGGCGTGGCGGACCTGCGCCGCGCCGAGTCCTTCCTGACCTCCTCCGCCCTCGAGGGGCGGGACCTCGGCCCCCTGCTGGCCGCCCTGCCGCACGCCGCGGACCCGGACGCGGCACTGCTGCTCGTGGTGCGCCTGGCTGAGCGGGCCCCGGCCCTGCCGGCGGCCCTGACGGACCCGGAGGTCGCCGTGCCCCTGGTGCGCCTGCTCGGTGCCTCCACCGCCCTGGGCGAGTTCCTGATCCGCCGCCCCGAGCACGTCGACCTCTTCCTGGACCCGGCCGCCGCGGCCGCCACCGCCCCGGCCCTGGCCCAGCCCGACCCCGCCGGAGGCACCGACTGGCAGGACGCCGCCGCCGACCTGCGCCGCCTGCTCCTGGAGGCCGTCGGCGCAGACCCGGCCGCCGAGCCCCCGGTGGCCGCGCTCACCGGGGCCGAGGCCGCCGTCGCCCTGCGCGAGGCCTACCGGCGCCAGCTCACCGCGATCGCCCTGGCAGACCTGGCCTCCACGGACCCGGGCGCGGCCATGCCCTCGGTGGGGGCGTGGCTGGCCGACCTCGCCGGCGCCGCCCTCGAGGCCGGCCTGGCCGTCTCCCGCGCCGAGCTCACCGCCCGCGAGGGCGAGGCCGTGGCCGCCGTCGAGCTCGCCGTGATCGGCATGGGCAAATGCGGGGCGCGCGAGCTGAACTACGTCTCGGACGTGGACGTCGTGTTCGTCCACGACGTCCGCCCCGCCGCCCCCGACGACGGCCCCCCCACCGCCGGCGCGCCGGCCCCCGAGCCCGCCGCCCCCAGCGGCTCCGAGGCCGCCCGCCTGGCCGCGGAGCTGGCCTCCGGCATCTCCCGGGCGATCACCGGAGCCGCCCCCGAGCCCGGCCTGTGGGAGGTGGACGCCAACCTGCGCCCCGAGGGCAAGGACGGCGCCCTGAGCCGCACCCTCGACTCCCACGAGGAGTACTACCGCCGCTGGGCCCACGGCTGGGAGTTCCAGGCCCTGCTCAAGGCCCGCCCCGTGGCCGGTTCCCCGGAACTCGGCCGCCGCTACGTGGAACGGATCTGGCCGCGCGTCTGGGAGTCCTCCACCCGGGAGGGGTTCGTGGACTCGGTCCGGGCCATGCGCACCCGCGTGATCGACACCATCGCCCGCGGCGAGAAGGACCGCGAGATCAAGCTCGGCCCCGGCGGCCTGCGGGACGTCGAGTTCACCGCCCAGCTGCTCCAGCTCGTCCACGGCCGCGCCGACGAGACCGTGCGCGTGCGCTCCACCCTGGACGCCGTCGACGCCCTGCAGCGGGCCAGCTACATGAGCCCCGCCGACGCCGCCGCCTTCGACGACGACTACCGGTGGCTGCGCGTGCTCGAGCACCGCATCCAGCTCGTGCACCTGCGCCGCACCCACCTGATGCCCGTCAAACCCGAGAGCCGGCGCGTCGTCGCCCGCTCCATGCGCGGAGCCGGACACACCGAGCCCGCCTCCGCCGAGGACCTGATCGAGCACTACACCGAGATCCGCCGCCAGGTACTCGGCCTCCACCAGACCGTCTTCTACCGGCCCCTGCTCTCCACCACCGCCGCCCTCAGCGACGGCGACGTCCGCCTCACCCCCGAGGCCGTGCGCGAACGCCTGGCCGCCCTCGGCTACCGGGACCCGCGCGCCGCCCTGGCCCACATCGAGGCCCTCACCCGCGGCGTCTCCCGCCGGGCCGGGATCCAGCGCCAGCTGCTGCCGGTCATGCTCGGCTGGTTCGCCGACGGCGCCGACCCCGACGCCGGCCTGCTCGCCTTCCGCCGCATCTCCGAGTCCCTGGGCTCCTCCCCGTGGTTCCTGCGCATGCTCCGGGACTCCACCGACGCGGCCCGCCGCCTGTGCACCGTGCTCGCCGGGTCCCGCCTCGTCGGGGACCTGCTCGAGCACACCCCCGAGGCCGCCGCCTGGGTGGGCGACAGCCGCGAGCTCGCCCCCCGCCCGCTGCCCACCCTCTGGTCCGAAGTCACCGCCCGCATGGACCGCCACGCCGACGGCGAGACCCCCGCCCGGGCCATGCGCCACGTGCGCCAGATCCGCCGCCGCGAGATCCTGCGCACCGCCCTGGCCGACACCGCAGGCCTGCTCGGCCTCGAGGAGGTCGGCCAGGCCCTCGCCGACGCCGACCAGGCCGCCGTCATGGGGGCCCTGCGCCTGGCCCAGGCCCAGGCCGCCGGCCAGGACGAGCCGAGCACCGACGTCGTGGTGGTCGCCATGGGCCGCCAGGGCGGCCGGGAGATCTCCTACGGCTCCGACATGGACGCCCTGTTCGTCCACCGGCCCCGCCCCGGCGCCGACCCGGACCGTGCCGCCGCCGAGGCCGAGACGGTCGCCCGCACCGTGATCACCCTCCTGAAGCAGCCGGCCGCCCCGCCGCTGCCCGGCGAACAGCCGCTCGAGGTCGACGCCGGCCTGCGCCCCGAGGGCCGCCAGGGTGCCCTCGTGCGCACCCTCGATTCCTACCGCGAGTACCACGCCCGCTGGGCGGAGGTCTGGGAGCGCCAGGCCCTGCTGCGGGCCCGGCCCGTCGCCGGGGACGAGGCGCTCGCGGACGACGTGCGCCGCTGGGCGGACTCCGTGCGCTACGGCTCCGGGCTCAGCACCGCCGAGGCCCGGGAGATCCGGCGGATCAAGGCGCGCGTGGAGGGCGAACGGCTGCCCCGCGGTGCCGACCCGGCCCGCCACGTCAAGCTCGGCCGCGGCGGCCTCTCCGACGTCGAGTGGCTCGTGCAGTCCCTGCAGCTGCGCCACGCCCACGAGCTGCCCGAGCTGCGCGTCACCGGCACCCTGCCGGCACTGCGCGCCCTGGCCCGCCACGAGCTGCTCGCCCCCGGTGAGGTCGCGATCCTCGAGGAGGCCTGGCTGCTGGCCACCCGGGTGCGCGGCGCCCTGGTGCTGTGGACCGGGCGCACCGCGGACGTGCTGCCCACCAACGCCCGGGACCTCGACGCCGTCGCCCACCTGGCCGGGGCCGCGGACGGGCCCGACGTCGAGGAGCGCTACCTGCGGGTGACCCGTCAGGCCCGGCAGGTGTTCGAGCGGCGCTTCTACGGGCTCTGAGCGCGGCGTGTCCGGAGGCGCCAGCTGAGGGCGCAGGCTGCCTCATGGCCGCGACCGCCGAGCGGTGCGTTCAGCCCCGGGCGTCCGAGCCGGCGCCGATCACGTGCTCGCCCAGCAGCTCAAGGGAGCGGAGCCGGGCGGCGTGATCGGGCACGGGCACGGTGAGGATCAGCTCATCGGCCTGCACCCCGCGGGCGAACCCGGTCAGGTGCTCGCGCACCTGCTCGGGGGTGCCCACCGCGGTGCAGCGCAGCATCTCGAGCACCTGCTCCCCAGCCGGGGAGTCCAGGAGCACGTCCACCTCCGCCTCGGTGAGCTCCCGGCCCCGGCCGAGCATCATGCGGATGCGGGCCCGGCGGACGGCCTCCCACTGGCGCGCGGCCTCCTGCTCGGTCTCGGCGACCACCACGTTGGCCGCGACGATCAGGTGCGGGGCCGCCAGGGCCTCGGAGGGCTCGAAGTGCTCCCGGTACAGCCGGGCGGCGTGCTCGAGCATCTGCGGGGCGAAGTGGCTGGCGAACGCATACCCCAGCCCCAGACGTGCGGCCAGCTGGGCCCCGAACGCGCTGGAGCCGAGGATGAACAGCGGCACGTCCGTGTCCGTGCCCGGATACGCCTGCACCCCGGGGATCCGGCTGTCCCCGCGCAGGTAGGCCTGCAGCTCCAGTACATCCTCCGGGAACCGCTCCGAGGCGGACGGATCCCGGCGCAGCGCCTGCAGAGTTCGGTGGTCGGTGCCCGGGGCGCGCCCCAGCCCCAGATCGATGCGCCCCGGGTGCAGTTCGGCGAGCATGCCGAACTGCTCGGCCACCACGAGGGGGGAGTGGTTGGGCAGCATGACCCCGCCGGCTCCCAGGCGGATCGTCTCCGTGTGGGCGGCCACGTGGGCTACGAGCACGGCTGTGGCCGAGGAGGCGATGGAGGGCATGTTGTGGTGCTCGGCGTACCAGACGCGTTCGAAGCCCTGGGCCTGCGCGGTGCGGGCCAGCTCGACGGACTCCCGCAGGGCGTCGGCGGTGCTCGCCCCCGGGCGCACCATGGCGAGGTCGAGCAGGGACAGCGGGGGCGTACCGGCTTCGCCGCCATCCGGGGAGGTGGTCGGGGGGTGTGTCGTCGTCTGATCGTGCATCGGGGTTCTCCTGGGGTCCTCGGTCCGTTCCCCGGCGTCAGCGCGGCCCGGCCGCCCCGTATTCCGGGCCCACGACGACGACTGCCCGCCGTCCCGGGGAAACCGGGGCGACGGGCGGTCGGTGCGGCGGGCAGGGCCCGGGCGACTCACACGGAGTAGTAGAGCTCGAACTCGTACGGGTTCGGGCGGGCCGCCAGGGGGGCGATCTCGGCCTCACGCTTGTAGTCGATCCAGGTGCGGATGAGCTCCTCGGTGAACACACCGCCCTCGAGCAGGAACTCGTGGTCCTCCTCCAGTGCGCGCAGCGCCTCCTCGAGCGAGGCCGGGGCCTTCTGGATGTCCGCGGCCTCCTCGGCGGGCAGCTCGTAGAGGTCCTTGTCGATCGGCTCGGCCGGCTCGATGCGGTTGCGGATGCCGTCCAGGCCGGCCATCAGCTGTGCGGCGAACGCCAGGTAGGGGTTGCCGGAGGCGTCCGGGGCACGGAATTCGAGGCGCTTGGCCTTCGGGTTCGACCCGGTCACCGGGATGCGGATGCCTGCGGAGCGGTTGCCCTGCGAGTAGACCATGTTCACGGGGGCCTCGAAGCCCGGCACCAGGCGGCGGTAGGAGTTCACCGTGGGGTTGGTGAACGCCAGCACGGCCGAGGCGTGCTTGAGCAGGCCGCCGATGTACCAGCGGGCGGTGTCCGAGAGGTTGGCGTAGCCCTTCTCGTCGTAGAACAGCGGCTCGCCGTTCAGCCACAGCGACTGGTGGCAGTGCATGCCCGAACCGTTGTCCCCGAAGACCGGCTTCGGCATGAAGGTGGCGGTCTTGCCGTAGGTGTCCGCGACGTTCTTGATGACGTACTTGAACTTCTGCAGGTCGTCCGCCGAGTGGGTCAGCGTGTTGAAGCGGTAGTTGATCTCCGCCTGGCCGGGGGCGCCGACCTCGTGGTGGGAGCGCTCCAGCTCCAGGCCCACCTGGGTGAGCACGGCGCACATCTCGTCGCGCAGGTCGGCCTGCTTGTCGGTGGGGGACACCGGGAAGTAGCCGCCCTTGAGGGCGGTCTTGTGGCTGAGGTTGCCGCCCTCGTCCTCGCGGTCGCTGTTCCACCAGGCCTCCTCGGAGTCCACCGAGTAGAAGGAACGGCGGGGGGAGGACTCGTAGCGGACGTCGTCGAACACGAAGAACTCGGCCTCGGGGGCGAAGAACGCGGTGTCGGCGATGCCCGTGGAGGCCAGGTAGGCCTCGGCGCGCTGGGCGACGCCGCGCGGGTCGCGCATGTAGGGCTCGCCGGTGCGCGGGTTCACGATGGAGAAGTTCATCGTGAGGGTCTTGCGGATGCGGAACGGGTCCACGAACGCGGTCTCCACGTCCGGGATCAGCTGCATGTCGGACTCGGCGATGCCGGCGAAGCCGCGGATCGAGGAGCCGTCGAACAGCTGGCCGTTGACGAAGAAGTCCTCGTCGACCGTGGAGGCGGGCACGTTGAAGTGGTGCTGCATGCCCGGCAGGTCGGTGAAGCGGATGTCGACGAATTCGACGCCCTCGTTCTTGATGTATGCGAGGACGTCCTCGACGGAGGTGAACACGATGCTCTCCTGGCCTTGGCTGGCGACTGGGTCTGACACAGCCGCCCGGGGCGACTGCGATGTGTCCCACCCTACGTCCCCGCCGTGTGACTGGGGTGTCCGGCGTGTTTCGGGCGTGTAACACGGCCCGTGTCGGCCACTAGGCTGGCCCGGTGGCACGCAGAGCACCCGACCCCCGCCAGGACCGCCCCCGCAGGCGCCGTGAGGACGACGACGGCCCCGCGCCCGAGCGCCCCGCCCCGACGGGCACGGCGTCCTCGGGCACTGCGCCCACCGGTGAGCCGCTGATCACCCGGCGCGACCTCGCCGGCTGGGTGGACGGCCCCGGCGGCGGCCGGGCCGGCGGGCGCTGGCCCGGGGACCTGCTCGGCCTGCCCCAGCACGGGCCCTCCTCCCTGGCGACGGCGGCCCGGCGCATCCTGGCCCTCTGCCTCGACTGGGCGTTGGCCCTGGGGATCTCCGCCGCGGCGTTCGGCTCCGACCCCATCGCCACGCTGCTGGTGTTCGCCGCCATGCACGTGATCGGGATCAGCCTGGTGGCGACCACCGTGGGCAAGGCCGTCTGCCGCACCCAGGTGGTGCAGCTGGGCGGGCGTCAGGCCCCGCCGTGGCGGGTGCTCGTGCGCACCGCACTGCTGTGCCTGGTGCTGCCGGCCGTCGTGGTGGACCCGGACGGCCGCGGCATGCACGACCGCATCGCCGGCACCGTCGAGCTGCGCATGTGAGCGCCTGCACCGGCTAGGGAACGAGGACGGGGGCCCCCCCCGGGGGGGGGGGGGGCCCCCCGCCCTCGTCTCGGGGCTCAGCCGTGGCGGAACTCGGCGTCGGGGCTCAGCGGCCGCGCAGGCCGCGGCGGTCTGGGCGGGCCCGCATCGGGTCCACGCCCTTGGGGATCGGCGGACGCTGCGAGGTGATCGCAGACAGGCGCTTGTCCACGGTGGCCACCTCGTTGGCGGTGAGCTTCTTGGGCATGGCCTTGATGGTTCGCACCACGTCCGGCAGCGGGGTCTGGTTCTCGCCGCGGCCGGTCTCCACCACGTGCACGGGTACGCCGGGCAGGAAGCGGCGCAGGTCGCGCTCCTCCTTCTGCAGCAGCCGGGCCACGCGGGTGGAGGGCCCCTCGGTCACCAGCACGACGCCGGGCCGGCCGATCGCGCGGAACACCACATCCCGCGTGCGCGGGTTCATGGCCACCGGCTGTTCCGAGACGATCCAGCCGCGGCCGAGCTGGGAGATCGCCGCGCCCGCGCTGCCGGTCTGGCCCTCCAGGCGCCCGTACATGGCGCGCTGGCCCATGCGGTTGAGCACGATGACCGCCGCCAGCACCGCGAACGGGATGCCGATCAGCAGCCACGTGATCCAGTTGTTCAGCAGCAGGCCGATCACCAGGAACACCAGCAGCACGGCCAGGGCCGTCCCCGCCAGGTACAGCGGCGTGCGCGGCTGCGCCTCACGGGTGATCCCGTAGATCTGCTTGACGCTGGAGATCACGCCTGGACCGGAGGAGGCCCGGCGTGCCCGGCGCTGAGCGCGCGCATCCGCCTTGACCTGCCGGCGACGCTCGCGCTGCATGGCCTTGACCTCCTTGAGGGAGGTGGAGGACGAGCCGTTCGAGGTGGGGGAGGAACTGTTCTTGGCCATAGCGCGGTCCAGTCTAGCCGCGGGACTCAGGACATCCGCCCCACGACGGCGGCGGCCTCCTGCTGCGCGGTGCGCTCGCCCGCCAGGTGCTGCAGGTGCTCGGGGATGGTGCGGCCCAGACGCTCCATGGCCTGCGCGTAGAGCTTGCCGGCACGGTAGGAGGAGCGCACGAGCGGACCGGCCATGACACCGGCGAAGCCGATCTCCTCGGCCCGGTTCGACCAGTTCACGAACTCCTGCGGCTTCACCCAGCGGTCGATCGGGTGGTGCAGCTTCGAGGGACGCACGTACTGGGTGATCGTGATGATGTCGCAGCCGGCCTCGTGGAGGTCCACGAGCGCCTTGTCGATCTCCTCGTCCGTCTCGCCCATGCCGAGGATGAGGTTGGACTTCGTGACCAGCTCCTGCTCCTTGGCCATGGTGAGCACACGCAGGGACTTCTCGTAGGTGAAGGCCGGGCGGATGCGCTTGAAGATGCGCGGCACGGTCTCCAGGTTGTGCGCGAAGACCTCCGGCCGGGCGTCGAACACCTGCTGCACCAGCTCCGGCACGGCGCCGAAGTCCGGGGGAAGGATCTCCACGCCCGTGGTGGGGCTCATCTCGTGGACGCGGCGGATGGTCTCCGCGTACAGCCCGGCGGCACCGTCCTGCTGGTCATCACGGGCCACACCGGTGATGGTCGCGTAGCGCAGGTCCATCTCCTGGATATTCGTGGCCACCTTGACCGGCTCGTCCGGGTCCAGGGGGGCGGGCTTGCCGGAGGCGATGTCGCAGAAGTCGCAGCGGCGGGTGCAGATGTCGCCGCCGATGAGGAAGGTCGCCTCGCGGTCCTCCCAGCACTCGAAGATGTTCGGGCAGCCGGCCTCCTCGCACACGGTGTGCAGGCCCGAGCCCTTGACGGTGTTCTTCAGGCTGATGAACTCCGAGCCCATCTTGACCTTCGCCTTGATCCAGTCGGGCTTGCGCTCGACGGGCACTTCGGCGTTGCGGGCCTCCACGCGCAGCAGGCGGCGTCCTTCGGGTGCGGCAGCGGTCATGAGTCGGATCCTTCCGTGGGGGTGACGGCGATGTGCTCCGGGCCCAGCTCCTCGAGGTGCCGGACGAGCACGGGGAGGACGTCGGCCGGCGTCAGGGTGCGGCCCGTCTCCTCCGAGAGCGTGGTGGTGGCGGCGTCGGAGATGCCGCACGCGATGATGCCGGCGTACGGGGCCAGCGAGTTCGAGCAGTTCAGCGCGAACCCGTGCATCGAGACGCCGTCGTGGATGGCCAGCCCGATGGCGCCGAGCTTGCGCTCCGGGCGGGGACGGCCGTCCGCGTCGGTGTCCGCGTGGAGCCAGATGCCCGCACGCCCGTCCACACGGACGGCCGTGACGCCAAACTCGGCGGCGGTGCGGATCAGCAGCTCCTCGATGAACCAGACGTAGTCGCGCACGTGCGCGCGGCTGCGCAGGCGGACCACCGGGTAGCCCACGAGCTGGCCGGGCCCGTGCCAGGTGATCTTCCCGCCACGGTCGACGTCCACCACGGGGGCGCCGTCGGTGGGACGCTCGGCGTCCTCGGTGCGGCGGCCCGCGGTGTACACGGGGGCGTGCTCGAGCAGCAGGATCTGCCCGTCCGAGCGGCCGGCCACGACGTCCGCGTGGATCGAGCGCTGCAGATCCCACGCCTCCTGATAGTCGACGACGTCAGGGGAGAGCCCGAGGACCCGCACGGGCGGAAGAGGGGGTGTGGACATGGGCTCCACTCTAGTCGTCTCGAGGACCCCGGCTGTGGACAGTCGCCACATGTCGACACCGGACACGGCAGGCTGGGAGGTGACGGCGCGGGCCCGCGCCGAGTCCGCCTCGCGCGAACACTCGCGGACACAGCTGACGACGAGGAGCATCCATGCAGGAATCCCGGTGGGAGGCAGGCCCGAACACCCCCGACGACGGCCCCCAGCGCACCCTCGAGGACGTCCCCGAGTGTGCCTCCGGGGGCGCGCCCGTGCCGCCGGTCGTGGAAGGCTGGGAGGCCGTGCGTCGCCTCGCGCGCGGCGGGCAGGCCGAGATCTGGCTCGTGCGCGCCGAGGACGGCCGCGAGCTCGTGCTCAAGGTGGCCGGCCCGGGCCAGGACCCCTCCGCCGTCGCCGCCGAGGCCGCCGCCTACGGGCACCTCAGCCACCCCCACCTGCTGCGGGTGCTGGGCCTGGTGGACACCGACCGCGGCCCCGGTGTGCTGAGCGAGCGCCTGCCGGCCGGATCCGTGGCGTCCCTCGTCCGCCAGGCCGGGCCGCTGACCCCGGCGCAGGCGGTCACCGTGCTGGTGCCCGTCGCCCAGGCCCTCGCCCACCTGCACGAGCACGGGGTGGTGCACGGGGACGTCACCCCCGCGAACGTCCTGTTCGCCGTGGACGGGCGTCCCGCCCTCGCGGACCTCGGTGTGGCCCGGGTGGTGGGCGGCCCGCAGGGCTCCGGCGGCAGCCCCGGCTTCCTCGCCCCGGAACAGCTGGGCCCCGACGGGCAGCCCCGGATGGAGACCGACGGCGGTGCGGGGCAGACGGAGCCGCTGGCGGGGGAGGACCCCGCATTCGGGGCTGCCGCCGACGTGTACGGCTGGGCGGCGCTGGGCTGGTTCGCCCTCACCGGGCGTGTGCCCGCCGCATCGGCCGGGCGGGCACCGCTGCCGATGCTCGTCCCGGACGTGCCTGTGGAGCTCGCCCTCCTGCTCGAGGCGGGCCTGGATGCGGACCCGGCGGCACGGCCCAGCGCCGCCGAGGCCGCGCGGGCCGCGTACGCCGCCGTGGAGCCCGAACCCGTCCCCTTGCACCACGGGGCCCCCTCCGAGGTGGCCCACCTGCTGCCGACGGCGGTGCCGCACCGTGGACGTGCCGGCACAGGACGGAGGGGGTCAGGCCGGTGGGGCACAGGACGCGGAGGCCGCGGGCATGGAGGTGACGCTCGGGGAGGCTGGGATCGCACCGGCCGCGGTCCCAGCCCCCGGGCGCGGCTGGCGGCCCTCGGAGGGGCGGCCACCGTCGTCGGGGCTGTGGCGCTGGGGGCGGCGCTGACCGGTGGCGGCCCGGAACCGGCGGGCGGGGAGGCGCCAGTGGCGGAGGCACCGGGGCATGAGGAGCCACCGGGGAATGAGGAGGCACCGGGGCTTGAGAGCACGTCCGAGACGCCGTCGGCACCGGAGCCCGAAGGGAGCCCTGCGACGTCAGCGGGGCCCGGACCGTCAGGGCAGACCGGGCCGTCCGCAGAGACCGCACCATCAGGGGAGGTGAGGGCGTCCGACTCGGTCGCCGGGGACGCCGAGCTGACCGCCGAGCTGGAGCGCCTGGCCGCCGCGCGCACGGCGGCGCTGCGGGACCCGGACTCGGCCCACGTGGATGCCTATGCAGCAAAGGGAACCCCCGCATGGGAGCGGGACCGGCAGGTACAGCGCGAACTGACCGAAGGCGACTACCGGTTCGACGGGCTCGAGATCCGCCTCGACCCCGACGGCGAGCCCACCCCCGCCGACCACGGCGGCCTGCACGTCCCCGCCCGGCTGACCACCTCCGCCCACCGGCTGCTCGACGCCCGGGGGCGCACCGCTGACGAGGTCCCCGAGAGCCTCGAGGCCGTCACCCTGGAGCTGGTGCCCGCTGCGGATGGCACCTGGGCGGTGGCCGACGTGCGACCACGCTGACACGCGGCCCGCGGACAGGTGGAAGACGCCGGGCACGCAGAAGGCGCGGGAGACGCAGAAGGCCCCGGGGAGTGTGACTCCCCGGGGCCTTCCGATCCGTGGTGTGACGTGCCCGGATGGGTGGTCAGATCAGTCCCACAGCGTCGCGACCAGGATGTTCACCAGGCCGAGACCACCGACCGCGTGGGCCAGGCCCGTGGGCACCTCACCGGTGCGCACGGCCCGCCGGCGGCCGATGAGGGCCACCGCGAACACGAGCACGCCGATGAGGAACTTCACCCCGAGCTTCATGTGGTTCGGCTCGCCGCTCATGGCCCAGCCGAACAGCACCAGGCCCGAGACGATCATGCCCACCGAACCCCACCACTGGGACGCGGTCACCGTCGGACGGCGGAAGTGGGCGAACCAGCCGCCCACCACGGCGGCCGCCGACAGGATGTGCACGGCGACGAGTGCGTTGTGCAGGACGTCCACGGATCCTCCGTCCGTCAGAGGCCGAGTTCGGCCGCGAACTCGCCACCCTCAAGGCGGGCCTTGATGGTCTGGAGGAAGCGGCCGGCGTCGGCACCGTCCACGAGGCGGTGATCGTAGGTGAGTGCCAGGTACATCATGTGGCGGATCGCGATGGTGTCGTTGCCGTCAGCGTCGGCCACGACCATCGGACGCTTCACGATCGCACCGGTGCCCAGGATGGCCACCTGCGGCTGGTTGATGATCGGGGTGTCGAACAGCGCACCCACCGAACCGAAGTTCGTGATGGAGAACGAGCCACCGGACATCTCGTCGGCACCCAGCTTGTTGGTGCGGGCGCGGTCGGCGAGGTCCGCGATCTTCTGGGCCATACCGGCCAGGCTCAGCGAGCTGGCGTCCTTGATCACCGGCACCAGCAGGCCGCGCTCGGTGTCCACCGCGATGGCGACGTCCTCGGAGCCGTGGTAGGTGATCTCCTTGTTGTCCGCGGAGAACGAGGCGTTGAGCGTCGGGTGCGCCTTCAGGGCCTCGGCCACGGCCTGGGCGATGAAGGGCAGGTAGGTCAGCTTCACGCCGTTCTTCTGCTGGAAGGCGTTCTTGGCCTTCGCGCGCATCTGGACGATGCGGGTGAGGTCGACCTCGTGCACCTGGGTCAGCTGCGTGGACAGGTCCAGGGACTCACGCATGCGCTGGGCGATGACCTGGCGGATGCGCGGAGCCTTCACGGTGGTGCCACGCACGGACGTGTCCGTGGAGGAGGCCGGGGCCTTGGCGGCCGGCTTCGCGGCGGACTTCTCCTCGGCGGGCTTCGCAGCCTTCTCGGAGGAGTCCTTCGTGTTCAGGGCCGCAGCGAGCACGTCCTGCTTGCGGATGCGACCGCCGACGCCGGTGCCACGCACGGTGGACAGGTCCACACCGTTCTGGTGGGCCAGACGGCGCACCAGCGGGGTCACGTAGCCCCGGCCGGGCTCGGAGGCGGACTCGCCGGCACCGGCCTCGGAGGACTCGGCCTTCTGGGCGGCCTTCTCGGTCTCGGTGCCGTCGGCGGCCTGGGTGGCCTTGTCCTCGATCTCCTCGGCGGAGGCCTTCTCGGAGGACGAGGAGGCGGCGGAGCCGGAGCCCACGCGGGCCAGGACGGCGCCGACCTCGGCGGTCTCGTCCTCGTTCACCAGGATCTCCAGCAGCTTGCCGGACACGGGAGAGGGGATCTCGGTGTCGACCTTGTCGGTGGAGACCTCGAGCAGCGGCTCGTCGGCCTCGACGTCGTCGCCGACCTCCTTGAGCCAGCGGGAGACGGTGCCCTCGGTCACGGACTCGCCCAGGACGGGCAGGGTGACCTCGGTGGCGTCGCCGGACGCAGCGGACTCGCCGGAGGCGGCGGGAGCCTTCTTCTCCTCGGACTTCTCCTCGGCCGGCTCCTCCTCCTTCTCGGCCTTGTCCTTGGAACCGGAGGCGGCGGACGAGCCGTCACCGATGCGGGCCAGGACGGCGCCGACCTCGGCGGTCTCGTCCTCGTCCACGAGGATCTCCTCGAGGATGCCGGCGAAAGGCGACGGGATCTCCGTGTCGACCTTGTCGGTGGAGACCTCGAGCAGCGGCTCGTCGACGGCGACCTCGTCGCCGACCTGCTTGAACCAGCGCGAAACGGTGCCCTCGGTGACAGACTCACCCAGGGCCGGAAGGTTGACGTTCTCAGACATGTGCTTTCTCCTCACATGGCGGGCCGGTGGGCTCGCCGGGTGTCGTGGCGGGCCCGATCAGGGCCCGCGGGGTCGGGGTGGGATCAGCCGTGCAGCGGGTGGCCGAACAGGGCCATCGCGGCCTCGCCCAGCGACTCGTTCTGGGTCGGGTGGGCGTGGATGAACTGGGCGACGTCCTCGGGGTAGGCCTCCCAGTTCACGATCAGCTGCGCCTCACCGATCTGCTCGCCGATGCGCTTGCCGATGCCGTGCACGCCCACGATCGGGCCGTTCTTCTGACGGACCATCTTGATGATGCCGCCGGTGCCCAGGATCGAGGACTTGCCGTTGCCGGCGAGGTTGTACTCGGCGACCTCGACGTTCTCCTTGCCGAACTTCTCCTCGGCCTTGGGCTGGGTGTAGCCCACGGACATGATCTCCGGCTCGGTGAAGGTCACCTTCGGGATGTTGATGTCCTCGACGATCATCGGCTCGTTGCCGACGATCTCCTCGGCCACGAAGATGCCCTGCTGGTAGCCGCGGTGGGCCAGCTGCAGGCCGGGGACGATGTCGCCGACGGCGTAGATGTTGCCGACGCCGGTGTGCAGGCGCTCATCGGTGATGACGAAGCCGCGGTCCAGGGTGATGCCCTGCTCCTCGTAGCCCATGCCCTCGGTGTTCGGGCCGCGGCCCACGGCGACGAGGCAGACCTCGGCCTCGAACTCCTTGCCGTCGGCGAGGGTGACCTTCACGCCGTCACCGGTCTCCTCGACCTTGTCGAAGAAGGTGCCGAGGTTGGTCTTGATGCCCTTCTTCTTGAACTCGCGCTCGAGGACCTTGATGATCGCCGGGTCCTCGTTGGGGACCAGGTTCTTCATGCCCTCGATGATCGTGACCTCGACCCCGAAGGAGTTCCACAGGGAGGCGAACTCGGAGCCGATCACACCGCCGCCGAGCACGATGGCGGACTTCGGGGTGTAGTCCAGCTCCAGGGCCTCGGTGGAGGTCATGATCTTCTTGGAGATCGGCAGGCCCATGGTCTTGGACACGGAGCCGGAGGCCAGGACGATGTTCTTGCCCTTGTAGCGGGTGCCGTCCACCTCGATCTCGTCCTTGGAGACGAGCTTGCCCTCGCCCTCGATGACCTGGACCTTGCGCATCTTCAGCAGGCCCTGCAGGCCCTTGTGCTTGCCGGCGACGATGCCGTCCTTGTAGTCGCGGACCTTCGCCATGTCGACGCCGTCGAGGGTCGCCTTCACACCGAACTTCTCGGAGTGGCGGGTCTCGTCAGCGACCTCGGCGGCGTGCAGGTACGCCTTGGTGGGGATGCAGCCCCAGTGGAGGCAGGTGCCACCCACCTTGGCCTTCTCGATGAGCCCCACACTCAGCCCGTGCTGCACGGACCGGAGGGCAGTGGCGTACCCGGCGGAGCCACCGCCGAGGACGAGAACGTCGAATTCCTGAGCGGGTGCCGAATCGGCCACGGTGATGCTCCTTGTGTTCTGGTCGGAGAAGGTGACTCCGACGATGGACCTCCGAGAGGTCCGCGACCGCCGGGCCAACGGACCCGGCGGGCGGACGTCGTCACTCACCATACCCGGACCGGCACCGGTTCACCCGGCGCGACCCTGCAACAACGCCACCAAGGTGCGGACCATCACACCGGTGGCGTCCTTCGGTGTGTACCCGTACGGGCTGGACTCGTTGAAGGACGGGCCCGCGATGTCCAGGTGGGCCCATGGGGTGGGGGACTGCTCGCGCTCGTCGGCAGGGCGGCCGGCGTCGACGAACTCCCGCAGGAACGCGGCGGCGGTCATCATGCCGCCGTGGCGCTCGCCCATGTTGGAGATGTCCGCCACGCGCGAGTCCAGGGAGCTGCGCAGCTGCTCCGGGATCGGCATGGCCCAGGCCAGCTCGCCGGCCCGATCGGCGGAGGCCACGACCTCGTCGCGCAGCGCGTCGTCGCCCATCACACCGGTGTGCCGCACGCCCAGGGCCACCAGCTGCGCACCGGTGAGGGTGGCCACGTCCAGGACGGCGTCCGGGGTCTCGTCCGTGGCGGCCACGAGGGCGTCGGCCATCACCACGCGACCCTCGGCGTCCGTGTTCATGACCTCCACGGTGGTGCCGCCGCGCATGGTGATCACATCCGAGGGGCGGATCGCGGTGTGCGAGGGCATGTTCTCGGCCATGGCCAGCCAGCCGGTCACCCGCACCGGCAGCTCGAGGCGGGCGGCGGCACGGACCGCGGCGAACACCGTGGCGGCCCCGGCCATGTCCGACTTCATGGTCATCATCGAGGCCGGGGGCTTGAGCGAGATGCCGCCGGTGTCGAAGGTGATGCCCTTGCCGACCAGGGCGATGTGAGCGCGGGCGTCCTCCGGTGCGTGCTCGATCCGCACCAGGCGGGGCGGGCGCGAGGACCCCTGGCCGACCGCGAGGATCCCGCCGAAGCCGTCTTCGCGGAGGGCATCCTCATCCCACACACGCACCTGCAGGCTGGCCTCCTCGGCCGCGGCCGCCACCGTGTCCGCGAACGTCTCCGGGTACAGGTGCGAGGGGGCGGTGTTCACGAGATCGCGGACGGTGCACACCGCGTCGGCGATCACCTGGGCCCGGTGCAGGGCCTGCCGGGCGCGTTCAGCGGGGACGCCGTCGGCCACGATCTCCAGGGCGCCCACCGGGGCGCTGGCGCGGGCCTTCTCATGTGTCCTGTCCGACTTCAGCGCGGTGAAGGCGTAGGCGCCCATCGCGGCGCCCTCGGCCACGGCCTGCAGCTCCTCCTCGGTGGAGACCGGCAGCGCGAGCGCGGCCGAGGCGGTGCCGGCCAGCGAACGCACCGCGGCCCCGGCAGCACGGCGCAGGGCCTCCGATCCCACCCGGCCCTCGGCGTCCGGCGAGCCCAGGCCCGTCAGCACGAGCAGCGGCCAGCGCGAGCCGGCGGCACCGGGCAGGCGGTGCACCTCGTCGGCGCGGCCGCGCACGCCCAGTAGCTCCAGGGAGGCGTCCAGTGCCACGGCGAGCTCCTCGGGCAGCGCGTCCGAGAGCAGCACCGGCCCCTCCGGGCCGGAGGCCACGCCCACCACGACGGCGTCGGCGGTGGTCTCCGCGAGGGGCAGGGCGGTGAGGGTCGGGCGGTCCGTGCTGATCACGAGGGAGCCTTTCATCCGGGGACGGAGGGGGCCCGGCGCCGGCGCGTCGCGCACGGGGCCGGTTCTGCGTCATCCTAGTCCCGCATGTGCGGCGGACCACGGGCAGGGAATAGCGTGTGCCGAACCCGTGGTTGCCCCGGGGACGCCGCCCGTCCCGCACCGGGGCGCCGCGCGGACACCGGCAGCCACCCCTCGACGGAAGGCGGGACCCGTGCAGGACCCCACCCAGCTCTACACACGCCACGACGCCGACGCGCCCGTGCCCGCGGGGCTGCACCTGCTCGTCACGCTCAGCGGCCACCTCGACGCCGGCCACTTCGGCTCGCAGGTGCGCGCCGCCCTGCGCGACCGCCTGCACCACCGCACCGTCGCCTCCTTCGACGCCGACCTGCTCCACGACTACCGCGCCCGTCGGCCCCGGATCCGCTTCGAGAAGAACCGCTTCACGGACCTGCGGATGCCCCGCCTGGACGTCGAACTCATGGAGGACCTGCTCGGCCACCCGTTCCTGCTGCTGGCCGGCCCCGAGCCGGATGTGCAGTGGGAGCGGTTCGTGGCCGCCGTCCTGGAGCTCGTGCGCGCCTGGGACGTCGCCGACCTCACCCTCGTCGACGCCGCCCCCCTGCCCGTGCCCCACACCCGCCGGCCCGGGGTCACCACCTACGGCACCCGCAGCGAGGCCGTGGAGGGCCTGTCCACGTGGAGCCCCGAGGCCGAGATGCTCGCAGGGGCCCTGCAGGTGCTCGCCGTGCGCGCAGAGCAGGCCGGGGTCGGCACCGCCGCGTTCACCGTCCACGTGCCGCACTATGTCTCCGAGGCCGCATACCCGGCGGCCGCCGTCGCCGGCCTGGAGTACGCCGGCGCCGCCATGGGCCTGATGCTGCCCACCGACGAGCTGCGCGACGCCACCCGCGAGGTTGAGGCCGAGCTCGAGCGGCAGGTCGCCGCCTCCGAGGAGATCCGCACCATGATCGAGGGCCTCGAGAAGAACTTCGACCAGAACGCCGAGGAGCAGGAGCGCTCGCTGCTGGAGACCGCCGGCGGCCTGCCCGACGGCGACCAGCTCGCCTCCGCCGTCGAGGCCTACCTCGCCGAGCGCGACAGCGGAACCACCCCGTCCGGTCCTGCACAGGGCGAGGACGGCCCCTCCCCATCCACCGACGGCCACCACTGACGAGCGCACCCCCGGCCTGCCCTACCAGGCTGGGCCCATGGACACCACACCCACCGCCCCCTGCTCCGACCTCGTCCGCGCCCGCGGCGTGGACGACCTCCTCGGCTACGCCGGGCACGTCCTGGGCACCCTGCCCGAGGACTCGATCGTGCTGACCACCCTGGCCGGATCCACCCTCCGGGCCGTCATCCGGGTGGACCTGCCGCCCGAGACCCCGCCCCACACCGACGACGCACTGACCGCCTGGGCCCGCGCCGTGGCCCGCACCTGCCGCCGCGACACCGGGGCGGACGCCGTCGTCGCCGTCGGCCTCAGCCAGCAGCCCACGCCCCCGCCCTGGTGGCCCCACCTGGACGACGCCCTCACCCGCACCGGACTGCCCGCCCTCGAGGCCTGGTGGGTCAGCCGCGGCCGCGCCCGGCGCTGGGACCGGCCCGAGTCGGCCGACCCCGGTGTGCCCGTGGACCCACGCACCTCCGCCGTCTCCGCCCGACTGATCGGGCTCGGCTCCGTCTGGGGCCTGCGCGACGCCGACGCCCTCCTGCCGCCCCGCACCGACGCCGCCGAGACCTCCTGGCCGGTACCGGACGAGGACGACCTCACCGCCCAGGAACGCTGGCACCAGGCCTGGGAGCATGTGCTCACCACGGACACACCTCACCGCCCCGAGCATGCACCGCATCTGGGCGCCGGCCTGCTCGCCCCGCTCTGGCGCGACGGGCTGATCGTGCAGGCCGCCGCCGGCCCCGACGCCGACACGCTGGGACCGGCCGCCATCGCTGAGCTCCTCGTCGCCTCCGGGCCGCCCGCCCCCGACTGGCGGCGGCTCGACCGCCTCTGGCACTCCTGCCGCACCCTCGCCGCCACCGCCCCGGCCCCGACCGCGGCCGCAGCGCTCGCGGTGGCCTCCTGGGTCGCCTGGGCGCGGGGCCAGGGCCGGGCCGCGGGCGTCCACGCGGACGGGGCGCTCCGCCTGGACCCCCAGCACCGGCTGGCACAGCTGATGCGGGCGGTCACGGATGCTGGGCTCGTGGCCGACTGGGCGGCCGACCCCGCCACCGCGTGGCGCGCAGACGGCCCGGACGCGGACGGACCGCTGCCGTGAACGGCGTCGGACCCGCTCGCATGAGAGACTGTCACGGTTCGGCGTCGTCCGGGAATACCGTCCCGGGGTGCGGCGTTGGACCCGCCGTCGACCCTGCAACCGTCGGGGCGAGCCCTTCGCGGCCGCACCGGGCTTGACAGGGTCACGTGCATATGGACAGCAGTGCTCCGCGCCGGGCGCGGACCAGAACCAGACGGAAGGGCTCTTCAGTGACGACGTCGACGACCAAGGGTGCCACGGCCGGCGCGGAGGAGACCACCGCCGGGGCCAGCACCTCCCGCAGCCGCGGTGCCGCCAAGACCAGCGGCGCCTCCACCACGGCCGCCAAGAAGACCACGGCGGCCCGGAAGACCACGGCCGCGAAGAAGCGGACCACCGCCGGCACCACCACCAAGGCCGCCACTGAGGCCGAGGCCGGCACGGAGAAGACCCCGGCGAAGAAGACCGCCGCGAAGAAGGCGACCGCGGCCAAGAAGACCACCGCCGCTAAGGCCCCGGCCAAGAAGGCCCCCGCGAAGAGGGCCGCCGCCAAGACCACGCGCACCGCGACCACTAGGAAGGCCAAGGCCGACGACGCCCTCGAGGGCGACGACCTCCTGGACGACGCCCAGGACCTCGAGGTCGAGGACCCGGACGAGGTCGCCGAGGAGGCCTCCGAGGACGGCGAGGATGACACCGCCGACGGCTCGGACGCCTCCGACACCCCCGGCCCCGCCGAGCGCTCCACGCCCGTCAGCGGCGCCTTCGTGGTGGACAACTCCGAGGACGACGCCCCCGTGCAGCAGGTCGTCGTCGCCGGTGCCACCGCGGACCCGGTCAAGGACTACCTCAAGCAGATCGGCAAGGTGGCCCTGCTCAACGCCGAGCAGGAGGTGGACCTCGCCATGCGCATCGAGGCCGGCCTCTACGCCGAGCACCAGCTCAAGGAGAACCCCGTGGAGGACTACCGCCTCCGCCGGGACATGGAGCTGATCATCGCCGACGGCCGCCGCGCCAAGAACCACCTGCTCGAGGCCAACCTGCGCCTCGTGGTGTCCCTGGCCAAGCGCTACACCGGCCGCGGCATGCTGTTCCTGGACCTCATCCAGGAGGGCAACCTCGGCCTGATCCGCGCCGTGGAGAAGTTCGACTACACCAAGGGCTTCAAGTTCTCCACCTACGCCACCTGGTGGATCCGCCAGGCCATCACCCGCGCCATGGCCGACCAGGCCCGCACCATCCGCATCCCCGTGCATATGGTGGAGGTCATCAACAAGCTCGCCCGCGTGCAGCGCCAGATGCTCCAGGACCTCGGCCGCGAGCCCACCCCGGAGGAACTGGCCAAGGAGCTGGATATGACCCCGGAGAAGGTCGTGGAGGTCCAGAAGTACGGCCGCGAGCCGATCTCCCTGCACACCCCCCTCGGCGAGGACGGCGACTCCGAGTTCGGCGACCTCATCGAGGACTCCGAGGCCGTCGTCCCCGCGGACGCCGTGTCCTTCACCCTGCTCCAGGAGCAGCTGCACTCCGTGCTGGACACGCTCTCCGAGCGCGAGGCCGGTGTGGTGGCCATGCGCTTCGGCCTCACCGACGGCCAGCCCAAGACCCTCGACGAGATCGGCAAGGTCTACGGCGTCACGCGTGAGCGCATCCGCCAGATCGAGTCCAAGACGATGTCCAAGCTGCGCCACCCCTCCCGCTCGCAGGTGCTGCGCGACTACCTGGACTGAGCCGCACACGACGACGGCCGGGGCCCGCCCCGGGGGGGGGCCGCCGGGGGCGGGGGGGGGGCCGGGGCCGTCGTCGTGCTCGGGCCAGGGTGTCACGGCGCCCGGATGGGCGGGTCAGACGTTCAGCTGCTCGGTCTCGTCCTGCCAGAGCGTGGTCTGCGGGCGCAGGGCACCCTCGACGTCCCGGGCGTGGTGCCCGCAGAACAGGAGCTCGCCGCCGGAGGGCAGCACGGCACGGACATACGCCTGGGCGTCGCAGCGGTCGCAGCGGTCGGCACGCGTGAGGGCGGCCGGCTCGGTCGTGGCGGTGATGGACATGCGGTCCTCCTCGGTCTCAGGACGGGCGGCGCGGGATCAGCCGTCGGCGCGGCCACGGCACCCGTCAGGACAGACAGCATGGCAGGGCCGGCCCCGCGGCGCCGCCCGTGCCGCCCCGTTTCGCCAGGCGCGTACCCCGCCGGCCCGGGCACGCGGCCCGCACCGACCCGGACCCCCGGTGACCCCCGTGGGCGCTCGGGATACACTGGACCGTCCCCGCCCTGCGCCGCCGGCGCCCTGCCCCGCCCCGACTCGAAAGGCCCCCACGTGCCCGCCACCTCCGAGTACAGCGCCCGCCACCTCTCCGTGCTGGAGGGGCTCGAGGCGGTGCGCAAGCGCCCGGGCATGTACATCGGGTCCACGGACTCGCGCGGGCTCATGCACTGCCTCTGGGAGATCATCGACAACTCCGTGGACGAGGCGCTGGCCGGCCACGGCCAGTCCATCGAGGTCACCCTCCACCCGGACGGCTCCGTGGAGGTCGAGGACAACGGGCGCGGCATCCCCGTGGACGTCGAGCCCCGGACCGGCCTGACCGGCGTCGAGGTGGTCTTCACCAAGCTCCACGCCGGCGGCAAGTTCGGTGGCGGCTCCTACGCGGCCTCCGGCGGCCTGCACGGGGTGGGCGCCTCCGTGGTGAACGCGCTGTCCTCCCGGCTGGACGTGCAGGTCACCCGCGGCGGCAAGGTCCACCAGATGTCCTTCCGGCGGGGCCAACCCGGCGTGTTCGACGACGGCGCCCGCCCGTCCCCGGACGCCCCCTTCACCCCGGCCGTGGACGCCTCCCCGCTGCAGGTGGTGGGCAGGGCCACGCGCGGCCGGACCGGCACCCGGGTCCGCTACTGGGCCGACGAGCAGGTCTTCACGCCGGAGGCCCGGTTCGCCGTCGAGGACCTGCGCGCCCGTGCCCGCCAGACCGCGTACCTGATCCCGGGGCTGCGCATCACCGTGCGCGACCTGCGTCGTGAGGCCGGCCAGGAGGCCCCCGCGGAGGAGGTCTTCCAGTACGACGGCGGCATCGCCGAGTTCGCCGAACATCTCACCCCCGCGGCGCCCGTCACCGACGTGTGGCGTCTGCAGGGCTCGGGCACCTTCACTGAGCGGATCCCGGTGCTGGGCGAGGACGGGCGCACCCAGATGCAGGACGTCAAGCGCACCTGCGAGGTGGACGTGGCCCTGCGCTGGGATGTGGGCTATGAGACCGTCACCCGCTCCTTCGTGAACATCATCGCCACACCTAAGGGCGGCACCCACCAGTCCGGGTTCGAGTCCGCCCTGCTGAAGGTCTTCCGGGAGCAGGTCACCGCCAACGCGCGCCGGCTCAAGGCCGGCACGGACAAGGTGGAGAAGGACGACGTCCTGGCCGGGCTCACCGCCGTGCTCACCGTGCGCCTGGCCGAGCCTCAGTTCGAGGGCCAGACCAAGGAGGTCCTGGGCACCCCGGCGGTGCGGAGGATCGTGGCCAAGGTGGTGGAGAAGGAGCTCACCGCCCGGCTGACCTCCACCAAGCGCGGTGACAAGCAGCAGGTGTCCGTGCTGCTGGAGAAGGTCGTCTCCGAGATGAAGTCCCGGATCTCCGCGCGCACCCACAAGGAGAACCAGCGTCGCAAGAATGCCCTGGAGACCTCCACGATGCCGGCCAAGCTCGCCGACTGCCGGTCGAACGACGTCGCCAGCTCCGAGCTGTTCATCGTGGAGGGCGATTCGGCCCTCGGCACCGCCAAGCTCGCCCGCTCCTCGGACTTCCAGGCTCTGCTGCCGATCCGCGGCAAGATCCTCAATGTGCAGAAGGCGTCCGTCTCGGACATCCTCTCGAACGCCGAATGCGCCGCCCTGATCCAGGTGGTCGGAGGCGGGGCCGGGCGCAGCTTCGACATCGACGCCGCCCGTTACGGCAAGGTGATCCTGATGACGGACGCGGACGTCGACGGCGCCCACATCCGCACGCTGCTGCTCACCCTGTTCTTCCGGTACATGCGCCCCATGGTGGAGGCTGGCCGGGTGTTCGCCGCCGTGCCGCCGCTGCATCGGATCGAGGCGGTGACGCGCGGGTCGAAGGAGCGGGAGGTCATCTACACCTACTCCGAGGCCGAGCTGCACCGCACGCTCGCGCGCCTGGAGGCTGAGGGTCGCTCGTACCGGGAGCCGATCCAGCGCTACAAGGGCCTGGGCGAGATGGACGCGGACCAGCTGGCCGAGACCACGATGGATCCCCGCCACCGGACGCTGCGGCGGGTCGGTGTGGGGGAGCTCGAGCGGGCCGAGAAGGTGTTCGAGCTGCTCATGGGCTCGGCGGTGGCCCCGCGGAAGGACTTCATCGTCTCCCACGCGGACGAGCTGGACCGCGAGCGCATCGACGCCTGACCGGGAGGCGCGGGAGGGGACGGGCGGTGGGCCCGTCCCCTCCCGTTTCATGCACGGGAATGCCCGGGGGAGTTCCCGTTTCTCGAACGGAAGTGCCCGGGGGAGTTCCCGTTTCATGCACGGGAGTGGTGAGGGGTCAGCGGGAGCGGTAGTAGGCGGCCAGTCGGTGCAGGCCCTCGTCGATGCTGACCGACGGCGTCCAGCCGAGCACCTCGCGTGTGCGGCGCTGGTCGAACCAGTGCGCCGTGGAGAGCTGCTCGGCGAGGAACTCGGTGAGCGGGGGCTCGCCGTCGCCGGTGGCCTCGGCCCCGGAGCGCAGACCGAACAGGTCCCGCTCCCAGGCGCGCTCCACGAGGGCGCCCACCCGGCGGGCCAGCCCGGCCGGGACCCGACGCTCGGGCTCGGGGGCGCCGCCGGCCAGGGCGATCTGCCGCACGAGCTCACCCACCGGACGGGGCTCGCCGTTGGTCACCACCAGCGCCTCACCGTGGGTGTGGTCCACGGCGGACACCGCCGCCACGGTGGCCTCCACGGCGTTGCCGGTGTAGAGCGTGTCGATCAGCGCGGCGCCGGTGCCCAGCACGGGCATGCGCCCGGCGCGGGCGCGCTGGACGATGCGGTCGGTGAGCTGGAGGTCGCCCGGGCCCCACATCAGGTGCGGGCGCAGCACGAGCACCCGGAAGTCCGGGGCGTCCATGCCCAGCACGAGCCGCTCCCCGGCGGCCTTCGTCCGGGCGTAGGGGCCGCGGGCCCGCTCGGGGCTGGCCGGGCCGGCGCCCTCGCCGACGATCGAGTCGCCGGCATGGGCCACGGAGGGGGAGGAGACGTGCACGAACCGGCGCACCCCGCGGGCCCGGGCGGCCTCCGCGAGCAGACCGGTGCCGCCCACGTTCACGGTCTCGAACTCCTCCTCGGGCCCGGACACGGACACCTTCGCGGCCACGTGCACCACGGTGTCAGCCCCCTCGAGGGCCTCCGCCACCGCGTCCGCGTCGGTCACGGAGCCGCGCACGTCCCGGGCTCCCTGCACCCCGGAGGGGCGGCGCTGCAGCGTGGTCACCGCGTCGCCGGCCTCGGCCAAGGCGCGTGCCACTCCGGCACCCAGCAGGCCGGAGGCGCCTGTCACCAGCACACGACGTGAGGCGACCCGCTCCACCAGGCGCGGGGACCCTGCGGGGTCGAGATCGACGTCGTACCCGTACGCCCCGGTCACAGCCCGGCCGCCGATCCACCAGCCAGCACGGACTCGGCCCACCGGGCCACGCGCGGGCGGTCCACCTTGGAGTTGTGGCGAATGTCCGTGGGGATCTCGTCCGCCACGAGCACCGCAGCCACCGGCAACGGCTCCAGGGCCGCGCGCACCGCCGAGGCCAGGGCTGTGGGGGCCAGGCCCTGCTTGGGCCGGCCGTCCCGGTGGTGGCCGGGGCGGCGCGGCGGACGACTGGCCGGCACGGCCGGCTCCACCACGACCACCACGGCCTGCGTGCCGGCTGGGCCCACCCCGACGACGGCGCTGCGGCGCACCGGGCCGAGCGCGTCCACGGTGCCTTCGGGCCCACCCGGGCCCAGCGGACCCTGGGGGGTGGTGATCAGGTGCTGCAGGCGGCCCTCGATCCACACACGGCCCTGTGCGTCGAAGTGGCCGATGTCCGCGGTGCGGTGCCACACGCGGCCATCGCGCAACTGGAGCCCGTCCCGCTTGGACTGGTGGTCGGTGAACCAAAGCGCGTCGTAGCGGTCCTTCAGGTGCGGGGCGCTGACCACGAACTCGCCGAGCACGCCGTGGCCGTCGGAGGCGTCCAGCAGGACCTCCTCCGCGGTGCCGTCCTCGGCCAGGGGTGCGATGGCCAGGGTCACCCCGGGCAAGGGTGTGCCCACGCACACCCCGGGGTCCTCGGCCCGGCGCAGGTCCTGGACGGTGTCCCCGTCGATGTCCGTGAGCAGCAGGCCCTCGGTCATCCCGTAGGGGGTGTGGATCCGTGCGCCGGGCATGAGCTCGCGCACCCGGCGCAGCAGCAGCGGGTGCACGGGGGCGCCGGCCGAGAGCACCAGGGAGATCGAGGCCAGGGCGGCGCGGCGGTCCGCGTCCAGGCCCTCGGCGGTGTCCACCACGTTGACCAGGGCCGCCGGGGAGGCGAACAGCACCGTGGACTGCCCGGCGATCGCCGCGTCCGCCAGGGCGCGGGCGGTCAGGGTGGCCGGGCGTGTCACGTCCATCACCGGGGAGACGGAGGCCGCCCCCAGGGCCGGGCCGAGCAGCGCGAACGGGGCGAAGCCGGCCAGCAGGGAGGAGCCCGGGCCCACCCCGAGCGTGGAGCCCACCAGGCGCACCAGGTGGCCCAGGCGCTCGTGTGTGTACACCACACCCTTGGCCGGGCCGGTGGAACCAGAGGTGAACAGCACCGCGGCGTCCGCGTCGGCCTGCGGTTCGGGCAGGGGGCGGCCGAGCTCGTCCACGGGGCCGTCGGCCACGCAGGCCCGGTGCCGCTCGACCATCGCGTAGAGGGAGTCCTCCACGCCCAACAGGGCGCGCTGGGCGGACCCGAGCGGGGCCACGGAGATCCGGGTGCCGGGCCAGCTCTGGGCGCGGGCGAGGGTCAGGCCCGCGGTGCGGCCGAGCACCCAGCGTGGCCGGGCTGAGCGCATGGCGCGGGTCATCCCGGCGATGCCCAGGCCCTGGTCCGCGACCACGGCGACAGCACCCACGCGCACCACCGCGTACAGCGCGGCGGTGAGGTCACGGCCGGGGGGCACGAGCATGGAGACCCTGTCGCCCGGGCGCACGCCCGCCGCCCACAGGCCGGTGGCCATCGCGGCGACGGTCTCGTGAAGCTCGCCCCAGGTCACAGCGACCGGCCGACGGGACCCGCCCACCAGGGTGCGGGCACTCTCGGCGCCGGCCATGTCCACAAGCGCGGTGTACTCGCGCATCGGTGAGTCCGGCGCACCCCAGTCCTCCAGGTGGCTCCACAGGCGCGGCACGGCGGGCGCGGCCGCCGGGGCCGGGGTGCCCTCGCCCAGGTGCGCGGTCAGGTCCACCTCCGCACCGGTGGTGCCCACCGGCGCCACCGGGTCGACGACGGCGGCGACCGGCGGGACCGGGGCGGCGGACGTCGTCGTGGGGGAGGGGGAGACGGCGGTGTGTCCCGTGGCCCCGTGTCCGGGCACGGGCCCGGGCAGGCCGGAGGCGGGGTCGTCCAGCAGGTCCGCGCGCAGCAGCTGCAGCCACACGTACAGGGGGGTGGCGACGTCCCGGTCGTCCACCAGCAGGTGCCCGGCCTCCTCGTAGCGGTGCACGCGCGCCTGGGGCAGGCGCTCGCGCAGGTCGTCCAGGTAGCGGTCCAGGAAGACAGGGTCGTCGGCGCCCCACTGCAGCAGGGCGGGCGTGCCCTGCGCGCCCAGCGCACGGACGCCCTCGGCGACCTCCTGCAGCACCGCGTGGCTGCCGTGCCGGGCGTCCACGGGGATGTCCGCCACGAACCCGCCCACACCGCCGCGGCGCTCCGCGGAGCCGTAGGGCAGGTGGTAGGCGGCCCGGACCTCCGGGGCCAGGGACGGGGTGGCCAGCGAGGTGGTCACCGCGATGAACGCATCGGTGGCGACGGTCGAGGCCGGCAGCACCGGCCCCGCCAGGGCGGCCTGCAGCGGGGCCGGGATGCGGGCCTGCGGGGGCTGGTGCACGGCCGTGTTCAGCGTGCTCACCCCCGCCACCACGTCCCGGTGGCGGCCGGCCCAGCCCAGGGAGACGACGCCGCCCCAGTCGTGTCCCAGCGTCACCACGGGGTGCCCGGTGGCGGCCAGGTCCAGCAGGCCCAGCTCGGCGGTGAGGGCGTCGAGGTCGTCGATCCGCGCCCCCAGGGCCCGGTAGGTGCTGCCCGGCCGGCCCATCTCGGAGGGGGAGGGGTGGGCCGGGTGCGCCAGGCGCTCGGAGAAGCCCATGTCCAGCTGGTCCGGGGCCACCACGCGCCAGGCCGCCAGGCCCTGCTCGGCGCGGCGCACGGTCAGCTCCATGAGGGACCGCCACAGGTAGGACCACGTCGGGTTGCCGTGGACGGCGACGATCGTGCCCACCACCTCCGCGCCGAGGGCGGCCAGGCGGGGGCCGGTGTCGGCCACGTGGAGGGTGCGGGTGGTGCCGGCCGGGTCCGCGGCGGACTGGATGGTCACCAGGCGGGACCACAGCGGGTCCCAGCCGGGCAGCCGGTCGGCGGGGGGCAGGGTGGCGGGGGCGGCGGGGATCTGCGGCACGGTGGGACTCCTCAGGTCGGTGCGGTCACCACTGGATCTCGAGCATGGCGGTGTTCAGGCCGGAGCCGACACCGAGGCACAGCACCCGGTCGCCGCGGTGCAGGGACTCCTGCTCCCGCACGAGGGTGATCGGCAGGGACGCCGGGCCCACATTGCCCAGGGTGGGGAAGGTGACGGGGATGCGCTCGGGGGACAGGTGCGCGGCCTCGGCGATCGCGGTGGTGTGCAGCTGGGACACCTGGTGGGTGATGTACCGGTCCATTCCGGACCAGCCCCACTCGGCGGGCGTGTCCGTCCAAGCATCCATGACGAGCTCGAGGCCGTCGGTGAGCAGCGCGGTCGAGTCCGTGAACATGCCGTTGTGGTCGCCCACGCACAGACCGTGGTGGTCTGTGCCGGCACGGGTGATCCCGCGCAGGATCCGGTGGGCGTCCGGGTGGTGGTCGGCGCGGCCCACGACGGCGGCCGCGGCCCCCGAGCCCAGGGTCAGGGAGGCGAACTGCTCCATGTAGTTGTCCCGGGTCACGGTGTCCGCGTGCAGGTTGGCGATCGTGGCCTCCTGCACCTTCGAGGCGTCCTCGGAGGCGACGACCACCACGTAGTCGGCCTGGCCGGCGTCGACCATGGTGGAGGCCAGCATGAGACCGTTGACGAACCCGAGGCATGCGTTGGTGATGTCGAAGTTCGTGGCGGAGGTGGGCAGGCCCATCAGGTGGTGCACACGCACCGCCACGGACGGCTCCAGGGTGGCGCGGGTGACGGAGGTGTTCACCAGCAGCCCCACCTGGCCAGGCTCCACACCGGCCTGCTCCAGGGCCGCGGTGCCGGCACGGGCGGCGGCCTCCTGGAAGTCCTCGGTCCCGTCCCACATGCGGCGCGAGCGCACCCCGGCCACCCGCTCCAGGAGCGAGCCGGGCAGGCGCAGCCGGGAGAGCACGTCCGCCAGACGCTCGTCCAGATCCTCCGAGGTGACCACCCGGGGGGCCTGCACCTCGGTGACCGCCAGGAGGGCGGCACGGGAGTACTCGTAGCGGGCGTTGCCGGACACGTTCGTCACCAGGACCAATCTGCGCGGGGACAGGGCACAACTCGCCCCGGGGGAGAGTCGACGACTCACTCTAGCCGAGGTGGGCCGCCCCGGTGCCGGACCTCCGCCGCGCCACGCCGCGCCACGGGGCAGGCCGCCCCGGGGGAAGCGGTTACGCTGGGGCGCACACCTGTGGCCCCCTTCGCACGGCCCGGAGTCATCTCTTTCCTTCAGGAGCACAGCACCGTGGATCCCCTCGACCTCGCGCGGTGGCAGTTCGGCATCACGACCGTCTACCACTTCCTCATGGTCCCCCTGACCATCGGCCTCGGCCTCGTCGTCGTCGTCCTGCAGACCCTCTGGGTCCGCACCGGCAAGGAGCACTACCTCCGCATGACGAAGTTCTGGGGCAAGCTCTTCCTCATCAACTTCATCATGGGCGTCGCCACCGGAATCGTCCAGGAGTTCCAGTTCGGCATGGCCTGGTCCGAGTACTCCCGGTTCGTCGGGGACGTCTTCGGCGCCCCACTGGCCCTCGAGGCGCTCATCGCGTTCTTCCTCGAATCCGTGTTCCTGGGCGTGTGGATCTTCGGCTGGGACCGCGTCCCGCAGAAGCTGCACCTGGCCGCCCTGTGGTGCGCCGTGATCGGCGCGCACCTGTCCGCGTACTTCATCATGGCCGCCAATGCGTTCATGCAGCACCCGGTGGGCTACGAGGTGATCGACGGCCGTCCCGTGCTCAACGACCTCGGCGCGGTGCTCACCAACCCGCTGCTGATGACCCACTTCCCGCACACCATCGCCGGTGCGTGGGCCGTGGGCGGCGGGTTCCTGCTCGGCATCTCCTGGTACCACCTGTGGAAGCGCCGCCGCGACGGCATCGACACCGTGGACGCCGACGGCCACGTCGTCGTCGGAACCACCGGCTCCAAGGCCCGCGACGCCGTCGACCACCGCGTGTGGATCACCTCCCTGCGCGCCGGCGCCGCCGTCGCCATCATCGGGTTCCTGGGCACCGCCTTCACCGGCCACGCCCAGGCCCAGCAGATGATCCAGTTCCAGCCCACCAAGATGGCCTCCGCCGAAGCCGCGTGCCACGACGGCACCTCGTTCTCCGTGCTGACCCTCGGCAACGTCAGCACCCCCGGGGCCACCACCTGCGACGACGTCACCGGCATCATCGAGATCCCGGGCCTGCTCTCCTTCCTCGCCTACGAGGACTTCACCACCCCCGTGCCCGGCATCAACACCCTGCTGCCGCAGTACGAGGAGCGCTACGGCACCCACCTGCCCGACGACCCGATGTACGGCGAGCGCGCCGGCAGCGAGATCGACTACCTGCCGCTCATGGAGGTCACCTACTGGGGCTTCCGTCTGATGATCACCTTCGGCGGCCTGGCCGCCCTCGCCGGCGCCCTGGCCCTGTGGATGACCCGCAAGGGCACCGTGCCCGACTCCAAGGGCTGGATGACGCTCGCCGTCGCCTCCATCGGTGCCCCCTTCGCCGCGAACATCGCCGGCTGGGTGTTCACCGAGATGGGCCGCCAGCCCTTCGTGGTGTACCCCAACCCGATGATGGGCGTGGACCAGGTGTACATGTTCACCGCGGCCGCCGTCTCCCCGGGGGTCTCCGGTGAGGAGGTACTCGCCTCCCTGCTGGCGTTCGTGGCCGTCTACGGCGTGCTGCTCGTGGTGGAGGTCGCCCTGCTGACCCGCTACGTGCGCGGCGGCGTGCCCGCCGGCATGCCCGAGCTCACCGCGGACGAGCACCACGACCCGGACGCCGACCGCCACGACCGCGACGACGTGCTCGCGTTCGCCTACTGACCCACCGGACACGGAAAGGAAGGACTGATCACCATGGCAGAGGCCCTGCCGGTCTACTGGTTCGTCATCATCGCCGTGCTCTGGCTCGGCTACCTCGCGCTCGAAGGCTTCGACCTCGGCGTCGGCATGCTCATGAAGGTCTGGGGGCGCGACGAGCGCCGCCGCCGCGTGCTGCTGAACACTATCGGTCCCGTGTGGGAGGGCAACGAGGTGTGGCTCATCACCGCCATCGGCGCGATGTTCGCCGCGTTCCCCGCCTGGTACGCCGCCGTGCTCTCCAGCCTGTACCTGCCGATGCTCATTCTGCTGTTCGGGCTGATCCTGCGCGCCACCTCCATCGAGTACCGCGGCAAGGCCGAGACCGACCGCGGCCGGTCCACCTGGACCACCCTGCTGGCCCTGGGCTCGTTCCTGGCCGCGTTCACGGTGGGCGTGCTGCTCGCCCTGACCACCACCGGCCTGCCGCTGGACGCCAACGGCGACCGCGTCGGCGGCCCCTTCGCCTGGCTCACCGGCTGGGCAGTGCTCGGCGGTGTCGCCGTTGTCGCCCTGTCCATCGTGCAGGCCTGGGCGTTCATCGGGCTCAAGACCGACGGCGCCCCCCGCGCCGCCGCCGGCCGCTTCCTGCAGATCTGGCCCCCGGTGTTCATGGCCCCCCTGCTGGTGTGGACCGCCATGGTCGTCGGCCGCGGCGACCGCATGTGGGTCTGGGCGCTCGTGGCCCTGGCCGTGGCCGCCGTGCTCGGCACCGTGCTGGCCGCCCACGCCCGCCGCGAGGGCCTGGCCCTCGTGGCCACCACCGTGACCCTGGCCGCCTCCTGGACGGCGATCATGGTGGCCCAGTACCCCGTGGTGACCCCCTCCACGGTGGACCCGGCCTTCAACCTCACGGCGCAGATCTCCTCCTCCGGCAGCTACACGCTGGGCCTGATGGCGATCATCAGCCTCGTGTTCGTGCCGATCGTGCTGGCCTACACCGCATGGTCCTACTGGGTGTTCCGCCGCCGCATCGCGGAGACGCACATCCCCGAGCCGCACCTCGTGGAGCCCGTGTGACGGACCCCACCCCCGCCCGCGCCCCCCGGCGCGGACCGGCCATGACGGCCACGGCCCGCCAGGCCGTGGCCGTCATGGCATCCCTGGCCGGTCTGCGCGCCCTCGGCTGGATCCTGCTCGCCCAGGCCCTCGCAGACCTGGTGACGGCCCTGCCGATGACCCTGGACCCGGAGTCCACCTTCCGATTCCAAGAACTGCTGTTCACCCCACCCGCCCCCATCGGCCCGGTGGGGCCCTGGGCCGACGTCGCCGGGGCGCTGACCCTGGGCGGTGCCGGTGTGGCGGCACGGGCCCTGGCGGACTGGGGCCAACGGGTGTGGGGGCGCCGGGCGGCGCTGGGAGCCCAGGTGCAGGTGCGCCGCGAGCTGGTGGCCCACCGCCTGGCCGGAGCCGACGGCTCCCGCCCCCGCTCCGGGGCGGACGCGGTGCTCGTGACCCACGGCCTGCAGGGCCTGGACGACTATTACACGCAGGTGCTGCCCGCCCTGGCCTCGGCGGCCGTGGTGCCGCCGGTGCTCGGGGTGTGGATCCTCACCCAGGACTGGGTGTCCGCGCTGGTGCTCGCCCTGACCCTGCCGCTGGTGCCGTTCTTCATGGTGTTGATCGGCCGCCACACCCAGGACCGCATCGCCGCTGCCCAAGCCGGCCTGGACCGGCTCTCCGGCAACCTGCTGGAGCTGGCCCGGGGCCTGCCCGTGCTGGTGGGCCTGCGCCGGGCCGGGGTGCAGCGCCGGGCCCTGGAACGGGTCTCGGAGGACTACCGGGTGGCCACCCTGGGCACCCTGCGCACCGCGTTCGTCTCCGGGCTGGCCCTGGAGCTGATCGCCTCACTGTCCGTGGCCGTGGTGGCCGTGTTCATCGGTGTGCGACTGGTGACCGGCCAGATGGACCTGCACGCCGGGCTCGTGGTGCTGGTGCTGGCCGCGGAGGTCTACCTGCCGATGCGGGACCTCGGCAGCGCGTTCCACGCCTCCGAGGACGGCCGTGAGGCCGAGTCTCGGGCGCGGGCCGCCGTCGCCGAGCCCGTGCCGCCGACCGCGCTCGCGGCCCTCACCGCCCCCGCCGGGGCGGGGGAGGACGCCGGGCACGACGGCGCCGTGCCGGACCACGGCGCCGTGCGCCTGCGCTCGGTGCAGGTCGCTTACGGCACCCGCCGGGTGGTCCGGGGCCTGGACCTGACGCTGGCCCCGGGCACACTCACCGTGTTCGGCTCGGCCTCCGGCACCGGCAAGTCCACCGTGCTGCACCTGCTGGCCGGGCTGCTGCGGACAGGCCCGGCCACGGTGTCCGGGACGGTGACCGGGGTGGACCCCGCCCGCACCGTGTGGGTGGGCCAGCACCCGCGCCTGACCGAGCCGACCGTGGCCGCCGAACTGGACCTGGCCGCGGGCCGGCCCCTGGCGGAGGCGACCCGGCAGGCTGTGCTGGCCGCCGCCTCCCTCACCGGCTTCGCCGACCGCGTGCCCCATGAACTCAGCCCGGGGGAGCAGCGCCGTGTGGCCCTCGCCCGCGCCCTGGCCCGCCTGGAGGCGGCCCACCGGGACGAGGCCGGAGGGCAGGGGTCTCCGACCCGTGGGCGTGGCTGGCTGCTGCTGCTGGACGAGCCGACCGCCCACCTGGACGAGGCCTCCGCCGCCGGGGTGCGGGCCACCCTCACCGCCCTGACCCGCGGCGGGTCCTCCGACGACGGCGCCCGCGCGGACGGTGCTGGCGTGGACGGCGTCGGCATGGACATCCCCGGATCGGGCATCACCGGCCCGGCCGGACTGTCCCTGCCGCCGCTGACGGTGCTCGCCGCCTCCCACGACCCCGCTCTGCACCGGGCCGCCGACCAGCTCGTCGACGAGAACGGCCGCGGGCTCGCCCCCGCCGCCGCCGACCGTCCCATCGACGTGCGCCTCGGGGCCGGCCCCCGTCCCTCCGCCACCGCCGCCGAATCTGACGTCACCGCCGCCGACGCTGGTCCCGACACCGCCACCGACGTCGCCCTCGCCACCGATGCCGACGCTGAGCCGGCCGCGCCTTACCCCGGGCTGCGGGCCGCCCTGCGGGTGCTGCCCTGGGGTGAGCGCCGGTTGTGGTTCGGCGTCGCCTGGGCCACTGCCACCCACCTGTCCGCGGCGCTGCTGGCGGCGCTGTCCGGCTGGTTGATCGTCACCGCCTCCGGGCAGCCGCCCATCCTCTACCTGCTGGCCGTGATCGTGCTCGTGCGCGCGTTCGGGCTCTCCCGTGCCGTCTGCCGGTACGCGGACCGGCTCGCCACTCACGACGCCGTGCTCCGCTGGGCGGACCGGCTGCGCCTGGATCTGTGGGACGCCCTGGCCCGCCGCCCTGCACTGTGGGGCCGGCTCTCCCGGGCGGACGGGGCGCTGTCCGTGCTCATTGCGGACGTGGATGCCCTGCGCGACGCCGCCCCGCGCGTGATCGTGCCGGCCCCGGCCGCCGTGGCCGCCTGGCTGTTCACCGCCGGTGCGGTCGTGGTCCTGGCCCCCGAGCTCGCCGTGGCCACGCTGGTGCCGGGCCTGCTCGGGCTCGTGCTGATCCCGGCCCTCTCGGCCCTGCTGGACCGCCGGGACACCCACCGCACTCTCCGCCACCGGGCCGCCCTGCTGGACCGGGTGGGTGTGGTGCTCGGCGCCGCCGCGGACCTGCACGGGCTCGGCCGCTCCGAGGCCGCCGTCGCCCGCCTGGCCGACGCCGATGCCGCCCTGCAGCGCCCGCAGCGGCGCACCGCGTGGGTGGCCGGCCTCGGGCGGGGCCTGGCCGTGGTGTTCTCCGGGGCGGCCGCGCTCGCCGCCGCCGGGACGGCCACCCAGACCGGCACCTCCGCGCCCCTGGCGGCGTTCGTGGTGTTCCTCGCGCTGTCCTGGGCCGAGCCGTTCGGGGCCCTGGCCCAATCCGCGCAGCAGACCGGGGCGCTGGTCTCCCAGGCCCGGGCCGCGGCAGCCCTGCTGGGGCCGCAGCCGGTGGGCACGACGCCCTCCTCGACGAGGCCTGCACCGCGGGCCGTCGACCCCGCCCACCCGGCCACCGGCCCCGCGCCCGTGCGGGTGGACGGGCTGCGCCTACGGGGCGCCGGCTTCAGTCACGCCGGTGCGCCGGCCCCCCTCTGGGAGCACCTGGACCTGGACGTGCGCCGGGGGGCCACTGCGGTGGTCACCGGGCCCTCCGGGGCGGGCAAGTCCACCCTGCTGGCGGTGCTGCTGGGCTTCCTTCCCCTGGACGAGGGCCGGTACACGCTGCTGCACCGCACCAGCTCCGGCCTGACTGCCACCCCCGCGGACGAGGCAGGCCTGGCCCGGGTGGCCTGGACGCCGCAGGATGCGCTCGTGTTCGACTCCACGGTCCGCGGCAACCTCGCCCTGGCCCGGGACCGCGCCGACGCCCCGGACGACGCCGAGCTGACCGCCGTGCTCGAGCTGGTCGGCCTGGGCCCGTGGCTGGCCGATGCCCCGCAGGGCCTGGACACCCCGGTGGGACCGGGCGGGCACACGCTCTCCGGGGGTCAGCGCCAGCGCCTGGCCGTGGCCCGGGCGCTCGTGGCCCGGGCCGACGTCGTGCTCCTGGACGAGCCGACCGCCCACGTGGGCCAGGACGAGGCGCTGACCCTCATGGCGGACCTGCGCCGGGCCCTGGCCGGGCACACCACCGTGGTGGTCACCCACGACACGCGCCTGGCCGCCGGGGCCGACGTGCACCTGGCCCTGGGCTGACCCGCCCGGGCGGCCTCCGCCAGCCAGCTGTGGCGGCGGATCAGTCCGCGGAGACGGCCACGGCGGACTCGGCCTGCGGTGCGGTGGCCACCAGCTCGGGGGAGGCCCCGGCGCCCAGGGCCTCGACCCGCTGGTCCACGGGAACCCCGGAGCCGTCCCGCTTGCCGTACTCGGCGGGCAGGGAACGGGCGACGCCGGCCCGGGAGGCCGCCAGCACGGGGGCGGCCCCGACCCAGGCCAAGGCCAGGGCGGTCTCGCCCTTGAGCAGGCGGTGGGCCCGCACCCCGCCGGTGCCGCGGCCCTTGGCGGGCCAGTCCCCGAGGGGGGTGACCTTCACGGAGCCGTCGGCACCGCCGAGCAGGTCGGCGTCGCCGTCGGTCACGGTGACCACCAGGGCCGGGCGCGGGTGGGCGCCCGGGTCTGACCCATCCTCGGTGATGGCGGCCGCCGGGGCCACACCGAAGGCGAGCACCTCGTCGGCCTCGGCCAGGCGGATGCCGGCCACGCCGCCGGCGGCGGGCCCCTGCGGGCGTACGGCCGAGGCCGCGTAGCGCAGCAGCTGCCCGGCCCGGGTGATGAACACCAGCTGGTCCTCGTCTTGCACGGCGGGGGCGGCGCCCACCACGGCGTCCCCGTCCTTGAGGGCGATCGCCGTGGCCTCGTCCCGGTTCAGCGGCCACTCCGGGCGCACCCGCTTGACCACGCCGCGCACCGTGCCCAGGGCGATCACCGCGTCCAGCGGGACGAGCGCCACCAGGTCCTCGCCTTTGTCCAGGGTGAGGACCTCCTTGACGGGCACCGCCTCGGTGAGCGCGGGCGCGGCGGAGGGCTCGGTGGCCGCCGGCAGGTCCACCGTGGGCAGGCGGAGCAGCCGGCCGGCGGAGGTGAGCGCCCCGACCTCGCCGCGGGCCGTCGTCGGGACCACACTCACGAAGGCGTCATGCTTGCGGCGCCGCCCCTGCGGGGCCACGGGGGTGCGGTCCGCGGTGCGCAGCAGCCGCCCCGAGGTGGTCAGCAGGGCCCAGCAGGGGGTGTCCGGGACCATCAGCTCCGCCCCGGCCCCGGCGGTGGGGGAGGAAGCCGCAGGCAGGGCAGCGGTGGCCGCGGCGGCGGTCTCGGCGTCCTCCAGCACGGTGCGGCGCTCGTCCCCGAAGCGGTCTGCCACAGCCTGCAGCTCCTCGGAGACCACCTCGCGCAGGCGGGCGTCCGAGCCGAGGATCGCCTCCAGCTCGGCGATCAGCCGGGCCAGCTCATCCCGCTCGGCCTCCAGCTCCAGACGGGAGAAGCGCGTGAGCTGGCGCAGCCGCAGCTCCAGGATGTGGCCGGCCTGCACCTCGGAGAGGTCGAACACCTGCATCAGACGGGTGCGGGCGGCGGCGGTGTCGTCCGAGGAACGGACGATCTCGATGACCTCGTCGATGTCCACGAGGGCCAGCAGCAGGCCCTCCACCAGGTGCAGGCGCTCCTGCCGCCTGGCCAGCCGGTGCACCGTGCGCCGGCGGACCACCTCGAGCCGGTGGTCCACGTAGACCTGCAACAGCCCCCGCAGCCCGAGGGTCTGCGGCTGGCCGTCCACGAGGGCCACGTTGTTGATGCCGAAGGTCTCCTCCAGCGGGGTGTGCTTGTACAGGGAGGCGAGCACGGCCTGCGGGTTGAAGCCGGACTTCAGCTCGATCACCAGGCGCAGCCCGTTCGTGCGGTCCGTGAGGTCCACGACGTCGGAGATGCCGGCCAGGCGCCCGGCGCGCACGCCGTCCTTGATCCTCTCGATGACCTTCTCCGGGCCCACCGCGTACGGCAGCTCGGTCACCACGATCCCGGTGCGTCGGGCCGAGACCTGCTCGATCGCGGCGGTCGCGCGCATGCGGAACGTGCCGCGCCCGGAGGCGTAGGCATCCCGGATCCCGTCCAGGCCCACGATCCGCCCGCCCGAGGGCAAGTCCGGGCCGGGCACGAAGCCCATCAGCGTCTCGAGGTCCGCGTCCGGGTGCGCGAGCAGGTGGCGGGCCGCGGCCACCACCTCCCGCAGGTTGTGCGGGGCCATGTTCGTGGCCATGCCCACCGCGATGCCCGCGGCCCCGTTGACCAGCAGGTTCGGGTACGCCGCCGGCAGCACCTCCGGCTGCTGGAACTGGTTGTCGTAGTTGGGCACGAAGTCCACGGTGTCCTCGTCCAGGTCCGCGGTCAGCGCCAGCGCCGCCGGGGCCATGCGGGCCTCCGTGTAGCGCGGGGCGGCCGGGCCGTCGTCGAGGGAACCGAAGTTGCCGTGGCCGTCCACCACCGGCAGCCGCAGCGAGAACGGCTGGGCCAGACGGACCATCGCGTCGTAGATCGCCGCGTCCCCGTGAGGGTGCAGCTTGCCCATCACCTCGCCCACCACACGGGCGGACTTCACATGCCCGCGGTCCGGGCGCAGGCCCATCTGGGACATCATGAACAGGATGCGCCGCTGCACCGGCTTGAGCCCGTCGCGGGCGTCCGGCAGGGCCCGCGAGTAGATCACCGAGTACGCGTACTCGAGGACCGAGCCCTCCCTCTCCTCGGACACGTCGACGGCGACGATGCTCTCCTGCTCCGGCCGGAGCGGGCCGGAGGCGTCCGCGGACACGGTGCGGGAACGGGGCGATCTGGCCATCATGGTGGTGGGGCAGTCCTCACGGGGTCGGGGAGTGTCTACGCTGAATCCTATGGCTGAGACCGACGAGTCACGCGCGTACCCGAGCCACTGGGAGGCCGACGTCGTCCTGCGTGACGGCGCCACCGCCCGTCTGCGGCCCATCACCCCCGAGGACGCCGCCGAGCTGCAGCGCATGCACGCCGCCCAGTCCGAGTCCTCCATCTACCTGCGGTACTTCACCTACAAGTCCGAGCTGTCCGCGAAGGACCTCGACCGGTTCACCCACGTGGACCACCGGGACCGGGTCGCGTTCGTGATCACCCGCGGCGGGCAGGTTCTGGGCATCGGCCGCTACGACCGCCACGGGGACTCCGACGTCGCCGAGGTCGCCTTCAACATCTCCGACGCCGCCCAGGGGCGCGGACTGGGCTCCATCCTCATGGAACACCTGGCCGTGGCCGCCCGCGAGAACGGCATCCGCCGGTTCACCGCCGAGGTGCTGCCCGAGAACCGCAAGATGCTCTCCGTGTTCCAGGACTCCGGGTTCGAGGTCGCCCGCCGGTTCGAGGACGGCGTCGTGGCCGTTGAGTTCCCCATCGACCCCACCGCCCGCTGGCGGGCCGTCGTCGAGTCCCGCGAGCACCGCGCCGAGGCCCGCTCCGTGGCCGAGCTCGTCGAGCCCGGCTCCGTGGCCGTCGTCGGCGCCTCCCGCGACCCCGGCTCCGTGGGCGCCCTCGTGCTCCGTCACATCCTCGAGGCCGGGTTCACCGGTGCCGTGCACGCCGTCAACCCCGCCGCCGAGCAGGTCCAGGGCCTGCCCGCCCACAGTCGCCTCCAGGACATCGGCGCCCCTGTGGACCTCGTGGTCGCCGCCGTGCCCGTGGACCGCATGGACGAGGTCGTCGAGGATGCCGCCGCAGTCGGCGCCCAGGGCCTGCTCGTGCTCACCTCCGGCTACGCCGACGCCGGCGAGACCGGTCGCGCCGCCCAACGCCGCCTCGTCTCCCGTGCCCGCGCCCTGGGCATGCGCGTCATCGGCCCTGCCTCCTCCGGCCTGGTGCGCACCGACCCGGCCGTCCGCCTCAACGCCTCACCCTCCCCGGCCCTGCCCGGCCGCGGACCCATCGGCCTGTTCAGCCAGTCCGGCGCCGTCGGCGCGATGATCCTGGCCGGCGTCACCCGCCGCGGCGTGGGCATCTCCACCTTCCTCAACGCCGGCAACCGCGCCGACGTCTCCGGCAACGACGCCATGCAGTTCCTTGAGGACGACCCCCACACCGCCGCCGTCGGTGTGTTCCTCGAGTCCTTCGGCAACCCCCGCAAGTTCACCCGCATCGCCCGGCGCCTCTCCCGCACCAAGCCGGTCGTCGTGGTCCGCACCGACGTCACCGGCCGCGCCCTTCCCCCCGGCCACGAGACCCGCACCACCCAGGCCCCCGAGGGCGCCGTGGACTCCATGCTCGACCAGACCGGCGTGCTCGAGGTCAGCGGCCACGAGGACATGCTCGACCTCCTCATGGCCGTCGCCGCCCAGCCCCTGCCCCGCGGCCCCCGCGTGGCCCTCGTGACCGACTCCCTCGCCCTGGACCGCCTCGCCCGCGACGCCGCCGCCTCCGCCGGACTTGAGGTCGTCGCCACCGTGGGCCTCGAGGACCGCGAGGACGGCGTCGCCGCCGGCACCGAGCACTTCGCCGCCGCCCTGCGTGAGGCCCTCGCCCACACCGGGGCGGACGCCGTCGTCGTGGTCGCCCGCCTCGGCCTGCACCAGGACGCCGGCGACGCCGAACAGCTCGTCCGCGCCCTCGCCGCCGCCGCCGACGGCGCCGAGGTGCCCGTGCTGGCCAGCCTGGCCGACGTCGTCGCCGACCGCTTCTCCGGGGCCCGCCTCGGCGGGGCCGCCCCCGTGCCCGACGACGCCGACCCCGGCGCCCTCCAGCGCGGCGTGCCCCTCTACCCCTCCGCAGCCCAGGCCGTGGCCGTGCTCGGCCGCCTCGTGGACTACGTGCGCTGGCGCGGCGAGGAGGCCGGGGAGCCGCTCGAACCCCAGGACGTGCACCCCCGCCGCGCCGAGGCCCTCGTGGACGCCGCCGTCACCCGCGCCCACGGCACCGAGCTGGTACGCCTGAACCCCGAGGAGACCGCCACCCTGCTCGGCCACTACGGCATCCCCCTGCTGCCGGCGGTCCGCTTCGAGACCCCCGACGAGGCCGTCGACGCCGCCGAACGCCTGGGCTTCCCCGTCGCCGTCAAGGCCGTGGACCCCTACCTGCGCCACCGCATCGACCTCGGCGGGGTCCGCCTCAACGTGGTGGACGCCGCCTCCCTGCGCCGCAACGTGGAGCAGATGCGCCGGGTGCTCGCCCCCTTCGGCGTCACCGACCTCGAGGTGCAGTCCATGGCCCCGTCCGGGCAGGCCTGCATCGTCAGCGCCCTCGAGGACCCCCTGCTCGGACCCGTGGTCTCCTTCGGCATCGCCGGAGACGCCACCGACCTGCTGGGGGACTGGGTGCACCGGGTCCCACCGCTGACCGACCAGGACGTCGCCCGCATGCTCCGCGCCCCGCGCGCGGCCTCGAAGCTGGCCGGCGGAGGAGGGGTGCCCGCCGTGGACCTGGACGCGCTCGCGGACCTGGTGGCGCGGGTGAGCCTGCTCAAGGACGACCTCCCGCAGGTCGCCCGGCTGCGCTTCAGCCCCGTGCTGGCCTCGCCCGCCGGGGTGACCGTGCTGCACGCGGACGTGGACGTGGCCAACGCGGCCGGGCGCACCGACTCCGCCCGGCGGGCCCTGCGGGCCAGTTGAGTGCCCGGGCCAGTCGAGCGCGCGGGCCAGTTGAGCGCACGGGCCGGTTGGACGCCGTGGTCCGGGGCGCAGACGGTGGACAACGGCGCCCGGTGCGCCGTGCACGCCTAGCATGGTGGGCATGAGTCCGCTGCGCAGGAACCACCCGACCGGTCCCCACGACGACGGCCGCTCCGGCGCCGGCCACGCACGGGCCGTCGGCGCCCCGGGTGCCGATGCCCCGGGTGCCGACGCGTCCCTGGGGCGGTCGCTGGTGCACGCCGGCTACTACCCGGAGCTGGTGGCGCACACGATCGCCCAGGAGCTCGAGGGCCGGCCCGTGGACGCGCACCTCGTGCACGTGGACACGCACTTCGAGTACGACGAGATCCACCGGCATATCACGGTGCTGGTGCTCGCCGGGGACGTGCTGCTGGCCGTGCACCTGGACGACCACGCCGCGGACCCGGCCGGCCAGGCCGTGCTCGCGCAGGTCTCCACGGAGATCGTGCCGGTGCGGGCCCTGGGTGCGGTGGTGCTGACCACCGGGCACGCCCGTCCCGAGCGCTTCCGCCCGACGGACCCGGTCGCGGAGATCACCCTGGGTGTGCAGTGGGCGGGCGGCCGCCGCCTGGACCTGCAGCCGGCCGGCTGCGCGGACCCGTCCTGCGACGCCGACCACGGCTACACGGGCACGTCCACCCGCGAGGACCTCGTGATCCGGGTGGCCGCCGACGCCGACGGTCAGGGGGCCGTGGACGCCGCCCTCGGCTTCGCCCGCGCCCTGCGCCGGGCCCACGTGGCGGCGACAGCATGAGCCAGACTCCCGCGCCTCCGGCCGGGCCGGTGCCCGCCGAGCGGGCCCTGCGCTCGGTGCTGACCTCGGCTGCGGCCGCCCTGGGCGTCCCCGGGGAGGTCGACGCCCTCGGGCTGCCGAGCACCCGGCGGGCCGTCGTCGTGCTCGTGGACGGGCTGGGCCGGGGCGTGCTCAAGCGCCACGCCGGGCACGCCCCCACGCTGCGGGCGGCGATGGCCGACGGCGGCCGGGTACTGCTGGCAGCCACGCCCACCACCACCGCCGCCTCCCTGACGAGCCTGGGCACCGGGCTGGACGTGGGCGAGCACGGGGTGGCCGGCTACGACGTCCTGGACCCGGACCGCGGGGTGGTGGTGAACCAGCTCGGCGGCTGGGACGAGGCCACGGACCCGACCGTGTGGCAGCCGCGCAGCACCGTGTTCGAGCGGGCCGCGGCCGCGGGGGTGGATGCGGTGACGGTGTCCCTGCCGGAGTTCGAGCGCTCGGCCTTGACCCGCGCTGGCCTGCGCGGCGGGCGGTATGTGGCCGCCCGCGGGCTGCTGGCCCGGGGCCGGGCAGCCGAGGAGGTCCTCGCGGCCGCCCGTGAGCCCACCCTGCTGTACCTCTACGCCAATGAGCTGGACAAGACCGGCCACCGCCATGGGGTGGGCTCGCGGGATTGGCTCCACGCCCTGGAGGAGATCGACGCCCTGCTGCGCCGCCTGCTCTCCCGGGTGCCGGCCGGCACGGTGGTGCTGGCCACGGGCGACCACGGCATGGTGGACGTGCCCGCCTCCCGCCGTGTGGACTATGCGGCCCTGGGCGAGGACGGCACGCTGGTGCACCCGGAGCTGCTGGACGGGGTGGCGCACACGGCGGGGGAGCCGCGCCTGGTGCAGCTGCACTTCGGCGCGGACGTCGACGCCGGCCGGCGGGATGCGGTGCGTGCGGCCTGGCAGGCCCGGTACGGGACCCACGCGTGGGTGCTCACCCGGGACGAGGCCGAGGCCCTGGGCTGGTTCGGCGAGCGTGTGGAGGAGCGGGTGCGCCAGCGGATCGGTGACCTGATCGTGGCCGCCCACGGGGACCTCGCCCTCTACGACGGCCGCCGGGTGAGCCCGCGGGCGTTCGAGATGGTCGGCCAGCATGGCTCGCCTACCCGCGCCGAGCGGGAGGTCCCGCTGCTGCAGTGGGTGCGCTGAGCCGCCGGCGGCCTCAGTCGCCCTTGCGGCCGAAGACGATCTCGTCCCAGCTCGGGACCGAGGAGCGCCGCCCGGTGGTCCGCGCCCGGGGGCGCGGGGTGGGGGTCGGCATGGCCGGACGGGCCGGGCGTCCGGGTCGATCCGAGCCCTCGGGGGCCTGGCCGGAGGAGTCCTCGGCCCCCGAGGTCGTCTCCTCGATGCCGGCGTCGGCGTCGCTCTCGTCGGTCGGCTCCGGCCGCGCCGACTGAACCTGGTCAGGCTGCGCGGGCTGACTCTGTTCCTGGCCCTGACCCTGCTCCTGCTCTGCGGTCTCCGGCGGCAGGCTGGGTAGCCCGCGCAGCAGGCGCGCGGCACGGCTCGGCGCGGCGGCCCGCTCGGCCTCGGTGCGTTCAGCCGGCTGCTCCTGCCCGGACCCGGCCGCGTCCGTGACGGATGCGGGGGCCGCCTCCTCCGCCTCGCGTTGCTGTGCCTGGCGGGCCAACAGATGGGCGAGCGCGTCGTCGGAGGCCTCATCCTGGCCCACCCGGCGGCCCCGGCGGGCCTGGAGGATCTCGAGCAGACCGTCGTCCTCGGCGGCGGAGCGCCGGCCGGCGGGCTCCTCGTCCGCCTCAGCGGGGGAGTCGAGCACGTCCCAGGCCTCGGCGTCGGAGAGGACCCGCGCCCAGGCGTCCACCGGCTCCAGGTGGCCGCCGCCCAGACGGAAGTGCCATGTGGCCGGAGGCTGCTCGGCGGTGGGGACCCGGTGCCCCTCCGGGACCTCGAACGCGGCGGTCACCGTCCAGTCGCCCGTGCCAGCGCGCCAGGCGTCCCAGCGCAGGGTGCCCGCGTCCAGGCCGAGCTCCTCGAGGCGGTGCGCGGCGAGCTCACCGAGTGTGGTGGGCCCGCCGTCGGCCACCGTGGAGGAGTAGAGGTCCGGGCCGCCCACCCACACCTCGGTGCCGCGGGCCTGCTGCGCCACCCAGTCGCGCTCGGCCAGCACCGGGTACCCGAAGGTGCGGATGCGGGAGAAGGGGTTGCCGCTCTCCCGGGCCACCTGCTCCACCGAGGCCCCCGCGCGGATGCGCGCCTGGATCTCCCGGGGGGACAGCGGCTCGCCCTCCTGTGAGGCGGCCGCCCGCACGGACTCCTGATCCGTCACCGGGGTCACGGGGGAGGGGCGCCGGCCCTCGGAGGCCCGGGCCGGGGCCGTGTGTGACGCCTCCGTGACGGGCGCGGACTCCGGGGCCTCGGCCTGCGGGGACGCTGCGGGGCCGGCGGTGTCCGCAGACTCGGAGGGGGAGCCGGCGTCGTCGGACTCCCCGGCGGCGGGATCGAGCACCAGGCGCCGGAGGTAGGCGGTCACCGGCAGGTCGTGCTCGGTGCCGTCGGGGGCGGCCAGGCGCAGGGCGTCGCCGCCCGGGGTCGGTCCGGTCAGTCGGAGCTCGGCCATGGCGGGGATCCCTTCCACGTCGGTCGGTTCGGCCCGGCAGGGCGCGCACGGCGCCGCCGACCGGGCGGGGGCTCCCCTGATCCTAGCGGTGATCGAGTCTCGCCCCTGGCGAATCATTTGGCGGCCCGGGGCGGATGGTGCACAATCGACGCGCAACGGCGCAGGACCGTGGCGAGGGGCCCGACGGGCCGCGCCCGGCGGTGCAGCGTCTCTCCGGCACCTGTTCCGGTGCCGTCCCCCACCAGCGGAGCGTGAGATCCCCACATGGCCACCGACTACGACGCACCTCGCAAGAACGAGGAAGAGCTCAACGCCAACTCCATCGAGGAGCTCAAGGCGCGCCGCACGGACACCCAGTCGGCGGTGGTGGACGAGGACGAGACCGAGGCGGCAGAGGGCTTCGAGCTGCCCGGCGCGGACCTCTCCGGTGAGGAGCTGATGGTGCGGGTGCTGCCCGCCCAGTCCGATGAGTTCACCTGTGCGTCCTGCTTCCTCGTGCGCCACCGCTCCCAGGCGGCCCGCGAGGAGGGCGGCCTCATCTACTGCCAGGACTGCGAGGCCTGAGGCCCCAGCTGGCAGCGCTCACTCGTCCTCGGCGGCCATCCGGCCGCCGAGGGCCTCGGTGAGCTCCTCCGGGTGGCGGGTGCTGGTCAGCCAGTAGGGGGTGGTGTCCCGCTCGTCCGTGATCTGGATGCGCGCCACCGGGGAGATCCATCCCCGCACGCACACGTACGCCAGCCCGTGCAGCTGCGGCCCGCGCTGCATCCGGGCGTCCTCCCCGCAGTACCCGCGCACCGCGCCGAGATGACGGCGCTCGATCTGCGCCCGCCCCACCTGCAGGCTCCGCCCCGTCACCACGATCCGCGGCGTGCTGGCCACCAGCACGATCGCCTCCACGGCGAACGCCGCCGCGGCCGCCGCCAGCCCCATCCATAGGTCGATGGGGGCGAACACCAGGATGGTCAGCGCCGCCAGCAGTGCCGCGACCGCCCAGACCGCCGCGGACGGGCCCAACCGCTCCTGGAAGAGGACCTCATCGGGGTCCTGGGGGCCGACGTCGGCGGGGGACGGGGTGCGGAGGTCCTGCTGCATGGGCACAGCCTCCCACATCCACGGACTCGGGCGGGTGCCACGGCCAGCCCGCCCTCGGCCCGGGGCGGTAGAGTCGGGCACCGTGACCGAACCCGACGAGCTGCCCGTGCCCCTGAGAATGCTCGACACCGAGCTGGATCCCCCCGCCTACGCCCGACCCGGCGACGCCGGCGCGGACCTGCGCACCGCCGTCGACCTCACGCTCGCCCCGGGTGAGCGCGCCCTGGTGCCGACCGGCGTGGCCGTCGCGCTCCCCGAGGGGTATGCCGGCTTCGTGCACCCGCGCTCGGGCCTGGCTGTGCGGCACGGGCTCAGCGTGGTCAACACCCCCGGGACCATCGACGCCGGCTACCGCGGCGAGATCAAGGTGCCGCTGATCAACCTCGACCCCTCCGAGCCGATCGTGCTGCACCGGGGGGACCGGATCGCCCAGCTCGTGGTGCAGCCGGTGGTGCGCGCCCGGTTCGAGCCGGTCGAGCAGCTGCCCGCCTCCGACCGCGGCGAGGCCGGCTTCGGCTCCACCGGCGGCTTCGGCCCGGGCGGGGCGCAGCAGCAGGCACACGAGACCGGGAGGACCCAGTGATCTTCGGACGCAACCGCAATGTGCGGCACGAGCAGATCGTGCTGCCGGACGAGCTCAAGGACGCCCGGGACCTCGAGGCCGAGCGGGCCGTGGAGCCCGCCGGCGCGGACCGTCTCGGCCCGCACGACGCCGCCGCCCGCCCGGACCGCACCGGGTACATCGACCTGGGCTCCCTGCGCGTGAAGGCCGTGCAGGACATGAAGCTGCGCCTGGACGTCGAGGACGCCACCCAGCGGATCGTGGCCGCGACCGTCACCCTCGGCCGCTCCGCCCTGCAGGTGCAGGCGTTCTCCGCCCCGCGCGCCGGCGGTGTGTGGGACGGGCTGCGCCACGAGCTCGCCGACAGCCTGGCCACCACCCCGGGTGCCCAGGTGCAGCAGGTGGACGGTCCGTTCGGGCCCGAGGTGCACACCCGGGTGCCGGCGGCCATGCCGGACGGCTCCCCGGGCTGGAACGTGGCCCGCTTCGTGGGGGTGGACGGGCCGCGCTGGTTCGTGCGCGGCGTGTTCCACGGGGAGGCGGCCTTCCAGCCCGAGGCCGCCACGGCCCTCGAGCAGGTGTTCTCCGACCTCGTGGTGGTGCGCGGGGACGCCCCCCTGCCGCCGCGGGAGCTGCTGCCCCTGCACCCGCCCGCCGGGGCCCAGCCGCTGCAGCGCCGCCGTCGTGCCCCGGAGGCGCCCGCCGCCGCCGAGACCGGCGGCTCCTCCCTGCCCGAGCGCGGCCCGGAGATCACGGAGGTCCGGTGAGCGCGAAGGCCGCGTCCGCCGGACCGGCCGTGCTCGAGCGGGTCTGCGTGATCGTGGCGGTCACCCTGCGCGGCAGTGACGACGCGACCGTGTTCACCGCCGAGGCGGCCGCCCAGCTGCCGGCGCCCGGGCGTGCCGAGCCCCAGGAGACCACCCGCCTGGTGTGGCACGGCCGCGACCGGGTGCCCGGCATCATGCCCGGGGCGTGGCTGCGCCTGCGCGGCAGGGTCCGCGAGCTGGACGGCGTGCCCACCGTGCACAACCCCGAGTTCGACCTGATCGAGGAGCCGGCGGCCCTGCGCTGACGGCCCGCCCCGACGACCTTCCCCCAGGAGAGGCCCGCGCGTGAACGACCCCCGCACTGACCCCCGCACCGCCCCCACCGAGCACCCGGAGCAGGCGGACCACCCGGGCTGCCCGGACCACCCCGGGCGCTCCGAGTCCGTCGCACCCGTGGGGGCCGTCCCCACGGGCCTGGCCGGGCGTGCCGCCGTGGACGACGACGGCCGCCTGGATCCGCTGGCGGCCGTCGGCGGGTGGCGGGGGATCGTGGAGGCGTCCCTGCCCACGCTCGTGTTCATGACCGCCTATGTGCTCACGCAGCAGGTGTGGCCCTCGGGGATCGCTGCCGTGGCGGTCGCGCTCGTGCTCGGCGTGGTCCGCCTGGCCCAGCGGCAGCCGCCCACCCAGGCCGTGGCCGGCCTGGCCGTGGTGGTGCTCTCGGTGGTGGTGGCCCTGACCACGGGGCAGGCCCGTGACTACTACCTGTGGGGGTTCGTCACGAACATCGCCTACGGGCTGGCCTTCGCGGTGTCCGTGCTGGTGCGCTGGCCGGTGGCCGGGCTGATCCTCGGGCTGGTGCGCGGGGAGGGCCTGGAGTGGCGGCAGGACCCGGCGCGTCGGCGCGCCTACGCCGCGGCCACGTGGGTCATGGTCGGCGTGTTCGCCGCCCGGCTGACCGTGCAGGTGCCCCTCTACCTGGCGGACGCGGCCACGGCGCTCGGGGTGGCCCGCCTGGTGATGGGTCTGCCCTTGTACGCCCTCGGTCTCTGGCTCGCCTGGTCGGTGAGCGCCCCGTCCGGGGCGGCTCAGGGCCGGCGGCGCTGACCGGCGTCGTCGCCCACCAGCAGGGCCCGCAGGCGCTGCTCGGCCTCGGCGGAGGTCAGGAAGAACAGCTCGTCCCCGGCCTCGAGCGTCTCATCGGGGGCGGCCGCCCGGGGCACGCCGTCGCGCACGATCGCCACCAGCGGGGCGGCCCCCGGCCAGGAGACCGTGCCCACCCGGCGGCCGGGCAGCCAGTGCTCCGCCGGCACCCGGAACTCGGTGAGGGCGGCACCGCCGGCCTCCAGGCGCAGCAGACGCACCACGTCCCCAGACTCCACGGCCTCCTCCACCAGGGCCGTCATGATCGACGGGGTGGACACCGCCACATCCACCCCCCAGGACTCGTCGAACAGCCAGTCGTTGCGGGGGTTGTTCACGCGGGCCACCGTGCGCCCCACCCCGAACTCGCTGCGGCCCAGCAGGGAGACCACGAGGTTCGCCCGGTCGTCGCCGGTGGCGGCCACCAGCACGTCCGCGGACTCGGCCCCGGCGTCGCGCAGGGCGGCCAGGTCCGTGGCGTCGCCGAGCACCATCCGCGCCGAGCCCACGTCCGCCCGACGGGTGACGTCGGCCCGCGTCTCCACGAGCACCACCTCGTGCCCGTGCGTGTCCAGCTCCCGGGCGATCGACGCCCCCACCGCGCCGGCCCCGGCCACCACGACCCTCATGCCCTCGCTCCGTCCTGCTCGCGCCGGCCCCGGCCGTCCTCGGCCGCGACGTCCTGCCCATCCGTGCGGTCCCGGGCCTGGCCCTGCAGGGCGGCCTCCACCCGGTCACGCCGGTCCACGGGGTACACGGTGTGGAGCACATCGCCCTCCTGCAGCAGGTCCCCGCCCTCGGGCAGCCGGCCCACCCCGAAGCGGGTCAGATAGGACACGCGCAGGCCCACGGCCCGCTCCAGGTCCGGCACCGTCCAGCCCCACCAGGACCGGTGGGGGACCACCTCGGCCAGCAGCAGGCGCCCGGAGGGGTCCCTCCGCTCCGCCTCCGCCGTGCCCGCCGGCAGCAGCCGGTGCAGCACCTGGTCCGTGCTCCACTGGATGGAGTCCACCGTGGCGATGCCCAGGCGCTGGTACACGCGGGCCCGCTCGGCGTCGTAGATGCGGGCCACCACGTGCTGCACATGGAAGGTCTCCCGGGCCACCCGCGCGGCCACAATGTTCGTGGCGTCGTCCGGGGCGACGGCGGCGAGCCCCTGCGCGTGCTCGATCCCAGCCCGGCGCAGCACGTCCCGGTCGAAGCCGATGCCCTGCACATGCTCGCCGCGGAAGTCCCGGCCCAGGCCCTCGAGCACCGTGGGGGAGCGGTCCACCACCGACACCGTGTGCCCGGCGGCGTCGAGCGTCAGAGCCAGACGGGTGCCCACCCGGCCCCCACCCACGATCACGTAGTGCGCCATCGGCGTCTCCTCCCGCGCGGCCGCGCCGCCGCGTCCCGGACTCCTCACGCCGGCCCGCAGGCCGGACGCGGCCCCGCACACGCCGGGGCCGTGTCCATCCTCGCACCCCGCACCGGTGCCGGGGGTACCGTGGTGCGGTGACCACGCCGCCGTCGTTCCTTCGCCGTGCGCTGCTCGGCCGCCCCGTGGTCTCCGCCGGCCGCGCCGAGCCCCGGATGAGCCGCCGACAGGCACTGCCGGCCACCTCCGCCAATGCGCTGTCCTCCCTGGCCTACGCCCCCGACGAGATCGTCCTGACCCTCGCCGCCGCCGGCACCGCCGCCCTGGCCCTCGGCCCCGCCGTGGGCTGGTCCGTAGTGGCCGTGATGGCCCTGCTGGCCGTCGCCCTGCGCGCCGCCGTGCTGGCCGTGCCCCACGGCGGTATCGAGCGCATGGCCCGCGCCGCCCTGGGCCCGCGCTGGGGCGTGCTCGCCGCGGCCGCCCTCCTGCTGGACTTCGTGCTTACCGCCGCCGTCTCCGTGGCCGCCGCCGCCCACCACCTGGCCGTGCTCATGCCCGCCCTCCACCCGTGGCGCACCCCCGTGGCCTGCGCGGCGATGGTCCTCGTGCTGCTCGTCGTGCTGCGCGGACCGGCCCGCCGGCGCTGGCCCACCACCGTGCTCGTCTCCGCGTTCGTCGCCCTCATGGCCGCCCTCGTGGCCGTGGGTCTGTGGCAGCAGAGCCAGGGCGCACTCGCCCCCGCCCCCACCGCCGGGCTCACCGTGGCCGGCGCCGCCGCCCCCGTGGGCGTGCTCGCCACCGTCCTGCTGTGCCTGCGCGCCTTCGGCGTCGGCTCCGTGCTCATCACCGGCCTCGAGGTCCCCCTCTCCGCCACCGCCCGCATGGCCCGGCCCGCCGCGCCCGCCGCCCGCTGGGTCATCACCGTGCTCGCCCTCACCCTCGGCGCCCTCACCGTCGGCGTCATGCACCTGACCGCGCGCACCGGCGTCGTCACCGCCCTGGACCCGACCACCCTGCGCACTCACGAGGGGCGGCCGCCGGCCGACGCCCCGGCCCCCGTCGTCGCCCAGCTCGCCGACACCGTCTTCGGTCACGGCTCCGCCGCCGCCCTGGCCCTCGTGGCCGTCACCGCCGTGCTCCTGCTGCTGGCCGCGAAGTCCGCCTTCCGTTCCTTCCCCGTGCTGGCCGCCCGCCTGGCCGAGGACGGCTACCTGCCCCGGCAGCTGCGCTCCCGGGACGACCGCCTCGTGCACACCTGGGGCGTGGTGGTGCTCGGGGCCCTCGCGCTCGGTCTGGTCCTGGCCTTCCAGGCCCGCACCGCGCTGCTCGTGCAGCTTTACGTGATCGGCGTGATGCTCGCCTTTACCCTCGGTCTGGCCGGACTCGTGCGCGTGTGGCGCCGCCGCCTGGCCCAGACCCCCGGGCGGCGGGCCCGCACCCTGGCCGCCCTCCGCCTGCGCGTCACAGAGCTGGCCTTCGCCGTCACCGCCCTGGCCTGCACCGTGGTGCTGGTGACCCGCTTCGCCGAGGGCGCATGGGTGGCCCTGGCCGTGATCGGCGTGTGCGCCCTGGGCATGGGGAGGGTGCGCCGCCACTACGCCGCCGTCGCCGCCGAACTCGCCCCGGACCCCCAAGACGACGCGCGGGCCCTGCCCTCCAGAGTGCACGTCATGGTGGTCGTCAGCACCGTGAACCGGCCCACCCTGCGTGCCCTGGCCTACGCCCGCGCCACCCGTCCCTCCTCCCTGGAGGCCGTCGTGGTGGACGTGGACCGTGAGACCACCGAACGGGTCATCGCCGACTGGACCCGGGCCCGGCTGCCGGTGCCCCTGACGGTCATCGCCTCGCCCTACCGGGACAGCGTGGTGCCCCTGGTACGGCATCTGCGCTCGCGGCGGCGGCGCTCCCCGCGAGACCTGACGATGGTCTTCCTGCCGGAGTATGTGGTGCGCCCGGGCTGGCGGACCCTGCTGCACAATCGCACCGCCGCCCGGCAGCGGCGGCGCCTGCAGCGGGAGGCCGGGGTGATGGTCGGGTCCGTGCCCTGGCAGATCCGGGAGGGGGAGGCACCCGCCTCCGACACCCGGCCCTGACATGGGACGCGCCCCGGCTGCGGAGCGTGAGAGGATGATGCGACCAGAGGATGCCGTGCGCAAGGTCTGAGGCACCCTGCGGAACCGAGAGGAACCATTCATGACCGTCATGGACACCACGGCCGGGGTCACCGGCATCGGCGGACTGATCGAGGTGGAGGTCGGGGCCATGGCCCACGGCGGCCACTGCGTCGCCCGTCATGAGGGGCGGGTCGTGTTCGTGCGTCACGCTATACCGGGGGAGCGGGTGAAGGTCTCCCTGACCGAGTCGGACCCGGGCGCCCGGTTCTGGCGCGGGGACGTCGTCGAGGTCCTTCGAAGCTCCGAGTTCCGCCGCATCCACCAGTGGAAGCTCGCGGACTCGCTGCGCGCCCACGCCGCCGGCCGCCTGCCTGTGGGCGGCGCGGAGTTCGGCCACATCGTGGTCCACCACCAGCGCCGGCTCAAGGCTCAGGTGTTCCGCGACACCGTGGCCCGGATCGCCGGGATCACCCTGGACCCGCAGGTGCACTTCGCCGGTGAGGAGGACGAGCCCACCGGTCAGCACTGGCGCACCCGCACAGCCTTCGCCGTGACGCCCCAGGGCCGGATCGCCATGCACGCCCACCGCTCCTCCGTGCTGCTGCCGGTGCGGAACATGCCCCTGGGCGTGTCCGCCCTGGACGCCCTGGCCCTGTGGGACTGGGACCTCACCGGCGCGGCCCGCGTGGATGTGGCCACCCCGGCCTCCGGCTCGCGTCCGCTCGTGCTCGTGACCCCCACCCCCCAGACCCAGGCCGACGCCGCCAAGCTCGGCCGCCTGCGCACCCGTGTGCGCCGGGCCGCGGCCGACTGCGGCACTGAGGTGTCCGCCGCTCTGGCCCTGCCCTGCTCCAAGCGCATGGCACCGGTGAAGATCGAGCGCATCGCCGGGCGCACCTGGGTGGAGGAGACCGTGGAGCCCACACGGGTGCCGGCCCGTCGCTTCCGGGTGACCGGGGACGGCTTCTGGCAGGTCCACCAGTACGCTCCCGCCACCCTGGTGGACGCCGTGCTGGAGGACGCCGACCCGCAGCCGGGCCAGGTGATCGCCGACCTCTACGGCGGCGCCGGCCTGTTCAGCGCCTTCCTCGCGGACGCCGTGGGGGAGCAGGGCCGGGTCTACTCGGTGGAGGCCGCCCGCCAGGCCTCGAAGGACGCCCGGCGCAACCTGCTGGGGCTGCCCCAGGCGGTGGTGCTCAATGGCCCCACGGACAAGGTGCTCGGCTCCTGGCTGTCCACCCCCGAGGCTCCCGCCGCCGAGGGTGGGCTGGAGGGCGTCCCCGTGGACACCGTGGTGCTGGATCCGCCCCGCTCCGGTGCCGGACGCCGGGCCGTGGAGCGGATTCTCGCCCTGCACCCGGAGCGCATCGTGTACGTCTCCTGCGATCCGGCCTCCTTCGCCCGTGACCTCGCCTGGTTGCGCGAGGGCGGGTATGAGGTCGAGCGGGCGCGTGTGGTGGACCTGTTCCCGGACACCCACCACCTCGAGTCCGTCACGCTGCTGCGCCCGGTCGGGGCCCCGCGCGCCGGCTGACCACCCGCGTGTCACGGTGGGGGACGGGGTAGGGTGACGTCAGAGCGTCGCCTGTGACCTGCGCGACCCTCGGCTCCGGCCGGCGCCGCGCAGGTCCCACGGCGGCGACCCCCATTGGACGAGCGCCCGGCAGGAACCGGGCGGGAAGAGGAGTCCTCCCGTGACCACTGTTGACAGCTTCGGCTCCAAGGGCGTCCTCGACGTCGACGGTGCCGAGTACGAGATCTTCCGCCTGAGCGCGGTGGAGGGTGCCGAGAGGCTCCCCTACTCACTGAAGGTGCTGCTCGAGAACCTGCTCCGCACCGAGGACGGCGCCAACGTCACCTCCGAGCAGATCAAGGCCCTGGCCGCCTGGGATCCGCAGGCCCAGCCGGACACCGAGATCCAGTTCACCCCAGCCCGCGTGATCATGCAGGACTTCACCGGCGTGCCCTGCATCGTGGACCTGGCCACCATGCGCGAGGCCATCGAGGACCTCGGCGGGGACCCGACCCGCGTGAACCCGCTCTCCCCGGCCGAGCTCGTGATCGACCACTCCGTGCAGATCGACCACTTCGGCAATGACGACGCCGTCGAGCGCAACATGGAGATCGAGTACGAGCGCAACGGTGAGCGCTACAAGTTCCTGCGCTGGGGGCAGACCGCCTTCGACGACTTCAAGGTCGTCCCCCCGGGCATGGGCATCGTGCACCAGGTGAACATCGAGAACCTGGCCCGCGCCGTGATGACCCGCGAGGTCGACGGCGTGCTGCGCGCCTACCCGGACTCCTGCGTGGGCACCGACTCCCACACCACCATGGTCAACGGCCTGGGCGTGCTGGGCTGGGGCGTGGGCGGCATCGAGGCCGAGGCCGCGATGCTCGGCCAGCCCGTGTCCATGCTGATCCCGCGCGTGGTGGGCTTCAAGCTCACCGGTGAGATCCCCGCCGGCGCCACCGCCACCGACGTCGTGCTGACCATCACCGAGATGCTCCGCCAGCACGGTGTGGTGGGCAAGTTCGTGGAGTTCTACGGTGAGGGCGTCGGCGCTGTACCGCTGGCCAACCGCGCCACCATCGGCAACATGTCCCCGGAGTTCGGCTCCACCGCGGCCATGTTCCCCATCGACGACGTCACCCTGGAGTACCTGCGCCTGACCGGCCGCTCCGAGGAGCAGGTCGCCCTCGTGGAGGCCTACACCAAGGAGCAGGGCCTGTGGCACGACCCCTCCGCGGAGGTCACCTACTCCGAGTACCTCGAGCTGGACCTGTCCACCGTGGTCCCCTCGATCTCCGGCCCGAAGCGTCCGCAGGACCGCATCGAGCTGTCCTCCTCCAAGGGCCAGTTCCGCGAGGACCTGACGAACTACGCCACCGGCGAGGATGAGGCCGGCCAGGGCCGCCCCTCCGCGCGCGTCGACGTGCAGATGGAGGACGGCCGCTCCTTCGAGCTGGACCACGGCGCCGTGTCGATCGCCTCGATCACCTCGTGCACCAACACCTCCAACCCGTCGGTGATGATGGCCGCCGGCGTGCTGGCCCGCAACGCCGTGGCCAAGGGCCTGAGCTCCAAGCCGTGGGTGAAGACCTCCGTGGCCCCGGGCTCCCGCGTGGTCACCGACTACTACGAGAAGTCCGGGCTGCGCGAGTCCCTGAACGAGCTGGGCTTCAACGTGGTCGGCTACGGCTGCACCACCTGCATCGGCAACTCCGGCCCGCTGGAGTCCGAGATCTCCGAGGCGATCCAGGAGAACGACCTCGCCGTGACCGCGGTGCTCTCGGGCAACCGCAACTTCGAGGGCCGCATCAACCCGGACGTGAAGATGAACTACCTGGCGTCCCCGCCCCTGGTGGTCGCCTACGCCCTGGCCGGCACCATGGACTTCGACTTCGAGAAGGAGCCGCTGGGCCAGGACCAGGACGGCCAGGACGTCTTCCTCAAGGACATCTGGCCGGACCCGGCCGAGGTCCAGAAGATCATCGACGAGTCGATCGACACCGAGATGTTCCGCCACGAGTACGGCACCATCTTCGACGGCGACGAGCGCTGGCAGGCCCTGGAGACCCCCACCGGCGACACCTTCGAGTGGGACCCGGAGTCCACCTACGTGCGCAAGCCCCCGTACTTCGAAGGCATGGAGCAGGAGCCGGAGCCCGTCACCGACATCGAGGGCGCCCGCGTGCTGCTCAAGCTCGGCGACTCGGTCACCACGGACCACATCTCCCCGGCCGGCTCGTTCAAGTCGGACACCCCGGCCGGCCGCTACCTGCTGGAGCACGGCGTGGAGCGCAAGGACTTCAACTCCTACGGCTCCCGCCGCGGCAACCACGAGGTGATGATCCGCGGCACGTTCGCGAACATCCGCATCAAGAACCAGCTCCTCGACGGTGTGGAGGGCGGTTTCACCCGGGACTTCACCCAGGACGGCGGCCCGCAGGCCTACGTGTACGACGCCGCGCAGAACTACGCGCAGGCCGGCACCCCGCTCGTGGTGCTCGGCGGCAAGGAGTACGGCTCCGGTTCCTCCCGCGACTGGGCGGCCAAGGGCACCGCGCTGCTGGGCGTGCGCGCTGTGATCACCGAGTCCTTCGAGCGCATCCACCGCTCGAACCTGATCGGCATGGGCGTGCTGCCGCTGCAGTTCCCCGCCGGTGAGAACGCGGACTCCCTCGGCCTGACCGGCACGGAGACCTACTCGATCCAGGGCATCACCGAGCTCAACGAGGGCCGGACCCCGAAGACCGTGAAGGTCACCGCCACCGCCGAGGACGGCACCACCACCGAGTTCGACGCGGTCGTGCGCATCGACACCCCCGGTGAGGCGGACTACTACCGCAACGGCGGCATCCTGCAGTACGTGCTCCGTCAGATCGCGGCCCGCAAGGCCTGATCCTCCACCGCTGCCGGCGGGATCCCCGCCCGCAGCGACGACGCCGGCCCGTCGCCTCCCCCGCGGCGGCGGCGGGCCGGCGTCGTGCCTGCCCTGGTGTGGCGGGGCCGGGAGAGTACCCTTGACGGACCATGACTGAGCCCGCCGACTCCCAGCCCCGCGCCGCGCTGCTGCCCGGGATCGCCTCGCCCGCTGACCTGCGCCGACTCTCCCCGGAGGAGGCCGAGCGCCTCGCCGCGGAGATCCGTGCCTTCCTTGTGGAGCACGTCTCCCGCACCGGCGGCCACCTCGGCCCGAACCTCGGGGTGGTGGAGCTGACCCTGGCCGTGCATCGGGTGTTCGACTCGCCGAGGGACGCGGTGGTGTTCGACACCGGCCACCAGTCCTATGTGCACAAGCTGGTCACCGGCCGCCAGGACTTCGCCACCCTGCGCCAGGAGGGCGGGATCTCCGGCTACGGGGACCGCACCGAGTCCGCGCACGACGTGGTGGAGTCCTCCCACGCGTCCTCCTCTCTGTCCTGGGCGGACGGCATCTCCCGTGCCTGGGCCCAGACGGGCCAGTCGGACCGGACGGTCGTGGCCGTGATCGGCGACGGCGCCCTGACCGGCGGCATGGCCTGGGAGGCCGTGAACAACATCGCCGCCGGCCGGGACCGCCGCGTGGTGATCGTGGTGAACGACAACGGCCGCTCCTACGCGCCGACGGTCGGCGGCCTGGCCGTGCAGCTGGGCGGCCTGCGCCGTGGCGTGCTGGACAAGGTCCGCACCAGCCGCCGCTACGAGCAGACCCTGGACACGCTCAAGCGCCGCCTGCACGAGGCCGGCACCCCGGGCGAGTTGGTCTACCGGCCCCTGCACGCGGCCAAGAAGGGCCTCAAGGACCTCTGGGCGCCGCAGGGGCTGTTCGAGGACTTCGGCATGAAGTACATCGGCCCGGTGGACGGGCACGACCTCACCGCCATGGAGCAGGCCCTGCGCGACGCCGCGGCCTACGGCGGGCCGGTGATCGTGCACGCCATGACCGAGAAGGGCCACGGGTACGCCCCGGCGGTGGCGCACGAGGCGGACCAGTTCCACGCGATCGGCCGGATCGACCCGTCCACGGGGGAGCCGGTCACCTCGGAGACCGCGCAGTCCTGGACCAACGTGTTCGGTGAGGAGATGGTGGCGATCGCGCAGGAGCGGCCGGACGTCGTCGCCGTGACCGCGGCCATGCTGGACCCGGTGGGGCTGTCCCCGATGGCTCTGGCCCACCCGGACCGCGTGTTCGACGTCGGCATCGCCGAGCAGCACGCGGTCGCCTCGGCCGCGGGCATGGCCTTCGGCGGCCTGCACCCGGTGGTGGCGGTCTACGCCACGTTCCTGAACCGGGCGTTCGACCAGGTCCTCATGGACGTGGGCCTGCACCGGGCCGGGGTGACCTTCGTGCTGGACCGGGCCGGGGTGACCGGTCCGGACGGGCCGAGCCACCACGGCATGTGGGATCTGGCCCTGCTGCAGACCGTGCCCGGGCTGCGCATCGCCGCCCCCCGCGATGCCGAGACCCTGCGCGAGGAGCTGCGTGAGGCTGTGGCCGTGGACGACGCCCCCACCGTGGTGCGCTTCCCGAAGGGCTCCGTGGGGGAGCCGGTGCGGGCCCTCGAGCGCCTGTACGACGGCACGGACGTGCTGGCCCGCTGCGGGGAGGCCACCGAGGCCGACGGTGCGGAGCGGGACGTGCTGGTGGTGGCCGTCGGCGCGTTCGCCGAGCTCGGCCTGGACGTGGCCCGCCGCCTGGAGCAGCACGGCATCTCGACGACCGTGGTGGACCCCCGTTGGGTGCTGCCCGTGGCCCGGTCCGTGGTGGAGCTGGCCGCCCGGCACCGGATCGTGGTGTGCCTGGAGGACGGCGTGCGCGCCGGCGGCGTGGGCTCGCGCATCCGCCAGCAGATGCGCGAGGCCGGGGTGGACACCGCCCTGAACGAGGTGGGCCTGCCCGTGGAGTTCCTCGCGCACGGCAGCCGTGAGCAGGTGCTCGAGCGGGTCGGTCTCACGGCCCGGCGCATCACGCAGGACACCGTGGCCCAGGTGCTCGGGGCGAAGGTCCCGTACGCCCGCCCGGCCGCCCCCGTCGACCAGGATCCCGGCCTGGCCCGTCCGGGTCGTGCCGCCCGAGAGGAGAGCGCATGAGCATTGTCCGTCTGCACCGTGACGTCGTCGGCGAGGACGGCCGCCGGCAGTTCGAGTATCGCGAGGCCTGGGTGGAGCCCGACGGCGGCCCGTTCGTGGTGCACCATGGCCGGGTGGGCCATGTGGGCACCGTGGCCGAGCAGCCGCTCACCTCGCCCGAGGAGGGTCAGGAGCTGCTGACCGCGTTCGCCGCGCAGGGCGAGGCGGAGGGCTTCACCCCGCTGGCCGAGGACACCTTGGAGGTCGTGGAGGTCGCCTACCGGCTGCGCGGGCGCACGCCCTCGTCCATCGAGCGCCGCCACGCCCAGACCCTCCGTGAGGAGCTCACCCACCAGCTGGCCTGGCGGGCCCTCGGGGAGGTGGTGGACGTCGTCGACGGCGAGGACGCTCTGGTGCTGGTGGTGCGCACCCCGCACGCGGCCAAGGCGATCGCCGAGGTGCCGGCTGCGGCCCGCCGTGCCGACGGCGTGCAGCCGAACAAGGTCGAGGCCCGCCGCGCCGCCGCCCCCGCGGCTGACGACGACGGCCGGTCACCGGCCGTGGCCTCCGACGGGGAGGATCGGTGAGCATGCGCAGCGTGCGACTGGGCCGCTCCGGCCTGACCGTGTCCGTGGTGGGCCTGGGCTGCAACAACCTGGGCCGGCCCGGGACGGCGACCCTCGAGCAGGAGGGCACGGACGCCGTCGTGCACGCCGCCCTAGACGCCGGGATCACCCTGTTCGACGTCGCGGACATGTACGGTGCCGAACCGGGGCTGTCCGAGACGCGCCTGGGTGCGGCGCTGGGCTCCCGGCGGGACGAGGTGGTGCTGGCCACGAAGTTCGGCATGGGCATGCAGGGGGCCAACGGGGCAGACTTCGGGGCCCGCGGCGGGCGCCGGTACATCGTGCGGGCCGTGGAGGCCTCCCTGCGGCGCCTGGGCACCGAGTGGATCGACCTCTACCAGTTCCACACCCCGGACCCGCTCACCCCAATCGAGGAGACACTCTCCGCCCTCGACGACCTCGTGCGCTCCGGCAAGGTCCGGTACATCGGTCACTCGAACCGGGCCGGCTGGCAGATCGCCCAGGCCGAGCATGTGGCCCGCGAGATCGGCACCGAGCGGTTCATCTCCGCGCAGAACCACTACAACCTCCTGGACCGCCGCGCGGAGCTGGAGGTGCTCCCGGCGGCCCGGGAGTATGGCCTGGGTGTGCTGCCGTACTTCCCGCTGGCCAACGGCCTGCTCACCGGCAAGTACTCCGAGGGCACGGCCCCGGCCGGGTCCCGGCTCTCCCACGTGCGTCAGCACATGGTGGCCGAGGCGGACCTGGAACAGCTGGCCGCGTTCGGGGCTTTCGCCCGCGCGCGGGGGATCTCCGAAGTGCAGGTGGCCGTGGGGTGGCTCGCCGCCCAGGAGCCGGTGGCCTCCGTGATCGCCGGGGCCACGCGCCCGGAGCAGATCCGGGAGAACGTCGGCGCCGCCGACTGGATCCCCACCGGGGAGGACCTGGCCGAGCTGGACGCCCTGTTCCCGGCCCCGGAGAAGGTGGCGCTGTTCTGATGGTGGTCGGTGTGCCGACGGCGGCCTCGGCCCTCCTGGCGCTGGAGGCTGCCCGCCTGTCGGCCCTGGCGTCCGGGGTGAACCCTTTGGTGCCGAGCGCGGGGGAGTTCGTGCTCGGCACGGTGCTCTCCCTGGGCGGGGCGGCCCTGTGGGTGGCGGGGTTGGTGTCCCTGCTGCGCAGCCCCCTGGACCCGGTCGCACGCCTGCCCTGGATGCTGGTGCAGGTGATCCTGCCCGGGCTGGGCGCGCTGATCTGGTTCTGGTGGCGTCACCGGTACTACCCGGCGCGCCGGGCGGTGGATCCGGCATGGGATCCCAACGACCGCAGCCTGCCGGCCCTGCCACCGCGCCGCGGTGCCGGTCGGCGGGCGGCCCCGAACGAGCAAGACTGAGGCTGAGCACGCCCGAGACCACCGGAGGTTCGGGGCTCAGACTCGCACGAGGATCCGACCGTCGGCGATCTCTGCGGTGAAGTCCGGCAGCGGCTTCTCTGCGGGCCCGGCGAGGACGGCACCGGTGGTGACGTCGAACGCCGCGCCGTGGCACGGGCACATGAAGACGGGGCCGGAGGAGCGCTGCTCGGGCTGCACGAGGCAGCCCTGGTGGGTGCAGATGTTCGAGAAGGCCGAGACGGTGGTCTCGTCCACGCGGTGCAGCAGCACGGTGCGGCCGCCGGCGGCCACCGCCTTGCTGTGGCCCACGGGCAGTTCGTCCGCAGCGAGCACGTCCGTGGCCTCCGAGCCCTCCTGGTGGGACTGGGCGGCCTGGCGCTGACGGATCTGCTCCGTGCACCCGGACAGCGCCACTGCACCGGCGCCGGCGGCTGCGGCGATCGCGCCGCCGCGCAGCACGGTGCGCCGACGGGTCGATCCGGGTTCTGCGGGGCGCTCGGCCTGGGAGCCGCAGGAGCCGCCGCAGCAGGAGTGCGGGGCCGCGGCGTCGTCGGCGGGGGACTGGGGGGCACCGGGGGCGTAGGAAGTCATGGCCCCATTATCCCACCGTCACCTGGGCGATCCCCCTGCGACCTGGGCGGCGACCATGCCCGTGCCCGTCGGGCACGGCGACGCCGGCCGGCCCCGGCACGGGCCGGAGCGTCCCGGCATGGCAGGATCGGGGACGCCCCCTGACCGTGCGTCCTGACGCACACCACACGTGCGGACCACGCACCCCAGACCACACCCCCGACGAGGAGCCGCCGTGCCCGCGCCCGACCGCCCGACCCTGGACCGACTCGACCTGTCCCGCCTCGGTATCGCCGAGCCGTGGGAGCGCTGGGAGGCGGTGACCCTCCACGGTGTGCACACCGGCTTCCTGCACCGGGTGCTGGAAGACGGGGTGCTCACCACCCGCATGGCCTTTGAACCGCATCCGGCCCAGCGCCGGGCGGCGGCCGAGCTGCCCGAGCGCTTCCTGGCGCAGAGCACCCTGGAGTTCGGTGTGGCCGGCGAGCCGTGGACGGCAGCCACCTACGAGGACTCGATCACCGAACAGCGGGTGCGCATCGACCGCGAACGCGCCGGGCTCGGCCCGCACGCGGTGCCTTCCTGGGCGGAGCTGCCGCTGATCGCCCAGACCGCCGGGCAGGAGCTCGCCTTCGAACGGCTCGAGGAGGCCTCACCGCTGCAGGGTGGCCTGCGGGTGCTGCCGGCCGTGCTGCGTCCCACGGATGCGGGCGGCTCCGGCCGCACTCGTGTGGAGCTGGTCAGTGAGGGCCATGTGCTGGCCGTGCATGTGGTGCACGACGGTGAGGTGGTGGCCTCGGACTGGGGTGGCGGTACCGCCTCGGAGCCGGTGGCCGGCCGCGAGCAGGCCCTGGCCGGTCTCTCGGCTGTGCTCACGGCGTTCGCCGACCGCCCCCGGGGTTGAGATGCTGGTGCGCTGAAGTGCTGGTGGGCTGAAGACTGACGGGCCGAGACCCGGCCCGGCTCATGCCGCCAGCCGTTACCCCCGCCATCACCCCTCGGTCGGGTCCGGGTCCAGCAGTGCCACGGTGATCACCGCGCCCACGTTCTCCACCTGCCACGGGCGGGCCCCGTGCTCGGTGAGGAACGCGGCCACGGACTCGGGGGTGATCGGTGTGGGTGGGGCCCAGCAGATCCGCCGCAGGGTGTCCGGGGTGAGCAGGTTCTCGGTGGGCATGCCCAGCTGCTCGGCGCGCCGGGCCACCCGCGGCTTGGCGGTCTTGAGCCGCCGGTCCGCCAACGGGTCTCGGTCCCGCCAGGCCCGGGGCGGGGGAGGCCCGTCCGTGCCGCGCACCTGGCGCGGCGGGGCCTGGCCCTCGGCGGCGTCGGCCAGGCCGGCGCGCACTGCAGCCAGCCACCGCGGCGCCTCCCGGGAGGCGGCACGGCCGTGGAACCCGCGCGTCGAGGTCAGGGCGGGGACGGTGCGCGGCGGCGTGGTGGCCACCGCCACGATCGCCGAGTCCGGGATCAGCCGGCCCGGGGCCACGTCCCGGTGCCGGGCGAGGTCCTCCCGTGCCTCCCACAGCCGGCGCAGCACGGACAGCTGTGCGGGCGTGCGCAGCGTGTGCGCGCCGGAGGTGCGGCGCCAGGGGTCCGTGCGCGGGGCCGGGCGGGGGGCGGTGCGCACGTGCTCGAACTCCTGCTCGGCCCAACCGAGCTTGCCCTGCTCGGCCAGCAGCCCGGCCAGGGAGTCGCGCAGGGGCACGAGCAGCTCCACGTCCAGGGCGGCGTAGGTGAGCCAGGCCGGCGGCAGTGGGCGGGTGGACCAGTCCGCGCTGGAGTGCTCCTTCTTCAGGGTCACCCCGAGCCGGGACTCCAGGACGGCGGCCAGGCCCACCCGGGGCAGGCCGGCCAGGCGCGCGGCCAGTTCGGTGTCGAAGAGCCTGTCCGGGTGGAGGCCGAGCTCGGCCAGGCAGGGCAGGTCCTGGGAGGCGGCGTGCAGCACCCACTCGACGCCGGCCAGCGCAGGGGCCAGCACGGTGAGGTCTTCGAAGGGTTCGGGGTCCACGAGCCAGATCCCGGAGCCCTCACGCTTGAGCTGCACCAGGAACGCCCGCTGGCCGTACCGGATGCCGGAGGCGCGCTCGGCGTCGACGGCGATCGGCCCGGTGCCCGCGGCCAGGGCTTCGGCGCACGCGACCAGCCCGGCGGGGGTGTCGGTGACGAAGGGGACGCCCTCGGCCGGGGTCTCCACCAGCCGCGGCGGGGCCGCCTCGGCGTCCGGGCCCGTGGCGGGCGCGTCGGCGCGGTGGTCAGGGTGGTCGGTGCTCGGCGAGGTCATGCGTCTCCTGGGGTGGCCCCGGGCCGGCGGGGGCGTGGATGGATGCGTGGATGGGGGCGTGGGTGAGGGGGGTGGCGGCCGGCGGAACCGGGGCCAGCGGAGCGTCAGGGCCCGCCGGGGGGATCGGGGGGCAGACCCGCGAAGGCGCAGATCATGTCCGACCACGCCTCCAGGTGGGCGCCGAGGTCCCGGGGGGCCGGCGTCCAGGAGGCCCGCAGCTCCAGGTCCGTCCAGGCCGGCTCCCCGGCCAGGGCCCCGAAGCTCTCGGCGAGCTGCCGGGTGGCCGTCCCGCCGGCGTCGAAGTGCTGCGCGTGCCGCTGCTCGAGGGCTTCCACGAGCCACGCCCACGCCACCGCCCCGGCCAGGTGGTCCGTGGCCACGTCCGGCTCCAGGCCGGCCCGAATGTACGTGACCACCCGGAACGTGCCGTTCCACGCGGCCGAACCGGCCGGATCGTGCAGCAGCATGAACCGGCCCGTCGCCAGGGCCGCCCCGGCCCCGACCACTCCGGCCCCAGCCGGCTCAGGGCCCTCGGCTACCCCGGCCGGGGCGGCGGGGCCGGCGTCGTCCGGGGTGGGGCGCACATCCGCGGCCAGGGCCACCGCGAAGGGTGCCAGACCCGCCGGCTCCGGGATGAGCCGCAGCCGCACCTGCGGCCGGGGCCGCGCCGAGCGCAGGTCCGCGAGCGCGTCACGGAAGCTCGCCGGGGGCTCCAGGCCCGCCGGGAGACGGTGCAGGCCCGTGACGGTCATGCCCACCAGCCTAGGCGTCCGGCTGCGCTCCGTGGTGGGGGCGCGCCGTCGTCAGGGCCCTGTCCAGGGCGGCCAGGAACGCGGCGACGTCCTGCTCGGTGGTGTCCCAGGACGTCATCCACCGCACCACCCCGGCGGCCGGGTCCCAGTCGTAGAACGGGAAGTCCCCGCGCAGCAGGTCTGCGGCGGCCGGGTCCAGGGCGGCGAACACGGCGTTGGCCTCCACCGGCTGCACCACCTGCACACCCGCCATGCGCTCGGCGCCCTCGGCGAGGGTGCGGGCCATCAGGTTCGCCCGCCCCGCCAGGGCCACCCCGAGGTCGTCCGTGAGCAGGGCCAGCAGCTGCGCGGCCAGGTAGCGGTGCTTCGAGGCCAGCTGCATGGAGGACTTGCGCAGGTAGGCCAAGGCCTTCTCGGCGCGCTCGCGGGCACTGGTGGGGTCGCCGCCGGGCAGGTCGGAGGGCCCGATGAGCGCGGCCGCGGCCACGGCCTCGGGCCGCAGCACCACCACCATCTCCGCGCCCATGCCGCCGTTCTTGGTGCCGCCGTAGGAGAGCACGTCGACGCCGGCGTCGGTGGTGAACGCCCGCAGGGGCACGCCCAGGGCGGCGGCCGCGTTCGACAGCCGTGCCCCGTCCATGTGGACGCTCAGCCCGGCCGCGTGGGCGGCGTCGGTCACCGCACGCACCTGCTCGGGGGTGTACACGGTGCCGAGCTCCGTGCTCTGCGCCAGCTCGACGACGGCCGGCTGGCTGGCGTGCACCGCCCCGTCCCGGTGCAGCAGCGGGGCCAGCGCCTCCGGGGTCAGCCGCCCGTCCGGCACGTCCACGGTGATCACCGGGAACCGTCCGATGCGCTCGGGGGCGCCGCCCTCGTCATGCCGGACATGCGCCACCGAGGACGCCACCACGGACCCCCACGGTGGCACCATGGCCTGCAGGGCGAGCACATTGGCGGCGGTCCCCGTGAACACGGGCACCCCGAATGCCTCCGGCCCGAAGGTCTCACGCACCCGCTCCTGCAGGAGCTCGGTCACCGGGTCCGCGCCGTAGGAGACCGCGTGGTCCCGGTCGGCGTCCACCATGGCCGCCCACACGTCCGGGTGCACCCCGGCGTAGTTGTCCGAGGCGAACGCCCGCAGCCCCGCACGCACCCCGCTCATGAGGCCCCCTCCGCGGCCGGCTCCAGGCGCAGGGCAATCGAGTTGATGCAGTACCGCAGGTCCGTGGGCGTGCCATAGCCCTCACCCTCGAACACATGCCCCAGATGGGAGCCGCACCCGGCGCAGCGGACCTCCACCCGCTCCATGCCGAGCGTGGAATCCTTCAGATACACCACCCGGTCCTCGGCCAGCGGCGCGAAGAACGAGGGCCACCCGCAGTGCGAGTCGAACTTCTCGGCCGAGCGGAACAGCTCCGCCCCGCACGCCCGGCACCCGTACACCCCCTCCGTGCGGGTGTCCCAGTACTCGCCGGTGAACGCCTGCTCCGTGCCGGCCTGGCGCAGCACCCGGAACTCCTCCGGGCTCAGCCGGCGCGCCCACTCCTGCTCCGTCAACGACGACGGCGGCACGGTCGGGTCGGATGCGGACGGGCCGGGCACGGACGGGCCGGGGTCACGATGCTCGCTCATGCCGGGGCCAACACCGCCGCCCGCGCCGGTGTTCCCGCCCCGGTGGGACCGGGATTCGGCCCACACCCGGTGCGTGGCGCACAATGGCGCCATGCCGACCGCACGTCGACCCCGCAGGCCCTCCGGCGCCCCCTGGGCGCAGGCCGCGGCCTCCCTTGCCCACCGCAGCGGCCAGGGCGCCCTGACCGCCGCGGGCTGGGCGGTGCGTTGGGCCCCCACCGCCCTCTCCGTGGCCGCCACCACCGCGTTCGTCCTGGCCGGGGCCAGCTCGGCGCTCGCGGGCGTGTTCGCGCGGGCCGTCGTCACCCCGGTGCGGCGCCCCTCGGAGTCCACGCCCGTGCTGGCCGTCGTGGACGGCCCGGACGGGCTCGAGGTGATCCTCCCGGCGGATGAGGCCACCACCGTGCCCGGGGTGTACTCGCTCACCTTCGACGGCGGCGCCGGCGTCGCCCGCATCGGACCGGTGACCTCCTTCGACCCCCGCGACGGCACCGTGCAACGAGCCGTGGAAGAGGTCTACCGCGGGGACCTGCGCGCCGCCGTCCGCGGCCGCCTCACCGGCTTCGTGTACCCCACCCCCGCCGACGCCGGCCTGGACGCCGAGGACGTCGAGGTGCCCGTACCGGTGGGCTCGGCCCCGGCCTGGCTGATCAGCCCCGGCCTGGCTGACCACCCCCGCCCAGCCGAGGGCGTGTGGGCGGTGATGGTCCACGGCCGCGGCGCCCGCCGCAACGAGGGCATCCGGGCCGTCCCCACCGCCCAACGCCTGGGCATGACGTCCCTGTTGATCTCCTACCGCAACGACGGCGACGCCCCCGACGCCGAGGACTCCCGCTACGGGCTCGGCACCACCGAATGGGAGGACGTCGAGGCCGCCGTGCGCTACGCCCTGGACCACGGCGCCCGGGACGTCGTGCTGTTCGGCTGGTCCATGGGCGGGGCCGTGTCCCTGCAGTTCGTGGACCGCTCGGACCTGGCCCCCCGGGTGCTCGCCGTCGTCCTCACCGGCCCCGTGGTGGACTGGATGGACGTGCTGCGCCACCAGGCCCGGCTCAACCGGATCCCGGAAGCCGTGGGCCTGCTCGGCCAGTGGCTGCTGTCCAACCGGGCCGGCCGATTCGTCACCGGCCTGGCCGCCCCCGTGGACCTCAAAGCCCTGGACTGGGTGAGCCGCGCCGACCACGTCCGCGTGCCCACCCTGATCCTGCACTCCGAAGACGACGAGTACGTCCCCGTGGGCCCCTCCGCCGCCCTGGCCGAACGCAACCCGGAACTGGTCCGCTTCGTGCGCTTCCGCCAAGCCCACCACACCCGCGAATGGAACGTGGACCCGGAACGCTGGGACCGCACCGTGCGCGGGTTCCTGCGCGCCGTGTTAGCCGCACCACGGCCAGGTGCCTCCCACTGACCCACCTCCAACCACCCGAGAACCCCCGCCCGAGGCCTGCGTCCAACGGCCCCCGGCCACCGTCAGCCCCGCAGCAGCCCCCGACGCCGCAGCAACGGCTCCAGCTCCGGATCCCGGCCCCGGAAGTCCCGGTAGAGCTCGTCCATGGGACGCAGGTTCCCCCGCGAGAGCAGCGCCGCCCGGAAACGGTCCCCGTTCTCCCGGCACAGCCCGCCGTTCTGCCGGAACCACTCCACGGTGTCCGCATCCAGCACCTCCGCCCACAGGTACGAGTAGTAGCCCGCCGAGTACCCGGTCCCCGACGAGAAGATGTGCTTGAAGTACCCCGTGGAGTACCGCGGCGGCACCAGCTCCGGATCGATCCCCACCCGGCGCAGCGCAGCCTCCTCGAACGCCGCCGGATCCGCCACGGCCCCGTCCACCTCACCCTCCCGCAGGCTGTGCCACGCCAGATCCACCACCGCAGCACCCACATACTCCACCGTGCGGTACCCCTCACCCCACAGCGCCGCATCCTCCACAGCCTGCACCACCGCCGGATCCAATGGCTCACCCGTGCCATGGTGCCGCGCATACCCGGCCAGCACCGACGGCCACCGCATCCACATCTCATTCACCTGGCTCGGGAACTCCACCACATCCCGCGCCACCGCCGTCCCCGTCAGCGAGACGTACCGGCCCTCCGCCAGCAGACCGTGCAGCGCATGCCCGAACTCGTGGAACGCCGTCGTCACCTCATCCAGCGTCAACAACGCCGGCTCCCCATCCGCCGGAACCGGGACGTTCATCGTCACGAACACCACCGGACGCTCACCCAGCACACTCGAAGCATCCCGCACCGTGTGCATCCACGCCCCACCGGACTTCGTCGGACGCGCGAACCAGTCACCCACAAACAAACCCAGCACCGCCCCGGTCCCATCCACGACCTCCCACACCCGCACCCCGGGCCGGTACATCCGCTCCGCCAACTCCGGACGCTCAACGAAAGACACCCCATACAGCGCCCCCGCCGCCGCGAACACCCCGTCCACCAGCACCTGATCCAACGGGAAGAACGGACGCAACGCCCCAGCATCCACCGCATAATGCTCCCGGGCATACCGCGCTGCCAGGAACGGCCAGTCCCACGGTGCCACCGCACCCCCGGGCCCCTCCGCCACACGCGCCGCATCCGCCTGCGCATTCTCCATCGCCGGCGGCACCACCTTCTCCAGCAGCTCCCACACCGCCTCCACCGACGGCGCCGCACGGTCCTTCAACGCATACTCCGCCCACGAACCACACCCCAGCAACGCCGCCTTACGCGCCCGCAACCGCACAATCCGCCCCGCCACCTCCAACGTCCCGTTCTCCCCGGCCGACCCCCGGCCCCGCGAGGCCTCGAACACCTCACGCCGCAACCCCGCATCCTCCAAGGACTCCAGCCACGGCTGCGACGTGAACAGGGACAGCCCCAACAGCCACCCCCGCCCATGGCCCGCCTCACGAGCCGCCCGCGCCGCCGCCTCCACATCCGCATCCGAGAGCCCGGCCAGGCGCTCGCGGTCGGTGACGAGCACGGCACGGTCGGCGGTGTCGGCCACGAGGCGCCGGGAGAACTGGGCGCAGAGCCCGGCGATCTCGGTGTTGATCGCGGTCAGTTCGGCTCGGCCGTCCTCGTCGAGGCCGGCCCCGGCCAGCTCCAGCCGCTGGCGGAGCACCTCCAGCAGGCGGGCATCCTCGGCGTCGAGGCCGTCCTCGTCGATCTGGGCGACGCGCTCGGCCAGGCGCGGGTCCAGGAGGATCGCGTCCTCATGGGCGGCCAGGGCGGGCTCGAGCTCTTCGGCGAGTGCTTGGCGGGCGTCGGTGCCGTCCGCGCCGAGCAGGGTGAAGAACATGGCTGCGGTGCGGCGCAGCAGCTGCCCGGACAGCTCGAGGCCGCGCACGGTGTTTTCGAACGTGGGGGCCTCGTCCGCGGCGAGAATGGCCTCGACCTCGGCGCGCTGCTCGGCCATGCCCTGGCGCAGTCCGGCGGCGAGCTCGTCGTCGGTCACGGCCGCGAAGTCGGGCAGCTCGAACGGCAGGGGGGAGGGGCGGAGGAGACGGTGGCCGGCGGGCAGCGTGGTGGCGGTGTGGCTCATGCCACCACCCTAGCCAGGGGTGTCGGCGGGGCCCGTGGTGCTCGCCCGCGCGGGCCGCGACCACGGCGCGACGACGGCGGCCCGCCACCGAGGGAGCGGGCGTGCCGCCCGACGGTAGGATGGGTGGCCGAGTGTGCGGTGCGCCCGAGCGCGCCGGAACCGAACAGGCACGCGCGTCGGGGACCGTCGGCGCGTCCGACGAGCAGAAGGAGACGGGGATGTCCGGGCATTCCAAGTGGGCGACCACCAAGCACAAGAAGGCCGTCATCGACCAGCGTCGCGCCAAGGCGTTCGCCAAGTACATCAAGGGCATCGAGGTCGCTGCCCGTGCTGGCGGCGCGGATCTGGCGGGCAACCCCGCCCTGGATCTCGCCGTGTCCAAGGCCAAGAAGAACTCCGTGCCCAACGACAACATCGACCGGGCCATCAAGCGCGGCGCCGGCCTCACCGGTGAGGTCATCGACTACACCGAGATCATGTACGAGGTGCGCGGCCCCCAGGGCTCGGCCCTGCTGGTGGAGTGCCTCACCGACAACAAGAACCGTGCCGCCGCGGACGTGCGCGCCGCCGTCACCCGCAACGGCGGGACCATGGCCGACTCCGGCTCCGTGTCCTTCCTGTTCGAGCGCAAGGGCCTGGTGCGCCTGCCCGCCGAGGGCCACACCGAGGACGAGCTGCTCGAGGCCGTGCTTGAGGGCGGTGCGGACGCCGAGGAGGTCGTGGAGTCCGGGGACGAGTTCGAGATCCTCTCCGCCCCCTCGGACCTGCGCTCCGTGGCTGAGGCCCTGGACGCCGCCGGCGTACAGTACGAGTCCGACGAGATCGAGTTCGTGCCCACCATGAAGACCGACCTCGACGCCAAGGGGGCCCGCACCTTCCTGAGGCTCGCGGACGCCCTCGAGGAGCTCGACGACGTGCAGAACGTCTACTCGAACGTGGACATCCCCACCGAGGTCCTCGCCGAGCTCGAGCAGGACTGACCCCGCCGTGGTCCGCCCCGACGGCGTCGTGCGCGTCCTCGGGGTGGACCCCGGGCTCACTCGGTGCGGCCTGGCCCTCGTGGACGTCGATGCGCGGCGCCGAGCCACGCTCGTGCATGTGGAGGTCGTCGGCACCCCGCCGGAGACCACCCTGGACCAGCGCCTGCTGCGCATCGACGAGGCCGTCACAGCCCTGTTGGAGCGCCACCGGCCGGACCGGGCCGCCGTGGAGCGGATGTTCGCGAACACGAACACGCCCACCGTGCTGGGCACCGCCCAGGCCGCGGGGGTGGCGATCACCGCGGCCGCCCGGGCCGGCGTGCCCGTGGGCCTGCACACGCCCTCCGAGGTGAAGGCCGCCGTCACCGGCAACGGCGACGCCGGCAAGGAGCAGGTGACCGCGATGGTCACCCGCATCCTCGGTCTGGACACCCCGCCTCGGCCCGCCGACGCCGCCGACGCCCTCGCCCTGGCCATCACCCACGCCTGGCGGGGCACCGCACTCGGCCGGGCCGCCGGCCACACCGGGCTCGACACCGCCGGGCTCGCCTCCCGTGCCGGGGCCTCCCGCGGCGCCGCCGGTGCGCGCGTGCGCCGGGCCCCCACCAGGGATCTCACCCCCGCCCAGCGTGCCTGGCTCGCCGCCGAACGCTCAGCGGCCTCCCGTCCCCGCCCCGGCCGCTGAGGCGTCCGGATTCGATGCTATGTTCGAATCCAAGCCCCCACCGGGCGCATTCACCCTCCAGCGGAAGGCACCTCGTGATCGCATCCCTGACCGGCACGGTCGAACGCGTGGCCCTCGACCACGCCGTCATCAGCGTCGGCGGCGTCGGGCTCTCCTTCCATGCCACCCCGCAGACCCTCGCCGCCCTCCATGAGGGTCGTGAGGGCTCCGTGCAGACCCACCTGGCGGTGAAGGAGGACGCGCTCACCCTCTACGGCTTCGCCGACCGGGACGAGCGCGAGGTGTTCGAGGTGCTGCTCGGCGCCAACGGTGTCGGCCCCCGCCTGGCCCTGGCCGTGCTGGCCGTGCACCACCCCGAGGCGGTGCGCCGCGCCGTGGCCGAGGAGGACGAGAAGGCCCTCACCCGGGTGCCGGGCATCGGCCCGAAGATGGCGCGGAAGATCATCGTGGACCTCGCCGGGCGGCTGGTGCCCACGGGGGAGCGGATCCCCGACGCCGAGGAAGCGGCCCCCGCTGCGGACGCCCCGGCCTGGCACACGGACGTGGTGCAGGCGATGGCCGGGCTCGGCTGGTCGGAGAAGGAGGCGCTGCGGGCCGTCGAGGCCACCCTCACCGCCCGCCCCGAACTGGACGAGGCCCGGGACGTGCCCGCCCTGCTGCGCGCCACCCTGAGCGACGTCGGCTCGGCCGCCACCGTCCGGGCGGGGCGCTGACATGCAGGAGCAGCCCGTGAGCCCTCTCGAGGCCGACGCCGAGGAGCGCCGCCTCGAGGCTGCCCTGCGCCCCCGGCATCTGGAGGAGTTCGTCGGCCAGGCCCGCGTGCGCGAACAGCTGGACCTCGTGCTGGCCTCCGCCCGGCTGCGCGGACGCGCCGCGGACCACGTGCTGCTCTCCGGCCCACCCGGACTCGGCAAGACCACCCTGGCGATGATCGTGGCCCAGGAGATGAACGCCCCCCTGCGCCTGTCCTCCGGCCCGGCCATCCAGAACGCGGGGGACCTGGCCGCGATCCTCTCCTCCCTCACCGAGGGGGAGGTGCTGTTCCTCGATGAGATCCACCGCATGTCCCGCCCAGCCGAGGAGATGCTCTACATGGCCATGGAGGACTTCCGGGTGGACATCGTGGTCGGCAAGGGGGCCGGCGCCACCTCCATCCCCCTGGAACTGCCGCCGTTCACCCTGGTCGGAGCCACCACTCGCGCCGGCCTGCTGCCCGGGCCCCTGCGGGACCGCTTCGGCTTCACCGGGCACCTCGAGTTCTACGCCGAGACCGAGCTCGAAGCCGTGCTGCGCCGCTCCAGCGCCCTGCTGGACATGCGCGTGGACACCGGCGGGTTCCGCCAGATCGCCTCCCGCTCCCGCGGCACCCCCCGCATCGCCAACCGTCTGCTGCGTCGCGTGCGCGACTGGGCCCTCGTGAAGGGCCTGGACACGGTGGATGCCGACTCCGCCGCCGCCGCGCTGTCCATGTATGAGGTCGACGCCCGCGGCCTGGACCGCCTGGACCGCGCCGTGCTCACCGCCCTGTGCACCACGTTCGGCGGCGGTCCCGTGGGCCTGACCACCCTGGCCACCGCCGTGGGGGAGGAGGCCGAGACCGTGGAGACCGTTGCCGAGCCCTTCCTCATCCGTGAGGGGATGGTGGCCCGCACCCCCCGCGGACGTGTGGCCCTGCCCGGTGCCTGGGAGCACCTGGGCATGACGCCACCGGAGCCGCCGGCCGGGTGAAGGCCCCTAGACTGTGCGGGACCCCGGACCCGACCCCTGGAGCTGACACCCCATGCCGCAGCACATCCTCACCATGCCCGTGATCGCCCAGCAGGCGGCCGTCAGCGGCAGCAACATCTTCATGCTCGTCATGTTCGGCGCGCTGCTCGTGCTGATGTTCCTGTCCTTCCGCCGCGCCCGCAAGGTCCAGGCCCAGCAGGCCGAGATGCGCCGCGGCCTCACCCCCGGCCAGGAGGTCATGACGGCCTCCGGCATCTTCGGCACCGTGGTGACCATCGATGAGGCCCGCCAGCGCATCACCCTCGAGGTGGCCCCCGGCACCCGCCTGCAGATGCACCTGCAGGGCATCACGGACGTCGTCGAGCCCGAGGTTCCGGCCGCCGCGGCCGCCCCCGTCACCGAGACCGGCGGCTCCAGCGCCGCCGCGCCCTCCGTCGAGTCCAACGCCTACGGCGAGGCCAACCCCTACGGCGAGCCCGGCGACCACCGCGAGGCCGGCCCCGCCGGTCCGGCCGGCGAGACCGGCCGCCGCGACCCCGCCTGAGCGGGCCCGCCCCCGACGTTCGACCCTCCCCGCGGCCGCTGCGGCGCGCCGCCCGACGCCACGGAAGCGACCACGCATGGCATCGATCACCCCCACCCGCGCCGCCGGACGCACCCTGGCCTGGCTGGCCGCGCTCGTCGTCGTCCTCACCGCGGTCCTGGCCGTCGGCGTGACGACGGGCCGGGCCAGCTGGGCCCCCAAGCTCGCCCTCGACCTCGAAGGCGGCACCCAGATGGTGCTGGCCCCGCGCACCTCCTCGGGCGCCCAGGCCAGCCCCGACCAGCTCGCCCAGGCGGTCGAGATCATCCGCCAGCGCGTGGACGGCTCCGGCGTGGCCGAGGCGGAGGTCGCCACCCAGGGCGACCAGAACGTCGTCGTCGCCCTGCCCGGCATCCCGGACGAGCAGACCCGCCGCCTGATCCAGGCCTCCGCGGACCTGCAGTTCCGTCCCGTGCTGCAGTCCGCCCCCGGGGAGGCCACCCCCGAGGAACAGCGGATCCCGCGCGACCAGTTCCCCGCCGTGGAGGGAGAACCGGCCGACGCCTACGACACCCGCTGGATCACCCCCGAGCTCGCTGACGAGTTCCAGCGCACCGACTGCACCGCCCCCCGGGACCCCGAGGCCCCCGCTCAGCCGGCGGACCGGGCCGTGGTCACCTGCCAGCCCGCCGAGGAGGCCAACGGCGTGGCCGTGCCGGCCGTCAAGTACATCCTCGGCCCCGTGGTGGTCTCCGGCACGGACGTCGCCGGGGCGCAGGCAGGCCTGGGCCAGACCACCACCGGCGCGGCCACCAACCAGTGGGGCGTGAACCTGGACTTCACCGAGGAGGGCGGCCGCCGCTTCCAGGAGGTCACCCAGCGCCTCACCCCCTACCCCCAGGGCGACCCCCGCAAGCAGTTCGCGATCGTCCTGGACGACCAGGTGGTCTCCGCCCCGCAGTCCAATGTGGTGATCACCGGCGGCAGCGCCCGCATCGACGGGCCCACCATGACCGAGGAGACCTCCAGTCGGCTCGCCCAGCAGCTGCAGTACGGTTCCCTGCCGATCTCCTTCACCATCGAGTCCGAGCAGCAGATCTCCGCGACCCTCGGCCAGGACCAGCTGTTCTGGGGGCTGGTGGCGGGCCTGATCGGCCTGGCCCTGGTGGCCGCCTACCAGTTCTTCCAGTACCGGCTGCTGGGCCTGCTGACCTTCGCCTCGATCGTGGTGGCCGGCGTGCTGACCTACCTGGCCATCGCGATCCTGGGGTGGACAGACAACTACCGGCTCTCCCTGGCGGGCATCGCGGGCCTGATCGTGGCGATCGGCCTCACTGCGGACTCGTTCATCGTGTACTTCGAGCGCATCAAGGATGAGCTGCGCGCCGGCCACCCCGTGGACCTGGCCGTGCACGAGGGCTGGAAGCGGGCCAAGCGCACGATCTTCGCCTCCAAGGCCGTCAACCTGATCGCCGCCGTGGTGCTGTTCTTCGTGGCCGTCGGCAACGTGCGCGGCTTCGCCTTCACCCTCGGGCTCACCGCCGTGGCTGACCTGATCGTGGTGTTCCTGTTCACCCACCCGGTGATGGTCCTGCTCAGCCGAACCCGCCTCATCGGCGGTGGCCACCGGATGTCCGGGCTGGACCCGACCCTGCTGGGCGTCGAGCCCGCCCTCTACCAGGGAGCCGGCCGCTTCCGCGAGCCCGGCACCCACCCTGCCGCGCACGACGACGCCGGCCCGCGCCGTCGTCGTGGACGCTCGGCTGCCCAGCCCCTCACCGTGGCCGAGCGGCGCCGCGCCGAGCGCGAGGCCGCCCGGGCCACCGCCGGCGCCCACCCCGCCGAGACCGCCCCCACCCCGGAGGAGACCAAGTGAACCGCTTCGCCGACTGGGGCAACGCCCTCTACTCGGGAGAGAAGTCCTACCCGTTCGTGAGCCGCTGGCGCACCTGGTTCGCGCTGGCCGCCGTGCTGCTCGTGCTGGCCGGCGGGCTGACCGCCCTGCGCGGCGGCTTCAACCTGGGCATCGAATTCCGCGGCGGGTCCGAGTTCACGGTCTCCGACGTGGCCGAGACGGACGTCGCCGCCGGCGAGCGCGCCGTGGCGGATGTGGTGTCTGAGGGGCACCCGACCGTCACGAATATCGCCCCCGGGACGATGCGTGTGCAGACCGAGCAGCTCGACGACGCCCAGACCCGGCAGGTGGCCCAGAACCTCCAGGACGCCTACGGGGTGACCCAAGACCAGGTGACTTCCACCTTCGTGGGCCCCACCTGGGGTGAGGCGGTGTCCCGGCAGGCAGGGCTGGGCCTGGTGCTGTTCGTGGTGCTGGTGACCCTGTTCATGGCCCTGTACTTCCGCACCTGGAAGATGTCCGTGGCCGCGGTGGTGGGCATGCTGTATGTGGTCGCCCTCACGGCGGGCGTGTACGGGGCCACCGGCTTCGAGATCACCCCCTCGGCGATCATTGGCTTCCTCACGATCCTCTCCTACGCCCTGTACGACACCGTGGTGGTGTTCGACAAGGTCCGTGAGAACACGCAGGGGCAGGAGGAGGACGCCCGACGCACCTTCGAGCAGAACGTGAATCTGGCCGTGAACCAGACCCTGGTGCGCTCGATCACCACGTCGATTGTGGGTCTGCTGCCGGTGGGATCGATCCTGTTCATCGGGGCGGGCCTGCTGGGTGCCGGCACCCTGCGGGACATCGCCCTGGCGATCTTCGTGGGCATCATCGTGGGCACGCTGTCCACGCTGTTCATCCAGGCCCCGCTTTACGCGCTGCTGCGCCGCCGGGATGCCGATGTGCGTGCCCACGACGCCCTCCTCACCTCCGGTGCCGCCGTCACCGGGGACGGCCCGGACGACGGCGCACGGTGCGACCCCGAACAGGATCTCGCCGACACCCGCGGCGCGGTGCTCTGACCCACCGACACCTGCACCGCACCGCCTGAACTGCCCCCCTCTGCCCGCACCGCCGGGCCGCCCTGCTGCGGCCCGGCGGTGCAGGAGTAGAATTCCGCATCACATCCCCGAGGCCCGGGGCCCGCGACGAGCAGGAGCACCGCCATGAGCGACCAGGACCAGCGCCCCTCCGCCGCCCCGGCACGCCGAGGGCGCATGGCCCGGCTGACCGGCCGCCGCGCCACCGAGTACTCGCCGCTGCTGGAGCCGCTGATGCGCACCGTGCGCCAGCGTGCCACCTCCGCCGAGCTCAAAGAGCTCGTCCGCGCCTTCGAGGTGGCGGACCGGGCCCACTCCGGGCAGACCCGCCGCTCCGGCGACCCGTACATCACGCACCCGGTGGCCGTGGCCACGATCCTCGCCGAGCTGGGCGTCACCGGCCCCACTCTGCTGGCCGCCCTGCTGCACGACACCGTGGAGGACACCGACTACTCGCTCGAGCAGCTCACGGAGGACTTCGGCCCCGAGGTCGCGCTGCTGGTGGACGGCGTCACGAAGCTGGACAAGGTGACCTACGGGGCGGCCGCGCAGGCCGAGACCGTCCGCAAGATGATCATCGCGATGGCGCAGGACGTGAACGTGCTGCTGATCAAGCTCGCGGACCGTCTGCACAATGCGCGCACCTGGCGGTACGTCTCGCCGGAGTCCAGCGCGAAGAAGGCGCGGGAGACGCTCGACATCTACGCGCCCCTGGCGCACCGGCTGGGCATGAACACGGTGAAGTGGGAACTGGAGGACCTCTCCTTCGCCGCGCTCAAGCCCAAGGTGTACGCGGAGATCGTGCGCCTGGTGGGCGAGCGCAACCCGGAGCGGGAGAAGCAGCTGCGCACCCTGCGCGGGGTGATCGAGGACCAGCTCAAGGAGAACCGGATCCGGGCCACCGTGACCGGCAGACCGAAGCACTACTACTCGATCTACCAGAAGATGGTGACGCAGGGGAAGGACTTCGACGACATCTACGACCTCACGGGTATCCGGGTGCTCGTGGACACCGTGCGGGACTGCTACGGGGTGCTCGGCGTGGTCCACTCCCGCTGGAACCCGGTGCCGGGGCGGTTCAAGGACTACATCGCGGTGCCCAAGCTGAACATGTACCGCTCCCTGCACACCACGGTGATGGGCTCGGACGGCAAGCCCGTGGAGATCCAGATCCGCACCTGGGAGATGCACCGCCAGGCCGAGTTCGGTGTGGCCGCCCACTGGCGCTACAAGGCCGTGGCGCGGGGGGAGGCCAACGCCGCCCCCGCCGCGGCCACCCCGCAGTGGCTGCGCTCGGTGATGGACTGGCAGAAGGACACCCGGGACCCGGACGAGTTCCTGGCCTCGCTGCGCACCCAGATCGGGGCGGACGAGGTGTACGTGTTCACGCCCCGGGGCGAGATCCGGGCACTGCCGGCCGGCTCCACCCCGGTGGACTTCGCGTACTCGATCCACACGGACGTCGGCCACCGGACGGTGGGAGCGAAGGTCAACGGGCGCCTGGTCCCGCTGTCCACGCCGCTGAGCCACGGGGACACCGTGGAGGTGCTCACCTCCAAGGCCGAGCATGCCGGCCCCAGCCGGGACTGGCTGGGCTTCGTGGTGTCCCCGCGGGCACGTTCGAAGATCCGCCACCACTTCGCCACCCAGCGCCGGGACGAGCAGATCGAGCGCGGGCGCGAGTCCCTCACCCGGCAGCTGCGTCGGGCCGGGATGCCCGTGCAGCGGGTGCTCGGCGGCGACGAGCTGGTGGCCGTGGCCGAGGAGCTGGGCCTGAAGGACGTCGACGCCCTGTTCGCCTCGGTGGGGGACGGGCACACCTCGGCGCAGGCCGTGGCCGAGCGCCTGGAGCAGCGCCTGGCACCCCCGCCTGCCCCCACAGCCGAGACGGACGGTCCGGCTGCGGCGGGCGAGGTGGACCTCGAGTCCCTCGTCTCCACTCCGGGCCGGCGTGCCCCGGCCCGTGCCTCGAACGAGGCCGGTGTGCTCGTGGCCGGCGACGGCGGTGTGCTGGCCAAGCTGGCCCGGTGCTGCAATCCCGTCCCGCCGGACGAGATCGTCGGGTTCGTCACCCGCGGCTCCGGGGTGTCCGTGCACCGTGCACAGTGCCGGAACCTGGCCACCATGGTCGCCGGCGAGCCCGAGCGTCGGGTGGAGGTCTCGTGGGCGCCCAGCCGGGACACCGTGTACCTGGTGGAGATCCAGGTGGAGGCGCTGGACCGCACCTCGCTGCTCTCGGACGTCACTCGGGTGCTCTCCGAGAACCACGTGAACATCCTCTCGGCCTCCGTGAACACCACACGGGACCGGGTGGCGATGAGTCGGTTCGTGTTCGAGATGGGCGACCCGCTGTTCCTCTCCCATGTGGTGAACGCCGTGCGGCGCATCGACGGCGTGTTCGACGTGCACCGCATCTGAGGGGCCAGGGAAAGGCGGCGGCCAGGGCAGCTCGGCGGCCGCAGCCGGGTGACGGCCCGGGCATGGCGGAGGCGGCTCACGCGGTCCCGGCCTCGAGCGCGGTAAGGATCTGCGCCAGGCGTCGGCGCGCCTCCACCGCCCCGCGGCGGCGCCGTCTCCGGTCCAGTCGTTCTGGCAGGTCCGCGGCACCGTGGCGGGCGATCAGCACGGCGGCGCGGGCGGCGTCGTCGCCCCGGCCTGTGAGCAGCAGGTCCTCCACCGTGCGGGGCACCGAGGTGACGCGGGCTGGGCCGATCCGCACCACGTCCTGCTCGGCGGCGGCCGGCCCGTGGGCGCTGGCGGCCACATCGGTCTCCACGAGCCGCCAGCGCTGGGCAGCCCCGCCGGCCGGGAGCCGGTGGAAGTGGGCGACGGCGGCGTGCAGCCGGCCCGGCGCCGCACCGCCGGCGTGGATCCAGGCGGCCGTCGGCCCCAGGGCCGTCCAGCCCGGGGCGAGCACGGGCGCCGCCACGGTCCATACGGCCACTGCCCGGGCCTCGGGTCGTGTGGCGGCCTCAGCGGTGGCGTAGACCCCCGGGGTGAGCGCCACGAGAGTGCCGCGGGAGGCGAGCGCCGCCAGCTCGCCGTCGGTGAAGTGCTCCCCGGCAGTGAGGAGCCCGGTTGTGTCCATGCCGTGCTGCATGGCACCACGGTGCCAGGAACACCACCGCCCCCGCTGGGGCCTGTGGACAGGCCGCCGCAGGGGCGGGGTACGGGGGAGTGGGACGCCCGTGCGCCGTGCCGGTCAGCGCAGCTGGGAGGCGGAGGCCTCGAGGGCCTGCTTCCACTGCAGGCGGGCGTCGAGGGCCTCCTGGGCCCGGGCGATGGCCTTCTGATCGCCGGCGGCCTTGGCCTTCTCCAGGTCCGCCTCGAGCCCGGCGATGGTCTCCTCGAGCTGGCTCAGCGCGGAGTTCGTGCGTGCCTTCGTCTCCGGGTTGGTGCGCTGCCAGTGCTCCTGCTCGGCCTGCTTGAGGGCGTCCTCGAGCTTGCGGAAGCCGTCCTCCATGCGGCGGATGTCCCCGCGCGGGACCTTGCCGGCCTCCTCCCAGCGGCCGCGCAGCTCGTTGAGCGCCCGGCGGCCGGCCTTGACGTCCGTGAAGGGCAGCAGCTTCTGGCCGTCGGCGAGGATCTGCTCCTTGACCTTCAGGTTCTCGCCGAACTCCCGGTCGATCTCCGCGTTCTGTGCCTTGCGGGCGGCGAAGAACACGTCCTGGGCAGCCCGGAAGCGCGCCCACAGGGCGTCGTCGTCCTTGCGGGAGGCCCGCGGCGCCCGCTTCCACTCGTCCATGAGGTCGCGGTACTTGCCGGCGGTCACGCCCCAGTCGGTGGAGGTGGACAGCTCCTCGGCGCGGGCGATCAGCCGCTCCTTGACCTGCTTGGCCTCGGCGGACTTCGCGTCCAGCTGGGAGAAGTGGGCGCGGCGGGTCTTGTCGAAGGCGGTGCGGGCCCCGCGGAAGCGCTTCCACAGCCCGTCCTCCACGGACTTCCCCAGGCGCGGGCCGGCCTTCTGGGCGGCCTTCCACTCGTCGAACAGCTCGGCCATGCGGGCCGAGGCCTGCTTCCAGGGCATGCGCTCGGCGGGGGTCTGCGCGTATTGCTCCGCCTCCGCGACGATCGCCTCACGGGCGGCCAGCTGCTCGGCCTGAGCGGCCTGGCGGGCCTCCTGCTCGGCGGCACGGTAGTCGGACAGCAGGGTCTCGAGGGCGGCCAGGCGGGTGCGCAGGGCGGCGAGGTCGCCCACCATGTGGCGCTCGTCGACGGCGGTGCGGATCTGCCCGACGGCCTTGCCCAGCTCCGAGGAGGGGGCGCCGGCGGCGATGCGCTGCTCGGCCAGGGCCATCTGTGCGCGCACGTCGTCGTACTTGCGGACGAAGTAGGCCAGGGCCTCCTCTTGGGTGGCCTCCGGCACCTGCCCGACGGCCACCTCCTCCTCGCCGTCGATCAGCACGACGTGCCCGTCCTCGGACACCCGGGCGAACGCGGCGGCCTCCTCGACCGGGGTCGGCGGCACGGCGGGGGCCGGGGCGACCGGCGCGGCGCTGCGGCGCGGACGCGCGGCGGGGGAGGGCTTTACGGCGGCCGGAGTGGGCGTGGGGGCGGCAGCCGACGCGGTCTCCTCGGAGACGGCGGGGGTCTGCTGGTCGTCGGACTGAGGCTGGTGGGTCACCGCTGGAACTCTCCCTGACTGAGCCGCCGCGCCGGGATGCGCGGCGGTGGGGATGGACACGAACACGGTCAGCGTACCCGCCGTGCCCGGCCCGCCCGCCCGTGGACTCAGCGCGTGCCGGGGGAGGACGGAGCCTCCGGGGCGCCCCGGCCCAGCAGGTCCTGCACGGTGCGGCCAGGCGGCGCAGGAGGGCGCGGCGGCGCCCGGCGGGGGAGGACATGTGCACCACCCTAGATAAAGGGGTGCGTGTCCTGCGGACGGGGCGCGCATCCGGCGCGTCCGTGCGGGGGGCACCTAGACTGGGGCCCGTCCGTGCCCGCCCGGCCACCCCACTCCGGCCGACCTCCCGAAGGAGCCCCATGTCCCGCAAGCAGTCGCTGTCCGGCTTCCACGAGTGGCTCCCCGCCGAGCGCATCGTGGAGCAGCATGTGCTGGACACCCTGCGCCGGACCTTCGAGCTCCACGGGTTCGCCGGCATCGAGACGCGCGCCGTGGAGACCCTGGGCCAGCTGCTGCGCAAGGGTGAGATCGACAAGGAGGTCTACGCGGTCTCCCGCCTGGCCGAGGACCAGGAGGTCGCCGCCGGCACGCGCGACCCCAAGGACCCGCAGGACCCCAAGCGCCTGGCCCTGCACTTCGACCTCACCGTCCCGTTCTCCCGCTACGTGGTGGAGAACGCCGGGCACCTGGCCTTCCCGTTCCGTCGGCACCAGATCCAGAAGGTCTGGCGCGGGGAGCGCCCGCAGGAGGGCCGGGCCCGCGAGTTCACCCAGGCGGACATCGACGTCGTCGGCGACGGCGCCCTGTCCCCGCGCTACGACGCTGACGTCGCCCTCGTGATGGCCGAGGCGCTCGGCGCCCTGCCGATCGGCGACTTCCTCATCCGCGTGAACAACCGCAAGCTCGCCGAGGGCTTCTACCGGGGCATCGGCCTGACGGACACCGCCGGCGTGCTGCGCAGCATCGACAAACTCGAGAAGGTCGGCGCCGAGGAGGTCGCCCGCCTGCTCCAGGAGGAGGTCGGTGCCACCGAGGAGCAGGCCGCCCAGGCCCTCGCCCTCGCGCAGATCCGCACCGAGGACACCGCGTTCGTGGAGCAGGTGCGCGCCCTCGGCGTGGAGGACGAGCTGCTGGAGGAGGGCCTGGCCGAGCTTGCCGATGTCGTGGACACCCTGCACCGGCGCGCCCCCGGGCGGGCCGTGGCTGACCTGTCCATCGCCCGCGGCCTGGACTACTACACCGGCACCGTCTACGAGACCGTGCTGGTCGGCCACGAGCAGCTCGGCTCGATCTGCTCCGGCGGCCGCTACGACGCGCTCGCCACGAAGGGGAACCGGACGTTCCCGGGCGTCGGGCTGTCGATCGGCGTGACCCGCCTGGTGATGCGCATGCTCTCCCAGGAGATGGCCGTGGCCTCCCGCTCCGTGCCCACGGCGGTCTACGTCGCCCTGACCCACGACGGCGACTGGGCCCGCGGCCAGGACGTCGCCGCGGCGCTGCGCGGCCGGGGCATCGCCGCCGAGGTGGCCGTGTCCGCCGAGAAGTTCGGCAAGCAGATCAAGCACGCCGACCGCCGCGGCATCCCGTTCGTCTGGTTCCTCGGCGCCGAGGGCGCCTCCGACGAGGTCAAGGACATCCGCTCCGGTGAACAGGTCCCCGCCGACGCCGCCACCTGGGCGCCGCCGGCTGAGGACCTCGTGCCCCAGGTGACACCCACGGGAGAGTGACCGGCGCCGTCGTCCTGGGCGGACTGCTTCCGTGCGGGCATCCGGGCAGACCCCTCAGCGGCCTGGGCGGCGCGTCTGCAGGAAGCAGCGTCCGCTGATTCCGACCAGGAACACGCTGACCATGGCCGCCACGGACACCGCCGGCAGGGTGAACGCGATCACCACGCACAGCACCACGCCCAGGACGTTCACGGCACGGGGCACACGCACGGTCCGCTGCTCCGGCCGCAGCGTCAGTGCGGAGAGGTTCGCCACCGCGTAGTACACAAGCACGCCGAACGAGCTGAAGCCGACGATCGTGAGCACGTCCGTGGCCAGCCCCAGCCGGATCCCAGGGCAGCCTCGAGGCCGGCACGCACGGGGGCCTCAGAGGCGGCCAGACCGTGAGGCCCCAGCGCGCGCACGAGGGCCCACGTGAGGAGACCGTAGAGGACCACGGTGACCCCGAGCGCCCCGAGCACGGCCCGCGGGATGGTCCGCGCCGGATCGACGACCTCTTCGCCCATCGTGGCCACACGGCGTAGCCGGCGAACGCGAAGAACAGCACGCCGGCGGCCCCGAGGATCCCGGTCAGGTCCACGGTTGCCGGGTCGAAGCCCGGGCTCCGGCCCGCGGCCCCGAGTGCCAGTCCCGACACGATGGCCAGAGTCAGGATCAGCAGCACGGGCGCGAGGATCGCCACGGTCGCCTGCGCCGTGCGGGTGATCCCCCGCAGCGCCACGGCCGTCAGAACCACGACGCCGGCCACGCCGGCCAGGCGCGCCGCAAGAGGGGAGCCGGGGAAGAGGTAAAGGCCCGCCGTCGTCGCCATGGCGGCCACCGAGGCGGTCTTGCCCGTGACGAACCCCCACCCGGCCACGAACCCGACCAGGGGGTTCAGCTGCCGCCGCCCGTAGACGTAGGTCCCGCCCGAGGCGGGGTGGACGGCGGCGAGCTGCGCCGTGGAGATCGCGTTGCACGTGGCCACCACGGCCGCGAGCAGCAGCGCGGCGACGAGCGGGCCCACGCGTCCGCCCGTGAGCTGGGCGGCCAGGCCGACTGACGTGAAGACCCCGGCACCGACCATCGAGCCCACGCCGATCGCGAGGGCGCCGGGCAGGGTCAGGCGGCGCTGCAGCGCGGGCGTCATGGAAGTCCTCTCGTCGGGGGTGTGCGCGGGGAGGGAGGGAAGGCACGGCAGGCGGTACCCCGGCTGGGCGTCCCCGTAGACTGGGTCCGATGCGATCCTTGCCCCACACGGGTAGCACACCGGATCGACCAGGACATGAACCCCCGCACATCGTCCGTGACCCGGACGGAGAGGAAGCCTCGTGCTGCGCACCCACCATCTCGGCGAGCTCAACGCCTCGCTCATCGGCCAGACCGTCACCGTCACCGGCTGGGTGGCGAAGCGGCGCGACCACGGCGGCGTCGCCTTCGTGGACCTGCGCGACGCGTCGGGCCGCGCCCAGGTGGTCGTCCGCGACGAGGCCGACTTCGACCCGCTGCGCAACGAGTGGGTCCTGCAGGTCAGCGGCACCGTGGAGCGCCGCCCCGAGGGCAACGAGAACCCGAACCTGCCCACGGGCGAGGTCGAGCTGATCGCGGAGCAGGTCACCGTGCTCAACACCGCCGCGGCGCTGCCGTTCCAGATCGACGAGCACGTCGAGGTCGGGGAGGAGGCGCGCCTGCGCCACCGCTACCTGGACCTGCGCCGCCCGGAGCCGGGCCGCATCCTGCGCCTGCGCTCCGAGGCCAACCGCGTGGCCCGCGAGCTCCTCCACGAGGACGGGTTCATCGAGGTGGAGACCCCCACGTTGACCCGCTCCACCCCGGAGGGTGCCCGGGACTTCCTGGTGCCGGCCCGCCTGGCGCCCGGCTCCTGGTATGCGCTGCCGCAGTCCCCCCAGCTGTTCAAGCAGCTGCTGCAGGTGGGTGGCGTGGAGAAGTACTTCCAGATCGCCCGCTGCTACCGGGACGAGGACTTCCGCGCGGACCGCCAGCCGGAGTTCACGCAGCTGGACATCGAGGCCTCCTTCGTGGAGGAGGACGACATCATCGCCCTCGGCGAGCGCATCGTGAAGGCCCTGTGGGCCCTGGTGGGTGTGGAGGTGGAGACCCCGATCCGCCGCATGACCTACGCCGAGGCCATGGAGAAGTACGGCTCGGACAAGCCGGACCTGCGCTTCGGCCTCGAGCTGACCGACCTGACCGAGTACTTCAAGGACACCCCGTTCCGGGTGTTCCAGAACGAGTACGTGGGCGCCGTGGTGATGCCCGGCGGCGCCTCCCAGCCGCGCCGCACCCTGGACGCCTGGCAGGAGTGGGCCAAGCAGCGCGGCGCCAAGGGCCTGGCCTACGTGCTCATCCAGGAGGACGGCACGCTCACCGGCCCGGTGTCCAAGAACATCACGGACGAGGAGAAAGCCGGCCTGGCCACCGCCGTCGGCGCGAACCCGGGCGACTGCGTGTTCTTCGCTGCCGGCAAGCCCAAGGAGTCCCGCGCCCTGCTCGGTGCCGCCCGCGTGGAGATCGGCCGCCGCTGCGAGCTGTTCACCGACGCCGGCAACGGTGTGGCCGCCAAGGACGCCGACTGGGCGTTCGTGTGGGTGGTGGATGCCCCCCTGTTCGAGCCGGCCGCGGATGCGGTGGCCTCGGGCGATGTCGCCGTGGGTGCCGGGGCCTGGACTGCGGTGCACCACGCCTTCACCGCCCCGAAGCCGGAGTTCGCGGACACCTTCGACACCGACCCGGGCTCGGCCCTGGCCTACGCGTACGACATCGTCTGCAACGGCAACGAGATCGGCGGCGGCTCCATCCGCATCCACCAGCAGGAGATGCAGAAGCGCGTCTTCGGCGTGATGGGCCTGTCTGAGGAGGACGCCCAGGAGAAGTTCGGCTTCCTGCTCGAGGGCTTCAAGTACGGGGCCCCGCCGCACGGCGGCATCGCCTTCGGCTGGGACCGTGTGGTGGCGCTGCTCGCCGGCACCGAGTCCATTCGCGAGGTCATCGCGTTCCCGAAGACCGGCGGCGGCTACGACCCGCTGACTGCCGCCCCGGCACCGATCACCGCGCAGCAGCGCAAGGAGGCCGGCGTGGACGCCAAGCCTGAGCCGGCCAAGGAGAAAGCGGAGAAGACCGAGGGCTGACCCGCCCTGCCCTCCCACCGCCGGATGATGGGAGATCTGCTGCAGAAACGACCCCTCTGAGCCTCGTCCGAGGCCTCGGAGGGGTCGTTTCTGCATCCGATCCGCGCACGGGGCGCCTGCAGGGGGGTGGGGCCTCAGCTCCGGCGCGGGGCGGAGAGCTCGTCGGAGTCCACGATCAGCGTGAACGGGCCGGCGTTGGTCAACGACACGTCCATGTCCGCCCCGAACACGCCGCGTTCCACGCGCACGCCGGCGGCCTCGAGCTCCGCCATGAACCGCTCGTACAGCGGTTCGGCCTGATCGCCCTTCGCAGCGCGCGACCACGAGGGTCGCCGCCCCTTCCGCACGTCGCCGTAAAGCGTGAACTGGCTGATCGCCAGCACGGGTGCGCCGGCGTCGGTGACGGACCGCTCGCCGTCGAGCATCCGCAGGCCGGCCACCTTGCGCGCCACCAGGACCGCCTCGGCGTCGGTGTCCGCCACGGACACGCCGAGCAGGACCACCAGGCCCTCACCCTCGAACGCGCCGACCACCTCCCCGTCCACGGTGACGGAGGCGGACCTGGCCCGTTGGCATACTGCACGCATGGGGCCATGCTCCCATGCACGCGGTTCGGGCAGAGCGCCCGCCGCCCCGGGCCTCTACGCTGGATCGGGTCATGGACGACCTCTTCGCCTCCGCCCACGCCCCCGACGACGACGCCCCCGCCACCACAGTGGGGCGCGCCCACCCGTCCGCGCCGCTGGCCGTGCGCATGCGGCCGCGCACGCTGGACGAGGTGCTCGGCCAGGCGCACCTCAAGGAACCGGGCTCACCGCTGCGCAAGCTCACCGGGCCCTCCTCGTCAGCGCAGGCCGCCGGGCCGAGCTCGGTGATCCTCTACGGGCCGCCCGGGATCGGCAAGACGACGCTCGCACACGTGATCGCCCGCGCGCCGGGGCGCACGTTCCGGGAACTGTCCGCCATCACCGCGGGCGTCAAGGACGTCCGCGAGGTCATGCAGCAGGCACAGCGCGAGCGCGACCTCTACGACCGCATCACCGTCCTGTTCCTCGACGAGATCCACCGCTTCTCCAAGGCCCAGCAGGACGCTCTGCTGCCGGGCGTGGAGAACCGCTGGGTGGTGCTCGTGGCCGCCACCACGGAGAACCCCTCCTTCTCCGTGATCGCCCCGCTGCTCTCCCGCTCCCTGCTGCTGACCCTGCGCCCCCTGGACGACGCCGACCTCGCCGCCCTGGTGGACCGCGCCGTCGCGGACGAGCGGGGATTGAACGGCACCGTGACGCTCACCGAGGCCGCCCGCGACTACGTGGTCCGGATGGCCGGAGGCGACGCGCGGCGCGCCCTCACCGTGCTTGAGGCCGCCGCCGGCGTCGGGCTGGACCGGGCCGCGGCCCGGTCTGAGGGGAGGGGGACGGCCTCCGGGGCTGTGGAGGTCACCGCGGAGGACGCCGCCCAGGCGATGGACCACCAGATCCAGCGCTATGACAAGGACGGCGACCAGCACTACGACGTCATCAGCGCCTTCATCAAGTCGATCCGCGGCTCGGATGTGGATGCCGCCCTGCACTACCTGGCGCGCATGCTCGAGGCGGGGGAGGACCCCCGGTTCATCGCCCGGCGCCTGGTGATCTCCGCGTCCGAGGACGTCGGCATGGCGGACCCGACTGCCCTGCAGACCGCCGTGGCCGCCGCTCAGGCGGTGCAGCTGATCGGCATGCCCGAAGGGCGGATCGTGCTGGCCCAGGCCGTCACCCACCTGGCCACGGCGCCGAAGTCCAATGCGAGCTACCTCGCCGTGGATGAGGCGATCGCGGACGTGCGCGCCGGGCGCACCGGCCCGGTGCCGCCCCACCTGCGGGACGCCCACTATCCGGGGGCGAAGGCCCTCGGCCACGGTCAGGGGTACGTGTACAGCCACGACGAGCCCCACGCGGTGGCCCGCCAGCAGTATCCGCCCGACCCGCTCGTCGGGAAGGACTACTACCGTCCCAAGCCCGTCGGGCACGAGCGGCAGCTGGGTCCCCAGGTGGAGGCCCTGCGGCGGATCATCCGGGGCGAGTGAACGCCCCGGGCTCCGCGCTCCTGCGGCTCCGCTCGGGGACCTGCCAGGAATGGGGGGAGGGGTCCCGGCGTTGCCACCCCTGACGGCGTACGAGGACCGCGCGCCGGAGTCGCTAGCCCGAAGGAGCATCATGACCATCCCCGCCATCCCGACCCCCGCTGCCGACGTCCGCGTCCTGCAGTCGGTCCCCTCCTACGCGAGCGCCCAGGCGATCGTGGACCAGCTCTCCGACGCCGGCTTCCCCGTCGAGCGGATCCGCATCGTCGGCACAGGCCTGCGCACCGTGGAGCAGGTCACCGGCCGCCTCACCACCGGGCGCGCCGCCGGTCGCGGCGCGCTGTCCGGGCTGTGGTTCGGCCTCATGGTCGGTATCCTCTTCGGCCTGTTCGCCCCGGGGTTCGGCTTCCTCTGGATCCTGCTGATCTCCCTGCTCATGGGCGCCCTCTTCGGCGCGATCGCGGGCGCCGTGGCCCACGCCGCGACCGCCGGTCGCCGCGACTTCTCGTCGATCCAGGGCCTCGAGGCCTCGTCCTACGACATCCTCGTGGAGGCCGCCCACATCGGCGAGGCCGAGCGTCTGCTCGGCGGCGGCGCGCCCGTCGCCCCCGCCCAGCGCTGACGCCCCGTCACCCACGACGCGCGGCCGGTCACCTCGGTGAACGGCCGCGCGTCGTCGCTCTGGTAGGCTTGAACGCTGTCTGGCAGGCGTCGCGCCCTGGACGGAACCCCCTGATCGGGCCCCCGGCCCACGGGCACCTCGGTGCCTGCAGCAGGGCGCGCGGCGCATCAGTGGATGACGGGCGGCGGCACGCCCCTCAGCTCTCCGAGGACCGCGGAGGCCAGGTTCTACCCCCTCGCCGTGCCCTGCACGGCGGCCGACGGGAGGTGGAGACAAACCCGAACCGTGCCGCATGTCGACAAGGAAAGCGAGACCACCATGAGTGGCAACCTGCGCACCCGCCGCACTGTGCGGCACTCCCGCGCCCTGGGCATCGCCCTGACCCCGAAGGCCGAGAAGTACCTCGAGCGCCGTCCGTACGGCCCCGGCCAGCACGGCCGCGCCCGCCGCAAGCAGGACTCCGACTACGCGGTGCGCCTGAAGGAGAAGCAGCGTCTGCGCGCCCAGTACAACATCCGCGAGGCGCAGATGCGCCGCTACTTCGAGGAGGCCAAGCGCACCGCTGGCCTGACCGGTGAGAACCTGGTCGAGCTCCTCGAGATGCGCCTGGACGCGCTCGTGCTGCGCGCCGGCTTCGCCCGCACCATCCAGCAGGCCCGCCAGCTCGTCGTGCACCGCCACATCATGGTGGACGGCAAGCGCGTGGACATCCCCTCGTTCCGCGTGAAGGAGGGCCAGATGATCCACGTGCACGAGCGCTCCGAGAAGATGGTGCCCTTCCAGCTCGCCGCCGCCGGCGCCCACCAGCAGGTCCTGCCCGCCACCCCGGGCTACCTGACCGTGGAGATCGAGAAGCTGCGCGCCACCCTCACCCGTCGCCCCAAGCGCTCTGAGGTCCCCGTGACCTGCGAGGAGCAGCTCGTGGTCGAGTACTACGCGCGCTGATCCGTCGCCGCCCGGTCCTGTGCCGGGCACGACGCCGCACCGTGCGTCCGGCAGGCCCGGTCACCTCCTCGAGGTGGCCGGGCCTGCGGCGTGTCCGCGCCGTCCTCGCGCGGTCTCTCCGGCGGTAAGGTGGGCGGGACCGCCGCACCGTCTTCCAGGAGGGACCACTCCGTGATCCGTTCGCTGCTGCTGCTCGGCACCGGCGCCGCCGCCGGCTGGCTGGCGCACCGCGCTACCGAGGCCGGTCGCCGCGCCGACGACCAGGGCGCCGCCCGCCGTGTCCGTGAGGCACTGGACCCCACCCATCTCGGCCGCAGCGCCGGGCAGGCCGTGGGGGATGCCGCCGCCGAGGTCGTCGCCGAGGGCGCCCGCGCGTTCACGCAGCGCCTGCGCGCGGACGCCCCGCCGTGGGTGGGCCGCCTGCTGGAGCCCGGCGCCGACATCATCCCGGGGGAGGCCACGGACGGCCCCGCCGGCCCGACCCATCCGACCACCACCCGTAAGGACCCGACCGCATGAAGTCCCACGAGATCGCCCGCCGCTGGACGGCCTACTTCGAGAAGCAGGGCCATCTGCCGGTGCCCTCGGCCTCGCTGGTCTCCCCGGACCCCTCGCTGCTGTTCACGGTGGCCGGCATGGTCCCGTTCATCCCCTACTTCCTGGGCGAGCAGACCCCGCCGGCCCCGCGTGCGGTGTCCGTGCAGAAGTGCATCCGCACCGCGGACATCGAGGAGGTCGGCAAGACTGTCCGCCACGGCACGTTCTTCCAGATGTGCGGCAACTTCTCCTTCGGCGACTACTTCAAGGAGCGCGCCATCCCGATGGCGTGGGAGCTGCTGACCACTTCCCAGGAGGAGGGCGGCTTCGGCCTGGACCCGGAGCGCCTGTGGGTGACCGTGTACGAGGAGGACGACGAGGCCGCCCGCATCTGGCAGGAGGAGGTCGGCGTCCGCCCGGAGCGCATCCAGCGCATGGGCAAGTCCGACAACTACTGGAACACCGGACAGCCCGGCCCCGGCGGCCCCTGCTCGGAGATCTTCTACGACCGTGGCCCCGAGTACGGTGTGGAGGGCGGCCCGGAGGCCGATGACACCCGGTACATCGAGATCTGGAACCTCGTGTTCATGCAGTACCGCCTTTCCGAGGTGCGCTCGAAGTACGACTTCGACATCGCCGGCGAGCTGCAGAACAAGAACATCGACACCGGCCTCGGCCTCGAGCGTCTGGCGATGATCCTGCAGGGCGTGGAGAACATGTACGAGACGGACCAGGTCCGCCCCGTGCTGGACCGTGCCGCCGAGCTCTCCGGCCGCACCTACACCTCCACCGAGGATCCGGAGGACCCGCACTATCAGGACGACGTCCGCCTGCGCATGGTGGCCGACCATGTCCGCTCCGCGCTGATGCTCATCGGCGACGGCGTGACCCCCGGCAACGAGGGCCGCGGCTACGTGCTGCGCCGCCTGATCCGCCGTGTGGTGCGCGCCCTGCGCCTGATGGGCGTGACCGAGCCGGTGTTCCCGGAGCTGCTGCCGGTCTCCCGCGATGCGATGTCCGGGGCCTACCCGGTGGTCGCCGAGGAGTTCGACCGGATCTCCCGTGTGGCCTACGCCGAGGAGCGGGCGTTCCTGCGGACCATCGCCGCCGGCACGGCCCGCCTGGACGCCGCGGTGGCCCAGGCCCGCCAGGCCGGGGCCGGGATCGCCGGCGCGGACGCCTTCGAGCTGCACGACACGTACGGCTTCCCGATCGAGCTGACGCTCGAGATCGCGGAGGAGGCCGGCGTCGCCGTGGACCGTGAGGCGTTCACCACCCTGATGACTGAGCAGCGCGACCGCGCCCGTGCGGACGCCAAGGCCAAGAAGTCCGGCCACGGGGACACCGCCGTGTACCAGCGTCTGCTCTCCGAGGGGCAGACCCACTTCACCGGCTACACCGAGCACACCACCGAGTCCGTGATCCGCGGCCTGCTGGCCGACGGCCAGGAGGTGTCCTCCGCCGGGGCCGGCCAGGAGGTGGAGGTCGTTCTGGACGCCACCCCGTTCTACGCCGAGTCCGGCGGCCAGGCCGCGGATACGGGCCTGATCACTGGCGACGGCTTCACCCTCGAGGTGCTGGATGTGCAGGCACCGGTCAAGGGCCTGTCCGTGCACCGGGTGCGTGTGGCTGAGGGCGAGGTGCCCGCGGGGGCCACCGCGCTCGGGGCCATCGACCTGCAGCGCCGCCTGGACGGTGAGAAGGCGCACTCGGGCACGCACCTGGTGCACGCCGCCCTGCACCAGGTCCTCGGCCCGGAGGCCACCCAGTCCGGCTCCTTCAACAAGGAGGGCTACCTGCGCTTCGACTTCCGGTGGACCGAGGCCCTCTCGGCCGGTGCCCGCTCGGAGATCGAGGATCTCGTGAACATCGCCATCCGGGACGATCACACTGTGGTCACCCAGGAGATGTCCCTGGACGAGGCCAAGCGCATGGGCGCGATGAGCCTGTTCGGGGAGAAGTATGGGGACCGTGTGCGCGTGGTGGAGATCGACGGCGCCTGGTCGCGTGAGCTCTGCGGCGGCACCCACGTGGCCCGCACCGCGCAGATCGGCTCGCTCACCCTGTTGGGCGAGCAGTCCGTGGGCTCGGGCAACCGCCGCGTTGAGGCCCTTGTGGGTCTGGACTCCTTCCGCCACCTGGCCGCCGAGCGCAGCCTGGTCGCGGACCTGTCGGAGATGTTCAAGGCCCCGGCCGACCAGCTCAAGGACCGCATCTCCGCCACCATGGACCGCCTCAAGGCGGCCGAGAAGCAGGTGGCTGAGCTGCAGGCCCGCGCGCTCCAGGCCCAGGCCGGGGAGCTCGCCGGGCAGGCACGCGAGGAGACCACTGCGGCTGGCGTTGCCGTGCGGGTGCTCACTCACCACGCCGGTCAGGTGGCCGGCGACCAGCTGCGCACCCTCGTGCTGGATCTGCGCGGGCGCATCGAGTCCGCCGCGGGCGACGCCGCTGGCACCCCGGTGCTCGTGGCCGTCACCGGCGAGGCGAAGGGCCGTCCGCTCGTGGTGGTGGCCACGAACCAGGCCGCCCGCGACGCCGGCCTGCGGGCCGGTGCGATGGTCAAGACCGCCACGGGTGTGCTCGGCGGCGGTGGTGGCGGCAAGGACGACGTCGCCCAGGGCGGTGGGCAGGACGTCTCCGCCGTGACGGCGGCCCTCGATGCCGTGCGCTCGGCTGTGCGGGGCGCATGACCGCCTCGCAGGCAGTCGTCCGGGGCCGCGCCCTCGGGGTGGACGTCGGCCGGGCCCGTGTGGGCTTGGCCGCGTCCGACCCCGACGGGCTGCTGGCCACCCCCGTGGCCACCCTGAAGCGGGACGCCCGCCGGGGCCGGGACGTCGCCGAGCTCGTCGGCCATGCCGTGGAGTTGGACGTCGTGGTGGTGTACGTGGGCCTGCCCCGGAATCTGCGGGGGGAGCACACCGCCTCCACGCAGGACGCCGTGGACTACGCCGGTGCGGTCGCTGTGGCGCTGGCCGGGCACGGCCATGCGGTGCCGGTGCGGCTCGTGGATGAGCGCCTGACCACCGTGACTGCCCAGACGGGCCTGCACCGGGCCGGCCGCACCGTCCGGGACAGCCGTGATGTGATCGACCAGGCCGCCGCTGTGGCCCTGTTGCAGGACGCCGTGGACGTCCAGCGCCGCACCGGCGCATGGGCCGGCATCCCCGTGGACCCACCCGAGGAGGAGATGGCGCCGTGAACGACGCCCCCCGCAATGAGCCCCACCCCGGGGCCCTGTCCGACGACGATCTCGACGTCTTCGGTTTCGTGGACCACGGTGAGGAGGATCCGGACGATGACGCCGGCCCGGCCCCCTATGCGGCCGCCGGTGCCGCTGGCGCGTCGGCCGGCCTGTTCGGCCGTCGGGATCGGCGGCGCGGCTCGGCCGCGCTCTCGGATCGGGCGCGGGCCCGCCGCCGTCGGTCGGTGGTGGTGATCTCGGTGGTGGCTGCCCTCGTGGTGCTCTCCCTGGCCCTGGTGGTCCGTGGACTGCTGGCGGGCAACGACTTCTCGGAGGCCGCCGGGGATGAGGTGACCTTCACGGTGGAGCCGGGGGAGGGGTTGAACTCGGTGGCCTCCCGTCTGGACCGTCAGGGGGTGATCGGTTCCGCCGCTGCGCTGCGCCGGGCCGCGGAGGAGTCCGGCAGCACAGTGATCGGTGCCGGTGACTTCGTGCTGCGCGAGCAGATGCCCGCCGCTGAGGCCCTGGCCGTGCTCCAGGGGCGCACCCGCTCGGCCGTGCACTACGTGGTGGTCAACCGCGGGCAGCGCCTGGACGAGGTGCTGGATGCGCTGGTGGCCTCCACCGGTCTGGAGCGCGCTGAGTTCGAGAGGGCCGCGCAGGACACCGCCGCGTTCGGGGTGCCGGCGTCTGCGCCCAACCTGGAGGGGTGGCTGGACCCGGGGGAGTACCGCATCCCCGTGGAAGCAGACGCCCACGAGGTGCTGGCTGAGCTGGTCAAGCCCCGCCGGGCCGGCCTGGAGGCTGCGGGGGTGACGGACCCGGCCGAGCAGCACAGGGTGCTCACCGTGGCCTCCATCCTGGAGGCTGAGGCCCTGCCGCAGGACTACGCCCGCGTGGCCGGGATCATCGAGAACCGCCTGGCTGAGGGCAACACGGAGACCGGCGGGCTGCTGCAGGTGGACGCCACGGTGACCTACGGGCTCGGCATCCGTGGGCTGCAGTTCTCCGCGGCCCAGCGCCAGGACGCCTCCAACCCGTACAACACGTACCAGCACCGCGGGCTGCCGCCGGGTCCGATCGGCATGCCCTCGGACGCCGCGGTGGAGGCGGCCCTGCACCCGGAGCCCTCGGACGACTACTACTGGGTGACCACGGACATCGGCACCGGTCACACCGAGTTCTCCAGCACCTACGAGGAGCATCTGGGGTACGTGCGCGAGTACCGGAACTACTGCGCCTCCAACCCGGGGGTGTGCTGAGGTGGGGCCCCTCCCGGCCGCGGGGTTCCGTGCGGCCGTGCTCGGCCAGCCCATCGCGCACTCGCTCTCGCCGGTGCTGCACGGTGCCGCCTATGCGGCCTTGGGCCTGCCGGTCCACTACGGGCGGGTGGACCTCGGCGGGGACGAGGTGCTCGCCTGGCTGCGCCCCCGGCTCGGCACCTCCGGCGGTGCCGCACCCGGCGGGGGAGAGGACTGGCTGGGGGTGTCGGTGACCATGCCGCTGAAGGCGGCTGTGGTGGCCGCCGCCGGTGAGCTCAGCCCGCGGGTGCGGGAGATCGGCGTGGCGAACACGTTGGTGCGCTGTCACCCGGACCATCCGGGGGAGCTCTGGGCGCACAACACGGATGTCGACGGCATTGTGTGCGCCCTGGCGGACGCGGGCCTGGACACACAGGCTGCCGGCGGCGTCGTGGGGGTGCTGGGCAACGGGGGCACGGCGACGGCGGCGGTGGCCGCAGCGGCGCTCATCGGCGCTGAGGCGGTGGCTCTGGGGGTGCGCGACGCCGGCCGTGCCGGGGCCGTCCTGGACCTCGCCGGGCGCCTGGGCCTGCGGACGCAGGTGCTGGACCAGCCCTCGCTCATGGCTATGGCCCGGCAGCTGCGGGCGCTGGTGTCCACTCTGCCGCCTCGCGCGGCGGATCCCCTGGCTGTGCACGTGGCCTCTGCGGGGGGCGGGCGGGCCCTGCTGCCGCCGCTGCTGGACGCCGCCTACGATCCCTGGCCCTCGGCTCTCGCGGGGGCGTGGGTGCGGGCCGGCGGGGCGGTGGCCTCGGGACTGTCGATGCTGCTGCACCAGGGTGTGGAGCAGGTGCGCCTGTTCACCGAGCGGCCCCGCCGGGACGCTGGTGTGCCCGAGCCGGACTGGGCTGCTGTCACTGTGGCTGCGGCTGAGGCGCTGGGGGTCGTCCGGGCGTGAGAGGATCGTCGGCATGGTGCGCTGGTTGACAGCGGGAGAGTCTCACGGCCCCGCGCTCACAGGAATTCTCGAGGGATTGCCGGCCGGGATCCCGGTCACGACCCAGGATGTGCAGGACGCCCTCGCACGCCGTCGCCTCGGCCATGGCCGCGGGGCGCGCATGGCATTCGAGCAGGACGAGGTGACGATCCTCGGCGGTGTGCGCCACGGCCTCACCCTCGGCTCGCCTGTGGCGATCCAGGTGGGCAACACGGAGTGGCCCAAGTGGCAGACCGTCATGGCCGCGGACCCGGTGGACCCGCAGGAGATGGCCGGGCAGGCGCGCGCGGCCGCGCTCACCCGCCCTCGCCCGGGCCACGCGGACCTCACCGGCATGCAGAAGTACGGCTTCGAGGAGGCCCGGCCGCTGCTTGAACGCGCTTCGGCCCGCGAGACCGCCGCTCGGGTGGCGCTGGGCGCCGTCGCCCGCTCCTTCCTGGCCGAGTTGGGCGTGCAGATCGTCTCGCACACCGTGGCGTTCGGGGAGGCCGCCCTGCCGGAGGGCCACCCGTTCCCGGTGCCGGAGGACGAGGCCCGGCTGGACGCGGACCCGGTCCGCTGCCTGGACCCGCAGACCTCCGCGGCGATGGTCGCCGAGGTCGACGACGCCAAGCGCGCCGGGGAGACCCTCGGCGGCGTCGTGGAGGTGCTCGCCTACGGGGTGCCGATCGGCCTGGGGTCGCATGTGCACTGGGACCGCCGGCTCGACGCCCGCCTGGCCGGGGCCCTCATGGGCATCCAGGCGATCAAGGGCGTGCAGGTGGGTGACGGCTTCGCGACGGCCTCCCGCCGCGGCTCGGCGGCCCACGACGGCATCGTCCGCGGCGAGGACGGCCGCCCCCGCCGCACCACCGACCGCGCCGGCGGCATCGAGGCGGGCATGTCCACGGGCGAGGTGCTGCGGGTGAGTGCCGCGATGAAGCCCATCGCCACCGTCCCCCGGGCCCTGCCCACCGTGGATGTCGCCACCGGGGTGGAGACCACCGCCCACCACCAGCGCTCGGACGTCGCGGCGGTGCCTGCGGCCAGCATCGTGGCTGAGGCCATGGTGGCGCTCGTGCTCGCCGACGCCATGCTGGAGAAGTTCGGCGGGGACTCGGTGGCTGAGACGCGCCGCAATCTCGAGGCCTTCGCGGCAGCCGTGCCGCGTCTGCCCGAGCCCGCCCCGGACGCCCAGGCGGACGGGCCGATGGGGGACCCGCTGCAGTGACGGCCGACCACCCCGTGGTGCTCGTCGGCGCGATGGGTGTGGGCAAGTCCACGGTGGGCCGGGCCGTGGCAGGCTCCCTCGGGCTGTCGTTCCTGGACGCGGACACGCTCTTCCAGCGTGAGCACGGCCCCATCCCGGCCTACTTCGCCGAGCACGGTGAGCCGGCGTTCCGCCGTGAGGAGGCCCGGATCGTGGCTGAGGCGCTCTCCCGCCCCGAGCCGTGTGTGCTCGCCTGCGGGGGAGGGGCCGTGCTCGACGCCGGCACCCGCGCCCTGCTGAGCCGCCCCACCGTGGACGTGGTGTGGCTGACGGTCTCGGAGCAGGAGGCGCTGCGGCGGGTCGGCCGCGGCGAGGGCCGGCCCGTGCTGGCCGGGGACCCGGCGGCCACGTGGCGTCGGATTGCCGCCGCGCGCGAGCCGCTCTACCGGGAGGTCGCGGACCTCACGGTGGACGGCACCGGTCTGCGGCCGGCCCAGACCGCCTCGCGTATCGTGGAGGGGATCCTGGACCTCAGAAGGAGCGAGACCCGCCCATGACGGAGCACCCCCTCGACCATGTCGATCCTGCGATGACGGGGCGGGACCCCGGGGCGGGAACGTCCTCGTCGGACGGCGGCGCCGCATCGGAGGCCACCGTCGTCGAGGTCGCCGGCGGCTCGGCGAACGCGGTCGCCGGCGGGTACGACGTCGTCGTCGGCCGTGGCCTGCTGGCCCGCCTGCCGGAGATGCTCGGTCCTCAGGTGCAGCGTGTGCTGGTGATCCACCCGCGGGCGTTGCGCGCCACCGGTGACGTGGTCAAGAACGACCTCGAGGCGGCAGGGCTGACGGCGCTGACCGCGGAGATCCCGGACGCGGAGGAGGGCAAGCACCTGCAGGTGGCCGGCTTCTGCTGGCAGGTGCTCGGCCAGAACGACTTCACCCGCTCGGACGCGATCGTCTCCGTGGGAGGGGGAACGGTGTCGGACCTGGCCGGGTTCGTGGCCGGCACGTGGCTGCGCGGCGTGCGCGTGGTGCACATGCCCACCACCCTGCTGGGCATGGTGGACGCCGCCGTGGGAGGCAAGGCGGGCATCAACACGGCCGAGGGCAAGAACCTCGTGGGCGTGTTCCACCCGCCGGCCGGTGTGCTCGCGGACCTGGACACCCTGCTCACCCTGCCGGCGAACGAGATGATCTCGGGGCTCGCGGAGGTCGTCAAGTGCGGCTTCATCGCGGACCCGGCGATCCTCGACCTCATCGAGGCGGACCCGGAGCAGGCGCAGAACCCGCACTCCGCGGCGGTGCGCGAGCTCATCGTCCGCTCTATCGCCGTGAAGGCCCGGGTGGTGTCCGAGGACCTGCGCGAGGCCGGGCCCCGCGAGGCCCTCAACTACGGGCACACACTGGGCCATGCGATCGAGCTGGCCGAGCGCTACCAGTGGCGCCACGGCGCGGCGGTGGCGGTGGGCATGGTGTTCGCCGCCGAGCTCTCCCGCTCCCTGGGCCGGCTCGACGACGCCACGGCAGACCGCCACTGGTCCGTGCTGCAGGCGCTCGGGCTGCCCGTGTCCTACCGGGGCGACCGCTGGCAGACGCTGCTGGAGGGCATCCGCCGGGACAAGAAGAACCGCGGCGACCGCCTGCGCTTCGTGCTGCTGGACGGGCTGGCGGAGCCGAGCACCGTGGACGTGCCGGACGCCTCCCTGCTGTTCGCCGCATACCAGGAGATCGCCGAGTGAGGCGGCTGCGCCGGTAGACTGGCCGGCGCACACCAGACAGATCGACCAGGAGGCGGGCCGCACGGGTCCGCCCGAGATGGGGAGAACCCGCGTGGCCACCACCAACGACATCAAGAACGGCTCCGTCCTCAACCTCGAGGGCCAGCTGTGGAACGTCATCGAGTTCCAGCACGTCAAGCCGGGCAAGGGCGGTGCGTTCGTGCGCACCAAGCTGAAGAACATCACCACCGGCAAGGTGGTCGACAAGACCTTCAACGCCGGCACCAAGGTCGAGTTCGCCACGGTCGACCGCTCGGACTACCAGTACCTGTACCAGGACGGCGAGGACTACGTCTTCATGGACGTGAAGACCTACGACCAGATCACCGTCCCGGCCGAGATCGTCGGCGACGCCGCCAAGTACATGCTCGAGAACACGCAGGTCGTGATCGCCCTCAACGAGGGCACCCCGCTCTACATCGAGATGCCCGCCTCCGTGGTGCTGGAGATCACCTACACCGAGCCGGGCCTGCAGGGCGACCGCTCCTCGGCCGGCACCAAGCCCGCCACCGTGGAGACCGGCGCCGAGATCCAGGTGCCGCTGTTCGTGGACCAGGGCACCCGCGTGAAGGTGGACACCCGCACCGGCGACTACCTGGGCCGCGTCAATGACTGATCAGCCCTCGGCCGGCGGGGTCAAGCGGGGCACCACGGCCCGCAGCCGCTCCCGTCAGCGCGCCGTGGAGATCCTCTTCGAGGCCGAGCAGCGCGGCACCAGCGTGCTCGAGGGCATCCGCACGCGCCGGGAGAGCACCGACCTCAAGGTCAACGAATACACCCAGCGGCTCGTCGAGGGCGTCATCGCGGACCAGGAGCGCCTGGACGAGGCCCTGACTTCCTACTCGCGCGGCTGGTCCCTGGACCGCATGCCGGCGGTGGACCGCGCCATCCTGCGCGTGGGCGCCTGGGAGCTGCTGTTCCAGGACGACGTGCCCGACGCCGTCGCCGTGTCCGAGGCCGTAGCGCTGGCCGGCCAGCTCTCCACGGACGACTCCCCGGAGTTCGTCAACGGCCTGCTCGGCCGCCTGCAGCAGGTCAAGCCGACCCTGCTGGCCTGAGCCCCGGAGTCGGAGCGGAATCCGGCGCGCCCGGCCGGGCACGGCACACGTGCCCGGCCGGGTCCCGCTGGTAGAGTCGGCACCGTCCGCCCCCGCCTGCACCGTCGGCCCGGGCGCACACCGAACCGCATCCTTTAACGACCGTCCTGTGAGGCGGGGAAGGAGACGCCGGCATGGGCCATGACCCCGCACCGCGCGCCGCCCGCACCGTGCTGACCGCCCCGGAGATCGACCGGGCGCTCACGCGCATCGCCCACCAGCTCCTCGAGGCCAACATGGGCCCGCAGGGCCTGGTGCTGCTCGGCATCCCACGCCGCGGCGTCCCCCTGGCCGAGCGCCTCGGGCGCCTGCTCCAGCGCATCGACCCGGGCTTCGACCCGTCCGTCAGCGTCGGCGCGCTCGACGTGACGATGTACCGGGACGATCTCCGCCGCAGCGCCGCCCGCACCCCCGCCCCCACCCGGGTGCCCGCCGCACCTCTGGACGGGGCCGTCGTCGTGCTGGTGGACGATGTCCTGTCCACCGGACGCACCGTGCGCGCCGCACTCGACGCCCTCGCTGACCTCGCCCGCCCCGCCGCCGTGCGCCTGGCCGTGCTCGTGGACCGAGGGCACCGCGAGCTGCCGATCCGCGCGGACGCCGTGGGCAAGAACCTGCCGACTTCCTCGACCGAGCGCGTGCGCGTGCTCCTGACGGAGATCGACGGCCCCATCGGCTCCGGCGAGTCCACCGAGGACGCCGTGCTGATCGTGGACGACCCCCGCACCGAGGACGGCGCCGCCGACGCCCCCACCCCCGAGGAGGACTGAGCCGTGCGACACCTGCTCTCCACCGCCGACCTGCCCCTGCACGAGGCCCTGGCCATCCTCGACACCGCCGAGCAGATGGCCGCCGTCAACGAGCGCGAGGTCAAGAAGCTGCCCGCCCTGCGCGGCCGCACCGTGGTCAACCTCTTCCTCGAGGACTCCACGCGCACCCGCATCTCCTTCGAGGCCGCCGCCAAGCGCCTGTCCGCGGACGTGATCAACTTCTCCGCGAAGGGCTCCTCGGTGTCCAAGGGCGAGTCCCTCAAGGACACCGTCCAAACCCTCGAGGCCATCGGCGCGGACGCGATCGTGCTGCGCCACTGGTCCTCCGGCGCCGCCCGTCAGCTCGCGGACTCCGGCTGGGTGCGCTCGGCCGTGGTCAACGCCGGCGACGGCACCCACGCCCACCCCACGCAGGCCCTGCTGGACGCCTTCACCCTGCGCCGCCACCGCGCCCGCGCCGCCGGCGTGGACTCCACCGGCACCGATCTGGCCGGCATGCACGTGGTGATCGTCGGGGACATCCTCCACTCCCGCGTGGCCCGCTCGAACGTGTGGCTGCTGACGGCCCTGGGCGCACGCGTGACCCTGGCCGCCCCGCCCACCCTGCTGCCCGTGGGCGTGGACGCCTGGCCGGCCGCGGTGACGTACTCACTGGACGAGGCCCTCGAGGACGCCCCGGACGCCGTGATGATGCTCCGTGTGCAGGCCGAGCGCATGGGTGGGGCCTACTTCCCCTCCGCGGGGGAGTACACCCGCCTGTGGGGCCTGACCCCCGAACGCTTCGGCCGCCTGCTCGAGCGCCCCGGCGACGTCCTCGCCGAGCCGCTCGTGATGCACCCCGGCCCCATGAACCGCGGCCTGGAGATCTGCTCGGCCGCGGCCGACTCCCCCCGCAACACCGCCCTGGAGCAGGTGGCCAACGGCGTGTCCGTGCGCATGGCCGTGCTGCACCTCGTGCTCAACCAGGACACCCCCACCCCTCAGGAGGACCGCCCGTGACCGCCGACACCCAGACCCTCCTGCTCCGCGGGGCCACCCTCGCCTCCGGTGACACCGCCGACGTGCTCGTCGCGGACGGCCGCGTGGCCGCCGTCGGGCAGGTGCCCGCCGAGGACGCCGCCGGCGCCGTCGAGGTGGACTGCACCGGCCTCGTGCTGCTGCCCGGCCTCGTGGACCTGCACACCCACCTGCGCGAGCCCGGCAAGGAGGACGCCGAGACCGTGGAGACCGGCAGCCGTGCCGCCGCCATGGGCGGGTTCACCGCGGTGTACGCGATGGCCAACTCCACGCCCACCGCGGACACCGCCGGTGTGGTGGAGCAGGTCTGGCGCCTGGGCCGCGACGCCGGCTGGTGCGACGTGCACCCGGTGGGCGCGGTGACCGTGGGCCTGGCGGGGGAGTCCCTCGCGGACCTCGGCGCCATGGCCGACTCCCAGGCGCGGGTGCGCATGTTCTCCGACGACGGCATGTGCGTGCACGATGCCGTGCTCATGCGCCGTGCCCTGGAGTACGTGAAGTCCTTCGGCGGCTTCGTGGCCCAGCACGCCCAGGAGCCCAAGCTCACGGCCGGGGCGCAGATGAACGAGTCCGAGCTCTCGGCCGTGCTCGGCCTCGGCGGCTGGCCCGCGGTGGCGGAGGAGGCGATCATCGCCCGGGACGTGCTGCTGGCCCAGCATGTGGACTCGCGCCTGCACGTGTGCCATGTGTCCACCGCCGGGTCCGTGGAGATCATCCGCTGGGCCAAGGAGCGCGGTATCGCGGTGACCGCCGAGGTCACCCCGCACCATCTGCTGCTCACCGAGGAGCTGGTGCGCTCCTACGATCCGGTGTTCAAGGTGAACCCGCCGCTGCGCCGCGAGTCGGATGTCCTGGCTCTGCGCCAGGCCCTGGCCGATGGCACCGTGGACACGGTGGGCACGGACCACGCCCCGCACACGGCCGAGTCCAAGCAGTGCGAGTGGCAGCTGGCCGCGATGGGCATGACCGGCCTGGAGACGGCGCTGTCCGTGGTCCAGCAGTCCATGGTGGACACCGGGCTGATGGACTGGTCCGGGGTGGCGCGCGTGATGTCCACCGCGCCGGCGCGCATCGGCGGCCTCACGGACCAGGGCCAGGCCGACGACGACGGCGTCCCGCTGGTCGGCTCGGTCGCCAACCTCGTGCTGTGGGACCCGGCGGTCCGCCGCACGGTGGACCCGGAGACGCACCTGACGCGCTCGCGCAACAGCCCGTTCCGGGGCATGGACCTGCCCGGCGCCGTTGTGCACACCGTGTACCGGGGCCACCGCGTGGTGGCCGACGGCGCCCTGGCCACCGCGTACACCCACCCGGAGTCCACGGCATGACCGGCGATGTCCTGCTCGTGGCGCGCCCCGTGGCGCCCGCGTCCCCTCTGAAGGACTACTCGGGCACGTGGGCGCCGATCCTGCTGGCCACCTGCGCGGTGATCGCCCTGGCCCTCGCGCTGCTGTGGCGCGGCTGGCGTTCGCGCACCCGACGCCAGGCCGCGATCCCGGCCCCGGCCCCCGTGCCGGCCGAGGTGCTCGAGCGTGAGCCGGCCCTCGCCGTCGAGGGCATGTTCGTGGGCACCGTCCACGCCGCCGACCGCCTGGACCGGGTGGCGGTGCACGGGCTGGGGCTGCGCTCGGCGGCCGTGCTCGAGGTGCACACTGTCGGTGACTGCCCGGGCCTGCTGGTGCTGCGCCCCGGCATGGATCCGCTGTTCGTGCCCGCCGCCCACCTTGTGGACGCCGGGCGTTCGGCCGGCATCGCCGGCAAGTTCGTGGAGCCCGGTGGGCTCGTCGCCTGGGGCTGGTCCCTCGGGGACGCCGAACTGACCTCCGCGTTCCGTCCGCGCCGTGGTGAAGACCGCGACCGTGTGCTGGCCGCGCTGCAGACCGTCATCGACCGCGTGGCCTCCGCTGTCCGCGCAGGAGAGGAGAACCGCTCATGAGCACCCTGACACAGGAGACCGCGCTGCTGGTGCTGGAGGACGGCACCGTCCACCGCGGCCGCCCCTACGGCGCCCGTGGCGCCACCCTCGGCGAGGCCGTCTTCACCACCGGCATGACCGGCTACCAGGAGACCCTCACGGATCCCTCGTACGCCCGTCAGATCGTGGTGCAGACCGCCCCGCACATCGGCAACACCGGGGTGAACGCCGAGGACGCCGAGTCCCGCGCCGTGTGGGTGGCCGGGTATGTGGTGCGCGACGCCGCCCGGCGCCCGTCGAACTGGCGCTCCGAGCGCAGCCTGGACGAGGAGCTGGAGGCCTTCGGGATCGTCGGCATCCAGGATGTCGACACCCGTGCGGTCACCCGCGCCCTGCGGACCGAGGGCTCCATGAAGGCCGGGATCTTCTCCGGTGAGCAGGCCGAGAGGCCCGTCGCCGAGCTGCTGGCCGAGGTGCGCGAGCAGCCGTCCATGGCCGGTGCCCGCCTGGCGGAGTCCGTGACAGCCGAGCAGGCCTATGTGGTGGAGCCGGCAGACCACGGCTGGGAGGGCGAGCCCGTGGCGACCGTGGCTGCCGTCGACCTCGGCATCAAGGCCGCCACCCCGCACCACCTGGCCTCGCGCGGGATCCGGGTGCACGTGCTCCCGGCTGACGCGGACTTCGCTGCCATCCAGGCCGTGGAGCCGGACGGCGTGTTCCTGTCCAATGGCCCGGGAGACCCGGCCACCGCCGACGCCCAGGTGCAGGTGCTGCGCGAGGTGCTCGACGCCGGCCTGCCCTACTTCGGGATCTGCTTCGGCAACCAGATCTTCGGCCGGGCGCTGGGCTTCGGCACCTACAAGCTGCCCTTCGGCCACCGCGGGCCCAACCAGCCCGTGATGGACAAGGAGAGCGGCCGGGTGGAGATCACCTCCCAGAACCACGGCTTCGCCGTCGACGCCCCGATCGGGGAGGTCGTGGAGGCACCTGAGGCTCGCTACGGCCGTGTGGAGGTCTCCCACTGGTCCCTGAACGACCACGTGGTGGAGGGCCTGCGCCTGCTCGACCGTCCCGCCTTCTCCGTCCAGTTCCACCCTGAGTCCGCGGCCGGCCCGCACGACTCACTCGCCCTGTTCGACCGCTTCGCCCGGCTGCTCGCCGAGCGCCGCGCCGCCACGTCCGCCACCACCGAGGGAGCCTGATCCATGCCCAAGCGCACCGACCTGAAGTCCGTCCTGGTCATCGGCTCCGGCCCCATCGTGATCGGCCAGGCCGCCGAGTTCGACTACTCCGGCACGCAGGCCATCCGCGTGCTGCGCGAGGAGGGCGTCCGCGTCGTCCTGGTGAACTCGAACCCGGCCACGATCATGACCGACCCTGAGCTGGCCGACGCCACCTACGTGGAGCCGATCACCCCCGAGGTGGTCGCCAAGATCATCGAAAAGGAACGGCCGGACGCCGTGCTGCCCACCCTGGGCGGCCAGACGGCTCTGAACACCGCGATCGCCCTGGACAAGCAGGGTGTGCTCGAGGAGTTCGGCGTGGAGCTGATCGGCGCGAACATCGAGGCCATCGAGCTCGGTGAGAACCGTGAGCTGTTCAAGGGCGTCGTGGAGCGCGCCGGCGGCGAGTCCGCGCGCTCGCACATCGTGCACACGATGGAGGAGGCCCTGGCCGCCGTGGAGGACCTCAAGTACCCCGTGGTGGTGCGCCCGTCCTTCACGATGGGCGGCCTGGGCTCGGGCATGGCCTATGACGAGGCCGACCTGCGCCGCATCTGCGGTGCCGGCCTGCAGTACTCCCCGACCTCCGAGGTGCTCCTGGAGGAGTCCATCCTCGGGTGGAAGGAGTACGAGCTCGAGATGATGCGGGACAAGAACGACAACGTGGTGGTCGTCTGCTCCATCGAGAACGTGGACCCGGTGGGAGTGCACACCGGCGATTCGATCACCGTGGCCCCGGCCATGACGCTCACGGACCGCGAGTACCAGAAGCTGCGCGACATCGCGATCAACGTGATCCGCGAGGTCGGCGTGGACACCGGCGGCTGCAACATCCAGTTCGCCGTGAACCCGGTGGACGGGCGCGTGGTGGTCATCGAGATGAACCCGCGCGTGTCCCGCTCCTCGGCGCTGGCCTCGAAGGCCACCGGCTTCGCGATCGCCAAGATCGCCACGAAGCTGGCGCTGGGCTACACGATGGACGAGATCCCCAACGACATCACCCGCAAGACCCCGGCCTCCTTCGAGCCGGTGCTCGACTACGTGGTGGTGAAGGTCCCGCGCTTCGCGTTCGAGAAGTTCCCGGCCGCGGACCCCACGCTGACCACCACCATGAAGTCCGTGGGTGAGGCCATGGCCATCGGCCGCAACTTCACCGAGGCCCTCCAGAAGGCCCTGCGCTCCCTGGAGCAGAAGGGCTCGGAGCTGGCGTTCCCGCAGGACGCCGACCCGGCCGCCCTGCTGGAGAAGGCGCGCACGGCCACCACGGAGCGTCTGGCTCAGACCCAGCAGGCGCTGTACGCTGGCGCCACCCTGGAGCAGGCGTTCGAGGTCACCAAGATCGACCCGTGGTTCCTGGACCAGTTCATGCTGATCAACGAGGTCGCCGACGAGATCCGCGACGCTGAGGTGCTGGACGAGGCGCTGCTGCGCCGGGCCAAGCGCCACGGGTTCTCGGACGCCCAGATCGGCTCGCTGCGCCACATGAGCGCGGACGTGGTGCGCGGGCTGCGCCACGCGCTCGGCGTGCGCCCGGTCTACAAGACCGTGGACACCTGCGCGGCCGAGTTCGAGGCGTTCACGCCCTACCGGTACTCCAGCTACGACCTCGAGACCGAGGTGGCCCCGCACGAAGGCGAGTCCGTGATCATCCTCGGCTCGGGCCCGAACCGCATCGGCCAGGGCATCGAGTTCGACTACTCCTGCGTGCACGCCACCATGGCCCTGCGCGAGGCCGGGTACGAGACCGTGATGGTCAACTGCAACCCTGAGACCGTCTCCACGGACTACGACGTCTCCGACCGCCTGTACTTCGAGCCCCTCACGCTGGAGGACGTACTCGAGGTGATCGCCGCGGAGCAGGCCTCCGGCGGCGTGCGCGGCGTGTACGTGCAGCTGGGCGGGCAGACCCCGCTCAAGCTCGCCCAGCAGCTGGCCGATGCCGGCGTGCCGATCTTGGGCACCTCGCCCGAGGCCATCGACCTGGCCGAGCACCGGGGCGAGTTCGCCCGGGTGTTGGACCGTGCCGGCCTGATCTCCCCGAAGAACGGCACGGCCGTCTCCTTCGAGGACGCCAAGCGCGTGGCGGACGAGATCGGCTACCCGGTGCTGGTGCGCCCGTCCTACGTGCTGGGCGGCCGCGGCATGGAGATCGTCTACACGGAGGAGGCGCTGGCCACCTACGTGGAGCACGCCACGGAGATCACCCCGGACCAGCCGATGCTGGTGGACCGCTTCCTCGAGGACGCGGTGGAGATCGACGTGGACGCCCTCTACGACGGCACCGAGCTGTACCTGGGCGGCGTCATGGAGCACATCGAGGAGGCCGGCATCCACTCCGGCGACTCCGCGTGCGTGCTGCCGCCGGTCACCCTGGGCCCGGACGTCGTCGACCGCGTGCGCCGCGCCACCGGGCAGATCGCCGAGGGGGTGGGCGTGCGGGGCCTGATCAACATCCAGTTCGCCCTGGCCTCCGACGTGCTCTACGTGATCGAGGCCAACCCGCGCGCCTCCCGCACGGTGCCGTTCGTCTCCAAGGCGACGGGCGTGCAGCTGGCCAAGGCCGCCGCGATGATCGGCGTGGGCCGCAGCATCGCGGACCTGCGGGCCGAGGGCATGATCCCCGCGGACTACGACGGCGCCTCCCTGCCGATGGGTGCGTCCGTGGCCGTCAAGGAGGCCGTGCTGCCCTTCACCCGGTTCCGCACCGCCGAGGGTCGCGTGGTGGACTCCCTGCTGGGCCCGGAGATGCGTTCGACCGGTGAGGTCATGGGCATCGACAAGCACTTCGACACCGCGTTCGCGAAGTCGCAGTCGGCTGCCGGCGGCCCGCTGCCGACCTCCGGCCGGGTGTTCGTGTCCGTGGCCAACCGGGACAAGCGCACGCTGGTGGGCCTGGCCAAGCGCCTGGTGGACCTCGGCTTCGAGATCGTCTCCACCGGGGGCACCGCCGAGGTGCTGCGCCGCAACGGCATCCCCGCCGAGGTCGTCGCCAAGATCGCCGACGCGGACGACGCCGAGGGCACGATCCTCGAGCAGCTGCACGCCGGAACGGTGGACCTGCTGCTGAACACCCCCTCCGGCGGCGAGGCCCGCACGGACGGCTACGAGATCCGCGCGGCGGCCACGTCCCTGGGCGTGCCGGTGATCACCACCACCGCGGAGTTCGGCGCCTGCCTGCAGGCCATCGAGGCCATGCGCTCCTACGAGTGGTCGGTCACCTCCCTGCAGGAGCACGACGCCCGCCTGCAGGCCGCCGTCGCCGAGGCCTCGGCGTGAGCGGGCGGTCCGGCGGGGGAGCGGCCGGGCCGGCCGCCCGCGCCCCCTTCGGGCGGCGCCTGGCCGAGGCCATGGCCTCGGCCGGGCCGCTGTGCCTGGGTGTGGACCCCCACCCGGGCCTGCTGGGGGACTGGGACCTGCCGGACTCCCCGGCGGGCCTGGCCGCGTTCTCGCGCCGGGCCCTGGAGGCCGCCGTCGGCCCGGACGGGTCCGTGCGGGTGGCGGCGATCAAGCCGCAGGTGGCGCTCTACGAGCGGCACGGTTCAGCGGGTCTGGCGGTCCTCGAGGAGCTGCTCGGCCTGGCCAGGGAGGCCGGGGTGCTGACGATCGCCGACGCCAAGCGCGGCGACATCGGCTCCACGATGGACGGCTACGCCGCCGCCTGGCTCGACGACGCCTCCCCGCTGGCCGCCGACGCCGTCACCCTGAGCCCGTACCTGGGCTTCGGCACGCTCGTGCCGTCCATCCGGGCCGCGCATGCGGCCGGGCGCGGCGTGTTCGTGCTGGCGCTGACCTCCAACCCGGAGGGGCGTGAGGTCCAGCACGTCGGGCATGAGGCGAACGGTGGCGCGGTGGCCCGGCGGATCGCCGAGGCGGCCGCCGAGCTCAACGGGCAGCTCCGCGGCGAGGACGACTGGGGTCCGGTGGGCCTGGTGCTCGGGGCCACGGTGGCCGCCGACGCCGTCCGTCTGGGCCTGGACCTTCCGGCGCTGCACGGTCCGCTGCTGGCCCCGGGCTTCGGCGCTCAGGGGGCCACGGCGGCCGGGATGCGTGACGGTTTCGGCGACGCCTGGGCCCAGGTGCTGGCGACCTCCTCGCGGGGGATCCTGCGCTGCGGGCCCGCCGTGGCGGACCTGATCGGGGCCATCGAGCGGGACCGCGCGGCCCTGCGCGAGGACCGGCGCTGACCGGCGCCTGGAGGGGCGGCGGGGGACAGGCCGCCGCCCCCTCCTGACGTGGCCTCCTGAGAACGAGACGCGACACACGCGGATCCGCCAGGAAGTTGATGGTATTTTTTCGTCCATATCGAACGGATTCCCGTTCGTTGAAGCGAGAACCGGATGCGCCGCTGTCCGGTATGGATGAGAGATACCGAAGGAGCACGGATGGCACTGAGGCAGCTGAGCGTGGAGGAGAGGGCCCAGGCCCGGTCGAAGGCCCTCCAGGCCCGTCAGGAGCGGGCCGCGCTCAAGTCCGCCTTCGCCGCCGGTGAGCTCTCCCTGGCGGACGTCCTCGCCCGCGCGGACGAGGATCCGGCCATCGGCCGCATGCGCACGGTGGACCTGCTCCAGGCCCTGCCGGGCATCGGGGAGGTCCGCGCCCAGAGCATCATGACCGCGTGTGAGATCTCCCCGGCGCGGCGCCTGAAGGGCCTGGGCCGGCGTCAGCGCGAGGCGCTGATCGCCTATATTGGCCGGTGACATCCGCCCGCCGCGCGGGGTGAGCCCGGAGCCTCCGGCCCCGGCCCCCGCGCCGTCCGAGGAGCGCTCGTGACCCCCACCGCCGACGACGGCCCCGTCCCCTCGATCCCGGGGGCCCGCCTCCCCGACCGCCCGCCCGTGGCGGGGCCGGGGGTCACCGTGCTCGCCGGGCCCACCGCCGTCGGCAAGGGCACAGTCTCGGCCTACATCCGGGACCACTACCCGGAGGTCTGGCTCTCCGTCTCGGCCACCACCCGCCAGGCGCGCCCGGGCGAGGTGGACGGCGTCCACTACTTCTTCACCACGCCCGAGGAGTTCGACGGGCTCGTCGAGCGCGACGAGATGCTCGAGTGGGCCGTGGTGCACGGCCGCAACCGCTACGGCACCCGGCGCGACCGCGTGGCCGAGGCCGTGGCCGCCGGCCGCCACGTGCTGCTGGAGATCGACCTGCAGGGGGCCCGCCAGGTGCGCCGGACCCTGCCGGACGCGACCTTCGTGTTCCTGGCCCCGCCGAGCTGGGACGAGCTCGTGGCCCGGCTCGTCGGCCGCGGCACGGAGACCCCGGAGGAACAGCGCCGACGCCTGGATACGGCTAGACTGGAACTCGCCGCGGAGCCGGAGTTCGACGCCGTCGTCGTGAACGACCGCGTGGAGCGCGCCGCCGAGGAGCTCGTGCGGCTGATGGGGCTGGACCCCGCGCACCGCACCCCCGTCGACTGAGGCCCGCCGCCGCCGGGCGCGCCCGCCTCGGCACCACAGACCTGCAGACCTGCAAGCGAGAGACACTGGAGACCTACGTGACCGATCAGTACGAAGGCATCGTCAACCCGCCCATCGACTCCCTCCTGGAGCGGGTGGACTCGAAGTACGCCCTGGTGCTGTTCGCCGCCAAGCGGGCCCGCCAGATCAACGCCTACTACTCCCAGCTCCACGAGGGCCTGTTCGAGTACGTCGGCCCGCTGGTGGAGACCCAGCTGAACGAGAAGCCGCTGTCCATCGCGATGCGCGAGATCGAGTCCGACGTGCTCGTCTCCACCCCCGTCTCGGAGTCCGCTCCGGCCGAGGACCTCGCCGCCGAGGACTTCGGCGACTTCTCCCTGCCGGGCGACGACGACCCGTTCGTGCCCGAGCCGACCGTCGAGGGCGTCGAGCGCGAGGCCTACGGTGCGCCCGTCGTCATGACCGACGAGGACACCGTCGAGGACATCATCTCGGGCGCGGACACCGCGGACGAGGACTGACCGACCCGTGGAGGTCGTGCTCGGCGTCAGCGGGGGGATCGCTGCCTACAAGGCGGCGCACCTGCTGCGGCTCATGACGGAGGCCGGGCACGGCGTCACGGTGGTGCCCACCGCGAACGCCCTGCGCTTCGTGGGCGCCCCCACCTGGGAGGCGCTGTCCGGGCGGCCCGTGGCCGTGGACACCTTCGAAGGGGTCGACGAAGTGCGCCATGTGCGCCTCGGTCGCCGGGCGGACCTGGTGGTCGTGGCCCCCGCCACCGCCGACCTGATCGCCCGCACGGCCGCCGGGCTGGCCCCGGACCTGCTGGGCAACGTGCTGCTGACCGCCACCTGCCCGGTGGTGCTGTCCCCGGCCATGCACACCGAGATGTGGCACCACCCGGCCACCCGGGCCAATGTGGAGCTGCTGCGCTCCCGCGGCGTGCATGTGGTGGAGCCGGCGGTCGGCCGCCTCACCGGCGCCGACTCCGGCCCCGGCCGCCTGCCCGAGCCGGCCGAGATCTGGCAGGCCGCCCTGGGCGCCGTCCCGGGGGAGGACCCAGCGCTGGTGCCGCTGCGCGGGCGCACGGTGGTGATCACCGCCGGCGGCACCCGTGAGCCCCTGGACCCGGTGCGGTTCCTGGGCAACCGCTCCTCCGGCAAGCAGGGCGTGGCCCTGGCCGAGGCGGCCCTCACCGCCGGGGCGCGGGTGCGGTTCATCGCCGGCACCATGTCCGTGCCGGTGCCGACCGGCGCCGAGACCATCCATGTGGAGTCCACACAGGAGCTGCTCGAGGCGGTCCTGGCCCAGGCGGCGGACGCGGACGCGCTCATCATGGCCGCCGCCGTCGCGGACTTCCGCCCGGCCGAGGTCGCCGCCACCAAGATCAAGAAGACCGAGGACGGCGGTGCCCCCGTGCTCTCCCTCGAGCGCACCCCGGACGTGCTGCGCACCGCCGTCGAGATCCGCGACGCCGGCTACCCCATGGCTCCGGTGATCGTCGGCTTCGCCGCCGAGACCGGGGACGCCCAGGCCACCGCGCTGCAGCACGGTCAGGCCAAACTGCGCCGCAAGGGCTGCGACCTGCTGGTGCTCAACGACGTCGGCGGCGGACGCGTGTTCGGCCAGGACACCACCGAGGTCACGGTGCTCTCCGCAGACGGCGCCGAACCGGCGGTGACGGCCGGGACCAAGGCCGAGGCAGCCCGTGCAGTGCTCGCCGCGCTCGCACGTGTCCTGGTGCGTCGGGACGCCCCGGAGGGTCCTGGACGCTGACCTAGACTGTGCGGCATGACCGACACCGTCCAGCCGAGCACCCCCGCGCACGCCGAGCCCTACCGGGGCGTCTCCGGCGGCGACCTGCGCCTGTTCACCTCCGAGTCCGTCACCGCGGGCCACCCGGACAAGATGTGCGACCAGATCTCCGACGCGATCCTGGATGCCATCCTCGCGGCCGACCCCTCAGCGAAGGTCGCGGTGGAGACGCTCTCCACCACCGGCCTCGTGCAGGTGGCCGGTGAGGTCAACACCTCCGCCTACGTGGAGATCCCGCACATCGTGCGCGAGACCATCCTGGACATCGGCTACGACTCTTCCGCCAACGGCTTCGACGGCGCCCAGTGCGGTGTGAACATCTCCATCGGCCAGCAGTCCTCGGACATCTTCGCCGGGGTCAGCCGCTCCCTCGAGGCCCGCGAGTACGGCTCGGCGGACGTCGTGGACGAGCAGGGCGCCGGCGACCAGGGCATCATGTTCGGCTACGCCACGGATGAGACCCCCACGCTCATGCCGACCCCCGTCTACCTGGCCCACCGGCTCTCGGAGCGGCTCACCGCCGTCCGTCGCCAGGAGGGCTCGCCGATGCCGTACCTGCTGCCGGACGGCAAGACCCAGGTGACCATCGGCTACGACGCCGAGAACCGGCCCCGCACTGTGGAGACCGTGGTGGTCTCCACCCAGCACCATGACGTCGTCACGCAGGAGCAGCTGCGCGCGGACGTGGAGCAGCACGTGATCCGCCCGATCCTGGCCCAGTCCGGCCTGGACACCGAGCACACCCGCATGATCATCAACCCGGGTGGCAAGTTCGTGATCGGCGGTCCCGTGGGCGACGCCGGCCTGACCGGTCGCAAGATCATCGTGGACACCTACGGGGGCATGGCCCGCCACGGCGGCGGCGCGTTCTCCGGCAAGGATCCCTCGAAGGTGGACCGCTCTGCGGCCTACGCGCTGCGCTGGGTCGCCAAGAACGTGGTGGCCGCGGGCCTGGCCGCCCGCGCCGAGTTCCAGGTGGCCTACGCGATCGGCTCGGCCCGCCCGGTCGGCCTCTACGTGGACACCTTCGGCACCGGCACCGTGCCGGACGAGACGATCATCGACGCTGTGAACGAGGTCTTCGACCTGCGCCCGGCCGCGATCGTCAAGGACCTGAACCTGCTGCGGCCCATCTACCGCAAGACGGCGGCCAACGGCCACTTCGGCCGGGAGGACGCGGACTTCACGTGGGAGCGCACGGACCGGGTGGAGGCTCTGCGCCGCGCCGCGGGGGTGTGAGCCGTCGCCGAGGCACTGTTCGCGCTGCCGGAGGAGGACGGCCCGGCCCGTCTGCCGGAGTCCGCTGAGGGCTGGCCCGAGGACCCGGTGGCCCGGGTGCTCCTGGAGTCCCCGGTGCCGCACCTGGACCGGGAGTTCGACTACCTCGTGCCCCGGGCGCTCGACGCCCGGGCGGTGCCCGGGGCGCGGGTGAGCGTGCGCTTCGGCGGCAGGGAGATGTCCGCGTGGCTCGTGGAGCGCGTGGCCGAGCCCTCGACCGGGGCCCGGCTGTCCGCACTGACGGCCGTGCCCGCGCAGGTCCCGCCGCTGACCCCCGAGGTGCTGGCCACGGCCCGTGCCGTGGCGGAGCGCCAGGCCGGCGTCGTGGCGGATGTGCTGCGTCTGGCGGTGCCGCCACGGGTGGCCCGCGTGGAGCGCGAGGTCCTCGCCGAGCAGGACGACGCCGGCACCGACCACCCCGTGGCCCCCGGCACCGCACCCGGGGGCCTGGCCGCCACATCAGGGGGGCCAGGTGCGCCCGGGGCACCGACGGTGTGGGAGGAGGTCGAGGGCGGCCGGGCGTTCATGGCGGCGGTGCTGGCCGGGGACGCCCCCCGGGCGGCGGCCGTGGTGCCCTCCCGGGTGGGCGCCTGGGACGAGGCGCAGGCGTTGGCCTCCCTGGCGGCCGCGGTCTCCAACACCGGCGGGGGAGTGCTGCTGCTGGTGCCGGACCACCGGGACCTGGACCGGCTGTGCGCCGCCCTGACCGAGGCGGTGGGTGCCGAGGGCTTCGCCCGGATCGGCTCTGAGGACGGCAACTCCCCGCGGTATCGGGCGCACCTGCACGCCCTGTTGGGGCGGCGGCGGATCGTGGCCGGCACCCGGGCCGCCGCATGGGCCCCGGTGCAGGACCTGCGCCTGGTGGTCCTCTGGGACGACGCCGACGATGCCTGGGCCGAGCCGCGGGCCCCCTACTTCCACACCCGTGAGGTCGTGCTCGAGCGGGCGCGGGCCGCCGGGTCCGCGCTGCTGCTGGCCGGACCCTCCCGTTCCCTGCCCGTGCAGCGGCTCGTGGAATCCGGGTGGCTGCTGGATCTGCGCGCGGCCCGGCCCGTGCAGCGCGCCCTGGGCCCGCGCGTCGTCTCCTCCGCGGACGGCTGGGAGAGCGCCCGGGACCCGTTCGCCCGGCGGGCCCGGTTGCCCCATGCGGCGTGGCAGGCCGCGCGTGAGGCGCTCACCGGCCCGCAGGCCGGGCCGGTGCTGGTGCAGGTCGCCCGGGCCGGGTTCATCCCCGCTGTGGTGTGCGCCCGCTGCCGCACGCCCGCCCGGTGCCGGTGCTGCTCGGGGCCCCTGGCATTCCCGGACCGACGGGCCGCCGAGCGCGGGGAGCTGGCCTGCCGGTGGTGCGGCACCCGGGAGCGGGCGTTCCGCTGCACCGAGTGTGGGTCCACGGCACTGCGGGCCGGCTCCCGCGGCGTGGATCGCACCGCTGAGGAGCTCGGCCGGGCCTTCCCGCAGGTGCCGGTGCATGCGTCCTCCTCGGAACACCGTCTGGGGACGGTGGGCTCCGGCCCGTCCCTGGTGGTGGCGACAGTCGGAGCCGAGCCGCACACCCCCGGGGGGTATGCGGCGGCCCTGCTGCTGGACGGCGACTCCCAGCTGCAGCGGGAGGGCCTGGACGTCCCCGTGCGGGTGCTGGGGCGCTGGCTGGCCGCCGCCGCCCTCGTGCGTGCGGCCGGGCAGGGCGGGACCGTGGTGGTCACCGCGGAGCCCGGCGCCGCCGTCGGGGCGCTCGTGCGGCAGGACCCAGCCGGGTTCGCCTCCGTGCTGCTGGCCGAGCGCCGTGAGCTGCGCCTGCCTCCGGCCGGGCGGCTGGCCGAGGTGACGGGGGAGCGGGAGGCCGTGGCGGACTACCTCGAGCTGGTCGAGGCCGCGCGTCGGGAGCGCCGGGCGGCCCAGGCAGGCCCGCCCGCCGACGACGCTGCCGCCTCGCTGCCGCCGCTGCCGTGGATCGGGCCGGCACCGGGCCCGGTGGATGAGACCCGGTCCCGGGCTCTGCTGCTGTTCCCCTACGCAGCGGCGGCCGAGACCGTGGGGGCGCTGCGGGATGCCCGTGCGGCCGCGAGCGCCCGCCGGGAGCACTCGGCGGTGCGGGTGCGCCTGGACCCGGCTGGGGTGCTCTGAGCCGGGGGGCGGCCCGGTGCGCTCAGCCCGCGGCGGTGGGGGAGGAGGCGCGGCGGATCAGGGCGGCGCATTCGAGGGGTCGCTCGTAGTGCAGCAGGTGGCCGACGCCGTCGAGCACGTGCAGGTCCGCGTGCCCACCGGCGGCGTCGATGGCCGCGGCGAGGTGCTGCTGGGCGGCCACGGATCCCAGGGGGTCCTCGGCTCCGGCGACGAGGGTGACCGGCAGGTGCAGGCTGGGCGCGGCGTCGAGGACGGTGGAGGTGGTGGAGGCCCGGTAGGCCTCGGCGAGCATCCGGCGTGAGGCGAAAGCGGAGAACCAGCGCCGGTGCTGGTCGTGGGTGTAGGCGAGCACGCGCCGGTCCCGGGTGCGGGACATCAGCAGGGTGGTGGCCCACACGGCCGGGGCGGCGCCGAGCAGGGCCCGGCCGGGGCGCTCGGGTAGGCGGGCGGCGAGCTCGTAGTAGGCCTCGGCGGTCCAGGCGGCCGCGCGGGCCGTCATCGAGCCGGAGGCGTCCAGGGCCGGCTCCGCGATGGGGTTGAGCAGCACCAGGCCCGCCCAGCGGGTCGGATCCTTCGCTACCAGGTGGGAGGCCACGATCGTCCCGTAGGAGTGCGCCACCAGCAGGGGAGTGCGGGCGGGATCGGGGCCGAGCAGCGCGTCGACGGCGGCCCGTACGGCCGCGGCGTGGTGGGCCACGGTGTGCTCGGCGTCGGGGAATGCGGCCGAAGCGCCGAACCCGGGCAGCTCCACCGAGTGCACCGTGTGCTCGGGCAGGGCGTCGGCCACGAGCGCCAGGCCGTGGTGGTCCCCGCGGAAGCCGTGCACGAACACGAGCGGCGGGCGGGCGCCGTCGTCGCCGTGGGCTGGGTACTGCCACACGGCGACGTCGGTCGCCGTCCCGCTCACGGGGTCCGGCACGGGCACGGTGCACCGGTGGGGGGTGCGGGCGGTGAACCCGGTCAGCTCGGCGGTGTCGTGCGGCGGGGCCGGCGGGTGCAGGCGGTCGCGCAGACGGACCGGCGGCGGGGCGGGGTTGGGGCGGGGGGGACGGCGGCGCACCCGGCTAGCCTAGCCATGGCGTCCGAGGGCAGTGAGGGCTGAGGAATTCATGGGCCGTATCACGGCAGGGCCTGTGTATATGGTGAGTGGAACGACCTGTCTGTGGGAAGGAACGATGGCCAAGAACGCCGTCCGGGCTGCGACTACGGGCCGGTGGAGGAATGGACGGTGTCGCAGAGCATCCTGTTGCGGGAGCAGCGCCGGCTCCCGGGCGGAGAGCAGGGGGAGCGGCTGCGGCGCACCGCCGACACCGTCATCACCCTCACGGCCCCGGAGAGTGCAGACGGCCTCATTCCGGGGGATGACATCCGGGCTTGAATCCGCACTCAAGATCCACCCTGGGCCCACGCCAGGGGCGGGATCGACTGCCTACAGTCGATCCGCGCGCCGACACTCGGTGCCGACAACGGAGGGAGAACCCATGAAGAGGATCGGACGCGGGGGAACGATCGCGGCGAGTGTGGTGGGACTGCTGGTCCTGGTGGGGGCCCTGGTGATCGTCCGCGACTGACCGAGGGCCACGCGGCACCCGGGCGGGACTCCGCCCGGGTGCCATCTCCGTGTGCCGGCCATGCACGGTGGGAGGCCGCCGCACAGCGACGAGCGGTCGGACGTGCACTGTTGAGGCGCTCGTCCGGTCCGGTTCACCCGGGCTCTGCTGGCCGCCTGCCCGCCCTCTCCGCCGACGGTCAGGTCGCCATGCCCCGCGGCTTCAAGGCCGTGCGCATCTCCACCATCGGCGTGGAGCCCGTGCTCTCCGACCGCGGCGGCCGCGTGATCGGCACCACCGTGGTCGAGGTCTCCCGCAACGGCGCCCTGCGCCAGCAGTGGGTCAGCCTCTCCGGCACCATCCGCAACTGCGCCGGCGGCCCCACCCCCTGGAACACCTGGCTCACCTGCGAGGAGGACACCTCCCGCGCCGGCGATTGGGTCACCAGCTCCGTGGACGGCGGCTGGTACGCCCTGCAGCAGGACCACGGCTACGTGTTCGAGGTCTTCCCCGCCGAGGCCGGCTGCCAGGTGCCCCGCCCCATCCGCGCCTGGGGCCGCGGTGTCTTCGAGGCTGCGGCCATCGGCCCCGACCTCGCCAGCGCCTACATCACCGAGGACACCCGCGGCGGCCTGTTCTACCGTTGGACCGCCCCGGCCGGCGTCACCCTCGGCCCCGGCATCGCCGACCGCCTCGGCCCGGAGGACGGCGTCCTCCAGGCCGCCCAGCTCGTACGGGACGGCGTCCCTCTGGAGCACTACAGCCAGCTCACCGCCGCGGACCTCGGCGCCGCATACCCCGTCCGCTGGGTCGACGGCGGCCAGGACCGCCAGGCCGAGTTCCGCGACCTGCGCCGTCAGTTCCCCGGTGCCACCCAGCACCGCAAGATCGAGGGCGTGTGGCAGGACGCCGCCGGCGAGGGCCTCTGGTTCACCCTGTCGTTCACGAACGAGGGCGAGCACCCGGCGGCCATCCCGAACCAGGGCATCATCGTGTACTACTCCTTCGGGGATCAGACCATGACCGTCAAGGACTACTGGGGCCCCGGCCACGAGTTCGACGCACCGGACAACATCACTGTGTCCCCTTGGGGCGGAGTCGTGATCGCTGAGGACGGCTCCGATCCCAACCACCTGGTCGCCTTCACCGAGCGCCGCGGCGCCCAGGCCATCGCCCGCGACCTCACCGCCCGCGGCGAATGGGCCGGCCCCTGCTTCGGCAACGGCAACGCCCTGTTCGCCAATGTCCAGAGCGACTGCACCTACATGATCACCGGGCCTCTCGCCCGCTACCTCAGCCGCTGACCCTCAGCGCCCGCACCGGCACCCCCGTCCGCACCCGGACGGGGGTGTCGGTGTGTCCGGGGCACTGTTCGCCTGTGCTGGCCCCGTACCCCGCCGGCGGGCGCCACCCACCGCCCCGGCCGCCGTAGGATGGGGGACGGTCCACCGCAGCACACCATGCCGGTCGGGCCGAGGGCCGCCCGTCCCGTGCCGACGCCGCGCCGCCCGAACCACGCCACCGACGACCAGAGGACACGAACCACCGTGAGCCAGACCCCCGAGAGCGCCGCGCCGGCCACCCCCGAGATCCCCCAGGACGCGGAGTACTCCTTCCGGGACGTCGAGAGCCGCTGGGCCGGGTACTGGGAGGCCGCCGGCACCTTCACCCCCCGCGGGGACGGCACCGAGCGACGCACCGTGGTCGACATGTTCCCCTACCCCTCCGGTGACCTCCACATGGGCCACGCCGAGGCCTTCGCCATGGGCGACGTCGTCGCCCGCTACTGGCTCCAGCGCGGCTACGACGTCCTCCACCCCATCGGCTGGGACTCCTTCGGCCTGCCCGCTGAGAACGCCGCCATCAAGCGCGACGCCCACCCCGCCGACTGGACCTACGCCAACATCGACACCCAGAAGCGCTCCTTCCAGCGCTACGGCATCGCCGTCGACTGGTCCCGTGAACTCCACACCTCCGACCCCGAGTACTACCGCTGGACCCAGTGGCTCTTCCAGCAGCTCTACAAGAAGGGCCTGGCCTACCGGAAGGACTCCCCGGTCAACTGGTGCCCCAAGGATCAGACCGTCCTCGCCAACGAGCAGGTCGTGGACGGCCACTGCGAACGCTGTGGCACCGAGGTCACCAAGCGCACCCTCAACCAGTGGTACTTCCGCATCACCGACTACGCGGACGCCCTCCTCGACGACATGGACGAGCTCACCGGCCACTGGCCCGAGCGCGTCCTGGCCATGCAGCGCAACTGGATCGGCCGCTCCCACGGCGCCCACGTGGACTTCCAGGTCGAGGACGGCCCCACCATCACCGTCTTTACCACCCGCCCCGACACCCTCTACGGCGCCACCTTCATGGTGGTCGCCGCCGACGCCGCGCTCGCCCTCGAGCTGGTCGACGACGAGCACCGCGCCGAGCTGGAGGCGTACCGGGAGGAACTGAAGAAGGCCTCGGACATCGAGCGCCAGGCCACCGACCGCCCCAAGACCGGTGTGTTCCTCGGCCGGTACGGACTGAACCCGCTCACGGGCGAGCGCCTGCCGATCTGGGCCTCGGACTACGTGCTGGCGGACTACGGCACCGGCGCGATCATGGCTGTGCCCGCCCACGACCAGCGCGACCTCGACTTCGCCCGCGCCATGGGCCTGCCCGTGCGCGTGGTCATCGACACCGGTGAGGAGGACCCGGCCGAGACCGGCGTGCCCGCCCTGGGCCCGGGCACCCTGGTGAACTCCGGGGAACTGACCGGCCTCGACAAGTCCTCGGCCATCGCCCGCGCCATCGAGATCGTCGAGGCTCGCGGCACCGGACGCGGGGCCACCACGTATCGGCTGCGCGACTGGCTGCTGTCCCGCCAGCGCTTCTGGGGCACCCCGATCCCGGTGGTGCACTGCCCCGAGCACGGTGAGGTGCTCGTGCCCGAGGAGCAGCTGCCCGTGCTGCTGCCGACCGATCTCAAGGGCGAGCAGCTCGCACCGAAGGGCCAGTCGCCCCTGGCCGCCGCCGAGGACTGGGTGAACGTGCCCTGCCCGGTGTGTGGTGCCCCTGCCCGTCGGGACACGGACACGATGGACACCTTCGTGGACTCCTCCTGGTACTTCCTGCGCTACGCCTCGCCGTGGGCCGAGGACGCCCCGTTCGATCCGCAGCTGGTGGCGGACTGGCTGCCCGTGGACCAGTACGTCGGTGGTGTGGAGCACGCGATCCTGCACCTGCTGTACGCCCGCTTCTTCACCAAGGCCCTGCACGACCTCGGCCTGGTGCCGTTCACCGAGCCCTTCCGCGCCCTGCTCAACCAGGGCCAGGTGCTCAACGGCGGCAAGGCGATGTCCAAGTCCCTCGGCAACGGTGTGGACCTGGGCCAGCAGCTCGACGAGTTCGGCGTGGACGCCGTCCGCCTGACCATGGTGTTCGCCTCCCCGCCCGAGGACGACGTCGACTGGGCCGACGTCTCGCCCGGTGCCGCCGGCAAGTTCCTGGCCCGCGCCTGGCGCCTGGCCCGGGACGTGCGGGAGGCCGGCACCCCGGTGGACGCGGACCCGGCCGCCGGGTCCACGACACTGCGCCGGGTGACCCACCGCAGTGTCCACGAGGCCTCGCAGCTGCTTGACGACGGCAAGTTCAACGTGGTCATCGCCAAGACCATGGAGCTGGTGAACGCCGCCCGCAAGGAGATCGACGCCGGCGCCGGTGCCGCGGATCCGGCTGTGCGCGAGGCGGCCGAGGCCGTGGCCGTGCTGCTGTCCCTTGTCGCCCCCTACGTGGCTGAGGACATGTGGGCGATGCTGGGCCATGAGCCCTCTGTGGTGCGTGCCGGCTGGCCCACCGTGGACGAGTCCCTGCTCGTGGAGGACACCGTCACCGCCGTCGTGCAGGTCAAGGGCAAGGTCCGCGATCAGCTGCAGGTGCCCGCGGACATCACCGCGGAGGACCTGGAGGCCCGGGCCCGCGCCTCGGAGAAGGTGCGTGCGTTCATCGGCGAGGCCGAGATCGTCAAGGTGATCGTCCGCGAGCCCAAGCTCGTGAATCTGGTGGTGCGCTGACCGGGGTCGGTCGGCGGGAGGGGGACCGGCCCGTGGCCAGTGTGGAGCAGTGGCGCGACGACGTCCTGGAGCGCCTGCGCGGGCGCAGGTCCCAGCTCGTGGGCCGGGCCCGCTACGGGCTGCGTCCGCCGCGCAGGGACCGCACCGCCATCGTGACGGACACGGCAGCCGCCCTGCCGGCCTCGGTGCTCGAGCACCCTTTCGCCGCCGGCATCCGCCAGGTGCCGCTGCCGGTGATGGTGGGGGAGCAGATCCACGCCGAGGGCGATGAGGACCTCGCCCTCGAGCTGCCCCTGGCCCTGGCCGCAGGCACTGCCGTGCGCACCTCCCGGCCGGCTCCGGGCGTGTTCCGTGCCGTCTACGCGGACCTGGCCCGCGCCGGGTACGCCCGGATCCTTTCCCTGCACATGTCCGGGGGGCTGTCCGGCACGGTGGACGCCGCCCGGCTGGCCGCTCGGGACGCCCCCTGCCCGGTGACCGTCGTGGACACCCGCACAGTGGGCTTCGCCCTGGGCATGACGGTCACGGACGCGGCAGTGGAAGCCGGGCTGGGCCGACCACTCGAGGAGATCGTGGCGCGGGCCGAGGCGACGGCGGCCGCCAGTGACGTGCTGTTCTCGGTGCCCAGCCTCGAGCAGCTGCGCCGGGGCGGGCGCGTGGGTGCGATGTCCTCCCTGCTGGGCACGCTCCTGCAGGTGCGCCCTCTGCTGGAGATGCGCGAGGGCACCGTGCAGCTGCTGGAGCGGCCCCGCTCCGAGGCGCGCGCCCGCGAGCGCCTGGTGGCGCTGACCCGGGAGCGGGTGGCCGGCCGGGCCTGCCGGGTGGCTGTGCACGGCTACGGCGAGGAGTCCGCCGCCGCCCTGGCCGAGTGCCTGCAGCCGCTGTCGGTGTCCCCGGTGCCGGTGGTGGAGCTGCCGGCGGTACTCGCCGCCCATGCGGGGCTCGGCACCCTCGGGGTCGTGGTGGCGCCCCTGGACCCCTTCGCCGGCGGCGGCACCGGCGCGGCGCGGTCCACGGCCGGTCCCGGCGCTTCGGGGGCCTGAGACCGTCCCCGGTGCCGGTCCGCTCCTGCACAGGGCCACGGGGCCGTCCCGCCGTCCCCAGTCGCCCGGGTGGGCCCGGCGGGCCGGGGCCGTGGCGGCCGAGCATGGGGGCATGGCATCCACGCATTCCCTCCCTCACCCCGCCGAGCGTCCCGACGAGGCCGCCGAGCATCCCGACGGCGCAGCCGTCCTCGACCCCGCTCCCACGGACTGGGAGCAGGCCCCCACCCGTCCGCCCCTGACGCGCTGGCGGGCCGCCGGCACGGCCCTCGTGCTCGTGCTCGTGGCCGCCGGCGTCTGGTGGCTCGTCGGCTGGCTCACCGCCCCCACCCCGCCCTCGGCACCCCAGGCGCTCGCCGCCGTCGCCTCGGACGATCCCCCGGCGGGGACGACGGCGGCCGGCCCGGTCTCCGGCGCGCCCTCCGGGGCCGCCGCGCCCGGTCCAGAGGGGGGCGCTCCCGCCGCCGGTGCCGGTGCTGGTGCCGGTTCCGATGCTCCCGCGCCGGCGGAGTCGGGCCCGGCCACGGTGCGGGTGCACGTGGTGGGGCAGGTGCGGGCCCCCGGTGTGGTGGAGGTCCCGGCCGAGGCGCGCGTCGCCGACGCCGTCGACGCCGCCGGCGGGCCCACCCGCACGGCCCGGCCCGACCGGATCAACCTGGCCGCCCCCGTGCAGGACGGCCAGCGCATCGTCGTGCCGGACGCCGCCACCCCCGAAGCCGAGCTGCACCCCGACCCGTCCGGCCCCGCGCACAGCGGCAGGGAAGGCGGCGGTGCGGGGGCAGGCACCGCCGGGACCGATGTGGGCGCCACCGCTGGCCCCGGGGGTGCTCCGACGGGGGAGACCTCGCGTCTCGTGGACCTGAACAGGGCGGACAGCACCACCCTGCAGACCCTGCCGGGTGTCGGACCGGCGATGGCCGAACGGATCATCGCCTACCGCGAGGGCGTCGGTCCCTTCACCGGCCTGCAGGACCTCGACGCCGTCCCCGGCATCGGCCCGGCCACCCTGGACCGGCTGCGCGCCCACGTGACCTGGTGACCGCGTGAGCCGCGCCCCTGCGCCGGTGGACGCCCGCTGGGCCCCCGCCCTCATCGCTTGCCTGCTGCTGGGACAGTGGGCGCCCACCGCGTCAGCCTCCGCCGGGGCCCTCGCCTCCGACGGCTGCGCCCTGGTGGCCCTGATCGCCGCCCTCGCCCTCCTGGCCCTGCACTACCGCACGAGGCGCCGCGAGGGCCCTTTCCGGCACAGCAGCAGCCTCCGGCGCAGCACCGGCTCTCGGCAGGGCAATGGCCTCCGACGCAGCACCACGGCGGGGCTGCTCACCGCCCTCGCCCTGGCCGGCACCTGCGCGGCCCTGCTCCTGCAGCAGGTTGCCCTCACCCGCAGTGCCGCCGAGGCCGCCGGCTGGGACCACACCGTGCGCGCCGAGCACCCCGTCCGCCTCCAGCTCACTCCCGGCACCGCCCCCGTCGGCACCGAGACCCGCTTCGGGCCCCGCTGGCACACCGAGGCCGAGGTCATCGGCTTCGGCCACCCCCTGGCCGCCCTCACCCCACCGGCCCGTGCCGTGCTCACCGGAGACGGCCCGCCGCCGGCCCTCACCCCCGGGCGCCCGGTGTGCCTCATCGCCGTCCCCCGCCAGGAGGGGGCCACCCTCTTCCTCACCGCCCGCATCACCCCGGAGGCCGGGCCCTGCCCCCGGCCTCAGGCCGGCGCCCACGGCCGCGCGGCCGCCGTCGTACCCCACCTCCCGGGCACACCCCACACCCCCGGCAGTCCCGACCCGCCGCAGCACCAGAGCCACGACGACGCGGCCGCCCCCACCGGTCGTGACCTCCTGCGCGACCGCTTCCGCGAGCTCTCCGCCACCGGCGTCGGCCCCGCCGACCAGCTCCTGCCCGGCCTCGTCCTCGGCGACCGCTCCGCCCAGACCCCTGAGCTCGACCTCGCCATGAAGCACTCGGGGCTCTCCCACCTCAGCGCCGTCTCCGGCTCCAACGTGGCCCTGTTGCTCGGCGCCGTCACCCTCACCCTGCGGACCGCCCGCGTCCACCGCACCACCGTGCTCCTCGGCGGCCTGGGCACCCTCCTGGCCTTCGTCCTCGTCGTCGGCCCCGAACCCTCTGTGCTGCGCGCCTCCGTCATGGGGGGCCTGGGCGCCCTCGCCCTCTTCCTCGGCCGCAGCCGCGAAGCCTTCAGCATCCTCACCGCCGGCGCCACCGCCCTGCTCGTCGCCGCACCCGGCCTGGCCACCCAGGTCGCCTTCCACCTCTCCCTGGCCGCCACCGCCGGCATCGTCCTCGTCTCCGCGCCCCTGGACGCGCGCCTCCACACCCTCTTCAACCGCCTGCTCCCGGACGCCGCCGCCCGCCTGCTCTCGTCGGCCCTCGCCGTCACCCTGGCCGCCCACCTCGCCTGCCAACCGATCCTCCTGGCCATGACCGGCACCGTGAGCACCTGGTCCATTCCAGCGAACCTGCTCGCCGCCCCCGCCGTCCCAGCCGTGACCGTCCTGGGCACCCTCGCCGCCGCGCTCACGGTGCCGGCACCTCCGGTGGCGGCATCCCTGCTGTGGCTGGTCCAATGGCCTGCCGCGTGGATCGGCCACGTGGCGGTGATCGCCGCGCAGGCGCCCCTGGCGGTGCGGCCGTGGCCCCAGGGACCCCTCGGGGTGGCGCTGGGGGCGCTGCTGACGGCGGCCATCCTGGCTGGGTTCCGCGCGCTGTTGCTGCTCGAGCGCACCCCGCAGGCCCCCGTGCGTCGGGTGGGGGCCGGAGCCCACGGGCGGGGGAGGGGCCGTCCGGCCGCCGGGCTCATCCTGGCCGGGGTCCTGGCCGCTGCCGCCCTGGGCGCCTCGGGGGCGGTGGTGGTGCCGCGTCCGGTGTCCGGGGCCCCGCCGGGCTGGGCGCTCGCGTTCTGCGACGTCGGCCAGGGGGACATGACGGTGGTGCGCACCTCGGAGCGCTCAGCCCTCGTGCTGGACACCGGCCCGGAGCCGGAGCCTGCGGCGCGCTGCCTGGCGGACCTCGGGGTGGAGCGCGTCGACGCACTGCTGCTGACCCACCTGCACGCCGACCATGCCGGCGGGATCGCCGCGTTCACCGGGGCCCTCACCCCGGGCCAGGTGCACTACGCCACCCGGGACGGCGCCACCACCGCCGGCCTGGGCCCGACGCGCGGGGAGGCCGCCGGCGTGGCACCCCCGCCCGGGGCGTCCCGGCTGACCACGGGGGAGCAGGGGCGAGCCGGTGCCGCCACCTGGCAGGTGCTGCTGGCCGACGCGCGGGCGGCGGAGGAGAACGACGCCTCAGCCCAGGTGCTCGTCACGGTGGACACCGGCGCAGGCCCGCTGACCGTGCTGGTCACCGGCGACCTCGAGGAGCAGGCAGCCGCCGCCTGGGTGCGAGGTCTGCGCAGCGATGCCGCCCCGCCCCCGCGCGTCGACGTGCTCAAGGTGTCCCACCACGGGGCGCGCAACGGCGGGCTCGATCTGCCCCGCGCGGTGGGGGCGCGGATGCACGTGATCTCGGTCGGGGCCGAGAACAGCTACGGCCACCCGCATCCGGTGACCGTCCGGGGGCTTGAACAGCTCGGTCCGGTGGCCCGCACGGACCGGCACGGCACGCTCGCCCTCGTTCCCGGCCCCGCCGGGGAGCTCGTCGCCCACACCGTCCGCGCCCCGGCGGCGCCCGCACCCTAGGATGGCTGTCATGTCCGCCGCCCGCAGCTCCCGTTCCGGCCGAGGCGGTCGCACCGCCGACCCGCTCGCCTGGCGTCGTGCCGAGCCCGCCGCCCTGATGCTGCTGCGCGGCCCCGAGGACTATGCCGCCCGCTGGGTCACGGACCGCGTGGTGGCCTCCCTGACGGCCCGCCACGGGGCCCTCGAGACCCACCGCTTCCGCGCCGCCGACTACCGCCCCGGGCAGCTGGCCCAGGCGGCCAGCCCGTCCTTGTTCGCTGAGCCCACGCTCATCCGGGTGGACGGTCTGGAGTCCATGAACGACGCCTTCCTCGAGGACGCCCTGCACCTGGTGCAGCAGGGCCCCGGCGCGGAGGACGTCACCGTGGTGCTGCGCCATACCGGCGGCAACCGGGGCAAGCGCCTGCTCGACGCCGTCGCCCGGGCCGGCACCGTGGTGGAGTGCCCCGCCCTGAAGCGGGACGAGGACCGCCTCGCATTCGTGCAGGCCGAGTTCCGGGACGCCCGCCGCCGCATCGACGACGACGCCGCCCGGGCCCTCGTGAACGCCACCGGCACCTCCCTCACGGATCTGGCTGCGGCCTGCTCCCAGCTGCTCGGGGATGTGGACGGCCCCGTCACCGCGGACCACGTGCAGACCTACTACGGGGGCCGGGTGGAGGCCACGAGCTTCGCGGTGGCTGACGCCGCCCTGGAGGGGCAGGCCGCCCGGGCCGTCTCGTTGGTCCGGCACGCGTTGGCCACCGGTGTGCACCCGGTGATGGTCACCTCCGTCCTGGCGCTCAAGGCCCGGCAGGTGGCGCGGATCGTGGACTCCGGAATGGGGCAGGGGGAGATCGCCTCGGCCCTGGGCATCGCCCCGTTCCAGGTGCGCTTCGTGCAGCAGGCCGCCCGCCACTGGTCGCCTGAGGGCATCGCCCGTGCCGTGGAGTGGATCGCTCAGGCGGACGCGGAGGTCAAGGGTGCCTCCCGCAACCCGGACTTCGCCGTCGAGCGGGCCGTGATCCGGGTGGCCACGGCCGTCCGCCGCTGACGGCACGACGCCGTCCGTCCCGGCGCGGCCTGCACCGCACCACGGTGCGCCACGGCCGTGCCCGCCCCGGCACGACGAAGGCCCCCGACCGGATCGGTCGGGGGCCTTCGTGGCCGCGGTTCAGCGTCCGCGGCGATGCACAGCGGTGTGCCTGCGGATCAGGCGGAGATGCCCTGCACGCGGGCGGAGATGCCGGACTTGCGGTTCGCGGCCTGGTTCTTGTGGATGACGCCCTTGGAGGCGGCCTTGTCCAGCTTGCGGGAGGCGGTGCGCAGCGCGGCGGTGGCGGCCTCGGCGTCACCGGCGGCGACGGCCTGGTCCACGGCGCGGATGGCGGTCTTCAGGGAGGACTTCACCGCGACGTTGCGCTGGCGGGCCTTCTCGTTGGTGATGATGCGCTTCTTCTGGGACTTGATGTTGGCCAAAGCTGGTCCTTCGTCTGAGATGCACGGCGTCGGCCGGCACCTGGTGTACACGGGGGTCGTGGAGGGTGCCCGGATCCGTGGACTGAGCGGCGTGGGGAGCGCCGATGATGACCCGTTCCGGGGGTGCCCGTCGACCGATCGGACACAATGCCCGCAATCCTAGCATCCGTGCCCCCACACCGGGTCAGGCGCGCCGGCCCGGCGTGTCCGTCCCGGCGGCGGCAGAGGCCGTGGCCGAGAATCCACCCGGGCGTGGAACAATGGGCCGCCAGTGTCCTGTCCCCGAACCCCCGAGGAAGTGCCCGTGTCGCCCCTGGCGTCCAACCCCCCGGTGCCCGCCGCCACCGATCCGTCGGTGATCCGCAACTTCTGCATCATCGCCCACATCGACCACGGCAAGTCCACCCTCGCGGACCGCATGCTGCAGGCCACCGGCGTGGTCAAGCCGCGGGACATGAAGGCCCAGTACCTGGACCGCATGGACATCGAGCGTGAGCGCGGCATCACCATCAAGTCCCAGGCCGTGCGCATGCCGTGGGAGGTCGAGGGCGTCAACTACGCCCTGAACATGATCGACACCCCCGGTCACGTGGACTTCACCTACGAGGTCTCCCGCTCCCTGGCCGCGTGCGAGGGCGCGATCCTCCTGGTGGACGCCGCCCAGGGCATCGAGGCCCAGACCCTGGCGAACCTCTACCTCGCCATGGAGAACGAGCTCGAGATCATCCCGGTGCTCAACAAGATCGACCTTCCGGCCGCGGACCCGGACCGTTACGCCGCGGAGCTGGCCACCCTCATCGGCTGCGAGCCCGAGGACGTGCTGCGTGTGTCGGGGAAGACCGGCGTCGGCGTCGAGGCCCTGCTGGACCGCGTGGTCGCGGCGATCCCGGCCCCCGAGGGTGTCGCTGACGCCCCGGCCCGCGCGATGATCTTCGACTCCGTGTACGACACCTACCGCGGTGTGGTCACCTATGTGCGCGTGGTGGACGGGCGGCTCACCCCGCGTGAGAAGATCCGCATGATGTCCACCGGGGCCACGCATGAACTCCTGGAGATCGGCGTGTCCTCGCCCGAGCCCATCCCCACGAAGGGCCTGTCCGTGGGGGAGGTGGGCTACCTGATCACGGGTGTGAAGGACGTCCGCCAGTCCAAGGTCGGGGACACCGTCACCGGCAGCGCGGATCCGGCCACCGAGGAGATCGGCGGCTACGAGGACCCCAAGCCCATGGTGTTCTCCGGCCTGTACCCGATCGACGGGTCCGACTACCCGGACCTGCGCGATGCCCTGGACAAGCTCAAGCTCAACGACGCCGCCCTCACCTACGAGCCCGAGACCTCCGTGGCCCTGGGCTTCGGGTTCCGCGTGGGCTTCCTGGGGCTGCTGCACCTGGAGATCGTCCGCGAGCGCCTTGAGCGCGAGTTCGGCCTGGACCTGATCTCCACGGCTCCGAACGTGGTCTACCAGGTGACCCGGGAGGACCGCGAGGTGGTCACGGTCACCAACCCGTCCGAGTTCCCCGAGGGGAAGGTGTTGGAGGTGCGTGAGCCCATGGCTGGGGCCACGGTGATCGTGCCCTCAGAGTTCATCGGCGCCGTCATGGAGCTGTGCCAGTCCAAGCGCGGTCAGCTGCGCGGCATGGACTACCTCTCCGAGGAGCGTGTGGAGATCCGCTACTGGATCCCGCTGGCGGAGATCGTGTTCGACTTCTTCGACCAGCTCAAGTCCCGCACCAAGGGGTACGCCTCGCTCGACTGGAAGGCTGACGGTGAGCAGTCCGCGGACCTGGTGAAGGTGGACATCCTCCTGCAGGGCGAGCAGGTGGACGCGTTCTCCGCGATCACCCACCGGGACAACGCCTATTCGTACGGCCTGATGATGACCTCCAAGCTCAAGGAGCTCATCCCTCGCCAGCAGTACGAGGTGCCGATCCAGGCGGCCATCGGCTCGCGCATCATCGCCCGCGAGAACATCCGTGCGATCCGCAAGGACGTGCTCTCCAAGTGCTACGGCGGCGACATCTCCCGCAAGCGCAAGCTGCTCGAGAAGCAGAAGGAGGGCAAGAAGCGCATGAAGATGGTCGGCCGCGTGGAGGTGCCCCAGGAGGCGTTCATCGCCGCCCTCTCCTCCGACGGCGGCGAGGCCGGGAAGAAGTAAGTGCCCGCCCTGCCCCTGGGGGAGCCCGTCCCCAGCGACGGCGCCCTGCCCGAGGAAGTCGGCCGCCGTGTCCGTGAAGCGGCGGCTGCTGGCACCCCGCGCACGTTCAGCCTCTACGTGCACGTGCCGTTCTGCACGGTGCGCTGCGGCTACTGCGACTTCAACACCTACACGGCGCCCACCTTCGGTCCCGGGGCCGGCCGGGAGGACTACGTCGACTCCGCCCTGGCGGAGCTGGACTTCGCCCGGGGGGCCCTGGAGCGTTCGGGTGTGCCGGCCCGGCCGCTGCACACGGTGTTCGTGGGCGGGGGCACACCCACCCTGCTGCCGGCCTCGCACCTGGTGCGGATCCTCGAGCGCGCCCGGGAGCTGTTCGGGATGGCCCCCGAGGCCGAGGTCACCACGGAGGCCAACCCGGACACCCTGACCTCGGCCTACGTGCGTGAGCTCGCCGCGGGCGGGTTCACGCGGCTGTCGTTGGGGATGCAGTCGGCGGTGCCGCATGTGCTGGCCACCCTCGAGCGCACACACGCCCCCGAGAACGTGCCGGCCGCCGTCGTCGCGGCCCGCCAGGCCGGCCTGGAGGTGTCCCTGGACCTCATCTACGGCACCCCGGGGGAGTCCCTGCAGGACTGGAGCAGCACCGTGGAGGCAGCCCTGGCCCTGGAGCCGGACCATGTGAGCGCGTACTCGCTGATCGTGGAGGAGGGCACCCGGTTCGGGGCGCAGGTGGCCCGCGGGCAGGTCCCGGACGTGGACCCGGACGACCAGGCGGACAAGTACGAGATGGCCGACGCCCTGCTGGCCGGGGCCGGCTACCGCTGGTACGAGGTGTCCAACTGGGCACGGGACCCGCAGGGCCTGGGCGTGCACCGGGCCCGGCACAATGTGGCCTACTGGGAGGATCAGGACTGGTGGGGGATCGGGCCGGGGGCGCACTCCCACCTGGCCGGGGTCCGGTTCTGGAATGCGAAGCACCCTGCGGCGTACGCGCAGCGCCTGGCCACCGGTGTCACCCCGGCGGTGGGGCGGGAGATCCCGGATGCGGCGGCCCGGCGCCTGGAGCGGATCATGCTCGCAGCCCGCACTGTGGAGGGCCTGTCCCTGCCGGAGCTGCTGGAGGGGGCCGGCCCCGAGGAAGCCGGGCGGGTACGGGCCCGGGTGGCCGCGCTGGTGGCTGAGGGTCTGGTGGATGGTCGGGCCGTGCTGGCCGGGCGGGTGGTGCCCACCCTGCAGGGGCGGCTGCGCAACGACCGGATCGTGCGGGACCTGGCCGGGTTCTGAGCCGTTGAGCCGGTCCCGGGGCGCAGGTCAGCGCAGGATGCGCAGGTTGAAGGGGTAGCGGAAGGGCCGGCCCTTGGTCACATGGGAGGCGCCCATCACGCCGTACAGGCTCATGGCGATCCACACGAGGGCGCCGCTGATGGCCAGCAGGGGCCCGAGGACGGGCAGCACGGAGAGCAGGAACAGCAGCAGGGCGGTGAGCGTGGGAGGGCCTGCGAAGTTCAGGGCTTCCTTGGACTCCTGGGCGGTGAACGGGCCGCGGTCCCGGTAGAGCAGCCACACTGCCAGCGGCCCCACCGCGCCGAACACGAGGCTCAGGTGCGCGAGGGTGGCACGGTCGCGGTCCTCCTTAGCTCGCAACGGGCCGCGCGCGTCCGCGGCGGCCACGAGCCAGGCGGGGGGCTGCTGGCGGGCGGTGGCCTCAGGGGTGGGCGCGTCGTCGGCGCGGGGGGTGGTGACCACGGTGCTCCTCGTCGGATCGTGCGGGCGTCCGGGCGCCGTGCGGTCACGGCCGCTCGGGCGTGGGCCAGTCTAGCCCCGCTCAGGAGCCGGGGGCCGTGAGGAAGTCGATGAGCTCCTCGACCCGTCCGAGCAGGGAGGGCTCGAGGTCCGCGTAGGTGCGCACATGGGAGAGCAGCCGCTTCCACCCCAGACCGGTGGCCTCGGCGGTGCCGTGCGGCCAGCCCAGGCCCTTGAGGATCCCGGTCTTCCAGTCCTGGCCTCGGGGCACCACCGGCCAGGCGTCGATGCCGAGCACGGAGGGCTTGATCACCTGCCAGACATCCACGTAGGGGTGGCCGAGCACCAGCACGTTCCCGACGGCCCCGGGCACGCGCATGGCCTCGGCGGCCAGCCGCTCCTCCTTGGAGCCGGGCACGAGGTGGTCCACGAGGATCCCGAGCCGGCGTCCGGGGCCGGGCTGGAAGCCGCGGACGGCGCCGGCGAGGTCGTCCACCCCGTGCAGGGGCTCCACCACGATGCCCTCCAGGCGCAGGTCCTCGCCCCAGACCTTCTCCACGAGCTCGGCGTCGTGCACGCCCTCCACCCAGATCCGGGAGGCGCGGGCGGTGCGGGCCCGTGCGCCGTCGACCCGCCGGGAGCCCGACGCCGTCCGGGCGGGCCCACGGGTGGCCGCGGCCGGGCGCGGGGGCGCGAGGGCCACCGGGGCGCCGTCGATCCAGAACCCCCCGCCCAGGGGGAAGGTGCGGCGCACCCCGCGGCGGTCCTCAAGCACCACCACGTGCATCCCGCCAGAGCGCTCCACACCGACCACGGCGCCGGTGAACCCGGTGGTGACGTCCTCGACCACCAGGCCCGGGGCCACGGGCACGGTCCGGGCGGGCCGTCCGGCCGGACGGGTGAGGTCGGCATGGCCTGTGGGGCCCCAGCTACTCCAATCCATGGAGGGCCACGCTAGCAACGTGCACGGCTGGGGTCCGCCGCCGGCGCACCGCCGAGAGCGGAACCTGAGGGGTCGGCGGTGGCGCGGCGATAGGATCAGCACTTGTCCACGCCGAGTGCCAACAGTCGTCGGGAGGAGCCAGCCGTGTCGGACCAGCCCCGCCGCCTGCAGGTCCTGCAGGCCATCGTCGAGGACTACGTCGCCATGCGCGAACCCGTCGGGTCCAAGGCGCTCGTGGAGCGCCACCGGCTCGGCGTCTCCTCTGCCACCGTCCGCAACGACATGGCCGCCCTCGAGGAGGAGGGGCTGATCGTCGCCCCCCACACCTCCGCCGGGCGGGTCCCCACGGACAAGGGGTACCGGCTGTTCGTGGACCGCATCTCCGAGGTCAAGCCGCTCTCGCCGGCCGAGCGCCGCGCCGTGCGCACGCTCCTCGAGGCGGACTCGGACACCGAGCACATGATGGAGGCCACCGTCCGCCTGCTGGCCCAGCTCACCCACCAGGTGGCGGTGGCCCAGTTCCCCCACGACGACGGCGCCACCGTCCGCCACCTCGACCTCGTGTCCCTGGCCCCCACCCGGGTCCTGGCCGTGCTCATCCTCTCCACCGGGCGGGTGGACCAGCGCATCGCCGTGCTCGACCGCCCGCTGGAGGAGGCAGACCTCGACGCCCTGCGTGCCGCCGTCCTGGCCCCGCTGACCGGGCTCGGCCCCACCCAGGCCGCCACCGTCCTGACGGGGCCCCCGCCTACGGTGCCGCCCGAGCACCGCGGCGCCGTGGAGGCCGTGCTCACAGTGGTGCGCTCCCTGCTGGAGGACGGCCGCCGTGACAAGATCGTCCTGGCCGGCACCGCGAACCTCGCCCGGACCCCCCAGGACTTCGGCTCCTCCATCGGGCCGATCCTGGAGGCCCTCGAGGAGCAGGTCGTCCTGCTGCGCCTGCTCACGGACATGGAGCAGGACGCTCATGGGGTGTCCGTCCGCATCGGCGCGGAGAACGGGGAGTCCCTGGCGGACACGTCCGTGGTCGCCGCCGCCTACGGGCCTGGAGAGGTCGCCAAGGTCGGGGTCATCGGGCCCACCCGCATGGACTATCCCGGCACCATGGCCGCGGTCCGTGCCATCGCCCGGTACCTCTCCCGCATCCTCACCCCCTGACCCCACCCCAGCCCGACACGTCCCCAGACCACACACCGAAGGAAGTGCCGTCCATGGCCGACCACTACGAGACCCTCGGCGTCAGCCGCGACGCCACCACCGAGGAGATCCGCCGCGCCTACCGCAAGCTCGCGCGCACCCACCACCCGGATGTGAATCCGAGCCCCGAAGCCGCGGACCAGTTCAAGCGGATCTCCCACGCCTACGAGGTGCTCTCCGACGAGGACAAGCGCCGCCGCTACGACACCACCGGCAACGAGAACGGCACCGGCGGCGGCTTCGGCGGTCCCGGCTTCGGCGGTGGCTTCGGTGGGGGGTTCGGCGGCTTCGCGGACATCTTCGAGACCTTCGTCAACGCCGCCGGGGCCGGGGGAGGCCGCGGCCCCGTCCCGCGCGCCCGCCGCGGCCAGGACGCGCTCGTCTCGGCTCGTATCGATCTGCGCGACGCCGTCTTCGGTGCCGAGCGCACCCTGCAGCTGGACACCGCCGTCACCTGTGAGCGCTGCCAGGGCTCCTGTTGCGAGCCCGGCACGGAGCCGGAGACCTGCCACACCTGTGGCGGCCAGGGCATGATCCAGCGCCCCATGCGCTCGATCCTGGGCACTGTCATGGCCACTGAGACCTGCCCTGCCTGCCAGGGGCACGGCACCGTCATCCCGTCCCCCTGCACCGAGTGCTCTGGGCAGGGCCGGGTACGTGCCCGCCGGCCGCTCACCGTCCGCATCCCCGCCGGCGTCAGTGACGGCACCCGCATCCACCTCGCCGGTCGGGGGGAGGCCGGCCCCGGTGGCGGCCCCGCCGGGGACCTCTACGTGGAGATCGTGGTCAACCCGCACCCGGTGTTCCACCGTGAGGGTGATCACCTGGTCACCACCGTCACGGTGCCCATGGCCGCCGCCGCCCTCGGCACCGCGGTCACCCTGGACACCTTCGACGGACCGCAGGAGGTCGCTGTCGCCCCCGGCACCCAGTCCGGTGAGGTCCTCACCCTCCCGGATCTCGGTGTGGGGCGCCTGCGTGGCGGCGGTCGCGGCAGTCTGAAGGTCGACGTCGTCGTCACCACCCCCACGGACCTCACCGAGGAGCAGCGCGAGCTGCTCGAGCGCCTCGCCGCCTCCCGCGGCGAGGAGGTCGTCCACGGTGCCGCCCCCCAGCAGGCCAAGGGTGTGTTCGCCCGCCTGCGCGAGAACCTGATGAACCTGTGACCGCCCCGCTGTTCCTCCTGGCTCCCGGGGACCTCGACGCCGCCGTGCCCGGGAGCGAGGCTGAGGTCACCGGAGCCGAGGCACGCCACGCCGCGGCGGCCATGCGCCTGGCACCGGGGGAGGAGGTGCTCCTGGCCGACGGCACCGGGGCCTACGCCCAGGGCACGGTCGTGGACGCCGCCCCCACCCTGCTGCGTGTCCGCCTGGAGCGTCTTGGCCACGAGCCGGACCCCGCCCCGCGGCTCGTGCTCGTCCAGGCCCTGGCCAAGGGCGACCGTGACCTCATGGCCGTCCAGGCGGCCACCGAGCTCGGGGTCGACGCCGTCGTGCCCTGGGAGGCCGAGCGCTCCATCGTCCGGTGGCGCGGCCCCAAGGCTGCCCGCGCCCACCAGAAGTGGGAGGACACCGTGCGGGCTGCGGCCAAGCAGGCCCGCCGGGCCCGGGTTCCGGAGGTCCGCCCGCACCTCAGCGGCATCGACCTCGCCTGCCTCGCCGGCCCCGGCGAGGGCCCGGCCCCGCTCGTCCTCGTCCTCCATGAGGAGGCCCAGCACGGCTTCGATGCTCTCGGGCCCGAGCGCCTGACCGCCGCCGAGGAGATCGTCCTGGTGGTGGGCCCGGAGGGCGGCATCAGCCCCGCCGAGCTCACCGCCGCCGTCGCTGCTGGTGCCGTCCCCGTGCGCCTGGGCTCGCATGTGCTGCGTGCCTCCACCGCCGGCCCAGCCGCCCTGGCGGTGCTCCAGCACCTGCTGGGACGGTGGTGACCGGCTTAGACTGGAGCGAGCCGCGACCGCGCCGGGACCTCCCGGCGCCCCTTCCTACCCCGAGGTGATCCCCCGCATCGTGACCGTCCCCGCCACGACCCACACCCCCGCCCCCGTCGAGGAGGCCGTCAGCTTCGAGAGTGCCGAGTTGATGGTGCGCACCCTCGGCGCCCAGGACGCCCTGCTGCGCATCCTCGCCGGTGTGTTCCCGGCTGTCGGGATCACCGTCCGGGACCAGTCCCTGGCCCTGTCCGGCCCCTCCCGGGACGTCGACACCGCCCGTCGCGTGGTCGAGGACCTGCGCTCCCTGGCGCGCCGGGACGCCCCCGTGACCCCCGAGGTCATGGAGCAGGTGGTCACGCTGGTGCGTGGCGGCGTGCCCGGGCGCGCCCCCGGCTCGCTGCGCCTGGACTCGATCCTCTCCGGCCGGGGCCGCAAGATCCGCCCCAAGACCCTCCACCAGCAGGACTATGTGGCCGCGATCGACCGCTCCACGGTGGTCTTCGGTCTGGGCCCGGCCGGCACCGGCAAGACCTACCTGGCCATGGCCAAGGCCGTGCAGGCGCTGCAGGCCAAGGAGGTCAACCGGATCATCCTCACCCGCCCGGCGGTGGAGGCCGGCGAGCGCCTGGGCTTCCTGCCCGGGGGGCTGTCCGAGAAGATCGACCCCTACCTGCGGCCGCTCTACGACGCCCTGCACGACATGGTCGAGCCCGAGTCCATTCCGCGCCTGATGGAGGCCGGCACCATCGAGGTGGCTCCGCTGGCCTACATGCGCGGGCGCACCCTCAACGATGCCTTCGTGATCCTGGACGAGGCCCAGAACACCACGCCCGAGCAGATGAAGATGTTCCTCACCCGCCTGGGCTTCGGCGCGCGCATGGTCGTTACCGGGGACACCTCCCAGGTGGACCTTCCCCGCGGCACCCGCTCCGGGCTGGCCCAGGCCGTCGAGGTCCTCGAGGGCATCGACGGGCTCGAGGTGGTCCGCTTCGACTCCACGGACGTGGTCCGTCACGCGCTCGTGAGCGCGATCGTCGACGCTTACGACCAGGCCGGCACCGGCCAGGAGACCGACACCCGGCGAGGGAAGGGGGCCCGTCGTGGCCGTTGAGATCGTCAACGAGTCCGGGACCGACGTCCCTGAGCAGGAGCTGCTGCGCATGGCTCGCCACGTGTACGCAGCCCTGTACGTCCACGAGAACGCCGAGACCGCCGTCACCGTGGTGGATGCCGCCCGCATGGCGGAGCTGCACGAGGACTGGATGTCCCTGCCCGGGCCCACGGATGTGATGAGCCTGCCCATGGACGAGCTGCGCCCCGGCCAGGCCGAGGCCCCGTCCGAGGGCGTGCTCGGCGACGTCGTGCTGTGCCCCGAGGTCGCCGCCGACCAGGCCGCCCGCGGCGGGCACAGCCGGGACGACGAGCTCATGCTGCTGCTCACCCACGGCATGCTCCACCTGCTCGGCTACGACCACATGACCGACGAGGACCGTGCAGAGATGTTCGCCCTGCAGGACCGTCTGGTCTCCGAGGTCCTGGGCCGTTCCGCCCCGGCACCGACCATCGAGGACTGACCCGCCCCCATGGTCACCCCCGTCGCGCTGCTGGCGCTGTTCGTCGTCTTCATCGCCCTGACCTGGCTGCTGGCCCTGGCCGAGAGCGCCTTCACCCACCTGCCCCGCCGTGACGCCGAGGACATCGCCCGGCAGCGCCCGGATTCGCCGATCCTCGACGTCACCGCGGACCTGGACGCGCACCTTGGGGCGCTGCGCGTGTGGCGCTTCCTCTCCGAGGCCTTCGCGGCCATGTGCCTGACCGCCGGCGTCCACGTGCTCACGGACTCCGTCTGGCCGGCCCTCGCGGTGGCCGTGGTGGTGCTCGTGGCCGCCGCCACCGCCCTGGGCGTGTGGAGCCCCCGCCCCATCGGCTCGCGCAACGAGGCCGCCGTGGCCGGACGCACCGCCGGGCTGGTGCACGGCCTGCGCCGGGCCCTCGGCCCCGTGGGGGACCGGCTGGGCCAGGACCGTCGCCGCTCCGAGGCGCAGGTCGCCGACGAGGACGACTTCCAGGAACGCCACCTGCGCGAGGTCGTGGCCCGGGCCCACGACGCCGACGTCCTCGACGACTCCGAGGCCGAGCTCATCGAGTCGGTGTTCTCCATGACCGACACCCTGGTGCGTGCCGTCATGGTGCCCCGTACGGACGTGGTGACGATCGACGTCGACCACACCCTCGGTCAGGCCATGGACCTGTTCCTGCGCTCGGGCAACTCCCGCGTGCCCGTGATCGGCGAGGACGCCGACGACGTGCGCGGCATGCTCTACCTCAAGGATGTCACCCGGGCCCTGCACCATGAGGGCGCCGACCCGCAGGACCCGGTCTCCGCGATGATGCGCGAGGCCCGGTTCGTGCCCGAGTCGAAGTCCGTGGCCGCCCTGCTCCCGGAGCTGCAGCGCGAGTCCACCCATGTGGCGATCGTGGTGGACGAGTACGGGGGCACTGCCGGGCTCGTCACCCTCGAGGACCTCATCGAGGAGATCGTCGGGGAGATCTACGACGAGGACGAGACCCCCGACCGCCCCGAGGTGGAGCCGCTGGAGCCGGGGGTGTGGTCCGTGGACGCCCGCATGGGCATCGCCGACTTCGGGGAGCAGTTCGGCCTCGACCTCGAGGAGGAGCTCGACGACGTCGACACCGTCGGCGGTCTGCTCGCCAAGCATCTGGGCCGGGTGCCGATCCGCGGCTCCCAGGTGCAGGTCCAGGGTGTGCAGATCGTCGCCGAGACCCTCGAGCCCCGCCGCAACCGCGTGGACCGCCTGCGCGTCACCGAACGACCCCCTCAAGGAGACCTGACATGACCGCACTGGTCGACCCCACCGTCCCCGAGGGCTTCCGCTCGGGCTTCGTCTCCCTCGTGGGACGCCCCAACGCCGGCAAGTCCACCCTGACGAACGCACTCGTGGGGGAGAAGGTGGCCATCACCTCCTCCAAGCCGCAGACCACCCGCCACACCATCCGCGGCATCGTCCACCGGGAGGATCTGCAGCTGGTGCTCGTGGACACCCCCGGCCTGCACCGCCCCCGCACCCTGCTCGGCGAGCGCCTGAACGCCTTGGTGGCCGAGACCCTCGGCGAGGTCGACGCGGTGGGCTTCTGCATCCCCGCCGACGAGGCCATCGGTCCGGGGGACCGCTTCATCGCCCAGCAGCTGGCCGCTCTGCGCCGCACCCCTGTGGTGGGGATCGTCACGAAGACGGACAAGGTCGCGCCCGAGCAGGTCGCCGCCCAGCTGCTGGCCGTCACCGCCCTCGGCGACGAGGTCCTCGGCCCTGAGAACGGCGGGGTCGGGTTCGCCGCCGTGGTGCCGGTCTCGGCCGTCGCCGGGCGCCAGGTGGACGACGTCCTCTCCGTGCTCAGCGGCCTGCTGCCGGTCGGCCCGCCCCTCTACCCGGACGGCGAGCTCACGGACGAGCCCGAGGCCGTCATGGTTGCCGAGCTGATCCGGGAGGCCGCCCTGGAGGGGGTGCGCGATGAGCTTCCGCATTCGGTGGCGGTCGTCGTCGAGGAGATGGCTGCCCGTGAGGGCCGCCGCGAGGACCGTCCTCTGGTGGACGTGTGGGCCAACCTGTACGTGGAGCGGGACAGCCAGAAGGGCATCATCATCGGCAAGGGCGGCTCCCGCCTGCGTGAGATCGGAACCCGTGCCCGCGCCGGCATCGAGCGGATGCTCGGCACCCCCGTCCACCTCGACCTGCGCGTGAAGGTGGCCAAGGAGTGGCAGCGGGATCCGAAGCAGCTCGGTCGCCTCGGATTCTGAGAGGACGGCGCGGGCCATGCCCCGTGGCGGACGGCACAGTCCGGCGACGCGCGGACGGGCAACAATGCCGTCATCGGTCGTTGCTTCGAGTATTCTTGACCGGTCGCGAGTCCATCCCGAGGCCGTCCCACCGACTGGTCGGTTCACTCCGGTTCGATGCCCCGAGGGCTCGCCCCCACCATCCCCTGCCACCGCGCCGGCACACGCCGTGCGTGCTCGGGGCGTGCCTCCGTTCGCGAGGTGCGCCGTCCCGCGGTGTGCAGGCCTCACAGAAGGAGCCTCCCCGGCATGTCCTCTCCGCGTCCCGCGTCCCTGTCCTCCGCGGCGTCCCTGCCGCTGTCCCGCCGCAGGGTCGCCGGCGGCCTGGCCTGGAGCGTCCCGGCCATGGCCCTGACCGCCGCCGCCCCGGCCTTCGCAGCCAGCCGACCGCAGTGTTTCCCCGTCACCTGGACCACCACCGGCACCGCGAGCACTGCTTCCCAGTCCGTGCCCGTGACCGGCACCTCCGGCGGCACGGGCACCGTGACCGTCACCCCCTCCACCACCGCCGGGTACTCCCTGCCGGGTGGCACCACCTATGGTCCGCTGAACCTCACCTCGACCGATGGGTCCATGGCCCTGTCCACCTACGTGGACCCGAGGGCCTCCACCACCACCCGGTCCTCCGGGTACGCCTCCCTGTCCCTGCAGTTCCCGGAGGGCATGCAGGGCCCGATCTCCTTCACCATCAGCGGGATCGACTCCTACACCACGTCCGCGAACGGCAACGGCGCCCAGTACTTCACCGACCAGGTGATCGTGCTCAACGAAGGCACCCCCCTGGCCCCGACCAGCACGATCTCCGCCAACCACCAGGGCGGCGGCCGCGTGGTCGCCGCCGGCACCGCCTCTGGCAGTGCGACCTACCGGATCGACAACGTCGTGAATCCGGTGGAGATCCGCCTGAGCAACGCCTTCACCGGCTCCATCCCCCTCACTGCGCACCCGGACCAGACCGTGACGGTTTCCGCAGTGGTCTGCTCCACCACGCCCCCGGAGCCCGAGCAGCCGACGCCGACCCCCACCACCAGCCTGTTCGACAGCGACTTCTACCTCACCCTCGAAGGCAACGACGTCAACAACCCGTGGCGTCAGGACCCGGTGTACCATATCCAGGACACCGTGCGTGTGTACCCGCCGAGCATGCCGGTGCCTGCCCCGCAGGGCTGGGCGCCGGATGTGAACTGGTCCGACGCCACCGGTCCGAGCGCCTATGACTTCATGAACGGTGAGGGCCGCTACACCCCCGTGGGCACACTCGGTGCCGTCTCCGGCGGGGCCGCCCCGGCCCGCGGCTCCGGCTTCTGGATCTCCTCCCCCCTGGACTCCTCGGGCCAGCCGATCCGGGGCGGCCAGACCGTGCTCAAGAAGGGTGCGATCTTCCAGGTGGAGTTCACCCTGACCTATGCGGACCAGACCGCTGCCAACGGCTGGCTCAAGGGCCCGCGTCTGCTCGGCTACCGCTACATCCCCAACTCGAAGACCGACCCCGCCTACGACCCGGCCTGGGCTCAGTACGGGGGCTTGCGTCCGACCTTCTGGGGCGACACCCCGACCACCAGCCGCATCCGCAAGGCCTCCTCCGAGCCGGCCCGCACGGGCATCAACTCGGTGGAGACCACCCTGCAGTTCAACTCCTGGCAGGCCACCCGCACCTCGCTCGTGCACCGCGGCACCGCCACCTTCACCACCACGGCGGACGTGGTCGTGCCCACGGCTTCCAACGGCACCGCCCGCTACGGCCAGCTGCAGATGGACACGAACACCATCTTCGAGGCGGACCTGGCCAACCAGCTGGACAACATCACCGCCGTGCTGTCCGTCGTGCAGGGCACCGTCGAGGTGACCGCCAACGGGCAGACCACGACGGTTCCCCTGGGTACCAAGGCCGTGACCAACAAGGTCTGGGCCTGACCCACGGCCGCCCGGCCCCCGGGGGCGTCGCCGACGCTCCCGGGGGCCGTCGTCGTCTCGTCTCAGAGACTGGACACGCCGCGTGAGCGGTGACACACGCGGCGAGCGCGGTGCTAGGGTCACGGCATGTCCGATCACCGCCACTGGCCCCACCGGGGCTGCGCCGCGCCCCAGCCGGCACCCCTGCTACTGCCCGGCCGCACGGGGTCCCCGTGCCAGGCCGCGCGCCACGCCGCCTGAGGCACAGCGGAGGCGATCGTCTCCCACCGGACCGGACGCCCCGTGCGGAGTCGCCCACCGGCCCGGCCCACGTCCAGTCCGCGCGCCACGGCGCGCCCAGTGAGTGAGGGAGATCGACCAGCATGAGCGCATTCCTGCAGCAGTCCTCCGGCATGAAGGCACACCGCTACCTGCCCTTCCAGGACCAGATCGAGGTCTCCCTGCCCGACCGCACCTGGCCGGGCAGAGTCATAGAGAAGGCGCCCCTGTGGTGCGCCGTGGACCTGCGTGACGGCAACCAGGCCCTGATCGACCCGATGGGGCCCGAGCGCAAGCTGCGCATGTTCCAGCTGCTCGTGCGCATGGGCTTCAAGGAGATCGAGGTGGGCTTCCCCTCGGCCTCCCAGACCGACTTCGACTTCGTCCGTCAGCTCATCGAGGCCGACCACATCCCGGACGACGTCACCATCCAGGTGCTCACCCAAGCCCGTGAACACCTCATCGAGCGCACCTTCGAGTCACTCCAGGGCGCGGACCGGGCGATCGTCCACCTGTACAACTCCACCTCCGTACTCCAGCGGCGGGTCGTGTTCCGGCAGGACCAGGACGGCATCGTGGACATCGCGACCTCCGGCGCGCGCCTGGTCAAGAAGTTCGAGGAACAGCTCACCGGCACACAGATCACCTACGAGTACTCGCCTGAGTCCTACACCGGCACCGAACTCGACTTCGCCCGGCGCATCTGCGACGAGGTCGCCGAGGTCCTGGAGGCCTCCACGGACCGGAAGATGATCCTCAACCTCCCGGCCACCGTGGAGATGTCCACCCCGAACGTGTACGCGGACTCCGTCGAGTGGATGCACCGCAACCTGGAGCACCGCGACGCCGTGATCCTCTCCCTGCACCCGCACAACGACCGCGGGACCGCCGTCGCCGCCGCCGAGCTGGGCTACCTCGCCGGAGCGGACCGCATCGAGGGGTGCCTGTTCGGCAACGGTGAGCGCACCGGCAACGTGGACCTCGTGACCCTGGGCATGAACCTCTACTCCCAGGGCATCGATCCGATGCTGGACTTCTCGGACATGGACGAGATCAAGCGCACCGTGGAGTACTGCAACCAGATGGCCGTACCCGAGCGCTCCCCGTGGGGTGGAGACCTCGTGTTCACGGCGTTCTCCGGCTCCCACCAGGACGCCATCAAGAAGGGCTTCGAGGCCATGGAGGCCGATGCGGCCGCCGCTGGCACGGACATCGAGGGCATCCCGTGGGCGGTGCCCTACCTGCCGATCGACCCGAAGGACATCGGCCGCTCCTACGAGGCCGTGATCCGGGTGAACTCGCAGTCCGGCAAGGGTGGGGTGGCCTACCTGCTCAAGTCCGAGCGCAACCTCGACCTGCCCCGCCGTGCACAGATCGAGTTCTCGCACGTCGTCCAGGGCATGGCTGATGCTCAGGGCGGGGAGATCTCCGGGGCGGACCTCTGGGAGGTGTTCCGGGACGAGTACCTGCCGGCCGAGGCCGACGCCGAGCGCTGGGGCCGCTACCGGGTCGTCTCGGTCCGCTCGGAGTCAGGGGAAGGCGGCCTCTTCTGCATGGAGGTGGAGCTGGATGTTGACGGTGTCCGCCGGACCCGCGCAGCCCAGGGCAACGGACCCATCGATGCGTTCCTGAACGTCCTCGGCGAGGACGGCGTGGACGTGCGTGTGCTCGACTACTCCGAGCATGCCCTCTCCGAGGGTGGCTCGGCGATGGCGGCCGCCTACGTGGAGGCCACCGTCGGGGACCGTGTGCTCTGGGGCGTGGGCCTGGACCACAACACCACCTCGGCGTCCCTGAAGGCCGTGGTGTCCGCCGTGAACCGCGCCCTGCGAGGCTGAACCGCCCATGGCAGCGAACCGGTCCGCCTCCCGGCGGGGTGCGCGGCACGGCGGGGTGTCCATGGGCACCCACCGCACCGAGGCGATCGTGCTGCGCACCCACCGTCTGGGTGAGGCGGACCGGATCGTGGAGTTGCTGACCCCGGGGGAGGGGATCGTGCGGGCGGTGGCCAAGGGGGTGCGCAAGTCCACCTCACGGTTCGGTGCGCTCGTGGAACCCTTCATGCACTCCACCCTGCAGCTCGCCCGGGGCCGGGGTGAGCTGCAGACCGTGACCCAGGGCCAGCTCCTGCACCCCTATGGGCAGACCCTGGCCGCCGACTACGAGGCCTACGCCGCCGCCGCGGCCCTGGCCGAAGCCGTCGAGCGGATCACGGCCGTGGACGACGACGGCCGGCGCGCCCAGTTCCGCCTCCTCCACGGGGCCGTGTCCGCCCTGGCCCGGGGTGCCCACGAGCCGCGGATGATCGTGCTGTCCTTCCTGCTGCGCTCGCTCACGCAGGCCGGGTGGGCCCCCACCTTCTCCGACTGCGCCCGCTGCGGGGCCCCGGGCCCCCACGACGCACTGAACGTTGCCGTGGGCGGTGCCGTATGTCCGCGCTGCCGACCGCCGGGCTCAGCCCACCCGGCCCCGGAGACCTTCGCCCTGCTGACGGCGCTGACGGCCGGGAACTGGGCGGTGGTCGACGCCGCCGTGCCCACTGCACGCCGGGAGGCGGCCGGTATCGTGTCCGCGTACCTGCAGTTCCACACCGACCGCCGGCTCGTGGCCCTGGCCGTGCTGGACCAGGAGATCGCCGCACCGGGGCGTCGGGTGCCCGCGAGCGCCCCCGGCGCCGAGAGGAGACCATGACCGCGCCCCACCGCCCGGTGACCCCGCCGCCGCACCCGTCCGGGGCGACCCCGCCGCCGCTGGATCCCCGCTTCGTGCCGCGGCATGTGGCCGTCGTCATGGACGGCAACGGACGGTGGGCCAACCAACGCGGCCTGCCGCGTACCGAGGGCCACCGGGCGGGGGAGGCGGCGCTGCTGGACGTGGTCGCTGGGGCTGTGGAGCTGGGGGTGGGGCATGTCTCCGCCTATGCGTTCTCCACGGAGAACTGGAGCCGGTCGCCGGAGGAGGTGCGCTTCCTGATGGGCTTCTCCCGGGATGTGCTGCGCCGCCAGCGGGACACCCTGCACTCCTGGAATGTGCGCATCCGGTGGAACGGCCGAGCCCCGCGCCTGTGGACGCCGGTGATCCGGGAGCTGCGCGAGGCCGAGGAGCTCACCAGGGACAACACGGGCACCACCCTGCACATGTGCGTGAACTACGGTTCCCGCGCGGAGATCCTCGACGGCGTGCAGGCGATCGCCGAGGAGGTCCGGGCTGGGCGTCTGCGGCCCAAGGACATCACCGAGCAGACGATCACCCGTCACCTGGACCGGGCATACCGTTCGGGTGAGCACGGGATCGACCCCACCCCGGATGTGGACCTGTTCCTGCGCACCTCGGGGGAGCAGCGGCTCTCGAACTTCCTGCTGTGGCAGTCGGCCTATGCGGAGCTCGTGTTCCTGGATGTGCTGTGGCCGGACGTGGACCGGCGCACCCTCTATGAGGCGGTGCTGGAGTACGCGCGCCGGGATCGCCGGTACGGCGGGGCGGTGGACCGTGCCGGCGCTCAGTCGGTGCCGGCGGCCCCCTCAGCGTCCGGCACCTCGGGGGCCGGAACCGGGTCGGAGGGGCCGGCCGGGGGAGCGTAGGCCCGCAGCCATCGCAGGGTCTCGGCCAGGGCGGCCCGGCGGACCGGCTCGGCGGAGGCGAACACGTCGTGGAGGGCGCCGTCGTGCCGGTGGACGGTGACGCGATCGCCGAGCCGCAGGGCGCGCTCGGCGACGACGTCCGGGTTCAGCACGATGTCCGCGGCCTGCATGGCCTCGCTGTATCGCAGGCCGGCGTGGCCGGCGCGGGAGGCGAGCACGAGCACGGGGGCGTCCACGTCCAGTCCGTGGGCCACGGCCCGGTGCCCCTCGAGGACGGCGTCCAGCCAGGCCGCCGGCACGGGGAAGGCGCGGCGCCCACGCCAGTCGGGGTGCAGGTCCCATTCGCCGTCGGCCTCGGCCGAGAGGCTGCGCCAGTAGTGGTCGAAGGGCAGCTGGAGCGCGGCGTGCGGGTGACGCCGGGCCAGGGGCCTCAGCAGCGGTTGCAGCACGGTGCGCACCGGGGTGCCGCCGTGGGTCTGCAGCCAGGGGCTGTTGAGCACGATCGCCTCCGCCCGTCCGGGGTGGGCGTCGGCCCAGAGGGCCGCGACCAGGCCTCCGGTGGAGTGGCCCAGCAGCACCGGCGGCAGGGGGTGCTCGCGGGCGACGGCGGCCAGCGCGGTCTCGAGGTCGGTGTCGTAGCGGCGCAGGTCGTCGGTCCAGCCGGGGGTCTGCCCGGGCCGCAGGGATCGCCCGTAGCCGGGAAGGTCCACCGCGTGGAAGGCGTAGCCGGCGGCCTCGGCGGCCTCGGCGAGCTCGTGGTTGTAGAAGTAGTCGCTCCACCCGTGCACCGCGAGCACGGGCCGGCGTCGGGCCGGGTTGGGGTGCCGGTGCTGCGGGCGGACCACGGTGAGAGGCCGTGGGGATCGTCCCTCGCTGCGGGAGGCCAGGGTGGCCTGCTCGAAGCCGGGCAGGTGGTCGGGCCGCCAACGCGGGCCGGGCTCCTGGCCCGAGGGGGTCCGGGCGAGGCGGCTGGCCTGGGGAGTGGTGTGCTCCGGCGTGTCGTCGGTGTGGGGGCGGTTCATGTCACGAGCGTAAGCAGATCCACGAGAGTCGGCATCGCTCATGCGAAGATAAGTCCATGCGCCTGCCTAGCCCCCGGACTGCCATCGATTCCCTCCTGACCTCCCGGGCCCCCCGGGTCTACCCGCCCTTCTTCCGGGCGGTGTTCTCCGGCATGGACCCTGAGACCGCGCACCACATCGGCTTCGACGCCATCCGCGCGGTCGAGCGCACCGGCGTGTCGACCGCCCTGCGCGCGGCGTTCTACCCGGACCCGCTGCTGGCCCGCACCGTCATGGGCCTGCGCTTCCCCTCGCCGTTCGGCCTCGCCGCCGGCTTCGACAAGGATGGCCGCGGCACTTCGTCCCTGACGGACCTCGGCTTCGGCCACATCGAGGTCGGCACCATCACCGCCCGCCCCCAGGACGGCAACCCCCGCCCCCGCCTGTTCCGCATCCGCGAGGACCTCGCCCTCGTGAACCGCATGGGCTTCAACAACGACGGCGCCGCCGCCGTCGCCCCGCGCCTGGCCCGCACGCTTGAGGTGCTTGAGCGCCGCCACGGCGCCAACCGCCCGATCCTCGGGGTGAACATCGGCAAGACCCGTACCACCCCGCTGGAGGAGGCCGCGGAGGACTACCGCAAGTCCACCGCCCTGCTGGCCCCCCACGCCGACTACCTGGCCGTGAACGTCTCCTCCCCGAACACCCCGGGCCTGCGCACCCTGCAGGAGGGCGACGCCCTCGAGCGCATCCTCGAGGCCGTCCGCGAGGAGGCCGATGCCCGCGTCACCGGCCGCCGTGTGCCCCTGACCGTGAAGATCGCCCCGGACCTCAGCGACGAGGCCATCGCCGAGGTCGCCGAGCTCGTGGTCCGCCTCGGCGTGGACGGCGTCATCGCCACCAACACCACCGTCGAGCGCACCAACCTGACCGTCTCCCCGGAGCGGATCGCCGAGCTCGGCGAGGGCGGCCTGTCCGGTGTGCCGCTGGCGGCCCGGGCCCGCGAGGTGCTCGTGCAGCTGCGCGCCGCTCTGCCCTCCGAGGTCGCGCTGATCAGCGTCGGCGGTGTGACCACCCCCGAGGACGTCGCGGACCGCCTCAGCGCCGGCGCGGACCTCGTCCAGGGCTACACCGCGTTCCTCTACGAGGGCCCGTTCTGGGCCGGCCGTATCAACGCCGGCCTGGCCCGCGACCTGCGCCGCTGAGCCGCACCGGCCCCACGCAGCGAGCCCCCGGAGCGTGATGCTCCGGGGGCTCGCCACGTCTGTGGGGCCGTGCGGCCGGCAGGGGCGGGTGCTGGGGTCAGCGCGGGTGCTGTCCCCGGGCCACCTGCGGCTTGGGCAGGCGCAGGCGGCGGAACTGCAGGGCCCGCATGACGGCGTAGAAGCCGGTGCCGGGCTCGGCCTGGCCGAAGCGTTCGGTCAGGCCGCGGCGGACGCGGCGGGTGATCAGGAACGCCTCGACCACGATCACGGCCACCAGCACGTACAGGGCGATCATCAGGTACACCTGGACCTGCCGGGAGGGCACCATCATCAGGAAGATGTAGAGGACCACCACGGGCAGCAGGAACTCGGCCACGCCCGTGCGGGCGTCCACGAAGTCCCGCACCCAGCGGCGCTGGGGGCCGCGGTCGCGCTGGGGGAGGGCGCGCTCATCGCCGGTGATCATGGCCTCGCGCTGGCGCCTGCGCTCGGCGGCCGCGGCCTCGCGCTCGGCGCGGCGGGCGGCCTTGCGGTCCTCCGGCACCAGGGTGCGACGCCGGGCGGCCTCCTGGTCCTTCCGGCGCGGCGTGGGCACGCCCTTGCCTTGGGAGCGGTCGCGACGGCCGGAGGCGCCCTTGGCGTCGGGCGCGGAGGGGGCCGTCCCCCCTGCGGGGGCGGCGGTGGAGCCGTGGGCCTCGGGGCGCCCGTCGGCGGGGGTCTCGGTGGTCTTCCTGCGTCTCAGCACCGCCCCAGTCTAGGGGCCGTCCGGGTGGCGTCGTAGGCTGGCACCATGAGCGAGACCTCCACGCCCGCCGCCCCGTCGGACGCGGCGCGGCTCGTCGACGCGCTGCGCGCCGCCGTCGACCGCCGCTTCCCGGACACGGTGCAGACCCTCAAGGACCTCGTGGCCATCCCGGGCATCGCCTGGGACACCGCGGACCGCGCCCAGCTGGAGCGCTCGGCGCAGACCGTGGCCGGGCTCCTTCGCGAGGTCGGCCTGCAGGACGTGCAGGTCGAGACCCTCGACCGCCCCGACGGCCGGCCCGGCGGCCCCGCCGTGATGGGATCCCGCCCCGCCGCGCCGGGCCGGCCCACTGTGCTGCTCTACGCCCACCACGACGTCCAGCCCCTCGGCGACGAGGACCTCTGGGACACCCCGCCGCTGGTCGCCACCGAGCGCGACGGTCGCCTCTACGGCCGCGGCGCCGCCGACGACAAGGCCGGCGTGATGGTCCACCTGGCCGCCCTGGCCGCCCTGGACGAGGTCCTGCCCGAGGCCGGCGTCGGGGTGCGCGTGTTCATCGAGGGGGAGGAGGAGGCAGGCTCCCCGACCTTCCGCGGGTTCCTTGAGGCCCACCGGGACCGGCTCGCCGCGGACGCGATCGTCGTGGCCGACTCGGCCAACTGGGCGGTCGGTGAGCCCGCCCTCACCACCTCCCTGCGCGGCCTCGTGGACGGCACCGTGACCGTGCAGGTCCTCGACCACGCCGTGCACTCGGGCGTGTTCGGCGGCCCCGTGCTCGACGCCGTCGTGCTGCTCAGCCGCCTGATCTCCACCCTCCACGACGCCGACGGCGCCGTGGCCGTGCTCGGGCTCGAGCCGCGCCACCACGCAGACGTCGAATACCCCGAGGCCGACTTCCGGCGCGACGCCGGTGTGCTCGACGGCGCCCGGCTCGCCGGACGCGGCTCGCTCGCCGATCGGCTGTGGAACGCCCCCGCCCTGAGCGTGATCGGCATGGACGTGCCCTCCGTGGCCGGCTCCTCCAATACCCTTCAGCCCACCGCCCGCGCGAAGTTCTCCCTGCGCCTGGGCCCGGGGATGGACCCGAAGGAGGCCTTCGAGGCCCTGCGCACCCACCTGGAGGCGCAGTCCGAGGCCGTGCTCGGGGCGCGGATCACCGTGGAGGCCGGCGAGTTCGGCCAGCCCTTCGCCACGGACACCTCCTCCGAGCCGGCCGTCGCCATGCTCGGCGCCCTCGAGGACGCCTGGGGCGTGCCGGCCCGCGAGATCGGCCTGGGCGGGTCCATCCCGTTCACCGCCGACCTTCAGGAGGTGTTCCCCGAGGCCGTGCTGCTGATCACCGGCGTGGAGGACCCGGACTCCCGGGCCCATTCGGCCAACGAGTCCCTCCACCTCGAGGACTTCCGCCGTGCCGTGCTCGCCGAGGCGATCTGGCTGGCCCGGCTCTCACTCTGAGCTCGCCCCGCGACGCGGTGCCGGGCGGGAATGCCCGCCGGTCCGGCGTCGTTCACCCCCATGACCCCCGGCGACACCTATCGCCGACCCCCACACCACACCAGGAGGCCAGGATGGCACTGTCCGCAGAGGAGACCGGCGTCGAGATCGGCGCGACCCAGGACGCCGACGGGCTGCCCCCGCACGAGGTCGAGCTCACCGACGCCGCCGCCGCCAAGGTGCGCGCCCTGCTCGAGCAGGAGGGCCGCACGGACCTGCGCCTGCGCGTGGCCGTCCAGCCCGGCGGCTGCTCCGGCCTGATCTACCAGCTCTACTTCGACGAGCGGGTGCTCGAAGGCGACACCATCCGCGCCTACGAGGAGGGCGTCGAGGTCATCGTCGACAAGATGAGCGTGCCCTACCTGATGGGCGCGACCATCGACTTCGAGGACACCATCTCGAAGCAGGGCTTCACCATCGACAACCCCAACGCCGCCGGATCCTGCGCCTGCGGCGACTCCTTCCACTGATCCCCAGACACCCGCGCCGGGCTGGCCCTCGAGAGCCGGCCCGGCGTCGTCGTGCCCGGCGACGTGGCGCAGACGACACGGCCGGGCAACTCGGTGCCCCCGTTCGGGCGCCGACGGCATAGACTGGCCCGGAGTCATCACGGACATACCTGCACCACCTGACAGGAACCTGCACGTTTCCCGCAGGCGCCATGGGGGAGGGGAGTCCATCGCACACGAGATGAAGAGGAAGGCCGTCTGTGAGAGCACAGAATGACGCCGGGCGTCGGACCCGTCGCCGGCTGCAGGGCGCAGCCCTCGGGGCCACAGCCCTGCTGGCGCTGACCGGCTGTTCGGCAGAAGTCCAGCGCGGCTGGCTGCCGGGCACGCGCGAAACCACCAACCACAATGCCCAGCTCACCGACCTCTGGGTGAACTTCTGGATCGCCGCCCTCGCGGTCGGCCTGGTGGCCTGGGCCGCGATGATCTGGTGCATGATCGCCTACCGGCGCCGCAAGAACGACGTCGGCTTCCCGAAGCAGACGGCCTACAACGTGCCGGTCGAGGTGATGTTCACCCTCCTGCCCGTGCTGATGGTCTTCACCCTCTGGGGCTTCACCGACCGTGTGCAGACCGAGGTCGACACCCCCGTGGAGGACTCGCCGCTCACGGTGACCGTCTACGGCAAGCAGTGGTCCTGGGACTTCAACTACGAGTACCAGCGCCCGGACGGCCAGACCGTCCAGGCCCACCTGCAGGGCGTGCAGGCCCAGCTCAACGGCCGGGAAGGCGTGCAGCAGACCCTGCCCACCCTCTACCTGCCCGAGGACGTGCCGGTGCACTTCGCCCTGAAGTCCCGCGACGTCGCCCACTCCTTCTGGATCCCGCAGTTCCTCCAGAAGCGCGACATGCTCCCCGGCAAGACCAACGACCTCTACCTGACCCCCCAGGAGCCCGGCTCCTACGACGGCAAGTGCGCCGAGCTCTGCGGCGAGTTCCACTCCGAGATGCTGTTCAACGTGGAGGTGGTCGACGAGGCCACGTTCCTGCAGCGTCTGGACGAGATGCAGCCCGGTCTGGTGGGCGACGAGTACAACCGCAACCCCAACATGAACCCCGACGGTGCCCAGGAGATGGAGGTCGACCTCCAGACCCCTCGCGGCGGAGGTAGCCACTGATGACCAGCTATGAATACGTGATGGACGAGGGACGCGGCCAGGCTCAGCCGCGCGTCGTGCCTCGCTCCCTCGGCAAGATCGTCGTCAACTGGCTGACGACCACCGACCACAAGACGATCGGGTACATGTACCTGATCACGTCCTTCGTCTTCTTCTGCGTCGGCGGCGTGATGGCCCTGATGATCCGTGCCGAGCTCTTCGAGCCGGGCATGCAGATCCTGCAGACGAAGGAGCAGTACAACCAGCTGTTCACGATGCACGGCACCCTGATGCTGCTGATGTTCGCCACCCCGCTGTTCGTGGGCTTCGCGAACGTGCTCGTGCCGCTGCAGATCGGCGCCCCGGACGTGGCCTTCCCGCGTCTGAACGCTCTGGCGTTCTGGTTCTTCCTGTTCGGTTCGCTGATCGCCACGGCCGGCTTCCTCACCCCGCAGGGGGCGGCCTCGTTCGGCTGGTTCGCCTACGCGCCGCTGTCCGACACCACCTACTCGCCGGGCGTCGGCGGTGACCTCTGGGTCTTCGGCCTGGCCCTGCAGGGCTTCGGCACCATCCTGGGCGGCGTCAACTTCATCACCACGATCCTCACGATGCGCGCCCCGGGCATGACCATGTGGCGCATGCCGATCTTCACGTGGAACACGCTGATCACCGGCATCCTGATCCTCATGGCGTTCCCGCCGCTGGCCTCCGCGCTCTTCGCGCTGGGCATGGACCGCCGTTTCGGCGGCCACATCTTCAACCCGGAGAACGGCGGTGCCGTCCTGTGGCAGCACCTCTTCTGGTTCTTCGGCCACCCCGAGGTGTACATCATCGCGCTTCCGTTCTTCGGGATCGTCTCGGAGATCGTGCCGGTGTTCTCCCGCAAGCCGATCTTCGGCTACAAGTCCCTGGTCTTCGCGACGACGGCCATCGCCGCGCTCTCCGTGACCGTGTGGGCGCACCACATGTACGTGACCGGCTCCGTGCTGCTGCCGTTCTTCTCCGTGATGACCATGCTCATCGCGGTCCCGACCGGCGTGAAGTTCGTGAACTGGATCGGCACCATGTGGCGCGGCTCGATCACCTTCGAGAACCCGATGCTCTGGACTCTCGGCTTCATGGTCACCTTCCTCTTCGGCGGTCTGACCGGCGTGATCCTCGCGGCCCCGCCGCTGGACTTCCACGTGTCCGACACCTACTTCGTGGTGGCGCACTTCCACTACGTCATCTTCGGCACCGTGGTGTTCGCGATGTTCGCCGGGTTCTTCTTCTGGTGGCCCAAGTTCACCGGCAAGATGCTGAACGAGCGTCTGGGCAAGATCCAGTTCTGGATGCTGTTCGTCGGGTTCCACGGCACCTTCCTCATCCAGCACTGGCTCGGCGTGATCGGCATGCCCCGCCGGTACGCGGACTACATGGTAGAGGATGGCTTCGCCGCCATGAACGCCTTCTCCACGGTGTTCTCCTTCATCCTGGGCGCGTCCCTGATCCCGTTCTTCTGGAACGTGTACCAGACCGCGCGCTACGGCAAGAAGGTGACCGTGGACGACCCGTGGGGCTTCGGCGCCTCGCTCGAGTGGGCGACGTCGTGCCCGCCCCCGCGTCACAACTTCCATGCGCTGCCGCGCATCCGTTCCGAGCGTCCGGCCCTGGATCTGCACCACCCGGAGCTCTCGCCCTACTCGCCCCAGGCCGAGCCTGAAGCGTTCGGAGAGAAGGTGGCCCGATGAAGGTCCTGGAGAACATCTTCTGGGTGGTGGGCCTCTTCATGGTCGCCATCGGCACGCTCTACGCGTTCTGGGTGAACTGGACCGAGTGGGCCGGGATCCCCGCCATCTACGCCCTGGCGGCGATGTGCTGGATGATCGCCTGGTATCTGCGGGCCACGGACCGGAAGTTCGGCCTGGGCCCCGCGGACGACGAGGACGGTGAGATCACCGACTTCGCTGGCACCTATGGCACCTTCGCTCCGTGGAGCTGGTGGCCGCTCGGCCTCGGCCTCGCCTGCGCGATCGTGGTGACGGGGTTGGCGGTCGGCTGGTGGGTCTTCTACATCGGCGTCGGCGCCTCGATCTTCTTCACCTTCGGCTGGGTCTACGAGTTCTCCCGCGGCAAGTACGCGCACTGACTCCACGGTCCCACCGAACGCCTCGGGCCGGCTCCCACACGGGAGCCGGCCCGAGGCGTCTCTGCATGCGGACCGTGACCGCAGAGACCGCGAGCAGCCGCCGAGCCCCACTCTCTCCCCCCAGCGCTTCCCTTCCAAGCCCACCCCACCCCAGCGCTCCGGGGGCGAAAGTGCCCGCTATTCCACTCCTATTCCGGCCACTTTCGCCCCCGCAGCGCTGAGAGGAGGGGCGGAGCATGGCAAACACCATGACGAGGCCGACCGCGGCATCGGGGCCTCCCCGAGTGCATGCCCTGACCGCAGCCGGCCCCTCCGGGCACCCCCCCAGCCGCACCCCTGGCGCCGTCGGACTCTCTGAAACCGACTCCAGGCAACCAGCGCTCCCGTTCCTCCCGTGGTTTCCACCCCAGCGCTCCGGGGGCGAAAGTGCCCGCTATTCCACTCTTATTCCGGCCACTTTCGCCCCCGGAGCATGGAGAGCGGGGACGGATAAGGGGAACTTCATGCCGTGCCTGCACTCCCACACGCAGCGCCGTGCCCTCCACCCGGGACTGCGGCATCGGCCACGACTCCACCCCTCCTCGCCATGCCCCCGCAGACAGACGAAGGCCCCCGACACCGTGGGTGTCGGGGGCCTTCGGCGGTCGGGGCGTCGGTCAGTGGCCGATCTGCGGGGTGTGGCCGTCCTGGGAGGTGATGGCCTCAGCGCCGTGCTCGCCATGGCTTCGGGCGTCCGCGAGCTCCTGCCGGGAGACGGGGGCGACCCGGTCCTGGTAGAACATGCGGTTCAGGCCGGCGCGGATCCGCTCGAGGCGGGACACCTTGCCGTTGCGGCCCGGGGTGGGCGGCACCGGGCGGTTCTCCGGGAAGGCGACCAGGCGGTACAGCTCGTAGTCGGTGAGCTGGCGGTGACGCTCGTGGAAGCCGCCCTCCGGGGACATCTCGATGACGCCGGCCTCGTGGCCGTGGAGGACGAGCTCACGGTCCTTGCGCTGCAGCGACAGGCAGATGCGGCGGGTGATGATGAACCCGAGCACCGGGCCCAGGAAGAACATCGCGCGCAGGAAGTAGAGCACGTCGTTCAGGGACAGGTGGAAGTGCGTGGCGATCAGGTCCGAGGAGGCCGCGGCCCACATGGTGCAGTACCAGACGACGCCGGCCACACCGATCGCGGTGCGCGTCGGGGCGTTGCGCGGGCGGTCGAGCAGGTGATGCTCACGGTCGTCCTTGGTGATCCAGCGCTCGATCCACGGCCAGGTGACCATGAGGCCCAGCAGGATGCCGACGGGCAGCAGCGGGACCAGCACGCCCATGGGGAGGGACACCGAGGAGCCCCACGGCATCGGCACGTTCCAGAGGAACGAGAAGTCGCCGAGCATGCCGGGCATCAGGCGCAGGGCGCCGTCGAACACGCCGATGTACCAGTCCGGCTGGGTGCCGGCGGACACAGGGGAGGGGTCGTACGGGCCGTAGTTCCAGATCGCGTTGATCGTGACGGTGGAGGCGAACAGGGCCAGCACGCCGAACACGATGAAGAAGAAGCCGCCGGCCTTGGCCGCGTACACCGGGCCCACCGGGTAGCCGACCACGTTGTTCTCGGTGCGACCGGGGCCGGGGTACTGGGTGTGCTTGTGCACGACCACCATGAACAGGTGCACGGCGATCAGCAGCAGGATGGCGGCCGGGACGATCATGATGTGCAGCGCGTACAGGCGGCCGATCACGGAGTAGCCGGGGAACTCGCCACCGAACAGGAAGGCGGACAGGTAGGAGCCGACCACCGGCAGGGCCTTGAGGATGCCGTCGATGATGCGCAGGCCGTTGCCGGAGAGCACGTCGTCCGGGAGGGAGTAGCCGGTGAAGCCGGCGGCCCAGCCGGCCATCAGCAGGAAGCAGCCGACCACCCAGTTGAGCTCACGGGGACGGCGGAACGCGCCGGTGAAGAACACGCGCAGCATGTGCACGGACATCGCTGCCACGAACATCAGCGCCGCCCAGTGGTGCAGCTGGCGCATGAACAGGCCGCCGCGGATGTCGAAGGAGATGTCCAGCGCGGAGGCGTAGGCGGCGGACATTTCGAGTCCACGCATCGGTGCGTAGGCGCCGTCGTAGGTCACGTGGGCCATCGACGGGTCGAAGAAGAAGGTCAGGAAGGCGCCGGACAGCAGCAGGACGACGAAGCTGTACAGGGCCACCTCGCCGAACATGAACGTCCAGTGGTCCGGGAAGACCTTCCGGGCGAAGAAGTTGACGATCGGGGATACACCCATGCGGGTGTCCACGAAGTTGGCCACGCGTCCCGTGGAGGTCGCGGGCTGGAACTCTTTCACTGCAGTGCTCATGGGTGTCAGCCACGCTCCCAGTAGACAGGCCCGACGGGCTCATGGAAATCGCTCTGGGCGACGAGGTAGCCCTCGTCGTCCACGGTGATCGGCAGCTGGGGGAGCGCGTGGCTCGCCGGGCCGAAGACCACCTTGCACTCCTGCGCGAGGTCGAAGGTCGACTGGTGGCAGGGGCACAGCAGGTGGTGGGTGTGCTGCTCGTACAGGGCGATGGGGCAGCCCACGTGCGTGCAGACCTTGGAGTAGGCGAAGATGCCGTCCACGTTCCAGTCTTCGCGGCCCGGGCTCACGTCCACCTTGGCGGGGTCGAGGCGCATGACCAGGACGACGGCCTTGGCCTTCTCGTTGAGCTTGCCGTGCTCGAGGTCGTTCAGACCCTCGGGGATCACGTGCATCGCGGTACCCATCGTGACGTCTGAGGCCTTGATGGGGGAGCCGGTGGGGTCGCGCACGAGGCGGACGCCCTGGTCCCACATGGTGTGGCGCAGCCGCTCGGGGCCGAAGTTGTTCACGGCCTCGTCGGAGAAGCTGTCGGTGTCGTCCAGGTCGCGGAAGGCGGCCACGAACGGCAGCGGGGCGAGGACGGCGGCCCCGATCAGGGTGTTGCGCAGCAGGGGGCGGCGCTTGATCTGCGACTCGTCGAGGATGGCGGCGACGGTCCCGGAGGCCTTGGCGCGGTCGGCCTCAGTGCGGATCTCGTGGCGCTCCTCGACCCACTCGTGGTCGGGCATCAGGGTCTTGCCCCAGTGCACGGCGCCGACGCCGATGCCGAGCATGGCCAGGGCGGTGCCGAGACCGAGCAGGAGATTCTGCAGGTAGATCCGGCTCATCGGCTCGTCGTTGCCGATCTGGCCGACCCCGAAGTAGCCGATGAAGGCCAGCACGGTGCCGAGGATCGACACGAGGAACAGCACGGAGACCTGGCGCTCCGCCTTCTTGGCGGCACGGGGGTCCTCATCGGCCAGGCGCGGACGGTGAGGGGGAAGGCCCGGGTTGTCGATGGCGTGCCGGGGAGCATCCTCACCGGCGTGCTCGAGGGCGGCCGAGTGTCCCTCGGTCCCTTCGTAGCCTTTCTCGCCCATAAGACCAGTTTCCTTTGCTCGAGTGATGTATGCGGATGACGGGTGCGCGGCGTCGTGGCGCCGGCGGGATCAGGAGGACCGGCTGGTGAGCCAGACCATGAAGCCGACGATCAGCGCCAGGCCGGCGGTCCAGATGAACAGGCCCTCGGCCACCGGGCCCAGGGAACCGAGCTGCAGGCCACCGGGGGAGCCGTTGGCCTCGATCGTCTTGAGGTAGGCGATGATGTCGCGCTTGTCCTCGGGCTTGAGGTTGGCGTCGGAGAACACGGGCATGTTCTGCGGGCCGGTCTGCATGGCCTCGTAGATGTGGCGGGGCTCCACGCCGTGCAGGGACGGGGCGAACTTGCCGCGGGTCAGCGCACCGCCAGCGGCGGCGGCGTTGTGGCACATCGCGCAGTTGATGCGGAAGAGGTCGCCGCCCTTGGCGATGTCCACACCCTCGGCGTTCACGTCGAGGTACTCCTCCTCGGGGACCGCGGGGCCGGCACCCAGGGAGGCGACGTAGGCGGCGAGCTGGGCGGTCTGCTCCTCGGAGAACTGGCTGGGCTTGACCATGGCCTGGGGGCCGTTCATCTGCATGGGCATGCGGCCGGTGGCGACCTGGAAGTCCACGGAGGCGGCGCCGACACCCACGAGGTTCGGGCCGGAGGGTCCACCGGTGGCACCCATGCCGTGGCAGGAGGCGCAGTTCGCGTTGAACAGCTTCTCGCCCTCGGCGATGGCGTCCTGGGAGGCGGCGGCGGTGACCTGCGTGGCCGCCTGGGCCTGGTTCACGGTGCTGGCGACCGAGTAGAGGCCGCCGGTCACCAGGAGTCCCAACAGCAGGAGCGCCAGCCCCATCAGGGGATGGCGTCGATTCTGCGAAAGTGCCTTCACGGTGGGTGTCCTATCGTGTGTCGTCCGGACGGGGCCTGAGCCTCGCCCGTACCTCAAGGGGTGCGGAGTGCGGGGCGTCTTACTTCAGGAAGTAGACGATGGCGAACAGTGCGAGCCAGATGACGTCGACGAAGTGCCAGTAGTAGGACACGACGATCGCCGAGGTGGCCTCGTGGTGGCCGAAGCGGCGGGCCATATAGGCGCGGCCGATGATGAACAGGAACGCGATGAGGCCGCCGGTCACGTGCAGGGCGTGGAAGCCGGTGGTGATGTAGAAGGCGGAGCCGTAGGCGTTCGCGGCGATGGTGACGCCCTCCGAGACGAGCGTGGCGTACTCGTAGGCCTGCACGGCCACGAAGACGGCGCCCATGATGAACGTGAGGATGAACCACTCGACCATGCCCCACCTGCCGCCGACGCGGCGGGGCTGCAGGCGCTCGGCGGCCAGGACGCCGAACTGGGCCGTCACGGAGGAGAGCACCAGGATCAGGGTGTTCACCGCGGCGAGCGGGACGTTGAGGATCGCGGTGTTCTCCGCCCACAGCTCGGGGGAGGCCGAGCGGAGGGTGAAGTACATGGCGAAGAGCCCACCGAAGAACATGAGCTCGCTGGCGAGCCACACCATGGTCCCGACCTGGACCATGTTCGGCCGGCTCGGGAGCCCCGTGGTGGGCTGATTGAGGGTGTGGGTAGCAGTGGTCACGTTGCCATTATGGCCCCAAACACGTGACAGAGGCTAAACCGAATCTAGCGTGTCGCCCGTCCGTACACGGTCTCGAGAGCCGGATTCTGCGGGTTTCGGCGGCAGACGATCAGGAGACGTCCAGACAACGACGCCGGAGCCGGCCTCAATCGGGCGTCTCACCCTGGGGGAGCGCGCCCCGGGGAGGCTACAGTCGGGGCCGTGAGTGCCGACGTCGCCCCCCGCCCTGCCCCGTCCAGCTGGCCCGAGGTCCTCGGCGCCCTCGCGTCCGGGGACGACCTCGACGCGCCCACGGCCGCGTGGGCCATGGGCCAGATGATGGCCGGCGAGGCCACGAACGCCCAGGTGGGTGCCTTCCTCCTGGCCCTGGCCGCCAAGGGGGTCACGGTGCCGGAGCTGCGCGGGCTGACCGAGGAGATGGTGCGCAGGGCCCGCCCGGTGCGGGTCTCGGGTCCCACCCTGGACATCGTCGGCACCGGCGGCGACCGCCTCGGCACCGTCAACCTCTCCACCATGTCCTCGATCGTCGCCGCCGGCGCAGGGGTGCGGGTCGTCAAGCACGGCAACCGCGGCGCCTCCACGACCGCCGGGGCCGCCGACGTCATCGAGGCCCTCGGCGTGGACCTGTCCATGCCCGCCGAGCGGGCTGAGCAGTGCGCCGAGGAGGTGGGCATCACCTTTCTGTTCGCGCAGCACTACCACCCGTCGATGAAGCACGTGGGCCCGGTGCGCCGTCAGCTCGGCGTGCCCACCGTGTTCAACTTCCTCGGCCCGCTCTCCAACCCGGCGGGCGTCACGGCCCAGGCCCTGGGGTGCTCGAGCGCGGTCATGGCGCCCCTGTTGGCCCAGGTGCTCGCCGACCGGGGTGTGCGCGGGTTCGTGGTGCGCGGCCGGGATGGCCGCGACAAGGTCACCACCTCCGGGCCCTCCCTGGTGCTCGAGGTCCGCGGCGACGTCGTGGAGCATGAGCTCGACCCCCGGGACCTCGGCGTCGAGCTGGCGTCCGTGGAGGCGCTGGCTGGCGGGGACGCGGCCCACAACGCGGGCATCGTGCGGGACCTGTTGGCCGGCAGGCCCGGGCCCGTGCGCGACGCCGTGCTGCTGAACACCGCCGTCGGCTTGGCCGCGGCGGACGAGGACGCCCAGGGGCCGCTCGTGGAGCGTCTGCGCCGGGCGAAGGAGGTCGCCGAGCGCTCGCTCGACTCCGGTGCGGCCGCCGAGGTGCTCGAGCGCTGGGTGGACTTCTCCCGCTCGGCCGGCTGAGCGCCCGGGCCCCACAGCCCCCGAGAGGTCCGTCAGCCCTGGGTCCGCCCCGCCCGCACGTCGGCGGCGGTGCGCTCGGTGAGCCCCTGGCTGATCCGGCGGGTGATCACCTCGCGCGTGCGGGCGGCGGAGGCCTCCAGGCGGGCGCGCAGGTCCGGGTCCATGGTGGCCGCCTTCTTCGGGTCGGCGAGTTCATCCGGGATAAGCAGCACCCGCGGGTCGGTGGCACCGGTGGGATCGTTCCAGCGGGTCACGATGTACGTGGGCGCCCAGGTGAGGTCTGAGACCTCGAAGCCGCCCTCGGGGGTCTCCGTGAAGTCGACCTGCACCATGGCGCCGTCGTGGGTGCCGGGGGTCTCGCCCTCCATGGAGGTCATCAGGTTGCCGGTGCTGTAGATGACCCACACCCCGGCGATGCGGTCGATGGGCTGCACCCAGTGCGGGTGCTGGCCGATGATCAGGTCCACCGCGCCGGAGGTGGCCACGCGCGTGGCGACCTCCTCCTGCTCGGCGTTGGGGATGTGGGTGTACTCGTCCCCGGCGTGCATGTGGTAGATCACGACGTCGGCCCCGGCCTCACGGGCCTTCTTCGCATCCGCGATCGCCTTGTCGGGATCAAGCAGGTCCACCGACCACTCGGTGCCCGGCTCGCTAGGGATCCCGTTGAGGGCGTAGGTCTGGGAGACGATGCCGACCACCACGCCCTGCTCGGTGGTCATGAGGTCCGGCATCTGCGCCTCCTCGCGGGACCGCCAGGTGCCGGCGGTCTCGAGCCCGGCCGCCTCGAGTGTGTCGAGGGTGCGCACGAGGCCGGCGAAGCCGCCGTCGTTGGTGTGATTCGAGGCGGTGGTGCACGCGTCGAAGCCGACCTCGGCGAGGGCGTCCACGGACTCCTTGGGGGAGCGGAAGCGCGGGTAGCCGGTGTAGGGGCCGCCGTCGGCCTGGATGACCACCTCGTGGTGGCAGATCGCCAGGTCCGCCTGCTGCACGAACGGGGTGAGGGACTCGATCTGCGGGAGGAAGTCGTAGCTGCCGTCCGGCTGCTGGGCCGGCTCGTAGAGGCCCGGGCGCCAGAGGATGTCCCCGGAGGTGTTCACGCTCAGGGTGCGCGAGGGAGTGCTGGGGGTGGAGGACGGTGCAGCGGTGGGCTCCCCGGAGGCGGAGCTCTGCGGCATGGTGGGGCCGGTGGCCGCGGGATCATCCTGCATCGGGGCTGCCGTGCAGCCGGCCAGGAGCAGGGCGGTGGCCGCGAACACCGCGCTGCGGCGGGTGTGAGTCAGGGGGAGAGCCATGGGAGTCAGTGAGCCTTCCGGATGGTGAGGGAGCTGAGGGTGCGTCGGGCGAGCAGGAACGCAGACAGTGTTGCGGTGGCGACGAGGACGAAGGACGTCGGCGCGCCACCGAGACCCCACCAGACACGCAGCGTCATGCCCAGTGCCACGGTGCCGGCCACCACCAGTACGCCGTGGGGCCAGATCCGGTGCCATGTGTGCCAGACAGCAGTGGCGAGCGAGGCGACCACTAGGGCCACCAGGAACGGGGCAGCGGTCTGCAGGAGCGGACCGATGCCGCCGCCGCTGAGGTGCTGGCGTTGGCCGACCGCCACGAACACCACCACGAGGACGGCGTCGGCCGCGAGGGCGAGCCAGGGGGCCCACCGATTCCAGGGGCGGGGCGCGGGTGGACGCGGGCTGGAGGAGGCGAGCATGGGAACCAGTGTCCCGCATGCGGGGCGGCGCCGCCCACTCCGAGGGCGTGGGGCAGGGCATCAAGTTGACATAATGTCCATTATCGGCGCTTATGGAGGGCCGCCTGAGGCAGAATGGAACGGACGGCACAGGCCCGTGCACGGCGCGAGACCCAAGGAGGACTCATGGAGTGGATCGAGGCGAACGCCGGATGGCTGTGGTTCGTGGCGACGGCGGCGCTCATCGGTGTTGAGCTGCTCACCCTGGACCTCGTGTTCGCCATGCTCGCCGTGGGTGCGGCGGCCGCCGGCGGTGCTGCCCTCGTGGGCGCGGGCCTGCCCATGCAGTTGCTTGCGTTCGTGGTCAGCTCCGTGCTCATGCTCGCCACCGTGCGCCCCACCGCACTGCGCCGCCTGCACCCGGACCCGTCCGCCTCGGCCTCCTACCTGGACACCCTGCCCGGGCGCTCCACCGTCCCGGCGGTCCCGGTCACTTCCTCGGAGGGTCTGGTCACCGTCGACGGCGACACCTGGTCTGCGCGCGTTGAGCCCGGTGCCCCCGCCCTCGCCGCCGGTGAAAACGCTGTGATTGTCCGCGTGGACGGCGCCAGGCTGATCCTGGCCCCGGCCGAGCCCACCGGCCGCCCCCGACCCCTGGGTCCTGCCTGAGAGCAGCCCATCCCCCTCCTCCTACCGGAAGGAACCCCATGGAATCACTGATTCTGCTGGCCGCCCTGGCCCTGATCGTGGTCGTGCTCCTGGTCTCCTCGATCAAGATCATCCCGCAGGCGCGAACGGCCAACGTCGAACGCCTGGGCCGCTACCAGCGGACCGCCGGCGCCGGGCTCACCGTGATCATCCCGTTCATCGACCGCATGCTCCCCATGGTGGACATGCGCGAGCAGGTCGTCTCCTTCCCGCCGCAGCCGGTGATCACGGAGGACAACCTCGTGGTCTCCATCGACACGGTCGTGTACTTCCAGGTGACCGACGCCAAGGCCGCCACCTATGAGATCGCCAACTACATCCACGCCGTGGAGCAGCTGACCACCACCACGCTGCGCAACGTCGTCGGCGGCATGAACCTTGAGGAGGCTCTGACCTCCCGCGACGCCATCAACTCCCAGCTGCGCGGTGTGCTGGACGAGGCCACCGGCCGCTGGGGTCTGCGCGTGTCCCGCGTGGAGCTCAAGGCGATCGACCCGCCCATGTCCATCCAGGACTCCATGGAGAAGCAGATGCGCGCCGAGCGCGACCGCCGCGCCGCGATCCTCACCGCCGAGGGCCGCAAGCAGGCCCAGATCCTCACGGCCGAGGGTGAGCGCCAGGCTCAGATCCTCTCCGCCGAGGGTGACGCCCAGGCCCGCGTGCTGCGCGCGAACGCCGAGGCCGAGGCCATCGAGGTGGTCTTCGACGCCATCCACTCCGGCGGCGCCGACTCCCAGGTGTTGGCCTACCAGTACCTGCAGTCCCTGCCGAAGATCGCCGAGGGCGAGTCCACCACCATGTTCGTGGTCCCGGCCGAGCTCACCCGCGCCCTGCAGGGCCTCGGCGAGGCCTTCGGCGGCTCCCAGGACGACGACGGCGCCCGCCTCTCCGGCCGCTCCGCCACCCGGGGCAAGGCCGCCGGTGAGAAGGGTCGCTCTGAGCGCCCTGCCCGCCCGACCACCGCGGACGCCCTGCGCACCTCGGGTGTGATGGATGCGATGACCGCCGGAGCGGTGACCGCGGACGAACTGCCCCAGACGTCTCTGGACGAGGCCCTGGCCGTGCCGGAGGAGCTCCAGGAGCCGGCCTCGGAGGCCGGCGTCCCGCCCACCGCGGCCGGCCAGGACCGTCCCTCCCCCACGATCGTCGATCGACCGGCCGGGGAATGACGTGACACACTGAGGGGTTGAACCACCCAGACGACCCCGCTGCGGGTCCGTCCGCGCCTCCTGCGCGGCGGCCCGCGGCCTGATCAGGAGGAAATGTGAGCGATCGCAGCCTGCGCGGGATGCGCCTGGGCGCGCAGTCCCTGGAGTCCGAGGCCGGCGTCGAGCCCGCCGCCCGCCAGCGGGTCGAGTACCGCACGGAGGACGGCGAGCAGGTGTTCGTGACCTTCTCGGTGGAGGCGGACGTGCCGGCCATCTGGACCTCCAAGACCGGCAAGGAGGCGTTCCTCGTCTCGGCGGAGAAGCCGGCGGAGAACGAGGGCAAGCCGGTGCGCACCCACTGGGACATGCTGCTCGAGCGCCGCTCGATGGAGGAGCTGGAGGAGACCTTCCAGACCCAGCTGGCCAAGCTGCGCGCCAGCCGCGGGGAGTCCGTCGGGTCCTGACCCGTGGGCCACCGGCCCCGCACTCCCCCGCCGCGCCCGCCCGCACGGCACACGCACAGGCCCGGCCCGTCCTCACGGGCCGGCACACACGAAGGGGCCCGGCCGCCACGGCCGGGCCCCTTCGTCGTGGAGCGGAGACGCGGTGGGGGTCAGCGCCGCCCGCGCAGCAGGCCGGTGAGCGTCTCCCAGCGGGCCTGCAGACCCCACTTGGTCACGTTCACCACGGCCTCACGGATGATCCCGCCGCTCATCTTGGACTCGCCGAGCTCGCGCTCCACGAAGGTGATGGGCACCTCCACGATCCGCAGGCCCAGGCGGGCCACCCGGAAGGTCATGTCCACCTGGAAGCCGTAGCCCTTGGACTGCACGGCGTCCAGGTCGATCCGCCGAAGCGTGGAGGCCCGGTAGGCGCGGTAGCCAGCGGTGATGTCCGTCAGGCGCAGGCCGAGCATCAGGCGCGGATAGAGGGACCCGGCCGCGGAGATCGCCTTGCGGGAGGCGGGCCAGTTCACCATCTTGCCGCCGGGCACGCGTCGGGAGCCGATCACGAGGTCCGCGGTGCGCACGGCCTCCAGCAGGCGGGGCAACTGCTCGGGCTGGTGGGAGCCGTCGGCGTCCATCTCCACGAGCACGTCGTAGCCCTGCTCCAGGCCCCAGCGGAAGCCGGCGATGTACGCGCCGCCAAGCCCGTTCTTCTCCGTGCGGTGCAGCACGTGGACCTGCGGGTCCTGGGCGGCGCGCTCGTCGGCCCAGCGGCCGGTGCCGTCTGGGGAGGCGTCGTCCACGACGAGCACGTCCGAGCCGGGCACCGCCTCGCGGAGGCGCCCCAGGGTCAGCGGCAGCGACTCGATCTCGTTGTACGTCGGGATGATGGTGAGCACGCGCATGCGTTCGTCTCGCCTTCCGGGGGTCTGGTGAGGACCCGCACCGGACGGCGGGGCCTTGGTCTGATCTCCCATGAGTATAGGAACTCCGGCCGGCGGTTCCGGCTCAGCCGGTCGGGCGCGCCGCGGCGTGCTCGGGGTCGGCGGCTTGTTCGCCGTCGACCCAGGTGCCCAGCCAGGTGGGCAGCGGGGCACCGGCCTCCAGGGCCGGCAGCAGCGGTGTGCCGGCACGGGTGTCGGTGCTCCAGGCGGCCACGCGGGTGTCCGGGGACTGGACGGCGACGGCGTCCGCGCGCCACAGGGCGAAGGTCGCCGGGGCGCCCACGACCAGCCGCGGTGCGGCCTCCACGGCCGCGGCGGGCACATCCGGCAGGGCCCGCAGGCCGGTGCGGGTGGCGGCGGTGAACGCCGACCGTGCGGTGACACGCTCGGCCGGGTCCGGGTGCTCGAGGCCGGCGCGCACGGCAGCCCACGGGCTGGGGTGCGGGCCGGAGGCCAGGCAGACGGGCACGCCCGCGGCCAGCAGGGAGCCCAACGGCGCGTGCAGGGTGCCGGAGGCATCCGGGGCGACCGTCACGGCGGTGGAGGTGGCCGCGAGCAGGGTACGGTCCTGCTCGCCCACGGCGGCGGTGAGCCCGAGCCGGTGGCGGACGAGCCCCAGGGCTGGCTCGCCCAGCCGCTCGGCGGTGGCGCGCAGGGCGGCGAGGGCGGCCTGCTGGGCGGCGGGGCCGGCGTCGGCCGTGAGGCTCAGCAGCACCTGCTCGCCCCGGGCGGTGGCCTCGATCAGAAGCTCGGTCAGCTCGGCGGCGGAGGCGTCCTCCCCGACGCCGGCCCACACACCGGCGGCGTCCGCCTCGGGGGCGGCGCCGGCCGGGCGGTGGACCACGGCGCGCACCGGGGTGAGGCCGCGGCGCAGGTGCGCGGCCGAGCCGGCGTCGCGGGCCAGCACGGTGGTGACGGCGGCCCCGCGGCCCAGGGCCCCGGCGGCGTCCTCCTCGGGCACCCCCGGCTCGGTGAAGGCGGGGGTGAGCACGGCACCGTCGAGGTCCGTGATGGGCACCTCGTCCCCGGCCACGTGTGCGGCGGACTCGTCCGAGCCGAGCCAGGCCACCACCCCGTCCACCACGAGCACGGCCGTGGCGTAGGGGTCACTGACCGAGTGGAGGACGCCGTTGAGGAACAGGTGGGAGCTCACGGTGCCACCCTAGTGCGTCGTGCCGCTCAGCCCTCGGGTGCGTCGGCGGCGTCCAGCACCGTCCCGGCAACCGCCCCGGGCAGGGAAGTCGCCACCACCCCGCGAGCCACCAGCCCGGCGGCCCGGCGGCAGGCCCGGGTGCGGTGGGCGTCGCCGGGGACCTGCGCGATCTGGTCGAGCACGTCGATCACCTGGCGTGCCCAGCGCACGAAGTCGCCCGCAGCCAGGTCTGAGCCAGCCAGGGTGTCCCGCAGGGTGGCCCCGCGTACCCACCGGTGCACGGGCAGCACGAGCCCCGGGTCGGTGGGTGGGGTGGGCTCCAGGCGGGCGGCGGCCTCGTCCCGGCGCAGGCGCTCCTCGATGGCATCGGCGGCCTCGGCCACCCGGGCCAGGCGGGCGGTGGGCATCGCCACCGGCAGGCCCTGGGATTCGCCCTTGCCCTGGTACACCATCAGCGCGGCCAGGCCCGCCCACTCCTCGGGGGTCAGGGACGCCGTGGAGGGGTCGTGCAGCACGAGCGAGGTGAACAGGTCCCGCTCCCCGTAGATCCGCCGCAGGGCCTGCCCTCGGTCGGTGAGGGTGCGGCCCTGAGCGTCCGGCTCGGCCCGCACGTACCCGTAGGACTCCAGCAGGCCGGTGACCCGGTCGAAGGTGCGGGCGATCGTGTTGGTGCGCCCGGCGATCCGCTCCCGCAGGGCAGCGACCTCGCGCCGCATGCTCCACCACCGCTCGCCCCAGCGGGCGTGCTCCTCCCGCTGCGGGCTGGCGTGGCAGGGGTGGGCCTGCAGAGCGCGGCGCAGCTGCTCCACCTGCGGGGAGTCCTGCTCCTCGCGCAGGCGGAAGCCGGTGGCGCGGCGGCGCCCACCCGTGGGCGGACGGCCGGTGCGGACGGCCTCACGCATGGCGGCGGCCACGTCCTTGCGCTGGGAGGGGGTCTTCACCTGCAGGATCTGCGGCAGGTCCGCCCCGGCGATCGGCTCCACCGGGCCGGTGACGTCGTCCACGCCGATCCGTCGCAGCTGGGCCTTGTCCGTGACCACGCCGACCCGCGGGTTCTGCGGGTTGCCCGCGGGGAACACGACCACCGCACGCCCCAGCGGGCGCCCGTCCACCAGCTCGACAACGTCGCCCACCGCCAGGTCCGCCAGGGAGTCCTTGACCGCGGCCAGGTGGGCGCGGCGCCGCCCCTGCGAGCCGGACTTCTGGGCGCTGGCGAGCTCCTTGCGCAGGCGCATGTACTCGGCGAAGTCGCCGCGGTCGCAGGCCATGGCCTCGGCATAGCGTTCGAGCGTGGCCTGCTTGGACCGCACCTCACGGGCCAGGCCCACCACGGAGCGGTCCGCCTGGAACTGGGCGAAGGAGGACTCCAGGATCCCCCGAGCCCGGTCGGCGCCCACCTGCGCGAGCAGGTTCACGGACATGTTGTACGTGGGGCGGAAGGAGGAGCGCAGCGGGTAGGTGCGGCGCGAGGCCAGTGCGGCGACGGCGGCCGGGTCCAGGCCCGGACGCCACAGCACCACGGCGTGGCCCTCGACGTCGATCCCACGGCGTCCGGCGCGACCGGTCAGCTGGGTGTACTCCCCCGCCGTGATGTCCACATGGGACTCACCGTTGAACTTGGTGAGCTTCTCCAGCACCACAGAGCGGGCCGGCATGTTGACGCCCAAGGCGAGGGTCTCGGTGGCATAGACGACCTTCAGCGCCCCGTCCGCGAAGAGGTCCTCCACGGCCTCCTTGAACGGGGGCAGCATGCCGGCGTGGTGGGCGGCGAACCCGCGGGCCAGGCCATCCCGCCAGGCCCAGAACCCGAGGGTGGCGAGGTCCTCCGGGGGCAGGGCCTGGGCGGCCTCGTCCACCCGGGTGGCGATCCTCGCCTTCTCAGCGTCCGTCGTGAGGTCCAGCCCGGCCCGCAGGCACTGCTCCACCGCGGCGTCGCAGCCGGCCCGGGAGAAGATGAAGGTGATGCACGGCAGCAGGCCCTCACGGTCGAGCACGCGCACGGCCTCAGCCCGGGAGGTCATCAGGCGTGGGCCCCGCTCGGGTGCCGGCTGCGCCACCCGGCCGGTCACCGGGTGCGAGTCGTCCCAGGCGGAGGCCGCCCCGGACCCACGACGACGGCCCCCCACCTCCGGCTGGCCATGCTCGGCGCGGTGCCCTCCCCGGCCACGCCGGTCCTGTGGGCGGCGCCCGCCCCGCCCGCGGCCACTGCGGCCCTCGCCTCGGCCGGGCCGGCCCCAGTCGGGGCGCTCGGTGCGGCGGGCAGCTTCGCGGGCCAGGCGCTCGAGCTCCGGGTTGAGCAGGGCCCCGGCGTCGCGGTCGGCGGTGTCCTCGAAGGCGACGTCCTCGGCGAAGAGGTCGTAGAGGCGGGATCCGGCGAGCACGTGCTGCCACAGCGGAACCGGCCGGTGCTCGGAGACCACCACCGTGGTCGCCCCGCGCACGGTGTCCAGCCAGGCACCGAACTCCTCCGCGTTGGACACGGTGGCGGAGAGCGACACCAGCTGTACATGCTCGGGCAGGTGGATGATCACCTCCTCCCACACCGGGCCGCGGAAACGGTCGGCGAGGTAGTGGACCTCGTCCATCACCACGAACCCGAGGTCCGTGAGGGTGTCCGAGCCGGCGTACAGCATGTTGCGCAGCACCTCGGTGGTCATCACCACCACGGGCGCCTCCGGGTTCACGGAAGTGTCGCCGGTGAGCAGGCCCACCCGCTCGGCGCCGTGGACACGCGCCAGGTCCGCGTACTTCTGGTTGGACAGTGCCTTGATGGGCGTGGTGTAGAAGGCCTTGAGCCCCCGCGCCAGGGCCAGGTGCACCGCGAACTCCCCCACCACGGTCTTGCCGGCGCCGGTGGGGGCGGCCACGAGCACGCCGTGGCCGTCCTCGACCTCCTGGCAGGCCTCGCGCTGGAAGTCGTCCAGGGGGAAGGCCAGGCCCGCGGCGAAGGCGGTGAGCTCGGAGCCGGGATGGTGGCGCAGCGCCTTGGCGCGGGCGTACCGCTCGGCGGGGCTCAGCGCGGGCTCGTCGGGCAGGGAGGTCACGTCAGGGGCCGGGCACATGCCCCCAGGGTACGGGCAGGGGCGCCGCCGGGGCCCGGGACGGACGACGCCCCGCTCCGGGCGAACACGGAGCGGGGCGTCGGGCGGGCGGCCGGTCGGCGCGGGGCCGGGGGTGTCAGGGGGCTGGCGGTCAGAGCTCGCTCAGCGGGCGCGGGCCGGCGGCGATCTCCGCCTCACGATCCACCTCTGTGGCCACACTCCGGCGGGACCGGCGGCGATCGGTGACCATGCACAGCGCCACGGCGACGCTGAACAGCAGGAACAGCGGGGCGGCCAGGTAGAACATCGTGATCGCGTCCGAGCCGGGGGCGGCCAGGGCCGCGATCAGGGCGATGACGAACACGGTGATGCGCCAGTGGCGCAGGATGGTGCGGGCCGGCAGCATGCCGAGCATGTTCAGCCCCACCATGAACACCGGCAGCACGAGCGCTGCACCGAAGGCCAGGAACAGGCGCAGCAGGAAGCTGATGTAGGTCTGGGCGTTCGGGAAGGTCGCGAAGCCCAGCGGGGAGAACTGGATGAAGAACGCCACGGCCTGGGGGAACACCATCCAGCCCAGGACGACACCGCCGATGAACAGCGGGATCGCCGCCCCCAGGAACCCGACGGCGTACTTCTTCTCCCGGCGCTTCAGACCGGGCACGATGAACGCCCAGATCTGGTAGAGCCAGACGGGGCTGGCCAGCACGATCCCCATGAACAGGGCGACCTTGAGCATCAGGTCGAAGGGCGCCGAGACCGAGTCGAACGCGACGGCGGCCAGCTGGCCCTGCTCGCTGGCCTCCTGGATCGGCGCGGTCAGCTGGGCCATGACGGGCTGGTACACCATAAAGCCGGCCACGGAGCCCACCGCCACGGCGATGACGGAGATGACCACCCGGTTGCGCAGCTCCTTGATGTGCTCGCGCAGGGGCATCTCCCCGTTGGGATTCCTCTGCTTGCGCCTCCGAGTGCGTCGGGTACGCGCCGCTGTCTCCTCCGCTGTCGTCATCGGGAATGCCGGCGGCGGGTCAGCGCTCGTCGCGCGGACGGGCCTCGGGCTCCACGACGCGGCCCTCGACGGGCTCGGTCGTGGCAGCGTGGGAGCCGCCCTCGGTGCCGGTGGCGCCCGTGGCCTTGGTGCGGTCCTCGGTGCGCATCTGCTTCACCTCGGAGGAGAAGATGCGCATCGACTGGCCCAGGTTGCGGGCCATGGAGGGGAGCTTGGGGGCGCCGAAGAGCAGCACCACCAGCAGGACGATGATGACGAGCTGCCAACCCTGGAGTCCAGCGAACATGGCGGTCCTTTCAGTGGGGAAACCTGCGCCTAGGCTACCGCGCCTGGAGCGTCGCCCCCGCGCGCCCCGCGGCGATGACGAGCTGTTCGCGCACGGCGTCACGCACCGGCTCCGGTCCCATCACCTCCACGGCTCCCCCGTGCCGGGCCGCCAGCGCCGCGGCTACAGACACGTCGGCGAGGACGAGCTCGGTGACGCGGGCGCCGTCGTCGCAGGTGGCCTGCCGCACCGGCCGGTAGGCCTCGGCGGCGTCGCGCACCGCGTGGTCCCACCGCACGAGCACGCTCAAGCCCTCGCCGTCCGGGTGGGTGCGCCAGGGCCCGAGGCCCCGGCGGGGGGCGAACCGCTCCCCCGTGGGCTCGAGCGCGCCGATCCGGTCCACCCGGAACACGCGCGTCGCCCCGGCCCGGCGGCACCACCCCTGCAGGTACAGGCGGGTGTGCTCCTGGACCACGGCCAGCGGCTCCACCTCCCGCTCCGTGAGCGCGTCCGAGCGCACCGCGTGGTAGCGCAGGGCCAGCACCTCGCGCTCGGCGATCGCCGTCAGCAGCCTCCGGACCGTCCCCGGGTCCACCACCACGTCCCAGTGGGCGCTCACCGCCGCCGGGGCCCGCAGCTCGGGCAGGTCCTCGGCCGCCGAGGGCGCCTGGCCGGCGTCGACGAGCCCGGCGTGGATGCGCGCCTGGGCGGAGCGGGCCGCGGCCCGGTCCGGCGCGGGCAGCACGGTCATCTCCGCCACGGACTGCAGGGCGGCCAGCAGGGTGTGGGCCTCGGGCAGGGTCAGGCGCACGGGCGCGGCCAGCTCGGAGGCCTGGTGCACGCGCACCCGCCCGTCGGTCTGCTCGACCTCAAACTGGAAGCCCGGGAACTCCCGCTCGGGCATGCCGCAGTAGCGCAGCACCTCGAGGTCGCGGTCCAGCTCCGCCGCGGGCACCCCCAGGCGCTGCTCGAGCTCGGCCCGGGCGATACCGCCCTCCCGGTTGGCCAGGCCCACGATGTCCAGCAGCCGGCCGACCAGGTCCTCGCTGGAGGTCCGCAGGCGCCGGCGCACCGGCGCGGCCAGGGGCACCCCCAGCACGGACGGGTCGGCCGGCCCCGCATGGGCGTCCACGGCGGCGGACAGATGGGCGTGCAGCCGACGGGCCCAGCCGGGCTCGGCCGCAGAGAACAGGGCCGCACCCCGGAAGGAGGCCACCTCCTCCACGACGCCGGCCTCGGGCCCGCCCACGCGGGTGCGCCACAGCTCCCAGCCCGGGCCGGGCGCGGGGCCGTCCGCCCCGGTGGGGGCGGCCCGCTCCCCCGCCACCCGCAGGCCCTGGGCGCGGCCGGGGGCCAGCCACACGCGCACCTGCTCCGCCGCGGCCCGGCCCGTCAGCCGGGCCCGCAGGGCGGCCTGGTCGTAGTCGACGGGGCGGCCGGGGGCGTCCGCGGCCGCGGCCGGAGGCGGGTCCAGCACGGTGGGTCCGGACTCCATGCGGGAGAGCCGGAAGCTGCGCTCGGCGCCGCGGCCGGTGTCCCAGCCGGTCAGGTACCAGCGCCCGGCCACGAGCGTGAGGAACCAGGCGCGGACGGTGCGGGTGCTCAGCGCCCCGGTGGCGTCCCGGTAGCCGAAGCGCAGCACGGACTCCTCCGCCGCGGCCCGGGTGAGGGCCTCCAGGCGCGGGTCCACGCGGGGCATGAGCGTGTGGAATCCCTCGAGCTCGTCGCCGCCGAGGGCGTCGGAGGGGTGGAACAGCAGCCCGACGGCGCGCACCACCTCCGAGCGCAGGGGTGAGTCGCCCCAGAGGCGCCGGGCCCGCAGCAGGGCCCGGCGCTCGTCCACCGTGAGGTCGAGGTCGCGCAGCAGCAGCGAGTCCCGGTCCACCCGGTGGCGGACGGCGTCGCCGTCGTCCTCGTCCCCGGCCGTGGTGAGCGGCACGCCCACCTGCCGCAGGACCTGCCGGTCCCGCTGGAAGCGCTTGTCGAACGCGGCGTCCGAGAGGGCCTCGTAGCCGACCACGAGCCGGCGGATCTGCTCACGGGTGTAGCCGTGGGGCTCGTGCAGGAGCAGCCAGAGCAGGGAGATGATCCGCTCAGCCGGCTCCTCCGTGGCGCGGGGCGCGGCGGGACTCACGGGAGGCGGACCGGCCGGATCAGTCGACCGAGACCAGGTCGCACACGAAGATCAGGGTCTCGTTCGGCGCGATGGCGTCGCCGGCGCCGCGGGCCCCGTAGCCCAGGTGCGGCGGGATCTCGAGGCGACGGCGCCCGCCCACCTTCATGCCCAGCAGGCCCTGATCCCAGCCGGCGATGACCTGGCCGACACCCACCGTCAGCGGCAGCGGGGTGCCGCGGTTCCACGAGGCGTCGAACTCCTCGCCCGTGGACCAGGCCACACCCACGTAGTGCACCTGCACACGGGAGCCGGGCTCCACGGCCGGGCCGGAGCCCTCGATGAGGTCCTCCACCACGAGCTCGGACGGCGGGGTGTCGCCGGGGAAGTCGATCTCGGGCTTGGTGCGGTCGTAATCGCGCTGTCCGAAGGACATGGTCTCTCCTTGAAGGGTGTCAGTTCTGGGTGTCGGTTCAGTTCTGGGGGGCGGGGGCCTGGGCGTCGAGGATGTCCACGACGAACAGCAGATCCTCGTCCGGTCCGATGGAGCCGGTCGGGGTGCCCTGGGGGCCGTAGGCCTTCTCCGAGGGCACGGACAGCAGCACGCGGGAGCCGACCCGCTGGCCCTGCAGGCCCTCGGTCCAGCCCGCGATGACGCCGGTCAGCGGGAAGTCGACCGGCTCGCCGCGGTCCCAGGAGGAGTCGAACACGGAGCCGTCCGACCACTTCACACCGGTGTACTGGACCACCACAGAGTCCTCGGCGGCGACCTCGCGGCCCTCGCCCCGGACCAGGGGCTCCACGACCAGCTCGTCCGGGGCCTGACCCTCGGGTGTGGCGATCGAGGGACGCCCGGTGGTCTCGTCCACGGTCACCTCCGGCAGGCGGTCGTCGCGCTCCTGCACGGCCTCACCCTGGGCGGTGCGCGGCTTGACCTCCTGGATCTTGTACAGGTACAGCCGCTCGGGGATGCTGCTGCTCGAGGGCGAGGGGCTCGCCGAGCCAGAGGCGGTCGGCCCCGGCACCGGCACCTGCTGGCCGGGCTGGTAGGCGGCGATCAGCCCGCCGGCGTGGAGCCCGGTGAGCATGTCGTACAGCTCAGGGGCGCGGGCCTTCATCTCCTGGTTCACGATCACCGTGGCGCTGTCCCGGGTGAAGGACTCCTCGGTGACCTTCCCGGTGCGCGGGTCCACGGCCGCATAGTCCAGGACCACGAGGTCCCCGGGCATCACCTGCTCCCCCTCACCCGTGGCGAGCACGCGCGTGGAGGGCTGGTCCGTGGAGATCTGCGGGTCCACGCGCACTGTGGGGGCGGCGTCACCCTCCTGGGAGAAGTGCACGCCCTCGAGCGCGGCCGGGTCGCCCTCGCCGTCGCCCACGTTCTTCGCCGCCGCCGGAGCGGCGGACCCGTCGGCGGAGGAGGTGGCGGAGGCACCGTCCGTGGCGGAGGCATCGGAGCCGCCGTCGCCGGTGCCGCACGCCGTGGCCAGCAGCACGCCGGCCAGCGACAGGCTCAGCAGGGTCAGGGGACGACGCCGGCGCGGTGCCGCGCCACGGCCGGGAGCCGGGGTCTGGTCGAAGGTGTCCATGATGTCCACCCTACTGTCGCCCGGCCCCCGGAGGCGTCATCCCACGAGGTCGAACAGACGATCCACGGCCTCCGTGGAGGTCTCGAACGGGTCCTTCACGGAGAGCGTGTGCAGCGGGTGCTCCGTCAGGCGCATCGAGGTCCAGTCCACCGTGTAGGGCTGACCGACCTCACGGGCCCGGCGGATGAACTCGGCACGCACCGCCGCACGGGTGGTGGCCGGGGCGGTGTCCACTGCGGCCCGCGCGGCCCCCTCGGGCAGCAGCGTCCGCACGGACCCGCGCTCGCGCAGCACCCGGAACAGGCCCCGACCCGGGGCGATGTCATGGAACGCCAAGTCCAGCTGGGCCAGGCGCGGGGAGTCCCAGCCCAGGCCGTGGCGCTCACGGTAGTCCTCGAGCAGGCGGCGCTTGATCGCCCAGTCGATGCGGTCCTCGATGGGCCGCAGGTCCTGCGTGCGCACCGCCTCCAGGACGGTGCCCCACAGCTCGAGCACCTCCTCCACGCGCTCGTGGTGCGCGCCGCGGTCCGCCACGAACCGGCGGGCGGCGGACAGGAAGTGCTCCTGCAGGTCCAGGGCGCTCATTCGGCCCTCGCGCAGGTCCACGGGCACGGTGCCGGTGGGGTCGTGCGAGATCTGCCGGATGGCCAGGGTGGGGTCCGCCACCTGGTGGTCGCCCAGCGGGAAGCCGGCCTCGATCATGCGCAGGATCAGGTCCGTGGCGCCGAAGCGCAGCAGGTGCGTGTGCTCGGAGAGGTTGGTGTCCCCCACGATCACGTGCAGCCGGCGGTACTGGGAGGCGTCCGCGTGGGGCTCGTCGCGGGTGTTGATGATTGGCCGGGAGCGGGTGGTTGAGGAGGACACGCCCTCCTGCACGAAGTCCGCGCGCTGGGAGAACGCGAAGTGCGCCTCCCCGGATCCCTCGGGCCAGGTGCCCGCCGGCACCACCCGGCCGGCACCCACGAGGATCTGCCGGGACACCAGGAACGGGACGAGCGCCTCGGTGAGGCGGCGGTACTCGGTGCGGCGGCGCAGCAGGTAGTTCTCGTGGCTGCCGTAGGAGTTGCCCGAGGAGTCCGCGTTGTTGCGGTACACGTACAGGCGCCCGCCGATCCCGTCGGCGGCCATGGCCTCCTCCGCCTGCACCACGAGGTCGTGGAGCATGAGGTCACCGGCGGCGTCCGAGGCGATCAGCTCGTCCAGGGTGGAGCACTCGGCCGTGGCGTACTCCGGGTGCGAGCCGACGTCCAGGTATAGCCGTGAGCCGTTGCGGACGAACACGTTGGACGAGCGGCCCCACGCGTGCACGGGGCGGAACAGGTAGCGCACCACCTCCTCCGCGCTGAGCGGGCGGGAACCGGGATGCCAATGCTGGACGCCGTACTCCGTCTCCAGGCCGAAGACGCGGCGGGAGTCCTCGGTCACTGTCCACCCTTCTGCACGAAGCCCTTCACGAACTCCTCTGCGTTGGTCTCCAGCACCGAGTCGATCTCGTCCAGCAGACTGTCGAGGTCGGCCTCCTGGGCGGCCGGGGCCACGCGCTCCTGGCCGCCGAACTGCTCGGCGTCGTCGTCGCCGCCGGGGCGGGGGCGGAACTGCTCCTGGGTCATGGGTGCTCCTCAGTCTCGTGGGGCGGTCTCGTGGGGCCTCCCCACCTGGAGGGGCGGCCCTCGGCCCGGCGGCCGCCGCGGGGCGGGCCGGTCCTCCCCCTGACCCTACGCCGAGGGCCCCACGCCGGGCACGACGACGCCGCCCGGGCCCGGCGTCGACGCGATGACGTCCGCGCCGATGCGAGGATGGACGCATGCGCCTGTGGACCCTGCACCCCCGCCACCTCGACCGCCCCGGACTGACCGGAGGGTGGCGGGAGGCGCTGCTGGCCCAGGCCGTCCTGGCCGGGCGCACCCGCGGCTACCGGCACCACCCGCAGCTGGAGCGCTTCGCCGCGCACCCCGACCCGCTCGCTGCCGTCGGGGCCTTCCTCACCGTGATGGCCGACGAGGCCGACGCCCGCGGCTACCGCTTCGACCGCAGCCGCATCGACCGCCCCGGGCCCGTGTCCGGCGTCGACGCCATCCCCGCCACCACGGGGCAGGTCGAGTACGAGTGGGCGCACCTGCGGGCCAAGCTGGCCGCCCGCAGCCCGGACTGGCTCGCCCGGTGGGCTGCGGAGGACACCCCGGAGGTGCACCCGCTGTTCACGGTGGAGGACGGGCCCCTGGCCTCCTGGGAGCGCCCCTGACGCGTCGGGGACGCTCCCGGCCCGGCGCCCTCTGAGCTTCCGTGGCCCTCGGACGTCAGCGCTCCCCGAACCGGGGCACGAGCGTGTCCGTGAGCTCCTCGGGTGAGGGCACGGGGGCTCCGTCCTCCCACCAGCCGGGCAGGTCCTCGGCCGCCCCCAGCAGCGGCTCCGTCAGCAGGAGCCGGTGCAGCCGGCCCTCCTCGCCGTCCGGACGCAGCAGCACAGACTCCCACGCGGCCCCCACGACCTGCTCGGGATGGTGCCGCACGAGGCCGCCGCGCAGCCAGGCGCGGGTGCTCCGCGGCGCCGAGACGACGGCGTCGGCCACCTCCGCCTCGGAGACCAGGGTGCGCAGCGCCCCGGCGTCCACGAGCCGGCGGTGCAGGGACCGGCCCGGGCGCAGGTCCGCGTACTGCAGGTCCACCATCGCCAGGCGGGGGTCCGACCAGTCCAGCCCGCCCCGGGAGCGCATCCCCTCGAGCAGGCGGAGCTTGGCGGCCCAGTCGGCCCGGTCCGCCAGGGAGAGCGGGTCCGCGGCGGCGTCGGCCAGGTCCGTGGCCCAGGCCTCCAGGACGGCGGCGGTCTCGGCGTCGTCCACCTCGAACCGGGCGCAGTGTTCGGCGGCGGCCCGCCGGTAGGCCTCCAGGATCTGCAGGCCTGTCCACTCCCGGCGCACCTCGGTGCCGTTCACGGTCTCCCACCCCGGCACCGTGGCGGTGAGCGTGGGGTCGTGGCTGATCGTCCGCAGGGCGGCCACGGGGTCCTCCAGGCGCAGCCGCGGCGCGGTGCCGGCCTCAGCGAGGCAGAGCACCAGCGCCGTCATGCCCATGCGCAGCCAGGTGGCGTGCTGGGAGAGCGTGGCGTCGCCCACGATCACGTGCAGGCGGCGGTAGGCGTCCGAGCGGGCGTGCGGCTCGTCCCGGGTGTTCACGATGGGGCGGCGGATCGTGGTCTCCAGGCCCGACTCTTCCTCGAAGAAGTCCGCCCGCTGGGACAGCTGGAACCCGGCCCGCTGCCCCTCCCGGCCCAGGCCCACACGCCCGGCCCCCACGAGCACCTGGCGTGCGGCGAAGAACGGCAGCAGCACCTCCGTGAGCTCCTGGAAGTCCAGGGCACGGGCCACCAGGTAGTTCTCGTGCGCCCCATAGGACTGGCCCTTGCCGTCCGCATTGTTCTTGTACACCAGCACCTGCGGGTCGCCCTCGGCCTCGGCGATGTGGTCCGCCGCGGCCTGCGCCACCAGGTCCCCAGCCGCGTCCCAGACCATCGCCTCCCGCGGGGAGGTCACCTCCGGGGACGAGTACTCCGGGTGGGCGTGGTCCACATACCAGCGGGCCCCATTGGGCAGCACCGTGGACAGCAGCAGGTGCACCGGCTCACCGTCCGGGCCGATGAGGGCCTGGTCCGTGAGCTGGGAGGGGTGCGCCGCAGAGCGGGGCATCCGCCAGCCGCGCGCATCCACCAGCGGGGACTCCCCCGCGTAGTCCCACTCCGTGCCGGCCACCGCGCCGCCGGCGTGCGTGATCAGGTCCGCATAGGCGTTCACGAGCTCCACCGAGAGCACCGAGTGGTGCGCCGACGGGTTCGCCGGGGCGTGGATCCCGAACTCCGTCTCCGTGCCCATCACCCGGTGCACGCCCCAGCCGGCCGCGTCCCGGCCGTTCGGCGGCTCCACCACCGAGGCCGGGAACAGCCGGCGCTGCCCGGAGAACGCGGACGCGCTCACGAGGCCAGCCCCGCCAGGCCAGCCGGCCCGGTGAGCATCCGCAGCCCGGCCAGGCGCGGGCCCCGCCAGCCCGAGGTGCGCGCCCACTCCCCCGGCGCCACCGTGGACAGCAGGTCCACCTGGTCCGCCCGCACCGCCTCCACGGCCTCCAGCAGGTGACGGGTGCGCACACCGCGGGCCTGCGGGTCCAGGTCCGCGGCCAGCAGGTCCCGCACAGCCGAGCGCTTGGCCCGGTCCACCACGTCGGCCACCACGGCACCGGACACCAGATCCGCCAGGTGCAGCGTGGACACCGCCCCGCCGACGTCGGTCAGCTCCGCCAGGGCCGTGCGCTCGGTGCGCTCGTACAGCGCGTCCACCGCCGCCGTCACCATGGCCGCCCGCGCGGCCTCGGCGCTCCCGGCCGCGGCGACCTCGTCCTCGTGCAGCGGCACGTCCGCGCCCAGGTGCTTGGCCATGATCTCCGCCGCCCCGGCCGCGTCCGGGCGGTCCACCCGGATCTTCACATCCAGGCGTCCCGGGCGCAGCACGGCCGGGTCGATCATGTCCTCGCGGTTGGACGCCCCCACCACGATCACGTTCTCCAGGGACTCCACCCCGTCGATCTCCGCCAGCAGCTGCGGCACGATCGTCGTCTCCACATCCGAGGACACGCCCGAGCCGCGGGTGCGGAACAGGGACTCCATCTCGTCGAAGAACACCACCACGGGGTGCCCGGCCGCCGCGCGCTCGCGGGCGCGGTCGAAGATCACGCGGATCTGGCGCTCGGTCTCGCCCACGAACTTGTTGAGCAGCTCCGGGCCCTTGATGTTGAGGAAGAACGAGGAGCGCCGCCCCTCGCCGGCCTGCGCCGAGAGGGCGTTGGCCACGGCCTTGGCGAGCATGGTCTTGCCGGTGCCGGGCGGGCCGTAGAGCATGATGCCCTTGGGTGCGCGCAGCCCGTGCTCCCGGTACAGGCCCGGGTGCAGGAACGGGATCTCCACGGCCTCGCGGATGCGGGCGATCTGCGGGCCGAGGCCGCCGATGTCCTCGAAGGTGACGTCCGGGACCTCCTCCAGGAGCACCTCGTCCACCTCGGAGAGCTCCACGCGGCGCAGGGCCCACTGCACACGCGGGTCCACCACCACGGCGTCCCCGTGGCGCAGCGGGACGTTCTGCAGGGCCGGGGCGCGGCGCACCACGCGCTCCTCGTCCGCGGTGCCGGCGAGCACGAGGTCGCCGTCGGCGAGCACCTCCTTGACGCGCATCAGGGCGCCGGCAGGCTCGTGCTCGGCCACGCCCACCACGGAGATGGTCTCGTCGAGCAGCACCACGGCCCCGGGGGTGAGCCGCTCCGGGTCCAGCAGCGGGGAGATGGTCACGCGCATACGCCGGGCGTTCTGCACGATGTCCGCGCTGCCGGCGGTCACCGCCTCGGTCTCCACGCCCTCCTGGGGCTCGCGGGGGGCGTGCACGGCCTCGAGCAGGGCGAAGGTGAACGGCGGGTTGATGACCGCGTTCATCGACTCCTTCAGGGAGCTGATCTCCTCGCGGGTGGCCTGCAGCAGCTCCACCATGCGCCGGTTCTGGCGGGCCGCGGTGTCCAGCTGCTCGCGGTCCTGACGGCGCTTCTCGGCCAGGCGGGTGCCGTGCTGCTGGGCGGACTCGAGCTGTCGGCGCAGCCGGTCCGCCTCTGCGCGGGCCTCCTGCACCTGCAGCCGGGCTGCGGCGAGTCGTTCGGTGGTCTCCTGGTCAGGCGTCATTGCCGTCCTCCTTGATCGGGTTCCCATGGGCGTCGACGCCGGCCTCGGCCTCGCGTGCCCGGCGCGCCGTCAGACGCGCCTCCTTGGCGGCCTTGCGGGCCTTCTTGTCCGTCACCGGCCGCTCTCCGAGGGCCTGCGGGGTCCAGCGGGACTCGTCCGCCGGAAGCCAGGCCTCGACGTCTTCGGCCGTGAACTCGGACACCTTCGAGCGCCGCTTCAGGCGCAGGGCCTCCTCCCCGCGGGCCAGACGACGCGCGGTGAGCAGGAAGCCGGTGTGGGCCACCATGCGGTGGTCCGGGCGGACGGCCAGGCCGTCCAGGTGCCAGCCGCGCACGAGGGTCTCGTTGGCCTCGACGGCCGTGAAGAGGCCGGATTCGCGGATGGCCTCGGCCACGCGGGAGAGCTGGGTGGCGGTGGCCACGTAGTTCAGCCACACGCCGCCGGGGGCGAGCACGGTGGCTACAGCGTCCAGGCACTCCCAGGGGGCGAGCATGTCCAGCACCACGCGGTCCACGGTGTGGGGCTCGTGCACCTCGAGCATGCGCTCCTGGGCGTCGCCGAGGTGGATGCTCCAGGCCGGGTGCTCCCGCCCGAAGAAGGACTCGACGTTCGCGCGGGCGACCTCGGCGAACTCCTCGCGGCGCTCGTAGGAGTGCAGGTGCCCATGCTCTCCCACGGCGCGCAGCAGGGACATCGACAGCGCACCGGAGCCCACGCCGGCCTCCACGACGACGGCCCCCGGGAAGATGTCCGCCTGCTGGACGATCTGCCCGGCGTCCTTGGGGTACACCACGGTGGCGCCACGGGGCATGGAGAGCACGAAGTCGTTGAGCAGGGGCCGCAGCACCTGGTACTCGTGGCCGGAGGAGTTCTCCACCACGACCCCCTCGGGGCCGCCGATGAGGTCGTCGTGGCGCAGCACGCCCTGGTAGCTGTGGAACTCGCCGCCGGGCAGCAGGGTGATCGTGTTCAGCCGGCCCTTGGCGTCCTTGATCTGCACGCGCTGGCCGGCACGCAGGGGGCCGCGGCGCGCGCTCGCGCCGACGGCCACCTCCCGGGGGGGCTCCGGGGAGGGGATGCCGGCCGTCTCGGCGGTGGTCTCAGGCTCGGCCGTCTCGGCCGGCGCTGCGTCGGGGGTGTCGGTCATGCTCGGTGCTCCTTCGGGAGGCAGGGCCGGGCGGTGTGCGCCGCGGCGGAGTCGGTGGGGTCGGTGGGCGCGGCGTCGGGCCGCTGCTCGGGGCTCGGCGGCCCCTCCTGGCGGAGGTCGTCCAGCAGACGACGGCGGCGCCCCACGGCCACGGCGCGCCCGGCCCCCTGCCACAGCATGAGCCCCACCCACAGGGCCAGGGCGGCGACCAGCAGGTCCGGGGCGTCGCCGCGCAGCAGGGGCAGGCCCACGGCGAGGGCGGGCACCGCCAGGGCCAGCACGCGACCGGACCACCCGGCAGCCTCGGTGCCGCGGTCCCGGGACCCGGTGGCGGCCCACACTGCGGACTCGACCATCCGGCCGCCGTCCAGGGGGAGCCCGGGCAGTGCGTTGAAGGCCGCCAGCAGCACATTGGCCCACACGGTCATCTGCAGCAGCAGGGAGGCCACTCCCCGTCCGTCGATCAGGCCGGCGGCCTCCGTGAGCCCGAGCGCTGCCCAGGCGAGCCCGGCCAGGGCCAGGTTCGACGCCGGGCCGGCCAGGGCGGTGGCCACGGAGCCCAGGGGGGTGGTGTGCAGGCCGCGGAACTGCGTGTGCCCGCCCCACAGGGTGAGCACCACCTCCTCGGCCGGCAGCCCCTGGGCGCGGCCGACCATGGCATGGGCGGCCTCATGTACCAGCACCGAGACCGCGAGGATCACGGCATAGCCGAGGGCCACGAGGTAGGCGCCGGCGCCCAGGGAGGGCAGCAGGCGTCTGACCTGCGGGCCGAAGGTCAGCATCACGACGGCGGCGATGAGCACCCAGGCCGGGGACAGGTAGACCGGTGCGCCGGCGATGCGACCGAGGGGCAGTCCGGGCCGGGGGGTCATCCGCGTCCATCCGGGGCCGGGCCGGGGCGGACCGCCGCGAGGTCGGCGAGGGTGCGCCCGGCGAGGGTGTCCCACTCGACGGTGGCGACGCCGGCCGGCAGCGGGAGCACGGAGGGCACCCCGACGGTCGGCAGGCCCGCGGTCACGGCCGCCCGTACACCCACCGGGGAGTCCTCCACGGCCACGCAGTCGGCAGGGTCCAGGCCGGGCACGTGCTCGCCGAGTCGGTGCAGGGCCAGGCGGTAGGCCTCGGGGTCCGGCTTGCCGGCGCGCGCCTGGTCCCCCGTGACCACCACGGTCAGGGCCCCGTCGGGGGCGTGCTCGGCCAGCACCCGGGCCAGCGGCGCATGGGACATGGTGACGAGGGCGCCGGGCACCCCGGTGGCGGACTGCTTGCGCAGCAGCTCGAGGGCGCCGGGCCGCCAGGGGACGGCGTCGGCGATGGCCGCGGCAACCTCCCCCATCGTCCGGGCGATGATCTGCTCGACGTCCAGCCCGATCCCGGCGGCCTGCAGGCGGCGGGCGCCCTCGTCCAGGGGCCGTCCCACGAGGGACGCGGCCAGGGCCTCGGACCACACGCCGCCGTACTCGGCCAGCAGGGCCTGCTGGGCGGCGTTCCAGAGCGGCTCGGTGTCCACGAGGGTGCCGTCCATGTCCCACAGCACGGCCGTGGGCAGGGGCGGGCCGGAAGTGGGACGGGGGGCGGGCATGGCTCCATCCTAGTGGCCGACGACGGCCGCTCAGAGGTGACCCTGCAGGGGGCGGCGTGCGTAGGGTGACGGCCATGAGCGATGCGCGCACCTCCGACGGGCCCGACGCCGAGGGCCTGCCCCCCGACCTCATGGGTGCGCTGCGGACGCACCTGACCGCGACCGTGCCGGACGTCGAGGCCGGCCGCCGCGCCCCCGCCGTGCTGCTCGTGGCCTTCCAGGGGTGGAACGACGCCGGGGAGGCGGCCAGCGGCGCCGTGGAGGCCCTGCGCCTGCAGTGGGATGCGGCCCGGATCGGGCGCGTCTGCGAGGGCGAGTACTACGACTACCAGATGGCCCGCCCGGTGGTGCGCCGCGACGCCGACGGCCTCGGGACCCTCGACTGGCCCGCCCTGCACCTGTGCGAGGCCCGCCTCGACGGCGCCGGCCACCCGGTGGCGCTGGGCGACGAGGCCCCGCCCGAGGGCCTGCGCGTGCTGCTGGCCTCGGGCACGGAGCCGAACGTGCGATGGCGGGCGTTCGTGGACGAGCTGCTGGGGTACATGGAGGACGAGCACGTGGACGCCGTCGTCACCCTGGGGGCGCTGCTGGCCGACGTCCCGCACAGCCGGCCGCTGCGGGCCCGGCCCACCTCCCCGCTCGTGGACGTGCGGGTGGCCGTCGACGCCGACCGGCCCACCTACGAGGGGCCCACGGGCATCGTGGGCGTGCTGGCCGACGCCGCCGCGCACCGGGGCCTAGCCTCGGTGTCCCTGTGGGGGGCTGTGCCGCACTACGTCTCCCAGGCCCCCTCCCCCAAGACCCTGCTGGGCCTGGTGGAGGCCGTGGAGGACCTGCTGCACGTGGACATGGTCACCCACGAGCTGGTCGAGGACGCCCGCGCGTGGCAGCGGGGCGTGGACGAGCTCGCCCGCGAGGACCCCCAGGTGGCCGCCTATGTGCGTCAGCTCGAGGAGGCCCAGGACGCCCAGGAGCTGCCGGAGGCCTCGGGCGAGGCCATCGCGCGCGAGTTCGAGCGCTACCTGCGCGGCCGCGGCTCCCGCTGAGGCGGGACGGCCTCAGCGCAGGCGCAGACCCAGCAGTGCATGCGCCACCGTGGCCACGTCCGGGCCGTCCCCGGCCCTCTCCAGGCCCGGCAGGGTGCCGGCGGCCCAGTCGTCCAGCACCCGCAGCGCAGCGGGGGCGTCGAGGTCCTCGGACAGGGCCCGGTGCGCGGCCTCGAGGACCACGGTCCCGGCCCCGGCGTGGGGACCGGTGAGGGCGGCACGCCAGGCGGCCACCCGGCGTCGTGCCTCCTCCAGGCCCTGCTCGGTCCACTCCCAGTCGGAGCGGTAGTGGTGGGCCAGGACGGCGGCGCGCACCGCCACGGGCTCCTCACCCCGGGCCCGCAGACGGGAGACGAGCTCGAGGTTGCCCAGGGACTTGGACATCTTCCGTCCGTCGAGGGCCACCATGCCCGAGTGCAGGTAGGTGAGCGCCAGGGGGCGGCCGTCCACCGCCGTGGCGTGGGCGGCGGAGAACTCGTGGTGGGGGAAGCGCAGGTCCGAGCCGCCGCCCTGCACCGTGAACGGGGCCGGCAGGTGCTCACGGGCGATCACCGAGCACTCGATGTGCCAGCCGGGCCGGCCGCGGCCGAGCGTGCCGGCCTCCCAGGCCGGCTCCCCGGGGCGCTCCACCCGCCAGAGCAGCGGGTCCAGCCGGTCGCGCTTGCCGGGCCGGTCCGGGTCGCCGCCGCGCTCGGGGAAGACGGCGGCCATGGTCGCCGCATCCATCGCGCTCACGGAGCCCAGGCGCCAGTCGGTGGCGCGCTCGGCGGCGCGCAGGTCGAAGTAGACGTCGCCGTCGGGCTCCCCCGCCGTGCCCGGCACCCGGTAGGCCAGCCCGGCGGCGATCAGCCCGGCGACGGCCTCGGCCACGAGGCCCACCGCCTCCGTGACGCCCACGTAGTGGTCCGGGGCGAGGACCTCCAGGGCCTCCATGTCCGCGCGGAACAGGTCGGTCTGCTCGCGGGCGAGCTCGCGCCAGTCCACCCCCGTGGCCTCGGCCCGCTCGAGAAGGGGGTCGTCCACGTCGGTGACGTTCTGCGTGTACGTCACGGCGATCCCGCACGCACGCCAGTAGCGCTGCAGCAGGTCGAAGGAGACGTACGTGGTGGCGTGGCCCAGGTGTGTGGCGTCGTAGGGGGTGATCCCGCAGACATAGAGGGAGGCCCGGTCCGGCCCGTTGCCCGGGTGGCGCAGGCGCCCGGTGGCGGTGTCGTGCACGCGCAGGCGGTCGGGGCAGGCCGGCAGGGGCGCCGGGGTGGGGGTGGACCAGGACTTCACGCAGACTCCTCGATGGACTGGCTGGTGGGGCTGGAGGGTGAACCGGTCAGGCTGTGATCCAGCCGGCGGACAGCATCACGAACAGGCCCAGGCCCAGCACGATGCGGTACCAGACGAACGGCATGTAGGAGTTGGTGGTGATGAAGCGCATGAGCCAGGCGATCACCAGGTAGCCCACCACGAACGCGATCACGGTGGCCAGCAGGGTCTCACCCATGCCGTAGGGGCCCTGCTGGCCGGGCTCGGCGACCACCTGGGCGAGCTTGTAGAAGCCGGAGGCGAACACGGCCGGGACGGCCAGGAGGAAGGCGTAGCGGGCGGCTGCCTTGCGGGTGTAGCCCATGGCCAGGCCCGCGGTGATGGTGCCGCCGGAGCGGGAGACGCCCGGGATCAGGGCGAGGGCCTGGGCGAAGCCGTAGAGGATGCCGTCGCGCACCGTGAGCTGGTCGAGGGTCTTGCGCTGACGTCCGAGGCGGTCGGCCAGGGCCAGGAGGATGCCGAAGCCGATGAGCATCGAGGCGGTGATCCACAGGGAGCGGAACTCGGTGTCGATCCAGTCCTGCAGCAGGATGCCCAGCACGCCGATCGGGAGCGAGCCGAGGATGATCAGCCAGCCCATGCGGGCGTCCGGGTCAGAGGCGGGCACGCGGCCGGCCAGGGAGCCGGCCCAGCGGGCGATGATGCGGGTGATGTCCCGCCAGAAGTAGATCAGCACGGCCAGCTCGGTGCCGATCTGGGTGATCGCCGTGACGGCGGCGCCCGGATCGGCGCCGGAGGGCAGGAACTCCCCCACGATGCGGATGTGCGCCGAGGAGGAGATGGGGAGGAACTCGGTCAGGCCCTGCACGAGCCCGAGGATGATTGCTTCGATCCAGGTCACGGAGCGTCACTGTACGTCATGGCGCCAGCTCCTCCTCTGCGCCATGACGACGGTCACAGGTCAGTCTTCGTCGTCGTCCTCGTCGTCGAAGAGGTCTAGGGGGGTGACCTCCTCCGTCTCGGCGTAGAGGGCGTCCTCGTAGTGCTCGAAGGCGTCCGCGACGGCGAAGAACGCGGCCTCCACGGCCGGGTCGTCCTCACCCCGCTTGTTCTGGGCGGCGACGAGGTGTTCGTTCAGGGCGGTGGTGAGGGCCTCGAGGGCCACGCGGGCGTCAGAGCTCATGGCGTCACGGTAGCCCGCCTCCGGCGTCCGGGCCAGGGGTACCGGGCGCGGCGCGCCTGCGGCTCTGCCAGGATGGGCACATGCGTGAGCAGCTGATGTCCTCGACCCTCGACGCCGCCGCCCGCGGTCAGAAGTGGGAGTACCTGGTGATCACGACCGGCCCCGACCAGGCCCTGGCGGAGGTCCGACGCCGCCTGGCCGAGCACGCCGAGTACGGGCGGTGGGAACTCCAGCGCACCGTGCACTACCGCGGTGGCGCCCGCCGCTACTGGATGCGCCGCCGCGTGATGCGCGTGGCCTCCACCCTCACCGCCGTCTGAGCCCGCCGGCCCGACCGGGCCCGGGGGCCGCCGCGTCCGGCCGGACTCATCGGGGCTCGAGCATGCGCTCGAGCACCCGGCAGCCGAAGCGCAGCGCCTCGACCGGGACTCGTTCGTCGATCCCGTGGAACAGGGCGGTGAACGGCAGGTCGGGCGGCAGCTGCAGCGGGCTGAAGCCGTAGCCGGTGATGCCCAGCCGGGACAAGGCCTTGTTGTCCGTGCCGCCGCCGAGCATAAACGGCAGCACGTGGGCACCCGGGTCCTCGGCACCGAGGGCGTCCACCATCAGCTCCACCAGGTCCCCGGAGAACGGGACCTCCAGGCCGACGTCCCTGTGCTCAGGGCTGATCCGCACGCCAGGGCCGGCGAGCTCGCCGAGGACGCTCAGCGCCTCCTCCTCGTGGCCGGGCACCAGACGGGCGTCCACCGTGGCGGTGGCGCCCGAGGGGATCACATTGTGCTTGTAGCCGGCGCGCAGCCCGGTGGGGTTGGCGGTGGTATGCAGGGTCCCGGCCACCCAGGTGCCGGCATGCCCCAGGGCGGTCAGCTGGGGGGTGGGGTCGGCCTCGTCGAACTCCGTCCCGGTGATCTCGGCGACCTGCTCGAGCAGGTGGCGGGTCGTGGCGGTGTAGGTGAGTGGCCAGGTGTGCCGGCCGATGCGGTCCACGGCGCCGGCCAGGCGGGTCACGGCGTTGTCCTCATGGGGTGCGGAGCCGTGTCCCGGGGTGCCGGAGGTCGCCAGGTTGAGCCAGGCCAGTCCCTTCTCGGCGGTCTGCACGAGGTAGGCGCGGGTGCCGCCGACCTCCGTGGAGAACCCGCCGACCTCGCTGACGGCCTCGGTGCAGCCAGCGAAGACCTCCGGGTGGTGGTCCACGATCCAGTGGGCTCCGTAGACACCGCCGGCCTCCTCGTCTGCGAAGAGCGCCACGGTGAGCGGGCGGCGGGGACGGCGCCCGGTGCGGGCCAGGTGGACGAGGGTGGAGAGCACCATGGCGTCCATGCCCTTCATGTCCACCGCGCCACGGCCCCAGACCATGCCGTCCTTGAGTTCGGCGCCGAAGGGGTCCACGGACCACTCCTCGGCCTCGGCGGGCACCACGTCCGTGTGGCCGTGCACCACCAGGCCCGGGGCGTCCGGGTCCCAGCCGGGCAGATGCCCGACGACGGACACGCGCCCGGGCGCGGACTCGAACAGCCGCGGGGCCATGCCGGCCCGGCGCATCCAGGCCGCGCAGTACTCGGCGGCCTCGGGCTCGCCCACCGAGACGTTCCCGCCCCGGTTGGTGGTGTCGATGCGGATGAGCTCGCGGCAGATCTGCAGGACATCGGCGGCGGGGCCGGGCGTCGGGGTGCCGACCGCGGGATCGGAAGGGGCGGCGGGATGCTCGGACATGCGCCGAGCCTATCGGTCGCCCGGGTTTTGTACTCGGGCCGCTGGCGTGCTACTGTTCTCGAGTTGCCTGCGACGGGCACCGGGAAACCGGGCCCGACACGGCATCGGGATCCGCCTGATTCAGGTGGGGTCACGATGAGCGCGAGTGGCGGAATTGGTAGACGCGCAGCGTTGAGGTCGCTGTGCCCGATAAGGGCGTGGGGGTTCAAGTCCCCCCTCGCGCACTGCTCATCAGATGAAGGGCCCCGGTGAAGACCGGGGCCCTTCGTCATTCTCGGGACCTGCCCCGAGGGGATGCCGTCACATTCACGCCGTCACGTCGAGGTCCGGATCGATTAGGTAAGGTAAGCCTTACCTAATCACTACGATGCTGCAGAGAGGCAGGCACATATGAGGATGCGCACACGATGGACGGCCGCCGTCGCGGCCCTGGCGGTCGCCGCGGGCATGACCGGTTGCTCCCCCACGGACGGCCCCTCCCAGGAGGACAGGCCCGTCGTGCTCACCACCTTCCCCGTCCTGAAGGACATCGCCCAGAACGTGGCCGGCGACCACCTGGAGGTCGAGTCCATCACCAAGCCCGGGGCCGAGATCCACGGGTACGAGCCCACCCCCGGCGACATCCGCACCGCCGCCGAGGCCGAGCTGATCCTGGACAACGGCCTCAACCTCGAGGTCTGGTTCGAGCAGTTCGTGCAGAGCGCCAACACCCCCCACGTCGTCGTCTCGGAGAAGGTCACCCCCATCGACATCACCGAGGACGCCTACGCCGGCAAGCCCAACCCCCACGCCTGGATGAGCCCGCAGAACGTGGCCCTCTACGTGGACTCCATGGTGGCGGCCTTCTCCGACCTCGACCCCGAGCACGCCGCCGACTTCGAGGCCAACGGCCGCGCCTACAAGGAGCAGCTCCAGCAGGTCCGCACCGATCTGCTCGAGGCCCTGTCCGCCGTGCCGGAGAACCAGCGGGCCCTCGTGACCTGCGAGGGTGCCTTCTCCTACCTGGCCCGCGACGCCGGCCTGCGGGAGAAGTACATCTGGCCGGTCAACGCCGAGCAGCAGGCCACTCCGCAGCAGGTGGCCGACACCATCGAGTTCGTCCGCGAGCACCACGTGCCCGCCGTGTTCTGCGAGTCCACGGTCTCGGACGGGCCCATGCGCCGCGTGGTGGATGCCACGGACGCCGAGTTCGGAGGGATCCTCTACGTGGACTCCCTCTCCGAGGCCGACGGTCCGGTGCCCACCTATCTGGACCTGATCCGGCACGACGCCGACCTGATCGTCGCCGGTCTCACCCGGGACTCCTGATGACGCCGGCCATCGAGGTCGAGCACCTGAGCGTGCGCTACGGCCCGCTCACCGCACTCGACGGGGTGAGCCTGCAGGTGCCCGAGGGTCGGGTGACCGGACTGGTCGGCATGAACGGCTCCGGCAAGTCGACCCTGTTCAAGGCGATCATGGGCCTGGTGCCCGCCTCCGCGGGCACCGTGCGCATCCGCGGCACCGCCCCCGTCCGGGCCCGCCGGGCCGGGCTGCTCGGGTACGTGCCCCAGAGTGAGGCGGTGGACTGGGCCTTCCCGGTCAGCATCCACGACGTGGTGATGATGGGACGCTACGGGAGCATGGGTCCGACCCGCCGCCCCGGTCCGGCGGACCGCGCCGCCGTCGCCGAGGCCCTGGAGCGGGTCGAGCTGGACCACTGCGCGGACCGCCAGATCGGCCGCCTGTCCGGCGGGCAGCGCAAGCGGGCCTTCCTGGCCCGGGCCCTGGCCCAGCAGGCACGGATCCTCGTGCTGGACGAGCCTTTCGCCGGTGTGGACAAGCGCTCCGAGGCGACCATCGTCCGCCTGCTGCGCGAGCTCGCCGACGACGGCGGCACGGTGCTGGTCTCCACCCACGACCTCGCCGCCCTGCCCCAGCTGGCGGACGAGGCCGTCCTGCTCCTGCGCCGCGTGCTGTTCCAGGGCCCGGTAGACGAGGCCCTGACCCCGGAGAACCTCGCCCGGGCCTTCGGCCTGGACGTGCTCGGAGAGGAGTCCCGCGCATGAGCGCCCTGGACTGGCTCCTGATCCCCCTGCAGTACGACTTCATGGTGCGGGCCCTGGCCACGGCCGTGATCGCCGCCGTGGTGTGCGCGCTGCTGTCCTGCTGGCTCGTGCTGATCGGCTGGTCGCTGCTGGGCGACGCGGTCTCCCATGCCGTGCTGCCCGGCGTCGTGCTGGCCTACATCCTGGGACTGCCGTTCGCGGCGGGCGCCCTCGTGTTCGGCGGGCTCGCCGTCGCCCTCATCGGTCTGGTGCGAGGCACCAGCCGTGTGAAGGAGGACGCGGCCATCGGCATCGTGTTCACCACCCTGTTCGCCCTGGGGCTGGTGCTGATCTCCGTGACGCCCAGCCAGACCGACCTCAACCACATCATCTTCGGGAACATCCTGGGCGTGTCCGGGCCGGAGCTGGTCCAGGTGGCGGTGCTCGGGGCCGTGGTGGTGCTGCTCGTGGCGTTCAAGCGTCGGGACCTGGTGCTTTACGCCTTCGACCCCACCCACGCCTTCGCGCTCGGGCTCTCCCCGCGCAGACTCGGCGCGCTGCTGCTGGGCCTGCTCGCGGTGACGGCCGTGGTGGCGCTGCAGGTGGTGGGTGTGATCCTCGTGGTGGCCATGCTCGTGATCCCCGGCTCCACCGCCTACCTGCTGACCGACAGGTTCAACCGGATGCTCGTGATCGCCCCGGTGATCTCGGCCGTCTGCGCGGTGGCGGGCCTCTACATCAGCTACTGGGCGGACGCCTCCCCCGGCGGGCTCGTGGTCCTCTCCCAGGGGGCCGTGTTCGTGCTGGCCTACCTGTTCGGCCCCCGGCACGGGGTCCTGGCCCGGGCTCGGGCCGCACGCAGGGCACCGGAGCCGGTGGCCCGGCCGGACCTCTAGAGTGGTGGGAGGGCCGGGACCTCTCCCGGCCCTCCCCCACCGCCGACCCGGAGGATCCATGGCCGACGATGCCCGCACGCTCCTGCGCCGACTCGCCCGCGCCCACGGCGTCCAGTGGCGCTACACCGGGCAGGATGGCTCCGAGCAGACGGTCCCGGACGAGGCCCTCGTGCAGGTCCTCGCCGCCCTCGGCGTGCAGGTGCGTCCGGACGGCGTCGCCGCGCTGACCGAGGCCCTGGACGACGCCGACACCGCCCCCTGGCGGGACGTGCTCCCCCCGACGGTGGCCGTGCGGGAGGGCCACCGTCTCTCCGTGCCCGCGCACGTGGCCGCCGCCCGCTCCGGGCTCAGCGCCCGCGTGGTGGCCGAGGACGGCACGGTCGTTCCCGTGGAGGTGACCGCCCCCATCGGGGACGAGCGCCGTGTGGACGGTGTCGACCGGGTGCGGGTGCACCTGGAGGTCCCCGCCGGCCTGCCCCAGGGCTGGCACCGGCTCGAGCTGGACGCCGAGGACGGCCACCACGCCGAGTCCGTGCTGGTGTGCGCCCCCGAACGCCTCACGACGGCGGCCCCCTTCCTCGCCCGGCGCGGCTGGGGGGTGGCCGCCCAGGGCTATTCGGTGACCTCGACGGACTCCTGGGGCATCGGGGACCTGCACGATGCCGCCGAGGTGGGCCTGGCCGCCCGAGCCCACGGGGCGGACTTCCTGCTGCTGCACCCGCTGCATGCGGTGGAGCCCGGCCCGCACCCGGCCGACTCCCCGTACTCCCCCGTGACCCGCCGGTTCCTCTCGGCACTCGCCGTGCGCGTCACGGACATCCCCGAGTTCTCCCAGCTGCCGACCGAAGACCAGGAGCGCCTGCGCCGGGCCGGGGCGCAGGTCCAGGCCCGGCTGGAGGAGACCGGCCGGATCGATCGCACCGCCGTGGCCGAGGTGCTCTGGCCGGCCCTGCGGGCCGTGCATGCCGTGCCCCGCTGCCCCGAGCGGGAGGCCGCCTATGCGCGCTTCCGCGACCGCATGGGCCCGGGCCTGGACGACTTCGCCCTGTGGTCCGCCGTGCGGGTGGTGACCGGCACGGCCGGCCCGGACCTGCAGGACCCGGCCTGGGCCCCGGGTGGCGAGGCGGCCGCCCGGTTCCGCACCGACCACGCCCAGGAGGTGGACCTGCACCGCTGGGTGCAGTGGATCGCCGACGAGCAGCTGGCCGCCGCGCAGGGCCGCCTGAGAGAGGCGGGCATGCGCATGGGTGTGATGGTGGACCTGGCCGTCGGCGCCACCCGCTGCTCCGCCGACGCCTGGATGCTCGGCGACGTGCTCGTGCCCTCGATGTCCGTGGGCGCCCCGCCGGAGACCTTCAACCAGCTCGGGCAGGACTGGTCCCAGCACCCCTGGCACCCCCGCCGCCTCGCCGAGACCGGCTACGCCGCGTTCCGGGACATGTTGCGCAGCGTGCTGGCCCATGCCGGCGGCATCCGCATGGACCATGTGCTCGGCCTGTTCCGCCTCTGGTGGGTGCCCGAGGGCTCCGGCCCGACGCACGGGGCGTACGTGGAGTACGACCATGAGGCGATGCTCGCGGTGCTCACCCTCGAGGCCGAGCGGGCCGGCGCCGTCGTGATCGGCGAGGACCTGGGCACCTTCGAACCGTGGGTGCAGCGCCGCCTGGCCGAGGCCGGGGTGCTGGGCACCTCCATCCTCTGGTTCGAGCAGGCCGAGGGCGTCCCCACCCCGCCGGAGCGGTACCGGCGGCTGTGCATGGCCGCCGTCAACACCCACGACCTCCCCCCCACTGCCGGGTACCTCGAGGGCGTGCACCTGGACCTGCGCGAACGCCTCGGCCTGTTCACCGGGGACGTGGCCACCGAGCGCCGCCGCAGCGCCGAGGAGGTCCGCGCCTACCTGGACGCTGCCCGGGAGCGCGGCCTGCTCGAGGGCCCGGCCCCGGACGGGGCGGACGACCGGGACGCTGCCGACGTCCAGACCCGGGTGACCGCCCTGCACCGCCTGCTGTCCCAGGCGCCCTCCGCCCTGCACTGCGTGGCCCTCGTGGACGCCGTCGGGGAGCGGCGCATCCAGAACCAGCCCGGCACCCTGCAGGAGCAGTACCCCAACTGGACCGTCCCCCTGGCCGACGGCGCCGGCCGGCTGATCCACACCGAGGACCTGCCCGGCCTGGACTCCGCGGCCCGCCTGTTCGACGCCGTCGAGCAGGAGCTGCGGACGAGCGTGCCGGTGGGCATCGCCGTCGCCTTCCACACCTCCCCCCTGGCCCAGCCCGGGGGCGGGGACGCCGGCGGCATGAACGTGTATGTCCGCCAGGCCGCCCTCGCCCTCGCGCAGCAGGGCGTGCGGATGATCCTGCTGACCCGCGCCACCGAGCCCCTCGACGGGGAACCCCTCGACGACGGCTCCGCCGGGGCCCGCGTAACCGCCCTGCTCGCCGGCGGGGACGCCCCGGACGTCGTCGTCGTGGAGCTGCCTGCCGGCCCGGCCGCCCCCGTGGACAAGGCCGAGCTGCCCGAGCACACCGAGGCGTTCACCCAGGCCGCCCTGGCCTGGCTGCGCGCTCAGGAGCGCACCGGTGCCCTGCCCCCCGGGCAGGTGCGCTTCGTCCACGGCCACTACTGGCTCTCGGCCCCCACCGCCCACGCCGTCGCCCGGGAGCTGGCGGCCCCGCACGTGCAGACCATGCACACCACCGCCGCCGTGAAGATGCGCCAGGACGCAGGCCACCACGAGCCCGCCGAACGGGTCCGCGCCGAGCGGCGCGTGGCCGAGCAGGCCGACCTGCTCGTGGTCAACTCCCCCGCCGAGGCCGCCGAGCTGCGGGAGGTGCTCGACGCCGACCGCCGCCGCGTGCGTGTGCTCGCCCCCGGCGTGGACACCGCCGTGTTCACCCCGGACGGCCCCGTCTCCTGGCCGGGCGCCCAGGAGGCCCCCCTGAAGATGGTCTTCGCCGGGCGCATCCAGTCCCACAAGGGCCCGCAGCTGCTCGTCGAGGCCCTCGGACTCCTGCGCCGCCCCGCCCCCGGGCAGGTGCACCTGCACGTGGTCGGCGCCCCCTCCGGCGACGGCGGCCCGGACCTGGCCGCGCTCGCGGCCGAGCACGGCGTGGCCGAGCAGGTCACCTTCTCACCGCCGCTGGGCCCGGAGGAGCTGGCCGCCGTGTTCCGTGCGGCAGACCTGGTGGCCATGCCCAGCGCCTCGGAGACCTACGGGCTCGTGGCCCTGGAGGCCCAGGCCTGCGGCACCCCCGTGCTCGCGCACCGGGTGGGCGGACTCGTGCACGCCGTGCAGGACGGCGTCTCCGGCCGCCTCGTACACCCGAACACCGCCGAGGCCTGGGCGCGGGCCCTGGCCGGGGTGCTCGCCGACCGCGCCGCCTGGGACGCCCTGGCCCCGGCCGCCGTCCGGCACGCCCGCGCCCACACTTGGCAGCGGTGGGCCGAGGGGCTGCTGGAGGCGGTGGGCCGGATGCCCGCCGCCCCGATCAACGCACCCGGCGGGGCAGGGGACGGCTCGGCCCGGTGAGCGTCCGGCGGTGCCGGTGACGGGGACTGGGCCGAGCTGTGCCTGATACGCTCCGACCTGTGAATCCAGTCACAGACGCCAGGACAGTGCGGGACGGCCGCTCCACCCGATGGGACCGCCACCGGCAGGAGCGCCGCCGACTGCTCGTGCGTGCCGCACGGGACGCCGTCCACGACCTCGGCCCTGCCGCCTCCATGGACGAGATCGCCGCCCACGCACGCACCTCCAAGTCCGTGTTCTACCGCTACTTCGGGGACCGGGCCGGCCTTCAGCGAGCCGTGGCGCAGCGGGCCACCGCCCACCTGGAACGGCGTCTGCTCGAAGCAGCCGACGCCGGCGACGGCGGCCCCGAGTCCCTGCGCAGGATGGTCGCCGCCTGCCTCACGGTGGCCGCGGCCTCCCCGCACGTCTACGCGTTCGCGGTGGACCGCGAGGACACCGCCAGCGGGTCCGGCGGCCCCGTGCTCACGCCCTTCTTCGAGCGCGTGGCCCTGCTGCTCGAGGACGGCCTCACCCGCGCCCTCGCCGGCGCCGGGCCTACCCTGCACTCCCCGGCCGTGCTGCACCTGTGGCCCCGCGCCGCCGTCGGGATGGTGCGCTCGGCTGTGGAGGCCTGGCTGGCGGCCCCGGAGGACGAGCGCCCGGACGTGGACACCACCGCCGCGGCCCTGGCCGACTGGCTGCTGCACGGCGTGGCCCCCGGCCACCGCAGCGATGATCCGGGGGCGCGCCGGGCCGGCACAGCTCAGCGCTGAACGGCGCGGTAGACCTCGAGCGTGCGCTCGGCGATGGTCTCCCAGGAGAAGTGCTCAATGGCCCGCTCGCGCCCGGCTTCCCCCATCCGGCGGGCCAGCTCCGGGTCCTCGAGCACACGGAGGAGGGCATCGGCCAGATCTGCGGCGAAGGCGTCCTCGTCCACGGGGGTGCCGGTGCCGTCCTCAGCCTGGTCCACCGGCACAAGCAGGCCGGTGACGCCGTCGTCCACAACCTCGGGGATCCCGCCCACCGCCGAGGCGACGACCGCGGTGCCGCAGGCCATGGCCTCGAGGTTGACGATGCCCAGCGGCTCGTACACGGACGGGCAGGCGAACACGGTGGCCGCCGAGAGGATCTCCATGACCTCCTGGCGCGGGAGCATCCCCTCGACCACCACGACGCCGTCCCGCTCAGCGCGCAGACGCTCGATCAGCCCGTTGACCTCGGCGGCCAGCTCGGGAGTGTCCGGCGCGCCAACGCACAGCACCAACTGGACCTCGGCGGGCAGGCGCAGGGCGGCGCGCAGCAGGTGCGGCACGCCCTTCTGACGGGTGATGCGCCCGACGAACGCCACGGAGGGGCGGGCCGGGTCGATGCCGTGCTTCTCAAGGGCCCCGGTGCCGGTCTGCGGGGTCCACAGCTGCGTGTCGATGCCGTTGTGCACCGTGTGGACCTTCTGCGGGTCCACGTCCGGGTAGACGCGAAGGATGTCCCGGCGCATGCCCTCGGACACCGCGATCACCGCGTCCGCGGCGCGGTAGGCGGTGGCCTCGGCCCAGCTGGACAGCGCATAGCCGCCGCCGAGCTGCTCGGCCTTCCACGGGCGCAGCGGCTCGAGGGAGTGGGCCGAGAGCACGTGCGGTACCCCGTGCAGCAGGCCGCCGAGGTGGCCGGCCATGTTGGCGTACCAGGTGTGGGAGTGGATCACCTCGGCACCCTCGAGCGCCCCCAGGATCTCCAGGTCCGTGGCGAGGGTGCGCACGGCGCCGTTGGCCTCGGCGAAGCCGGCCGGCTCCTCGTAGGTCAGCACCTGCGCCCCGTGGAAGTCGGGGTCGCGGGGGGCGCCGAAGGCGTGCACCCGCACGTCCGCGCGGGGGGCCAGCACCCGGGTCAGCTCGGCCACGTGGACGCCGGCGCCGCCATAGACGGCCGGGGGGAACTCTTTGGTCACGATGTCGATGCGCACGCCGTCCAACCTAGTCGAGCGCACGCACGGGCCGATAGTCTGGCCGGGCGCGCCACCGTCGGACGCAGTGGACCGTGCCGCGCACCGCCGATCGAGGTCAACAGGGAAAGTGGTGCCCCATGGTCCAGAAGAAGGTTCTCTCCGTCGTGCTGGCAGGCGGTGAGGGCAAACGCCTGATGCCCCTCACAGCCGACCGTGCCAAGCCAGCCGTGCCCTTCGGCGGCACCTACCGACTGATCGACTTCGCACTCTCGAACCTGGTGAACTCCCGCTACCGGGAGATCGTGGTGCTCACCCAGTACAAGTCGCATTCCCTGGACCGGCACATCTCCGAGACGTGGCGCATGTCCACCATGCTGAACAACTACGTGGCCACCGTGCCGGCGCAGCAGCGCCGCGGCAAGGAGTGGTTCACCGGCTCGGCCAACGCGATCTTCCAGTCCATGAACCTGATCTCGGATGCCCGGCCGGACATCGTCGTGGTGATCGGGGCCGACCACGTCTACCACATGGACTTCCAGCAGATGGTGGACCAGCACGTCGCCTCGGGCGCGAAGGCCACGGTGGCGGCGGTGCGCCAGCCGCTGGAGCTGGCCTCCTCCTTCGGCGTGATCGAGACGGACCCGCAGGATCCGTCCCGGATCACCGCATTCGTGGAGAAGCCCGAGACCACCGCCGGCCTCGCGGAGGACCCCACCCAGTTCCTGGCCTCCATGGGCAACTACGTGTTCGACACCGACGCCCTCGTGGAGGCGCTCAACGCGGACGACCGCAATGACGGGTCGAACCACGACATGGGCGGAGACATCATCCCGATGTTCGTGGAGCGCGGCCAGGCCGGCGTCTACGACTTCACCACCAACCAGATTCCCGGCGGCACCCCCGGCAAGCACTACTGGCGGGACGTCGGCACCCTGGACTCCTACTACGACGCCCACATGGACCTGGTGGGCCCGTGGCCGGAGTTCAACCTCTACAACCGCAACTGGCCCACCTACACCCGCCAGTCGGTCTCCCCGCCGGCCAAGCTGGTGCGCTCGGCCTCCCGCCGCCCTGGCGCGGCCACGGACTCGATCCTCGCCCAGGGCGTGGTGGTCTCCGGCGGCACAGTGGCGCAGTCGGTGCTCGGCACGGACGTGCGCGTGCAGAACGAGGCCTGGGTGGAGCAGTCCGTGCTCATGGACAACGTGGTGATCGGCGAGGGCGCCCAGGTGCGCAACGCGATCCTCGACAAGAACGTGGTGGTCCCGGCCGGCGCGCACATCGGCTTCGACAGGGCCGAGGATGAGGCCAACGGCTACACCGTCACCGAGTCCGGGCTCACCGTGCTCTCCAAGGGCCAGGCTGTCCCCCTCCGGCCCTGACGCACGGCGGTGGCCCGGGTACCCTGGCGCACGGACCGGGCGTGAGCACCCTCACGTGTGATGGGATGGGAGGCATGTCCGAGACCACCGCCGCCCCCGCCCCCCTCGACGACGCCACCCTCACCCGGGACGAGGCCCGCGCCCGCGCCGCGGCCGTCCGCGTCACCGCGCAGCAGGTGCACGTGGACCTCACCGGCGTCACCGACGACGACGGCGCCACCACCTTCGCCGTGTCCTCGCACCTGACCCTCCAGGTCAGTGAGGACCCGCCCACGCTGCGCGTGGACTTCCTCAACGAGGAGGTGACCGCCGTCGTCGTGGACGGACGCGCACTGGACCCCGCGCAGGTGGCCGGGCGCGCCCGCGTGGCCGTGCCGGACCTCACCGCCGGTGACCACGAGGTGCGCATCGAGGGCCGGGCCGCATACTCCCGCTCCGGTGAGGGGCTGCACCGATTCGTGGACCCCACCGACGGGGCCGTGTACCTGTACACCCAGTACGAGCCGGCCGACGCCCGCCGCGTGTTCCCCGTGCTCGAGCAGCCGGACCTGAAGACGACCTTCGCGTTCTCCCTCACCGGCCCCGAGGGCTGGCACCTGCTCTCCAACCGGCCCGAGGCCTCCCGCACCCCCGCCGGAGACGGGCTCGTGCGGGTGGATTTCGAACCGACACTCCCCCAATCCGGGTACATCACCGCGCTGGCCGCCGGCCCCTACGCCGTGTGGGAGGACCGCTGGCCCGGTCACGCCGCCACCGGCGCGGACCCGGTGGACCTGCGCGTGTTCTGCCGGGCCTCGCTGGCCGAGCACATGGACGCCGAGGACGTGCTGGCCACCACCCGGCGCGGGCTCGACCTGTTCCACGAACTGTTCGGCGTGGCCTACCCGTGGGGGAAGTACGACTCCGTGTTCGTCCCCGAGTACAACCTCGGAGCCATGGAGAACCCCGGGCTGGTGACCTTCACGGAGGCGTACATCCCGGTGTCCCGGTTCACCGCCTCCGAGCGGGAGAACCGCGCGAACGTGATCCTGCACGAGATGGCCCACATGTGGTTCGGGGACCTGGTGACCATGCGCTGGTGGGACGACCTCTGGCTCAAGGAGTCCTTCGCGGAGATCATGGGCACCCTCGGGGTGGACGAGGCCACGGATTTCACGAGCGCCTGGACCACCTTCGCCTCCCGCCGCAAGGCCTGGGCCTACGTGCAGGATCAGATGCCCACTACGCATCCGATCGTCGCGGACATCCCGGACCTCGAGGCGGCCCGGCAGAACTTCGACGGCATCACCTACGCCAAGGGTGCCTCAGTGCTCAAACAGCTGATGGCCTACGCCGGCCGGGACGCGTTCCTCGATGCCTCTCGCGCGTACTTCCGCCGGCATGCCTGGGGCAACGCCGAGCTGGCGGACTTCCTGGCCGTACTCGGTGAGGCCTCCGGCCGGGACATGAGCGCCTGGGCCGACGCCTGGCTGCGCACCGCCGGGGTGCCGCGCCTGTCCGTGGAGCTCGCCGACGGGGCCGAGCCAGTGCTCGTGCAGCAGGGCATAGACCCGACCACCGGCGGGGCCGTGCTGCGCCCCCATGCCGTGCGCGTGGGCGTGTACAGCCTCGACGAGCGCGGCGTGCTGGTGCGTTCGGCACAGGTGCAGGCCGACGTCGCCGCCGGGGACGCCGGTGCCCGGACACCCCTGCCCGGGCTCACGGTGCCCGCCGGGACGCGACTGGTGCTGCCCAACGACGACGACCTCACCTACGCCGCCCTCACCCTGGACGAAGCCTCCCTCGAAGCCGTGCTCGCCCACCCCGTGGCCGATCCGCTGGCCCAGGCCACCGTGTGGGCCGCCCTGTGGGGCATGGTCCGCGACGGCGAGCTGCCCGTAGTGCGGTTCCTCGGCGCCGTGGAGGAGCTGTCCGGGAGGATCGAGCCGGTCGCGGTGCACGCCCAGGTGCTCGCCCAGGCGGCGGCCGCCGTCGGGCAGTTCGCCCGCGCCGAGGACCGCCCGGCGCTGCGGGCCCGGCTCGGTGGGCTGCTGGAGCGACAGGTGCGCGGGCTGGAGGCCGGTTCAGACCGCCAGCGTTCCGCCGCCCGGACCTGGGCCCTGCTGGCCCGCCGGGACGCCGAGCAGGCCGCCCGGGCCCGGGACGTGCTCCTGGGCGGGGAGCAGTCCGCCCCCGGCCTCGTGGCCGACGCCGAGATCCGCTGGCTCGTGCTGCAGGCCCTGGCCGCCACCGGTCAGGCGGACGCCGCCGAGCTGGACGCGGCCCTGGCCCGGGAGCGGACCGCGCAGACCCTCACCTGGCACCGCCTGGCCCTGGCCGCCCGGCCCGAGGCGGCCGTGAAGGAGCAAGCGTGGACCGCCGTCGTGCAGGGGCGCACGGCCGAGGGCGAGGTGCTCTCCAACGACGCGCTCTCCGCCGTCGCCGCCGGATTCGCGACCGGGGACCACGAGCTGGTGGGCCCGTTCGAGGAGCGCTTCTGGCCGCTGCTGGAGCAGGTGTGGGCCTCACGGTCCAACGGGCTGGCCAGCCGCGCGATCAGTGGGCTGTTCCCCGGAGCGCAGGATGCCGTGCCCGGCGGGGCGCAGGAGCAGGAGGGGCACCCCGTGCTGGCGCGGGCCCAGGCCTGGCTGAACGGGCACCGGGGCGCGCCGGCCGCGCTGCACCGCCTCGTGGTGGAGCACACCGACACGCTGCGCCGGAGCCTGCGGGTGCAGGCCGCCCAGCGCTGACCTGAGCGCTCCGGGGTGCTGTCTCGAGCGCTCCGGGGGGGGGGCGGGGGGGGCGGGATACACGACAACCCCAGCCGGCGCGC
>NZ_JAXFPG010000050.1:0-9389 GCF_034179925.1 Micrococcus sp. | reverse complement strand
GGTCATGCCCTCCTTGATGAAGGCCGGGAGGATGAGCTGACTGGGGTGCAGGCGGGTCTCGGCGACGAGCCGGCGCATCGCCGCGGACTGGCGCAACCGACGGGGGCGGTTCAGGGGGAAGGACATGGCCTCGAGTCTAGGACGCGGGGGTGACGGCCCGCTGAGGCGGATCGGTCCGTCTCTCCGCCTCCGTCGGGGGCACCGTTCTCCCGGCTGTCCGCCAGCTGCCGCTTCCGGCGCCGCGAGGCCATGCTCGCTCGACGACCTGCCACCTCCACGACCGCCTGAAACACGTAGGAACGAACGGTTCAACGACGTCGTTGTGGCCGTGGGAGCCGACGGATTGACTCGGATGCCACGCACCCACCGCACCTGCCTCCCGCTCGAATTTCACCCCCGCCATAGGTCAAGCGTGTGCCAGTCTTGCGGGGCACCCATGGACTGGACGGAAAGGGCATGCGAAGTCGGGAAGGTGCGCAGTAGCTCGGCCAGGCGCGGCGCCCACAACTGCTGCGCCTCGATCGACCGCAGCATGTAGGCGATGATCGCCAACGCGTTGTAGACGCCGAAGTGTCCTTTGGGGGCGGCCGGATCCTGCAGATGGTCCAGGAGGGGCACCTGGCCCACCCTTGGCCGCGAGGGGGCGTGCTGGAGCTTGCGGTTGAAGAGACGTGCATGATGCGCGGCCACGTTGCGCACGTAGTTCAAGCTGGCCAGCCAACTGCCCATCACCTTCTTCTGGGGGACCCCGAACGCCTCAGCCACTTCCTGAGCATCCTTCTGGAGCATGCCCCGGTAGAGCTTGGACAGATGTCCCATCTCCAGCAGCTCCGTCAGCGCCCAGACCGGCATGTGATCGTCGTACTTCCGACGGAAGTGGGCAACGAACTGCTCGTCCGAGGAGTCACGGCGTTGCTTGACCCTCTCGAGCCACTGCACCTGCTTGCTGGGGCTCGGATCACGGTTGTCGGTGCTCGCCCTCGTGAACGAGTCATCAAAACAGGCGGGGTCCTCGTGGGCGAACGGCGAGGACCGCCCCAACACGTACCCAATGCGCATGCGTACCGCCACCTCGATGCGCTCCACGCCCTCCATGACGAGCAGACGCAGCTGCCGGTCGAAGTCGATGATCTCCTCCGCATGGTGCAACGCCGTGCCCGGGCGGTACTTGTTCAACACCCGGATCGTCGTGCGCCCCTCGTCATCGACCTCTTCCCCCGACTCCAGGAACGGGTACAGGTAGCCGGTCACTCGGTAGTAGCCGACGGACTCGAGCAGTCGCAGAGCCCGCGCCGGGTCATCGACCTCCAGGCCACGCTGGACTAACCGCTCCACCTGCGCTTCGAGGGGCAACCACTTCTTCGTGTACTCCACGCGTCTCTCCTACACAAAGAAAACCAGCCCGCGCCTTGCGGCAACGGGCTGATCATGATGCGGAGACTCTAGCACGGGTAGGAGCCTGGGTCCCTGAGGGCCAGCGCCCCCTCAGCCGGTGCAGCTCTGCGCGTCAGGTCAGGTTGCCTGGCTTCGACACCGGCGGATCCCTCGTAGGGAGGGGTAAGCCCCGCAAGAGCTACCTCACTTGCCCCCATGCCCCAACCCGTTCCGGGGCAGCGTCAATGCCGCAGGGCCTCCCCCCACGTGAGGGCCTTGCCGGTGTGCAGGATCGAGCGCTCGTAGATCGTCGCGGCCAGCCAGATGGCCAGGGCCATGGCCGCCACCAGCACGGCCAGCGCACCGAGGTGCTCCCCGAGGGAGCCCTGCCCTAGGAAGACGCGCAGGGGCACGGCCACGGGGGCGGAGAAGGGGATCCAGCTCATGATCCGCAGGGCCTCCGGGTTGTTGTTGAAGAAGATGACCGCGAAGTACGGGAGCATGATCATCAGCATCACCGGCATCGACGTGGAGCCGATGTCCTCCTGCCGGGAGACCATCGACGCAGCGGCCGCGTACAGCGCCGCGATCATCACGAACCCGATCGAGAACAGCAGCACGAACCACAGGATCGGCACACCCAGACCGTCCAGGGGCAGCACGTCCCCGTTGATCTGCATGCCCAGCAACAGGGCGCCGGCCACCAGGCCTACCTGCAGGATCGCCATGGCCGCGTTGCCCAGCACTTTGCCGGCCATCATGGCCCGCGCCGGCACGGCCGCCAGCAGGATCTCCACGATCCGCGACTGCTTCTCCTCGATCACGGACACCGCGATCTGCTGACCGAAGGTGACCGCGGCCATGAAGAACACCACGCCGAAGCCGAAGGCGATCAGGTACCGCAGCGCCGGGTTCGGGGCGCTCGGGTCCAGGAGCTCCACGGCGGGGGTGGTGGACAAGGCCTCTACCAGCGTCGAGGGCGCGTCGGTCATGGCCAGCACCCCGAGACCCGAGGGGGTGCCCGGGGCGGGGATGACGGCCGCCTCGGCCTGCCCGGCGCGCACCGCCTCTCGGGCGGCCTCGACGGAGCTCAGCGTCGTAGAGGTGTAGTCCGGCCCCAGGGCGCCCACGACGGCGGCGGTCTGCTCCGTGACGGCCACGCGCATCGCGTCCCCGCCGAGCAGCTCCCCCAGCCGGGGTGCGAGCAGGGTGGCGGCCAGTGCGGCGGCGAGCAGGATCAGGGTGGTGATGATGAAGGGGCGCGAGGTGGCCTTGACTCGCATCTCCCGGGCGGCGACGGTGCCCACCGCCGACCAGAAGGGCGTGCGGCGGGGGCCGGTCCGCGAGGAGGTGAGGGCATGAGCGGGTCGGGCGGGCAGGGCGGTGCTCATCGGGTGACCTCCGTGAAGATCTCGTGCAGAGTGCGGGTGAGGGGGCCGAACCGGTGCACGGTGCCCCGCACCACCGCCTCGGCGAGGACGGCATGGGCGGCGGCTTCGGAGGCGGCCTGGAAGCAGACCCGGCCCCCATCGAAGGTGAGGACCTTCACCTCGGGCATCCCCCGCACCCAGCCGGTGTCGGTGCCGGTGACCAGTTCCCACTCAGGCTCGGTGTGGGCGGCCAGCAGCTCGTCCCGGGAGCCTGCGGCCCTGACCTGCCCGTCTGCCAGGATGATCAGCTCGTCGCACAGGCGCTCGACAACGTCCAGCTGGTGGGAGGAGAAGAGGACGGGGATCCCGGTGTCGGCGGTCTCCCGAAGCATCTGGAGAGTGACGTCCACAGCGTTCGGGTCCAGCCCGGAGAACGGCTCATCCAGTACCAGCGCGACCGGCTCGTGCACGAGAGCGGCGGCGATCTGGGCGCGTTGCTGGTTGCCCAACGAGAGCTCCTCGAGCCGGCTGGACCCCCGCTCACCCAAGCCCAGGCGCTCGAGCAGCGTCAGGGCCCGCGCCCGGGCGGCGGCGGGGCTCATATCGTGCAGGCGGCCCAGGTAGACCAGCTGGTCCAGGACGGTCATCTTCGGGTACAGGCCCCGCTCCTCGGGCATATACCCGATACCCGCGCGGTAGTCGGCGGTGATCGGCGCACCGTTGACCTCGATGCTCCCCGCGTCGGGGGTGAGCACCCCGAGCAGGATGCGCATCGTGGTCGTCTTCCCCGCACCGTTGCCGCCCACGAACCCGGTCATCAGGCCCGGTTGGATGCTGAAGGTCAAGTCCTTGAGCACATGCGCTGCACCGAAGGACTTGTTCACCCCGTTCACTGTGATCATGACCCGAGTCTAGGAAGACGCTCCCCCGGGCCGCCTCCCCCGCATGGGCGATCTCCGCGGACGCCGGCCCTCATCCGAACGGAGGAGGACCTGCGGGCTCCGGGGCCGGATCAGGACCGCGCCACCCCATGCTCAAAGGCCCACAGAACCGCGTGCACCCGGCCTCGGGACCACGTCTTCATCAGCACATTGGACACATGGGTCTTCACCGTGGCCTCACTGACGAACAGCTCCTGACCGATCTCCGCGTTCGACAGGCCCCGGCACATCGCCCGGAGCACCTCCGCCTCGCGAGGCGTAAGCCCGGCCTCGGCAATAGCCTCCTGCGGCCGCGGTCCCCACTGCACGCTCGTGGACAGCGAGCCCGCTGCGGCGGCCATCGGCACCGGGCCGGTGACCCCGCCCGGGGTGGAGGGCCGCGTCATGCGGGCGAGGACGCGCCGGGTCACCTGCGGGTCCAACAGCCCGTCCCCACGCCCCAGAACCCGGACCGCCTCGATGAGCCCCTCTGGTCCGGCGGACTTCAGCAGGAATCCCGAGGCGCCGGCCTGCAGCGCGTCGAAGAGCGCCTCGTCAGTGTCAAACGTGGTCAGGATCAGCACAGCCGCACGCGTGTCCCCCGCGACGAGACGCCGGGTGGCCTCGATGCCATCCATGCGTGGCATCTGTACGTCCATGCACACCACATCGGGCTCGAGGACCGCCACCATCTCCAGCGCCTCGACGCCGTCGGCCGCCTCCCCCACAACTTCGATGTCCTCTTCGGAGGTGAGGATGGCTGAGAAGCCCAGCCGGATCAGGGGCTGGTCGTCCACCAGCAGGACTCGCAGGCTCATCAGATCTCCTCGCTATTCACCGTCGGGACGGCGGCCCGCACGAGCCAACCCCCATGGTCCTTGGGACCGGCCTCGCAGGACCCGCCGACGGAGGCCATCCTCTCGCGCATGCCGATCACGCCCAGTCCCGTCCCTGTCGGCACCGGTGAGCCTCGGCGGCCTCCGCGGCCGTCGTCGCTGACCTCCAGCTCCACCCGGCCCGGCTCGTGACGCAGTCGAACCGTCACCGCGGCGCGCGGCCCGGCGTGCTTGCGAGCGTTCGTGAGGCCCTCCTGGGCCACGCGGTACAGCGCCAGCTGAGCCGGTGGAGCCAGTTGCGGCTGCGGACCCACCCGCTCCAGCACCACGTCTTGGCCGATCGCCCGCGCCTCCTCCACCAGGTGCTCGAGGTCAGCCAGGCGCGGCACCGAATCAGGCAGCTCCTCGCCGTCGCGTAGGGTGTGGACCATGGTCTTGAGCTCGGCGACGGCCTCGCGGGCGGAGACCTCGACGCCGCGCAGATGGGCGCCGGCGGCCTCCGGGTCCCTTGGCATGATCACGCGGGCCGCCCCCGCCTGTACCCCCATGGCCGTGACGTGGTGGGCCACGACGTCGTGCAGCTCCCGGGCGATCCGCAGGCGCTCGAGGCTCACGGCCTGCTCGGCCAGTTGATCCTGCTGCGCCCGGATCTCGGCATTGGCGTGCTCTAGGTCCTGACGCTCCATGGCCGCACGCCATGTTCGGTTGCCGAACACCCAGGCGCCGGCGAAGTAGGCGATGTTGACCAGCAACTGAATGGCGGCGAAAGCCATGTAAGCGTTGACCCCACGCTCACCGACCTCCGGGTCGGTGAACCCATCCACCATCGCCCACAGAAGCCACAGCCCCATCCCGGCCGCCACGATGCCGCGAGACCAGTTCGCCAGCCGCCGATCAGTGGACCACGCCCCCACTGAATAGAACGCCAAGAACACCACCACCTGGGAGGCGTACAGCTCGATCCCCACCCACGCGCCCAGCACGAAGAACACGGCCGAGACGGCCACCATCACCGCCACCGGGAAGCGTCGGCGCCATGCCAGCGGAACGGCGAGCACTGCTGCACCCACGGCAACCCACCCCACAGCAGCCTTCCAGGGCGTCTTCTGCACGAAGTCGGAGAGGTACACCAACTCCACGCCAGCCACAGCCAACACCAAAGCTGTCAGCACATCCCGGCGTTGCCACCCCGACGGTCGCGCGCGCGTGTGAGGCAGGTGAGCTGAGGCAGGAGAGCGGACGGCCATGACGCCGACCCTACTCTGAGCCCGTGCACGCTCGGGATCCCCCGCGAGAGGGAGAACCACACTGGATCGCCCCGGGATCACTGGATCGCCCCGGGTGCGCGTAGGCCCGGAACTGCCGCCTCCGTGCGAGAGTTGCCCCATGGACCTTCACAGAGCGTCCCGCCGGATGTTCGCCGCGCTGGCCACGGTGGGCCTCGTGTTGGCTGCCCTGCTCGTGTTCTTTCCGGAGGCGTCCCTCAGTCGATGGATGAGCACCCGCCTCCTCCTGGCCCAGGCCCTCGCCTTCCCAGCCCTGACCGGTGGGGCCCTGATCCTGCTCGGCACCGTTGCGCTGGTCCTGAGCATGACGGTGCAGTCCCTCCGCCGAATTGGGGTGGTCACCGCCGCTCTCGCCCTGGCCGTCCTCGGGGCGGGGCTGGCGGCGTTCCCGGCCGGACCGCCTTGGACGGCGGGCCCCTTCGCCGCCACGGGGAACACCGGACGCACACTGCGCGTCACCGTGTTCAACAGTCAGGACACCCTCACGGCGTCGGATGTGCGGGAACTCGTCGACGTCGCCGACCCCGACGTGCTGGTCCTGCCCGAGGCCACACCCTCGCGGGCGGTCCAGGCCATGGCGGGAACCCCCTACGCCACGGGCATCCACGAGGCTCCCGACGCCGGGTTCAGCGACGGACGCCCCTGGTGGGCCGCGCCCACCGTGATGGCCGTCCGCCCCCGCGCAGGCGCCTACAAGGACACCGCCCCGACCCCGAGCACGTTCGGCGCCCTTCGCCTGGAACCGCTTTCGGGGGCCGCCGCCCCCGTGCTCGTGGGAGTCCACACCGCACCCCCGCTGCCGCGCACCATGGACGCCTGGCGGGCCGACCTAAACCGTCTCGGCGGGCTCGACAACACCACCGGCGACGGCCCGGTGATCCTGGCCGGCGACCTGAACGCCACACTCCGGCACGGTGCCCTGACCGCCCGCGCGCACCTCGTGGACACCGCGCAACAGTGCACTGACCATGTCGGCGGCACCTGGCCTGCCGCCGCCCCGGCCTGGGCACGCGCCCCCATCGATCACGTCTTGGTCAGCACCGACATCGAAGTGCTCTCCTGCAGCACACACCTCCTGGGAAGCTCAGACCACCTCGCCTACTCCGTGGAACTGCGGCTGCCTCCGTTCCCGCCTGCCAAGGGAGAAGGATGAGCCCAGCCTTGCAGAGCCCCTCTCTCCTGCTGCGGATCACCCGGGCAGGGTGCAGGCTCCCATGTAGCTGGTGGGCCCGGTCCCCTGCGGGGCGTTCGCCTCGTCGTTGGTCTTGTGCTGGATGACGGTCCCGTCGCTGAGGGTGACGGTGATGTACATCGTGGAGTAGATGAAGGCCTGGCTCGAGAGGTACCTGGCGAGGTTCGTGTACTGGATCGTGAAGTTCCCGGCCTCCCCCGTGCCGAAGTTCCTGCATCCGATCGACGCCGCGCCACAGGGACCCAGCGCGGTCGACTGGTAGGTGCCGGCGCCGGAGCTCGCCCGCCAGGTCCGGGTCATCGTCCAGGTGTTCGCGGCGGCGTGGGTGCCGCCCCGCGGGTTGGTGAAGGTGAAGCCGCCCACGCTGTTGTTGAAGACCACATAGGGGTCCCAGCCGGGAGCGGAGGCGGTCCGCTGGGCGGCGGACAGGTTGTATCGGGAATTGGTCTGGCCGATGGAGCCCGCAAGGTTGGACGTCTGGTTGGCCGGGTAGAAGATGCCGGAGGTGTTGCTGGTCTGCCCCTCACGCCGTTCGACGCGGAAGGTCACGTCGACCTGCTGGACGGTGACGTTCGGGGGGCAGTCCGCAGAGGAACGTCTGGCCTCCCAGGGACAGGTTGAGGGAGGTGCAGGTCGCGTTGGGGCCCCAGTAGACGCCCACGCCTCCCCCGGGGGCGATGCGGGGCGTGCACCTTGAGGCGGCGAATGCGGGGGCGGCGGCAGCGGCGACGGCGGCCGGCACCGCCCATGCACCCCCGGCGGCCACCATGCGGCGCGAGACGGTCGTGCTGGGGCGGTTCTCCACGGGTTCAGACTCCTGAGGTCGGGGATGCGGGAGGGGCACAGCTGCCGCTCCACGCATGGCACTGGTCGCTTCCCCACGCTACATGGGCGGTCACCGCTGCCCCAGGGCACAGCCGCCGGCGATTTCCTCAGGAGGCCGCCGCCCCAGAGGCCGCCGACCTTGGGTACCCTCCGGATATGACGCGCACTCTCGAGGAGATCTGGCCGCCCTACGGGCTCGTCGTCGAGTCCGGCGACCTGCGGATGACCGCGCTGCGCGAGGCCGACGTCCCGGAGGTGCTGGACGTCGTCGCCGGCGGGATCCATGACCCCTCCTGGACGCCGTTCCTCTTCCCGTGGACGGATGCCCCGGCCGAGGAGATGCCTGCGAACTACATGCGGTTCTTCGCCTCCACCCTCACCCGCACCGTGGACGGGGGCGTGAGCCTCGAGCTGGTGGTGCGCCGGAACGGGCGGGTGGTCGGCATGCAGGGTGTGAACGGCCCGGACGTCACGGCCACCCGCCGCCTCGAGACCGGCTCTTGGCTGGGCCTGCCCTTCCAGGGGCAGGGCCTGGGAACGCGGATGCGCCGCATGGTGTGCGCGCTGGCCTTCGACGGCCTGGGGCTCGACGCCGTCACCTCCTCCGTCTGGGAGGACAACGCCGCCTCCCGCCGGGTCAGTGAGAAGGTCGGGTACACGGAGACCGGCCGCGGCCGGGCCGAACGCCGCGGGATGCCGACCGGCGAGGTGTTCTTCGAGCTGCGGCCCGAGGACTTCGACCGCGGGCCCGACCGCGTGCACATCACCGGCGCGGACGCCCTGCGCCGATTCCTCGCACTGGACGCCGCCTGAAGCGACCGGCCGCCCCCCCTGAGAGGCCCCATGAGCACCGACATCCTGACCCTCACACTGACCGGCACGGAGGTGGAGCAGTCTCCGCCCGCCGGCGTCGTCCTCCACGGGCTGGACGGCACCCTGGCTCCCGACCTGGCGGAGGTCTACCTGGCCGGCTATCCGCTCGGGGTCGCCGCCGCAGACCTCACCGAGGCCCGTGAGGAGATGGACGCGACCTTCCGCGGGGAGTTCGGGGAGCTTCGCGACGACGCCAGTGCCACGGCCTGGCTGGAGGGCCGGCTCGTCGGCGCGATCATGGTGACGACCCGTTCGATCTGGGACGAGGGCCTCCCCGGCCCCTTCATCATCGACCTGTTCACCGACCCGGATGCCCGTGGCCGTGGGGTCGGCCGCGCCCTCGTCCAGCACGCTCTGAGCGCATGCGCCGCCGCGGGAGACAGCACCCTGAGCCTGCGCATCGGTGAGGGCACATCCCCCGCGGCCATGTCGCTCTACCGCAGCCTGGGATTCCGGCCTCTGCCCCGGACGGCCTGACCCCGCCGCCCGTCCTCACCGCCGACACCGTCCCCGAGACGACGGCGGCGACCCCGGGGATGGGACTGCGTCCCCGGGGCGGCGGGGCGACTACCCTGGAACCATGCCTGAACCCACCCCCGCCTCCCTGCGCATCGCCGTCCTGCTGGACTGCGACAACGTCTCGCCCAAGTACGCCGCCCTCATCCTCGAGGAGCTGGCCACCTATGGCACCCCGACGATCAAGCGCGCCTACG
>NZ_JAXFPG010000037.1:0-90845 GCF_034179925.1 Micrococcus sp. | reverse complement strand
CCCGGGGGGCCTGGGGCGCGGCCGGCGCGCCGGCCCCCCCGCCCCCCGGCCGGGGCACCGCGGGCCCGCGGGCCGGGGCCGTGTCCGTCCTGCGGGTCCGCCCGTAGAGTCGAGACCGTCCGTTCCGCCGTCGAGAGGCTCCGCCGTGTTCGAGTCCGTCCATGCCCTCCTTGAGGAGCACCGCACGCTGGGGGAGCGGCTCTCCGATCCCGCGGTGCATCAGGACCCGGCTCTGGCGCGGCGGCTGGGGCGCCGGTACGCCGAGCTCGGCGCGGTGGCGGCGGCCCACACGGTGTGGGCGCAGACGACGGCGGACCTCGCCGACGCACGGGAGCTCGCCGATCAGCCCGGGGAGGACGCCGCGGCGTTCGCCGCGGAGGTGCCGGGGCTGGAGGCCGCAGCCGATGAGGCGGCCGAACGTCTGCGCCGCCTGCTGATCCCCCGGGACCCGGACGACGGCCGGGACGTGATCCTGGAGGTGAAGGCCGGTGAGGGCGGGGAGGAGGCCGCGCTCTTCGCCGGCGACCTGCTGCGCATGTATCTGCGGTACGCGGAGGCGCGGGGCTGGTCCACGAGCGTGCTGGCCCAGACCCCCTCGGATCTGGGTGGGGTCAAGGATGTGCAGGTGGCCGTGCGCGGGAGCGCCCAGGACCCGGCGGAGGGGGTGTACGCGCGCCTGAAGTACGAGGGCGGGGTGCACCGGGTGCAGCGGGTGCCGGTCACCGAGTCCCAAGGGCGGATCCACACCTCTGCGGCGGGGGTGCTGGTGCTGCCGGAGGTGGATGAGCCGGACGAGGTGCGGATCGAGCCGAACGAGCTGAAGGTGGACGTGTTCCGCTCCTCCGGTCCGGGCGGGCAGTCCGTGAACACCACGGACTCGGCGGTGCGCCTGACCCACCTGCCCACGGGGATCGTGGTGTCCATGCAGAACGAGAAGTCGCAGATCCAGAACCGAGAGGCGGCCCTGCGGGTGCTGCGCTCTCGGCTGCTGGCCCGGCGTCGTGAGGAGCAGGAGGCCCAGGATGCCGCGGCCCGCTCCGCGCAGGTGCGCACCCTGGACCGGTCCGAGCGGATCCGCACCTACAACTTCCCGGAGAACCGGATCGCGGACCACCGCACCGGCTACAAGGCGCACAATCTGGACACCGTGCTCAACGGCGACCTCGACGCGGTGATCGACGCGTGCGTGGCCCTGGACGAGCAGCGCCGCCTCGACCGTCTGGGGCAGCAGCAGTGAGCCGGGAGCGGGAGTGGTCCCTCGAACTGCGTGAGGCCGTGGCCACCCTGGCCCGAGCCGGGGTGGACGCCCCGCGGGCCGATGCCGAGCTGCTGCTGGCGCATGTGCTCGGTGGCGAGCGTGGGGCCGTGATGGCCCGGGTGCTCGCCGGTGCGCAGGCCGAGCCCGCCCAGGCGGCGGTGTTCGCCGGGCTTGTGGAGCGCCGGGCCGGGCGGGAGCCGCTGCAGCACCTGACCGGCCGGGCCTGCTTCCATGGGGTGGACCTGGCGGTGGGGCCGGGCGTGTTCGTGCCCCGGCCGGAGACGGAGCTGCTGGTGGAGGTCGGCATCGGTGCCCTCATAGCGGACCCGCAGGCCGAGCGGGTGCTCGATCTCTGCACGGGGTCGGGGGCGGTGGCCGCGGCCGTGGCCGCCTGGGGGCAGGCGCAGGGGCGGCGGCTGCGGATCACCGCAGTGGAGCTGGACCCGACCGCCCACTCCTGGGCCCGGCGGAACCTCGAGCCCTGGGGTGTGGATCTGCGCCTGGCCGATGCCCTCGACCCGATCCCCGAGCTGCGCGGGGTGGTGGACGTGCTCCTGACCAACCCGCCCTATGTGCCCGACGGCGAGGAGCCCCTCCAGCCCGAGGCCCGGCGAGACCCGGACCTGGCCCTGTACGGCGGGGACGCCCGCGGGCTGCGGATCCCGCTGCGCCTGATCGGCGCGGCCGCGGCGCTGCTGCGCCCGGGCGGGACCTTCGCGATGGAGCATCACGAGACGCAGGGGGAGGCGCTGGCGGCCGCAGCCGAGGCCTGCGGGGCGTTCGAGCGGGTCCGTGTGCTGCCCGATGCCACCGGACGCGACCGCGTGCTCGTGGCGGTGCGCGGCGCCGCGCCCGAGGCACCGGCCGCCGAGTGGAAGAATGGCCCCTGTGAGTGAGTACCTGGACGTCTCGGATCCCGCAGCCCTGCCCGCCGCCGTCGACCGCGCCCGCACGGTGCTGGGGGATCGCGGGTGCATCGTGCTGCCCACGGACACGGTCTACGGCATCGGGGCGGACGCCTTCTCGCCGACGGCTGTGGCTGTGCTGCTGGCCGCGAAGGGGCGCGGGCGCTCCATGCCCCCGCCCGTGCTGATGGCGGACCGTGCTGTGATGGCCGGCTTGGCCTACGACGCCCCGGAGCAGGCCGAGCAGCTCGCTGAGCGCTTCTGGCCGGGGGCCCTGACCCTGATCCTGAAGTCCCAGCCGACCCTCACCTGGGACCTGGGTGAGACCCGTGGCACGGTCGCCCTGCGCGTGCCGGCGGACCCGGTCACCCGGGAGGTGCTCTACGCCGTCGGGCCGATGGCCGTCTCCAGCGCCAACCGCACCGGCATGCCGGCGGCGACCACCGCGCAGGCCGCCCGGGAGATGCTCGGGGACGCGGTGTCCCTCTACCTGGATGGCGGTGAGCGCACCGAGTGCGCGCCCTCCACGATCGTGGACTGCACGGTGACCCCGTTCCGGGTCGCCCGCCAGGGCGCGGTCTCCCTCGAGGAGCTGCGCGAGGTGGTGCCGGATCTCGTCGCGGAGGGGGAGGAGCCGCCCGTGCCGGCCGACCGCCGGGCACCGGGCCTGCCCGAGGGCTGACCGTCTGCCCATGCGCGCCTATCTCGTGGTCATGGCCGTCACGGCCGTCTCCTGCCTGCTGCTGACGCCTCTGGTGCGTCGGCTCGGGCTGAGGCTGCGCGCCTGCACACCCCTGCGCGACCGTGATGTCCATGGCCGCCCCATCCCGAAGCTGGGCGGGGTGGCCATGGCCGCCGCCGTGCTGATCGGGGTGGCTGTGGCGGCGTCGGTGCCGTTCCTGCAGGGGATTTTCGCCTCCGCTGAGGCGGTCCATGGCCTGCTGGCGGCGGTGGGGGTGATCCTTCTGCTGGGCATCGCGGACGACCTCTGGGATCTGAGCTGGTGGGCCAAGCTCGCCGGCCAGTGCATGGCTGGGCTGTCCGTGGCCCTGGGCGGGATCCGTATCGAGGCCATGCCCGTGGGGTGGATCGCGGTGGGCAGCGAGGCCATGCAGGTGGTGCTCACGGTGTTCGCCGTGGTGCTGACCATGAACGCGATCAACTTCGTGGACGGTCTGGATGGGCTGGCCACGGGGGTCGCTCTGATTGGCGGTTCGGCATTCTTCGTCTACAGCTATCTGCTGACCCGCACCATCAACCAGTTCGACTACTCGAACCTGGCGACCCTGCTGATGGCCCTGCTCGTGGGGGCGTGCGCGGGCTTCCTGCCGCACAACCGGTACCCGGCCTCGATCTTCATGGGTGAGGTGGGCGCCCTGCTCCTGGGGCTGCTGATGGCCTCGGCTGCGGTCGCGGTGACGATGGACATCCACGCCTTGGACGGCTTCCGCTTCCGCAACGTGCCGGCGTATATGCCGATCCTGCTGCCGGTGGCGGTGATGGCCCTGCCGTTGCTGGACTTGGTCACCTCGGTGCTGCGCCGCACCGCGCACGGGTCCAGTCCGTTCTCCGCGGATCGCGGGCACCTGCACCACAAGCTCGTCGACGGCGGGTACACGCACCCGCAGGCGGTGGCGCTGCTGTGGCTGTGGGCGTTCCTCGTGGCCTGGGGTGCGGTGGCGCTGAACTTCGTGGACGACCTCATCCTCTTGCCGGTGCTCGCCCTGGCGCTCACGGGCGCCGGCTACCTCACGCTGCACCCCTTCGTGGAACGACGCCGGCACGGCCGTTCCGGCGCGGACGGCACCGTGGCCCCTGAGCAGCCTGAGCAGCCTGAGTGGCCTGAGCGGCCTGAGCGGGGGCGTCGGCGATGAGCGGCCGGGCGATGCCCCGCACGGCGCGGTGGGGCCGCCGGCGGTGGGAGAACCGCGCTGGCTGGTGGGGGATTCTCTGGTGGAGCACGGGGGCCGGTGTGGCGGTGCTCCTTGTGGTGTGCGCGGTGGCCGGGGCCGTCGGCGGCGGGGCTGCGGCGGCGTCCGCGCTGCTGGGCGGGGGCACGGTGCTCGGACTGTCCGCCCTCACGGCGGCGACGACGGCGCTGGCCTGGGACCACGCCCGGGAGGTGGTCCTGCCGCTGAGCATCGGGGCGTTCGTGCTGAAGCTGGTGGCGATGGCGCTGGTGCTGGGCCTGGCCCCGCGTCCGGACTGGATCGAGCCGGTGCCGGCGGGGGCGGCGGCCTTGGCCGTGATCGTGGTGTGGCAGGCCGCTGAGGTGGCCGTGTTCGCCCGCACGCGCCGGGCGATCTACGCCGACTGACCTCGGCGCTGGGAGTCCTGGACGGTGCAGGAGCCTGCCCGATTCGTGCTGGACCGGCTGTCACCCCGGTATTCCAGGGGGGTTTGGTATCGTTGCCGACGAACACTTCGACGGCTCGACCGCGCCGCCTCTCCCCAGTGTCCTGCACCGTTCCTTCCGCCCACCCGCGGGGGCGGGCTGAGGCCGAAGGTGAGGCACGTCTCGCGTCGGCGCATCATTCTCGGAGAGGATCCTCGTGCTACCCCTCGTGCTGGCGAACGCTGACTTCGTGCCCCCGTCCATCAGTGACGGCCACCTGCCGGAGATCCTTCCGTGGGGCGCCGAGTACGGCACGGGCTTCGGCAAGCAGATGGCGCTGGTGCTGCTCTCCGTCGTGCTGATCACGGCGTTCTTCGCGTGGGCCATGCGTCGGCCGAAGCTGGTGCCCGGCCGAGCCCAGTGGCTCGCCGAGTCCGGCTACTCCTTCGTGCGCAACGACATCGCCAGGGACATCCTGGGGGAGCGGAACTTCAAGCAGTGGGTGCCGCTGCTGTTCGGGCTGTTCTTCTTCATTCTGGTGAACAACATCTTCGGCGCGATCCCCTTCCTGCAGCTGCCGACGTTCTCCCACGCCGGCTCCGCCTACGCGCTGGCGCTCATCGTGTATGTGATCTGGATCGGCGTGGGTCTGCGCCATCACGGGCCGGGCTACTTCAAGCTGGCTGTGGTGCCCTCGGGCGTGCCCGGCTGGATCCTGCCGCTGCTGGTGCCGTTGGAGATCATCTCCAACTTCATCGTGCGCCCCCTGACCCACTCGCTGCGTCTGATGGCCACCATGCTGGCCGGCCACATGATCGTGATGCTCGCCGGCACCGGTGCCGCCTTCCTGATCACCCAGACGGACAGCCTGCTGCTGCAGGGCACCGGCGTGCTGGTGATCCTCGGCTCCGTGGCCCTCTACTTCCTGGAGCTGCTGATCATGTACCTCCAGGCCTTCGTCTTCACGCTCCTGACCGCTATCTACGTGCAGGGCGCGATCGACGCGAACGACCACTGATCTTCCGCGGCGCGCCGGTTCTCCGGCACCGGCCGCGGGCGGCGGAGCGATCCGCCACCGAAGGCTTCCCGGCACCCCCGATGCGGGGGACCGACCGGGAGGACGCACCTCCACAACCTGCCGGGGGCTCCGGCATCGTGAAAGGAACACCATGGACATCACGGGCAACCTGAACCTCGTCGGCTACGGCCTGGCCTCCATCGGCTCCGCCATCGGCGTGGGTCTGATCTTCGCGGCCTACATCAACGGCGTCGCCCGCCAGCCCGAGGCCCAGCGCATCCTGCAGCCGATCGCCCTGCTGGGCTTCGCGCTCGCCGAGGCCCTCGCCATCCTGGGCCTGGTCTTCGCCTTCGTCCTCTGACCCTGCACAGCACGAGGACGGACGGCGTGACCGCGCCGTCCCGCCTCACGCCCTGTGGGGCACACGACTGAAGGATGGTTGAAACATGATCAGCAACGGACTGATCCTCGCGGCCGGCGAGGGGGCCAACCCCCTCATCCCGAACCCCTGGGAGATCGTCGTCACCGCCGTGGGCTTCGCCCTGCTCATGTTCATCGTCATCAAGTTCATCGTCCCGGCCCTCGAGAAGTCCTACCAGGACCGCGTCGAGGCGATCGAGGGCGGCCTGGCCAAGGCTGAGAGGGCCCAGGCCGAGGCGAACGCGATGATGGCGGACTACGAGAGCCAGCTGGCCGACGCCCGCACCGAGGCCAACCGTGTGCGCGAGCAGGCCCGCGCCGAGGGTGCCCAGATCGTCGCCGAGGCGCGCGAGCGCGCCGCCGCGGAGGCCGCTCGCCTCACCGAGCAGGCTCACGCCCAGATCGCCGCGGACCGCGCCCAGGCCGCCGCGCAGCTCAAGAACGAGGTCGGCTCCCTGGCCACCGTGCTCGCGAGCAAGATCGTGGGCGAGTCCCTCGAGGACGACGCCCGCTCCCAGCGTGTGGTCGACCGCTTCCTGGCTGACCTGGATCGCCACCAGAGCGCGGGTGTGGCCGAATGACGGCGGGCGCATCGAGGGACTCCCTGGCCGCCTCCCTTCAGGAGGTCGGCCCGGTCCTGGACGAGGGCGGTGTGGCCCTGGCCCGCGAGCTCTTCGCCGTGCTGGACGTCGTGGACGAGCAGGGGCCGCTGCGTCGGGCCCTGACCGACCCGGCATGGAGCACCGAGCGCCGTCACGGTCTCGTGGACTCCCTGTTCGGCACCCGGGTGAGCCCCGGTGCGCTGCGGGTCCTCAAGGACCTGGCCGGCCGCCGCTGGTCGGCGGAGCGTGACCTCGGAGACAGCATGGAGGCCGTCGCCGCGCACGCGGCCACCGGTGAGGCCGCCCGCTCCGGGCACGCCGGCCTCGCCTCGCTCTCGGGCGAGCTCCTGGCCTTCAACCGGCTGGCCGAGGAGTCGAACGACGTCCAGCGGGCCCTCACCGATCCGCGTGCCTCCCGTGAGGACCGTGGCGCGCTGGCTGCCCGTCTGCTGGGCGGCTCCGCCTCGGAGGCGGGCCGGCTGCTGGTCGAGCGGGCCGTCACGGCTCCGCGCGGCCTCAAGCCCGTCTCCGCCGTCCGCCGCCTCGCGGACGTCGTCGCCGAGCGCCAGCGTCAGTGGATCGCCCAGGTCACCGTGGCCCGCGTCCTGGACCTCGGCCAGCAGGAGCGGCTCATCGCCGGTCTGCGGCGGGCGTTCGGACGTGACCTCGTGCTCGACCTGGTCGTGGACCCCGCCCTCGTCGGCGGCATCCGCGTGCAGGTCGGGGACGACGTCATCGACGGCTCCATGTCCAGCCGACTCACCGACCTCCAGCGCCGGATGGCGGCCTGACCGGCTCAGCCGGCGGGCCCCATCCGGCCTTCACGACCACCAGCATCATCGTCACGTCGATGATCACCAAGCACAGAGAGCAGGGACTGCAGATGGCCGAACTGACCATCAATGCCGACGATGTCCGCGATGCCTTGAACGACTTCGCGGCGTCCTACGAACCGACGGGCACCGAGCGCACCGAGGTCGGCCGCGTCATCTCCGCGGCGGACGGCATCGCCCGGGTGGAGGGTCTGCCCTCCGTCATGGCGAACGAGCTGCTGCGCTTCGAGAACGGCATCCTCGGCCTCGCCCAGAACCTCGACGCCCGTGAGATCGGCGTCGTGGTGCTCGGGGAGTTCCAGGAGATCCGCGAGGGCATGGAGGTGCAGCGCACCGGGGAGATCCTCTCCGTGCCGGTGGGCGACGCCTTCCTCGGCCGCGTGGTGGACCCCCTGGGCCAGCCGCTGGACGACATGGGCCCGATCGAGCCCGAGGGCCGCCGCGCCCTCGAGCTGCAGGCGCCCACCGTGACCCAGCGCAAGTCCGTGCACGAGCCGCTGCAGACCGGCATCAAGGCCATCGACGCGATGATCCCGATCGGCCGCGGCCAGCGCCAGCTGATCATCGGTGACCGCCAGACCGGCAAGACCGCCATCGCCGTGGACGCGATCCTCAACCAGAAGGCCAACTGGGAGTCCGGCGACGTCACCAAGCAGGTCCGCTGCGTGTACGTGGCCGTGGGTCAGAAGGCCTCCACCATCGCCGGCGTCCGCGCCACCCTCGAGGAGCACGGCGCCCTGGAGTACACCACCATCGTGGCATCCCCGGCCTCCGACCCGGCCGGCTTCAAGTACCTCGCCCCCTACGCCGGCTCGGCCATCGGCCAGCACTGGATGTACGGCGGCAAGCACGTGCTGATCATCTTCGACGACCTCTCCAAGCAGGCCGAGGCCTACCGCGCCGTGTCCTTGCTGCTGCGCCGTCCGCCGGGACGCGAGGCCTACCCGGGCGACGTCTTCTACCTGCACTCCCGCCTGCTGGAGCGCTGCGCCAAGCTCTCCGACGAGCTGGGCGCCGGCTCGATGACCGGCCTGCCGATCATCGAGACCAAGGCAAACGACGTCTCGGCGTACATCCCGACCAACGTCATCTCCATCACCGACGGCCAGATCTTCCTGCAGTCGGACCTGTTCAACGCCAACCAGCGCCCGGCCGTGGACGTGGGCATCTCGGTGTCCCGCGTGGGCGGTGCCGCGCAGATCAAGGCCATGAAGAAGGTCTCCGGCACGCTGAAGCTGGACCTCGCGCAGTACCGCGACCAGCAGGCGTTCGCCATGTTCGCCTCGGACCTGGACCCGGCCACCCGCCGCCAGCTCGCCCGCGGTGAGCGCCTGATGGAGCTGCTCAAGCAGCCGCAGTACTCCCCGTACCCGGTGGAGGAGCAGGTCGTGTCGATCTGGGCCGGCTCCAAGGGCCACCTGGACGAGGTGGACGTGGAGGACGTCCTGCGCTTCGAGCGCGAGTTCCTGGACCACCTGCGCCACAAGGGCCTGGTGCTGGGTGCGATCGCCGAGACCGGCAAGCTCGAGGACGACGCCCTCTCCGCTCTCGAGAGCGAGATGGTGGAGTTCAAGAAGGGCTTCCGCACTGCCGACGGCAGCCCGCTCGGCCAGGAGGACCCCGACGCGAACCCGGAGGACCAGGTCGCGCAGGAGCACATCACCAAGCAGAAGCGCTGACCGCAGCCGGTGAGTCCGTGGTCCGGCGGCGGACCTGAACACAGGCCGCCGCCGGACCGCCCTCCCGTCAGGAAAGGACACCCATGGGAGCCCAGATCCGGGTCTACCGTCAGAAGATCGCATCGACCTCGTCGATGAAGAAGATCTTCAAGGCGATGGAGCTGATCGCGACCTCGCGCATCACTCGGGCGCGCGAGCGCGTGAACCAGTCGCTGCCGTACGCGGAGGCGATCACCCGCGCCGTCACCGCCGTCTCCAGCCAGCACGAGATCGATCACGTGCTGACCACTGAGCCGGAGAACCCGACCCGGGCCGCCGTGCTCATCCTCTCGTCCGACCGCGGCCTCGCGGGCGCCTACTCCGCGAACGTGCTGCGCACGGCCGAGCGGCTGCTCACCCGGCTGCACGAGGAGGGCAAGGACACGGACGTCTACGTCGTCGGCCGCAAGGCGCAGACGTACTTCGACTTCCGGGACCGCTCCTACGCCCGTCTGTGGACCGGCCAGACCGACGCCCCCAACGCCGAGCGCGCCATAGAGATCGGCGAGGCCCTCGTGGACGCCTTCGTCACGGACACCGCCGACGGCGGCGTGGACGAGATCCACGTGGTCTTCACCGAGTTCGTCTCGATGGTCAAGCAGAACCCCAAGGTCCTGCGCCTGCTTCCGCTGGAGGTCGTGGAAGAGGAGGCCTCGGAGGAGGACATGCTTCCGCTCTACGAGTTCGAGCCGGACGCGGACGAGGTCCTCGACGCCCTGCTGCCCAAGTACATCGAGTCGCGCATCTTCAACGCCATGCTCCAGTCGGCCGCCTCCGAGCTGGCCAACCGTCAGCGGGCCATGAAGTCGGCCGGTGACAACGCCACGAGCCTCATCAAGGACTACACGCTCCTGATGAACAACGCCCGTCAGGCCGAGATCACCCAGGAGCTCACCGAGCTCATCGCGGGCGCGGACGCGCTCAACAACTCCTGAGCTCCCCACCGGCTCATCAGATTCGCCATCCACACACGATAGAAGTGAGAGAGATGACTGCCACCATCACCGACCAGGGCACCGGCACCGGCGCCCGCGGCGCCACCGGGCGCGTCGCCCGCGTCATCGGCCCCGTGATCGACGCGGAGTTCCCCGCGAACGCGATGCCCGAGATCTACAACGCCCTCACCACCGAGATCACCCTCAACGGCGAGACCCGCACCGTGACCTTCGAGGTCGCCCAGCACCTCGGCGAGAACATGGTGCGCGCCATCTCGCTGCAGTCCACTGACGGCCTGATGCGAGGCACCGACGTCGTGGACACCGGTGCCCCGATCTCCGTCCCCGTGGGCGACGCCGTCAAGGGCCACATCTTCAACGTGCTCGGTGAGACCCTGGACATCCCTGGCGCGGAGCTGGACGCGGCCGACCGCTGGCCGATCCACCGCCCGGCCCCGAACTTCGCGGACCTCGAGGGCTCCACCGAGATGCTGGAGACCGGCATCAAGGTGATTGACCTGCTGACCCCGTACATCAAGGGCGGCAAGATCGGCCTGTTCGGCGGCGCCGGCGTGGGCAAGACCGTGCTCATCCAGGAGATGATCACCCGTGTGGCCCGCAACTTCGGCGGTACCTCTGTGTTCGCCGGCGTCGGCGAGCGCACCCGTGAGGGCAACGACCTCTGGGTCGAGATGGACGAGGCGGACGTGCTCAAGGACACCGCCCTCGTGTTCGGCCAGATGGACGAGCCGCCGGGAACGCGTCTGCGCGTGGCCCTGTCCGCGCTGACCATGGCGGAGTACTTCCGCGACGTGCAGAACCAGGACGTGCTGCTGTTCATCGACAACATCTTCCGCTTCTCGCAGGCGGGCTCCGAGGTCTCCACTCTGCTGGGCCGCATGCCCTCCGCGGTGGGCTACCAGCCGAACCTCGCCGACGAGATGGGTGTGCTCCAGGAGCGCATCACCTCCACGCGCGGTCACTCCATCACCTCGATGCAGGCCGTGTACGTGCCCGCGGACGACTACACGGACCCGGCCCCGGCCAACGTGTTCGCCCACCTGGACGCGACCACGAACCTCACCCGTGACCTCGCCTCCCGTGGCCTGTACCCGGCGGTGGACCCGCTGGCCTCGACCTCGCGCATCCTCGACCCGCAGTACGTGGGCCAGGAGCACTACGATGTCGCGATCCGCGTGAAGCAGATCCTGCAGAAGAACAAGGAGCTGCAGGACATCATCGCGATCCTCGGTGTGGACGAGCTCTCCGAGGAGGACAAGGTCACCGTGGGCCGCGCCCGCAAGATCGAGCAGTTCCTCTCGCAGAACACCTACACCGCCAAGCAGTTCACCGGCGTCGAGGGCTCCACCGTGCCGGTCAAGGACACCGTGGAGGGCTTCAAGGCCATCGCCGACGGCGACATGGACCACGTCGCCGAGCAGGCCTTCTACAACGTGGGTGGCCTGGACGACGTCGAGCGCGCGTGGGCGAAGATCCAGGCCGAGGGCTGATCCATGGCCGAGCTCGCAGTGGAGATCGTCTCGGAGGAGAAGGCCATCTGGAGCGGTGCCGCGTCAGCTGTGTCGGCGCGCACCGTCAACGGTGAGATCGGCATCCTCCCGGGCCACAGCCCGATGCTCGCCGTCCTGGGTGACGGTGAGGTCGTGGTGCGCACCGTGGACGGCAGGACCGTCACGGCGCAGGCCAGCGGCGGGTTCTTCTCCGTGGACCACGACCGCGTGGTGATCGCCGCCTCCTCCGCCCATCTGGGCGAGGCGGCCTGAACGGCTGCGCCTGACATGAAGGGTCTGGTGCTGCTCCTGTTCGGGGTGCTGGCGGTGTGCGCACTGCTGGTGCTGCTGGTCGGGGCGCGGCGCCGGGCCCTTCTGCGCGCCCCGGGCGCGTTCCCGGCCTGGGTGGTGGACGAGTCGGGCCGGCGTCGCCGTGCCGTGGGCCGCTACGACGCCGAACGGCTCTGGCTCACAGGCCGCTGGCGCCTGAGCCGCACCCGGTGGGCCACCGCCCGCCACCTGCTGGACCTGAACCGTCTGCCGCAGAGCCCTGAACCCGGGCGCGTGCGCCTCGGCGTGGGGGAGACGGACCGGCCGGACGGGCCGGGCCTGGTGCTGGAGGTGGACGAGGCCGACGCCGGCGCGTTGCGCGCCTGGGCTGAGGCCGGCCCCTCCCATGCGTGCCGCTCCTGGTGGCGCGCCCCCGGCCAGGCCTGAGCCGCCACCCACGACGTCGGCCCCGCGCCGCCGGCGCAGCGTGCCGGTGCGATGACGTCGACTCAGGGCGCCGGCAACAGGACCCGGCGGCCGCCGTCGTGCGTCCACACGAGGATCCCCGGCGGCGGGGTCCGCTCCGGCAGGCTCCGGCGCGGGGTGTGCACGGCGGCACGGAGCACCGCGTCGGCGGGCAGGCCGGCCCGCAGCAGCGCGGACACCGAGGCCGTCAGGTCCCTCGCCCCACCGGCCAGGGGCGGGCACGCCTCCGTCCCCGCAGACGCCGGGCCCAGGCGTGGGGCGTCGTCCCCGGCGTGCACCGTCGCCGGTCCCAGGCGCAGGTCCACCCCGGCCGGGGCGTCCGTGGCGGCCACGGCGTCCGAGACCAGCACGAGCTGCGGGGCCAGGGCGGGGTCCTCGAACAGCAGCTGCAGCAGCTCCGGGGCCACGTGGACGCCGTCGGCGATCACCTCGGCGCGCACCCGGCCCCGGCGTGCCGCGGCCAGCAGGGTCGGCAGGGGGCCGGGATCGCGGTGGTGGAACGGCCGCATCGCATTGAACAGGTGGGTCACCACGGGCTCTCGACCCACTGCTGACGACGCCGCCCCGGACGACCACGCCTCGGAGGCCGCCGCCCAGCGCTCCACCGCCGCGCCGATCGTGCGGGCGTCGGCGTCGGTGTGCCCGGGGCACGGCACGATCCCGGTGCCGGCCAGTTCCGCGCCCAGGCGCTCGGCACCGGGCAGCTCGGGGGCCAGCGTCACGGTGCGCACCACACCCTCGGGCACCTGCCGCAGCACCGCGAGCACCGCCTGCCCGGCGGGGGAGTCCGGGGTGCAGAGCACGCCGGGGTGGTGGGCCCCGGCACGGGCCGGGCTGAGGAAGGGGCCTTCCAGATGGACGCCGGCCAGCGCACCCTCGTGCACCAGCGGCGCCAGTCGTTCGAGCGCGGCGGCCAGATCCGCGGCGGACAGCGCCGGCAGTGAGGCCAGCACGGCGCCCACCCCGGCACGACGCCGACGCCCCAGCCATGTGCGCAGCGCGGCGGTGGGGGAGGTGGCTGCGTCCACGCCGTCCCCGCCGTGGACGTGGTGGTCGGTCAGTGGGGGAGTCAGCCGCAGCACGTCCGCGGCCCAGCCCCCGCGGGGCACACGGGCTGCCAGCTTGCGCGGCAGCCGCGCCTCCGGGCCGGACCACACCAGGGTGCCCGGGGTGTCGGCACCGTCCGGGGCGGGGCGCCACAGGGCCGCCCAGCGCGGGGCATCGGCGGTGGGGTCGGCGGCCAGGCCGAGCCCGAGGGCACCATGGAGGGCGCCGTGCCGGGCATCACCCACGCGGGCTCTCTCCTCGGCCCCGGTGGTGTGCTCTCCTGCGCTGTGCTTCCCGGTGGGGGAGCGGGCCTCAGAAGAGCCGGGACTCGGCATCGTCCACGCCGCGCATCGCGTCGTAGTCCAGGGTGAGGCAGCGGATGCCGCGGTCCTCGGCCAGCGTGCGGGCCTGCGGCTTGATCTGCTGCGCGGCGAACACCCCGCTCACCGGCGCCAGCAGGGGGTCCCGGTTCATCAGCTCGAGGTAGCGGGTGAGCTGCTCCACGCCGTCGATGTCCCCGCGGCGCTTGAGCTCCACCGCGACCGTCTGCCCTCCGGGGCCACGGGCGAGAATGTCCACCGGGCCGATCGCCGTCATGTACTCGCGGCGCACGAGGGTGTGGCCCTCGCCCAGCAGGCCGATCTGCTCGGCCAGCAGGCGCTGCAGGTCGGCCTCGACGCCGTCCTTCACCAGGCCCGGGTCCACGCCGAGGTCGTGGGAGACGTCCGAGAGGATCTCCTCGAGGTGCACCAGCAGGCGGTCGTCCGTCTTCTTGGCCTGCACCCGCCACACCTGGGTCACCCCCTGCTCGGCGAGCTCGGCGGTGGGCTCCTCCACGTGCAGGGTGGCCGGCGGGGACATCCAGTTCAGGGGCTTGTAGGAGCCGCCGTCCGAGTGCACGAGCACGGACCCGTCCGCCTTGACCATCAGCAGACGGGTGGCGGAGGGCAGGTGGGCGTTGAGGCGGCCCTCGTAGGTCACGGAGCAGCGGGCGATGACAAGACGCACCGCCCCAGTCTAGGGCTCAGGCCGGGGCGCTCCCGGCGGTGCAGGCGCTCTTGACGGGGCCAGCGGCCCACCCGAGGCGTCAGTGATGTGCCAGCATGGAGCCCATGCCCCGTTCCAACCGCCCCCGCCGCTCCGCTGCGGCCCGCCGGGGCGAGCGCTCCGCCGGGGGAGGCGGCCGCCGTCGTGCCGGGCCCGGGCGGGCGGACCCGTTCGAGCAGGCCCTCGGCCTGGACACCGGCTACGAGCACCAGACGGGGTCGGACGGCGGCTGGCATGTGCGGCAGATCCCGGCCTGGCGGGCCGTGAAGGACTACACATGCCCGGGCTGCGGGCGGCGGATCCCCGCCGGCCAGCCGCATCTGGTGGCGTGGCGCTCAGACTGGATCATGGGTGACGAGGACGCCGGCGCGGACCGCCGCCACTGGCATCCCACCTGCTGGCGCACCCGCGCCTCCCGCTGAGCACCGGGCAGGTCAGCGGGCGTCCTGGCGGGGCACGACCACCTCGCGCACGAGCAGCAGCACGGCGGCCGCCGTCGGGATGGCCATGAGCGCGCCGAGCACACCCAGCAGCGCCCCGCCGGCGATCACGGCGATCACGGCGACCGCGGCGGGCACCGAGACGGCCCTGGCCATCACGCGCGGGGACACCACATAGGCCTCCACCTGCAGGTAGATGAAGTAGATCGCCGCGAACAGGGCGGCCGTCTCCCACGACACCATCAGGCTGACGGCGGTGAGGATCAGCCCGCCGGTGACGGCTCCGACCAAGGGGATGAAGGCGAGGATCGCGGCCACGAACGCCAGCAGCACCGGGAACGGGGTGCCGGCCACGGTCATGGCGATGAACGCCACCGAGCCGTTGAGCAGGGCGACCATCGTCTGGCCCATCACGTAGTGGCCCACGGAGGAGGTGATCTTCTCGCCGAGCTCCTGCACCCGGTCCCGTTTGGAGCGCGGGGCCAGCCGGTACACCCAGTACTTCATGTGCGGCAGGGAGGCCAGGAAGTACAGGGTGAGCACCACCACCACGACCGTGGAGAACATCGCGTTCATCACGGTGCGGCCCAGGCCCACCAGCCCGCCGAACAGGTCCGTGACGGCGGCACCGTCCGTGGTGGGGCGGGCGAGGGCGTCGCGCACTGCGTGCTGGATCTGGAAGTGCTCGTCGAGGAACACAAACCACGGGGTGGCCATCACCGAGTCCACGGTGGCGGGCAGGTCCTGCACGAGCTGGGTGGACTGCTCGACCACGGTGGGCACCAGCAGTGCGATGAACGCGGACGCGAGTGAGGCCAGGCCCAGGGCCGCCAGCAGCACTCCGGCCCAGCGGGGGGCGCCGCGGCGCTCGACGGCCCGGACGATCGGGTCCAGCCCGAGGGCGATGAACAGGGCTGCGGCGATCCACACGAGCAGGGACCCGTTGGTCTGCAGCACCCAGACGACGGCGAGCGCCAGGAACACGCCAGTGGTCGCCAGGAATCCGGTGGCCACGGGGGCGCGCAGCAGCACAGTGGTCGGCCCGGGGGCGGCGGTGGGGCGGAGGGCGCTCTCGCCGGAGGAGGGCAGCACGGTGATCTCGGGCAGCCAGGGGTCGCGGTGCCGGATGATCGTGCCCAGCCGGCGGCGCAGCCGGCCGCGGGAGAGGCGGGAACGCTGTCCCTGGGGGGAGTCCGGGGGGCAGCCCTGGCCGGGCTCCTGCGCAAGGCCCTGCCCGACGGTGCCTTCTCTGCCGTTGCCCTCCCTGGTGGCGGGTTCTCCCGCACCGCCGTCCCTGGCGCTGGGGCTGGACGGTGGCGGTCCCGAGTGCGTCCGCGGTCCCGGCCGCGCGGAGGCGGCGGCCTCCTCGGGGCTCGACGCCGGGCCCGCGGGGTCCGGGAAAGCGGAGGCGGCCCCCGCAGGGGTTCCCTCCGAGGCGGGGTCGTCCTGGTCTCGGTTCACGCGCACAGCGTACGGCAGGGCGCGGACGGGACAGCGGCCGGCGTCGGCCGGCGTACTACGGTGGAGGCGGCATCGCGCCCCCCGGACCGTCCCCGGAGGGCGCCCGACGACCCTGGAAGGACCGCACCGTGACCGCTCAGCCCCCCTCCGGTCCGCCCGCCCACCTGCGCGGCGCCGTCGACCTGTCCTCCTTGGCCGCCCCCCGCCCGGCGGCCGCGGGCGGGACCGCCCAGCCGGGGGAGCCAGGGCAGGGCTCCTGGGTGGTGCCGGACGCGGACCAGCGGATGCTCCAGCAGCTGCTCCAGCTCTCCGTGCAGGTGCCGGTGCTGCTGCACCTGCATGTGCCCGGGGACGCCACCAGTGATGCCCTGTACCGGCAGTTCGCCGACGCCGTGGATGCCCGTGGCGGTGCCCTCGTGATGGCCCGGGTGGACGTCATCGCGGACCCCTCCGTGTTGCAGGCCCTCGGCCTGGCCGCCGGGCCGGCCGTGATGGGGGTGGTGGCCGGCCAGCCGGTGCCGCTGGTGAACCAGCAGGTGCCACCCGAGGTGCTGGACCAGCTGATCGGGCAGATCCAGGAGGTCGCCCGGCAGAACGGTGTGGCCGGCACGGTGCCGCCAGTGGCACCTGCCCGGGAGGGGCAGGCTCCGGCCGCCGCGGAGCCGCCGGTGCCCCCGGCCCACCGTGCCGCGCACGAGGCCCTGGCCGCAGGCGACCTGCCCGCCGCCGTCGAAGCCTGGGAGAAGGCTCTGCAGGAGGCCCCGGCCGACGCCGCCGCCCAGCAGGGGCTCGCCGGCGCCCGCCTGATGCTGCGCACGCAGGGCATGGACGCCGCCGCGGTGCGCACGGCAGGTGCTGAGCGGCCGGACGACGTCGGCGCGCAGATCGCCGTGGCCGACCTCGACGTGCTCGGCGGGCACGTGGAGGACGCCTTCGGACGCCTGGTCCGCTTTGTGGCCGCCCACCCGGGCGAGGACCGGGAGACGGCCCGGGCCCACCTGGTGGAGCTGTACACGGTGGTCGGCGGGGAGGACCCGCGCGTGCACGCCTCGCGCCGTCGCCTGGCGGCCGCGCTGTACTGATCCGGGCACGCGCACTGATCCGGGACACGCGCCGGGGTGCGGGGCGCGCGGTTGCTAGCGTGGAGGCATGCGAGCCCATGACGCCCCGGACCCCTCCCTCGCCCTCGTCACCCGGGGGCTGAGTAAACGCTTCGGTGCCAAGGTCGCCCTCGACGGGCTGGACCTGGACGTGCCGGCTGGCTCCTTCTACGGGGTGGTCGGCCCGAACGGCGCCGGCAAGACCACCGCGCTGTCCATGGCCACCGGCCTGCTGCGCCCGGACACCGGCCGTGCCTGGATCCACGGTGTGGACATGTGGGAGCAGCCCCGTCAGGCCAAACGCCGCGTCGGCGTGTTGGCCGATGGCGTGCGCACCTTCGACCGCCTCACCGGCGCACAGCTGGTCACCTATGCGGGCCTGCTCCACGGCATCGACGCGGACACCGTGGCCCAACGCACCGAGGACCTGCTGCGCGTGATGGACCTCCAGGACGCCGGCCGCACGCTCGTGGTGGACTACTCGGCGGGCATGACCAAGAAGGTCTGCCTGGCCGCGGCCATGGTCCACGCCCCGGACGTGCTCGTGCTGGACGAGCCCTTCGAAGCCGTGGACCCGGTCTCCGCGGCGAACATCCGGGACATCCTGCACTCCTATGTGGAGCGCGGCGGCACGGTGATCGTCTCCAGCCACGTCATGGACCTCGTCCAGCGCATGTGCACGCACGTGGCGGTGATCGCCGACGGCACCCTGCGGGCCGCCGGCACGCTGGAGGAGGTCCGCGACGGGCACGACCTCGAGGACCGGTTCGTGGAGCTCGTGGGCGGCCGACACACCTCGGAGGGGCTCTCATGGCTGTGACGGAGCACATCGGCACCCTCGTGCACCTGCGCTGGGCGCTCACCACCAACAGCTGGCGCCGCTCGACCTCGACGATGATCTTCTCGGTGCTCGGCGCCCTGTACCTGCTCGGCGTGGCCGTCGGCGTCTCCATGGGGCTGCTGATGGGCCTGCCGGACATGGGCCCGGACCCGCTGCGCGGCACCATCGGCCTGCTGGTGGCCTCGGTGATCGTGCTGGGCTGGACGGTGCTGCCGCCCCTGTTCACAGGGGTGGACGCCACCCTGGACCCGGTGCGCTTCGCCGTCTACCCGATGCGTCGATCCTCCCTCGTGGCCGGCCTGCTGGCCGGCACCCTCACCACCCCCCTCGGGGCGCTGACGCTGGTGGTGATGCTGGCCCTGGGCGCCTCCTGGTGGGACCGCCCCGCCCTGCTGGCGGTGAGCCTGCCGGCGGCCCTCGTGGCCACCGTGACGGCCGTGGCGCTCTGCTACGGCACGGCGGGCCTGCTGGCGGCGGTGACCGGCCGGCGTCGGGTGCGCGAGCTCATCTCCATCCTGGTGCTCGTGCCGCTGATGCTCAGCGGGTTCGCCTTCGCCCAGCTGCTGGAGTCCCTCGACGAGCTGCTCGCCCTGGGCGTCTCGGTCGCCCAGGTGCTCGCCTGGACCCCGTTCGGCGCGGCCTTCGCGGCGGTGGACGCCGCGGCCGCCGGGGCCCCGGCCCGGGCCGTGCTGTTCGCGGTGCTCGCCCTGGCCTGGTGCGCCGCGGCCCTCGGCCTGTGGGCCCTGGCGATCCGACGGGTCGTCGAGCCGGCGCCCACCCGCGGCGGCGGCTCCGCTCGGGCACGCCGCGGGGACACGGCCGCGCAGGACAGGCCCCTGCGGGTGTTCGGTCGCCCGGCCACCGGCCCCACCACCGCGGTGGCCGCCCGCGCCCTCGTCTACTGGCTCAAGGACCCCCGCTACTCCGGCTCCCTGCTGGTGCTGCCGGCGTTCGCCGTCCTGCTGCTGTGGATGGGCTCCACCTGGGAGGGCGAGGGGATCGCTGCCTGGGCGCTGTACCTGCTGGCCCCGTTGGTGGCCTGGACGCTGGGCTTCGCGATCTCCGCGGACATCGCCTACGACTACACCGCCTTCCACCTGCATGTGCTCTCCGGCATGGACGGGGTCCACGACCGCGCCGGCCGCGCCCTGGCCCTGGGGCTGTGGGCCCTGCCGCTGGTGGTGGTCATCTCCGTCGTCGGCGTGGCCGTGCCGGGCACCTGGCACCACCTGCCGGCGCTGCTGGGCTTCTCGGTGGGCACGTTCCTGACCATGCTCGGGCTGGCCTCGTTCGTCTCGGCCCGGTTCATCTACCCGGTGCCCAAGCCGGGTGACTCCCCGCTGGCCACCCCGCAGGGTGCCATGATGCGCATCATGCTGGTCCAGCTGGCCACCGTCGCGGCCTCCGTGCTGGTGTGCCTGCCGCTGCTGGTGATGGCCGGCGTCTACGTGTTCGGGCAGGGGCCGGTGCTCGGTTGGGCGCTGCTGGCCGTGGGCCCGGGCTGGGGTGCCCTCGCGCTGTGGCTGGGCATCCGCTGGGGCGGGGCCTGGTACGACCGCGCCCAGGCGGAGACCTTCCAGGCCGTGAAGGCCTGGTGAGGGACTGGGTAGACTCCGGGGCCATGAGCATTCCCTCGGACCCCTTCGAGAACGATCCGCTGTCCCCGGCCGGCGGCGGCACCTCCGTCCTGGAGCGCGAACGGCAGCTCCAGGACGTCGAGCCGGGGGACCACGAGCGCTTCGCGCACTATGTGCGCAAGGAGAAGATCATGGAGTCCGCCCTCTCCGGCGAGCCCGTGATCGCCCTCTGCGGCAAGGTGTGGGTGCCGGGCCGGGACCCGAACAAGTTCCCCGTGTGCCCCACCTGCCAGGAGATCTATGACGGTCTGCGCGACCCCCAGGACGGCGACGGCGGCGGTCAGGGCGGCGGCAAGCGCGGCGGCTTCTTCGGTCGCGGACGTGGCTGAGCGCCGCTCGGACCCGAGCGGCGCCGCCCCCGAGCCGGCCCAGCAGGACCTCTTCCACGTCGGCGAGGACCTCCCCCCGGCGCTGCCCGAGCGCGCCGCCTGGGGCACCGCCGGCAAGCTGCGCCAGTGGCAGCAGGAGGCCCTGGAGAAGTACCTCACGGAGGCCCCGCAGGATTTCCTGGCCGTGGCGACCCCCGGCGCGGGCAAGACGACCTTCGCGCTGCGCGTGGCCAAGATCCTGCTCGACTCGGGCGTGGTGCAGCGGCTCACCGTGGTGGCCCCCACCGACCACCTCAAGCGCCAGTGGGCGGACAACGCCGCCCGCGTGGGCATCGCGATCGACCCCAACTTCAAGAACGCCGACGGGCGCCACGGGGCCGAGTACCGCGGCGTCGCCCTCACCTACGCCCAGGTGGCGAACAAGCCGGTGCTGCACCGCAACCGCACGGAGGCCGCCAAGACCCTCGTGATCCTCGACGAGATCCACCACGGCGGCGACGCGCTGAGCTGGGGCGAGGGAATCCGGGAGGCGTTCGAGCCGGCCACCCGCCGCCTGTCCCTGACCGGCACCCCCTTCCGCTCGGACACCGCAACCATCCCGTTCGTCCGCTACGAGCTCGGCCAGGACGGCATCGAGCGCTCCAAGGCGGACTACACCTACGGCTACGGGCCCGCCCTGCGGGACCACGTGGTGCGTCCGGTGATCTTCATGGCCTACTCGGGGCAGATGCGTTGGAAGACCTCCACCGGTGAGGTCATGGAGGCGCAGCTGGGCGAGGCCGCCACCAAGGACATCACCGCCTCCGCCTGGCGTACCGCCCTGGACCCGGCCGGCGAGTGGATCCCGGCCGTGTTGCGCGCGGCGGACCGGCGCCTCACGGAGGTGCGCCGCAACGTGCCCGACGCCGGCGGTCTGGTGATCGCCACCGACCACCAGGACGCCAAGGCCTACGCCGCGCAGTTGCAGGCGCTCACGGGCCAGCGCCCGGCGGTCATCCTCTCCGACGACAAGGGCGCCTCGGACCGCATCGAGGAGTTCGCCGCCTCGGACGAGCGCTGGATGGTGGCCGTGCGCATGGTGTCCGAGGGCGTGGACGTGCCCCGGCTCTGCGTGGGCGTCTACGCCACCTCCACCTCCACGCCCCTGTTCTTCGCGCAGGCGGTGGGGCGCTTCGTGCGCTCGCGGCGCCGCGGGGAGATGGCCTCCGTGTTCCTGCCCTCGGTACCACAGCTGATGCTGCTGGCCAACGAGATGGAGCTCGAGCGGGACCACGCCCTGGACCGCAGGGAGGGGGCCGTCGGCGTCGAGGACTTCGAATCCCTGGAGGACGCCCCGGAGGAGGACCAGATCGCCGAGGCCAACCGGGCCGAGCGCGGCTCGGACGCCCTCACCCGGGAGCGGTTCCAGGCCCTGGAGTCCCAGGCGAGCTTCGACAAGGTCCTGTTCGACGGCGGTGAGTTCGGCCTCGGCGGGGCCGTGGGCTCGGAAGAGGAGCTGGACTTCCTGGGCATCCCGGGCCTGCTGGATGCCGAGCAGGTGTCCGCGCTGCTGCGCCAGCGCCAGCAGGAGCAGATCCGGCGCAAGCCGAAGGCGGCGGCCCCGGCCGAGCCGCGCGACGTCGTCGACCACCGCCGCATGAAGGAGCTGCGCTCGGAGCTGTCCAAGTCCGTTTCCGCGTGGGCGGCCCGCTCGGGGCAGCCGCACGGGGTGATCCACAACCGGCTCCGGGAGATCTCCGGCGGCCCGGCCGTGGCGCAGGCCTCGAAGGAGCAGCTGGAGAAGCGCCTGGAGACCCTGCGCGGCTGGTTCGTCGGGCGCACCTGAGCGGCGCGGGGGCTCAGCCCTCGCGGAGCAGGGCGCCGGCGGCCTCCATCTCGTGCAGGGCGGCTTGGGAGGCGGCCTCGTCGACGCCGGCGCACAGGTCGGTCCGCACCGTCACCTCGTACCCGGCTTCGAGGCCGTCGAGCACGGTGGCGCGCACGCAGTGGTCCGTGGCGATCCCCACCACGGTGATCGCCTCGATGTCGTGCTCGCGCAGCCACTCGTCCAGGCCAGGGCCGCCCTCGGCCGCCTGCGCCGCGCCTCTGGTGGCACCGTAGGGGCCGGCGGCGGCGGACGCCTCCTCGCCGGCGCGGACGGCGTCCGGGTCCCCAGCGTGGCCGTCGAAGCCCGAGTAGCCGTCCGAGTGCTGGCCCTTGAGGAACTCGGCGTCGAGGTCGAGGTCCTCGGCGGAGAGATCCGGGTGCAGCTCGGCACCCGGGGTGCCGGCCACGCAGTGCACCGGCCAGGTGCGCACGAAGTCCGGCTCAGCCCCGGCCGGGTCCAGGGCGGAGGCCGCGAAGTGCGGGTGCGGGTCCACATGCCAGTCGCGGGTGGCGATCACGGCCGCGTACTCCGGGCGGGCCTCATCGAGGTGGTCGGCGATCGCGGCGGCGACGTCGGCCCCGCCGGTCACGGCCAGCGCACCGCCCTCGCAGAAGTCGTTCTGCACGTCCACGATCACGAAGGCGCGGTTCTCGGCCATAGGTCAGTCCTCCTGGAACACGGTGGGGATCACGGGCTCGCCCGGCTGCAGGCGGGCCGCAGCCGGCGGCAGCTCCCGCAGGGACGCGGCGTGGCGCTCGGCGGCGCGGGTGACGGCCTCCGGGCCGATCCAGCCCGGCAGCAGCTCGCCGCCGCGCACGAACTCCTGCAGCAGCGGGCGGTCGTCGGCGTCCACGTGGGGGCGGCGGTTCACGCCGACCAGCTCGGCGGTGGCGCGGCCGGTGCGGTCGAGTCGGCGGGCGGCGTCCTTGCGGCCACCGTGGGAGGCCTTGCCGGAGGAGGCCTTGGCCACGTCCACCCAGGTGCCGTCCTCGCCCTGACGGGCCACGAGCTTGTACACCATGGCCGCAGTGGGGGCCCCGGAACCGGTCACCAGACGGGTGCCCACGCCGTAGGAGTTCACGGGGGCCGAACGCAGGGACGCGATGGCGTACTCATCGAGGTCCGAGGTCACCATGATCCCGGTGGAGGTGTTGCCGAGGCTGTCGAGCAGCTCCCGCACCCGGTGGGCCTGCTCCACGAGGTCGCCGGAGTCCAGGCGCACGTTGCGCAGGCTGGGTCCGGCCACCTCGACGGCGGTGCGCACCCCCTGCTCGACGTCGTAGGTGTCCACGAGCAGGGTGGTGGCGGGGCCGAGCGCGGCCACCTGGGCCTCGAACGCGGCCCGCTCGGAGTCGTGCAGCAGGGTGAAGGAGTGGGCGGCGGTGCCGACGGTGGGCAGGCCGTAGCGGCGGGCGGCCTCCAGATTGGAGGTGGCGGTGAACCCGGCGATCGCGGCGGCGCGGGCGGCGGCCACGGCGGACTCCTCGTGGGTGCGGCGCGAGCCCATCTCCGCGCACGGGCGCTCGCCGGCTGCGGCGGTCATGCGCGAGGCGGCCGAGGCCACGGCGGAGTCGTAGTTGAGGATCGAGAGCAGGTACGTCTCGAGGATGCAGGCCTCCGCGAAGGTGGACTCCACCTGGAGGATGGGGGAGCCGGGGAAGTAGGCCTCACCCTCGGCGTAGCCGACGATGTCCCCGGAGAACTGGAAGCCGCGCAGCCATTCGAGGGTGTGATCGTCCACCACGCCCCGGTTCGCGAGCAGGTCCAGCTCGGCGGTGTGGAAGCGGAAGCGGGCCAGCCCCTCCAGTGCCCGGCCGGTGCCGGCGACCACGCCGTAGCGGCGGCCGTCGGGCAGGCGGCGGGAGAACAGCTCGAAGCGGCTGCGCCGGTGGGCGGTCCCGGCCTTCAGGGCGGCCTGGAGCATGGTCAGCTCGTAGTGGTCCGTCATGAGGGCGGTGGGGATGCGCCAGTCGGCGGCACCCCCCGCCGGGGTCGGAGGCTGGACGGTCTCGTTCTGCACGGTCTGGCTCACATGCTCACCCTAGCCGACGGCCCACCCGCGCTGACGGGCATGTCCGGCGGCTCTAGACTGTGCCCATGCGTGCCCACCATCCCGCCGACCAGGGACGACCCCGAGCGTCGCTGCCCGGCCCCGAGCACGGCGCCGGGTCGGACACCGCCCTGCTGGAGCGCCCTCGCGAGGACCTCTCCACGGCCCGGCCCTGGAATGTGGTCGTCTGGAACGACCCGGTGAACCTGATGAGCTACGTGTCCTACGTGTTCCGCTCCCACTTCGGGTACTCCAGTGCGCGGGCCCGCGCCCTGATGCTGGAGGTCCACGAGCGCGGACGGTCCGTGGTGTTCACCGGCGGCCGGGAGGTCGCTGAGGGGCACGTGGGCGCCCTGCACGGCTACGGACTGTGGGCCACGCTCGAACAGGACGAGGACTGAGGGGGGCCCGGTGGCACAGAGGTTCCGTTGGACCCCGCGCGGCTACGAGGCCGACCTCGAGCAGGCGGAGGTGCGCCTGCTGCGCGGGCTCGTCAAGGACGTGGTGACGCTGCTGGAGGGCCGCCGCGAGCAGGTGCGCGCCGACGCCGCGGACGCCCCGCCGGCCGGGCACGACGCCGCGGACCCGTTCTGGTCACTCGTGGGCGGCCTGGACGTGGGCCGGGAGGGGGGCCGGGCTGCCCCGGAGGACGCCGCCGTCGCCCGTCTGCTGCCGGACTCCCTCCCGGACGCCGCCCCGGAGGAGGCCGCCCGCCAGCGGGCGCTGACCGAGGACGCCGTCACGGACGCCAAGCTCGACGACGCCCGGCGCGCCCTCGAGGTGCTGCGCTCCACCCGCCTGAGCGTGGCCCCCGAGCACGCCGCGTCCTTCGGCCGCGCCCTCAACGACGTGCGCCTCGTGCTCGCCGCCCGCCTGGGCGTGGAGACGGACGAGGACGCCGCCCGCATCCACGACGTGGACCACTGGCGGCGCGCCGAGGACGTGGAGTCCACGATGGCCCTGCTGTACAACTTCACCACCTGGCTGCTCGAGACCCTCATGGAGGAGATGCTCCGCGAGCTGCCCGACGACGGCCCCTCAGGGCCCGGCACCACGGATGAGGGGAGCCCGGAATGAACGGGACGCAGAACACGGACCGACCGGCGGCGGGCCCCACCGCGCCCATCGGGGTGTTCGACTCCGGGGTGGGCGGGCTGACCGTCGCCCGGGCGATCATGGACCAGCTGCCCCACGAGCCGATCATGTACGTGGGGGACACCGCGCGCGCCCCCTACGGGCCGCGGCCGATCGCCCAGGTGCGCGCCCTGGCCCTGGGCATCATGGACGAGCTCGTCGACGCCGGCGTCAAGGCCCTGGTGATCGCGTGCAACACGGCCTCGGCGGCGGTGCTGCGTGATGCACGCGAGCGCTACACGGGCCGGCTCGGGATCCCCGTGGTGGAGGTCATCCAGCCGGCCGTGCGCCGGGCGGTGGCGGCCACGCGCAACGGCCGGATCGGAGTGATCGGAACGGCGGCGACCGTGGGCTCGCGCGCCTACGAGGACTCGTTCTCCGCGGCCCCGCACCTGCAGGTCACCTCGGCAGCGTGCCCCCGGTTCGTGGAGTTCGTGGAGGCGGGGGTGACCACCGGCCCGGAGCTGCTGGAGACCGCCGAACAGTATGTGGCTCCGCTCAGGGCCGCCGGGGTGGACACCCTCGTGCTCGGCTGCACCCACTACCCGCTGCTCACCGGTGCGCTGTCGTTCGTGATGGGCGAGGACGTCACGCTCGTCTCCTCCGCGGAGGAGACCGCCAAGGACCTCTACCGCGCCCTGGTGCGCCACGGCCTCGAGCACCCGCATGCGGCGGCCGGGTCCGCTGCTGTGCCCGACCACCGGTTCGCGGCCACGGGGGACTCCGAGCACTTCCAGGCCCTGGCCCGGCGCTTCCTCGGTCCCGAGGTGGGGCAGGTCAGCCGTCTGGAGCCGATCCGGGAGCGGTACCCCACCGCGTCCCTGACGGCGCTGACCCCGGACGTGCTGGCGCGGCTGCGCCGGGAGATGGAGCAGGAGGGCACCCGATGAGGCTGACGGTCATCGGAGCCTCCGGCTCCTTCCCCGGGCCGGGCTCGCCGGCCTCCTGCTACCTGTTGACGGCGCAGGGCCCGGCCGAGGACGGCGGCACCCGCCCCTGGCGGATCCTCCTGGACCTGGGCAACGGTGCCCTGGGCGTGCTGCAGCGCCACATCCGCCTGGACCAGATCGACGGGGTGCTGCTCTCCCACCTGCACCCGGACCACTGCATGGACCTGTGCGGCCTGCACGTGGCGGTGCGCTGGCACCCGGACGGTTGGTCCCGCGGGCGGATCCCGGTGCTGGGCCCGGCGGCCACCGCCGACCGCCTGGCCGAGGCCTACGGGATGGACCCGGACCCGGGCATGCACCCGGACTTCGCGTTCACCACGTGGAGGCCCGGGCACACCGAGACCCTCGGCCCGTTCAGCATCACCCCCCACCCGGTGCGCCACCCCATCGAGGAGGCGTACGCGCTGCGGGTATCCGCTGAGGTGACCGGTGAGGACGGCACCGTCCGCACCCGCGTGCTCACCTACTCGGGCGACACCGACGAGTGCGAGGGCCTGGTGGAGGCGGCCCGGGATGCGGACCTCTTCCTCTGCGAGGCCGCTTTCCACGAGGGCCGGGACGATGCCCTCCGGGGCGTCCACCTGACCGGGCTGCGTGCGGGCCAGGCGGCCTCCCAGGCCGGGGCCCGATCCCTGCTGCTGACCCACCTGCCCGTGTGGAACGACCCGGCCGCGACCGTCCGGGAGGCCTCCGCCGCCTACGACGGCCCGCTGTCCGTGGCGGCCTCGGGCCTGGGCTATCGCGTCTGAGCCGCCCCTAGACTGGGGGCCATGACCCAGACCCCCTCCGCCGTGACCCGCCAGGACGGGCGCGCCGTCGACGAGCTGCGCCCCATCACCATCACCCGCGGGTTCTCCCGCCAGGCCGAGGGCTCCGCGCTCGTGGAGTTCGGCGGCACCCGGGTGCTGTGCACCGCCTCCTTCACGGAGGGTGTGCCCCGCTGGCTCAAGGGCCAGGGCACCGGCTGGGTCACCGCCGAGTACGCGATGCTCCCACGGGCCACCTCGGAGCGGAACGCCCGTGAGTCGGTCAAGGGCAAGATCGGCGGCCGCACCCATGAGATCTCCCGCCTGATCGGCCGGTCCCTGCGCGCCGTCATCGACCTGTCCGCCCTCGGCGAGAACACGATCGTCCTGGACTGCGACGTCCTCGACGCCGACGGCGGCACCCGCACCGCCGCCGTCACGGGTGCCTATGTGGCCCTCGCCGAGGCCGTGGCCTGGGCCCGCCGGGAGCGGATCCTCGCCGCGGACGCCGCCGTACTCACGGACTCGGTCTCCGCCGTGTCCGTGGGGATCATCGACGGCACCCCCATGCTGGACCTGCCCTACGTGGAGGACGTGCGGGCAGAGACGGACATGAACGTGGTGGTCACCGGCTCCGGCCGGTTCGTGGAGGTCCAGGGCACCGCCGAGGGCACCCCGTTCGACCGCGCCGAGCTGGACACCCTGCTGGACCTGGCCCTGCACGGCACCGCCGAGCTCGCCCGCATCCAGGCCGCCACCCTCGGCGGGGAGGCCGCATGAGCGGCGCGGCCGTCCCGGAGGGGGCGCGCGTCGTGCTCGCCACCCGCAACCAGGGCAAGGTCCGGGAGCTGCGGGCCCTGCTCGCCGCGGCCCTGCCGGAGCTGGACGTCGAGACCGCCGTGGTGGACGCCGGCGCCGTGGACGCCCCGGACGTCGTGGAGGACGGGGTGACGTTCGAGGAGAACGCGCTGAAGAAGGCCCGCCAGGTCGCCGCCCACACCGGTCTGGTGGCCGTCGCGGACGACTCGGGCCTGGCCGTGGACGTGCTCGGCGGGGCCCCGGGGATCTTCTCCGCCCGGTGGGCCGGCCGCCACGGGGACGACGCCGCCAACCTCCGGCTGCTGCTGGACCAGCTCGCGGACGTCCCGGACGAGCACCGCGGGGCCACGTTCGTGTGTGCCGCCGCGCTGGCCGTGCCCGGCGGGCCCGAGCACGTGGAGCTCGGCCGCCTCGAGGGCACGCTGCTGCGTGAGCCCGTGGGGGAGGGCGGCTTCGGGTACGACCCGATCCTCCGCCCGGCCGGCCAGACGCGCTCCACCGCCCAGCTCAGCCCTGAGGAGAAGAACGCGATCAGCCACCGGGGCCAGGCGTTCGACGCGCTGCTGCCGCACCTGGTGGCCGCGCTCACCCCCGCCTCGTGAGCGCCGCCGCCCCGGTGCCGGGCCTGGCGTTCACCGCCATCGACTTCGAGACCGCCAACGGCTTCCGCGGCTCGCCGTGCGCGGTGGGCCTGGTGCGGGTGCGCGAGGGTGTGATGGTGGAGTGGGCCAGCTGGCTGATGCGCCCGCCGGCCGGCTTCGACCGCTTCGACCCGCGCAACGTGCGCATCCACGGCATCCTCGCCGAGCAGGTGGCCCGGGCCCCGCGCTTCGGCGAGCTCTGGGAGCAGATCGCCGCGTTCATCGGCGAGGATGTCCTCGTGGCGCACAACGCCGCCTTCGACCTCGGCGTGATCGAGTCCGCTCTGGAGGTTTCCGGCGCGGACGTGCCTTCCCTCGACTACGCCTGCACGCTCGCGCTCTGCCGCCGTATCTACGATCTCGCCTCCTACGCCCTGCCCTCCGCCGCTGCGGAGGCCGGGTTCACCCCCGGGCGGCACCACGACGCGCTCGCGGACGCTGAGGCGTGCGCGGCGGTGCTGGTGGACCTGACCCGCCGGGCGGTGGGCCCGGACGGCGGCGGTGTGGACGCGCTGCTGCACTCCCAGGGGATGCGGCGCAGCCGCCTGCACGGGCACCCGGCCGGGCCGGAGCAGGAGTCCCGGGCCACCCGGCAGGCCCGCGGCATGGCGGACCTGTTCGACGCGCGGGTGCCCCTGCGGGACGAGCGGGTGATGCCGGACTTCATGCGCTGGCCGGACGAGGGCGTCAACCCGCCCCCGAACCCCGACGCCGCCCCGGGCCATCCGTTGTACCGGCAGACGGTGGTGTTCACCGGTGGGATCGCGATGTCCCGACAGGCGGCCAAGCAGCGGGCGGCACACCACGGGGCGCAGACCGCGAACCGGGTGAATGCGGCCACCACCATGCTCGTGGTGGGGGATGGCTTCGAGGCGGCGGATCTGCAGCGGCCCACCGGCGAGGGGGCCGGGCGGCCGGAGGCGGTGACCGGGGCGCTGGGGCACCGCAAGACCCGCGATGCACTGCGTCGCCGCGCCCAGGGGCAGGCGATCGCGCTGGTCACCGAGGCCGAGTTCCTGCAGATGATCGGCGGGGCCTGGCCGCAGCCGCCGCGCTGAGGTCCGCCTGGGGCTGTCGGGGGGACTGCTTCGAGCTGCCGGCGACTGCGGGGCTCAGGTGGTCGCGGCGCGCCAGCGGCGGGCGGCCTCGAGCACCACGTCCCGTTCGGCGATCCAGCCGGGCACACTGACCTCAGCCCCGGCGGTGTCCTGCGGGTCCGCATGCCCGAACACGGCGGTGCCGTGGGCGGCCCCGAGCAGCTGCCCGGTGAGTGAGGCGGTGGTGTCCGAGCCGCCGTCGTGGTTCACCGCGATCCGCAGGGCGAGGCCGAGCGCCTCGGCCGGGGCCTGCGGGTGCGCGGCCTGCGCGGTGAGGGCCGCGTAGACGGCGACGCCCAGGCCCTCCTCGGCCACCCAGCCCTCCCCGAGGGCCTCCGGCAGGGCACCGGGGGCGCCGACGTCGCCATTCACCGTGCCGGCCAGGGAGACGGCCGCCTCCAGTGCGGCCCGGGTCTGCTCCGCATCCTCCCCGACGGTGCCCAGCCAGGCCAGGGCGTGGTCGACGGCGGACGGCAGGTCCGCCCCGCGCAGCAGCTCGGCGATCGTGAGCGCGAACGCCGCGGCCGCGGTCCACGCGGTCGGGTGCCCGTGGCTGAGCACCGCCCCCTGGCGGGCGAGGGAGACGACGTGGCGGTCCTCCAGGCCCGGCACCATGCCGTAGGGGGCCGAGCGCATGACGGTCCCGCTGCCCTTGGCGTCCGGGTTGCACGGGTCCCCGGGCAGGCCCATGCCCGGCGCACCGAGCCCGGACAGGCACGCGTTGCCGGGGGCCCGGCGCACGTGCAGCACCGTGTGGTCGTCGATCCAGCGCGGCGGCGCGGGCGGGGCGCCCTCGGGCAGGTGGCCGTTCTGGGTGGCCCACCAGCGCAGGCAGGCCAGCCACACGCATGCGGCGGGGTCGGCCTGGACGCCCTGGTTCTGCCATTCGATCCACTCGAGCAGCCCGTCCAGCACATAGAGGGTCATCTGCGTGTCGTCCGTGACGGGCAGCACGGGGGTGGCCTCCACGGCCAGCAGCTCCTCCGGGTCGGTGATCCCGGCCGGCCCGTGGGCGGCCACGATGCCCGTGGCCGGCAGGAACTCCACGACGCCGCCCATCGCGTCCCCGGCGGCCCCGGCGGCCAGCAGCGCCAGCACCCGGTCGGCGTGCACGGGACCGGGCAGAGCGGCGGGGGAGTCGGGGTCGGGGGAGGAGGGGCGGCTCATGCGCCCATGCTACGAGCCGGCGTCGGCTATCGTGTCCGCCGCCCTCCCTAGAGTGGGGGCCATGATCCTGCTGCACACCTCGGACTGGCACCTGGGCCGCTCCTTCCACGGCACGGGGCTGCTCGCAGCCCAGGAGGAAGCCATGGAGGCGATGCTGGCCACCGTGCGGGAGCACGCGGTGGACGCCGTGCTCGTGGCCGGGGACGTCTACGACCGTGCTCTGCCCCCCGCGGACGCCGTCCGCCTCCTGGACCGCACCCTCGCCCGCCTGCAGGCCGAGGGCGTTCCGGTGGTGCTCACCAGCGGCAACCACGACTCCGCCGTCCGCCTCGGCTTCGGCGGGGCCCTGATGGCCGCCGCCGGCGTGCACGTGCGCACAGACCCGGACGCCTGCGCTGAGCCCGTGGTGCTCACCGAGCGGGACGAGGGCGGCGCCGTCGTCCAGCAGGTGGCCGTCTACGGGCTGCCCTACCTCGAACCGCGCCACCAGGGCCCCGCCTGGGGTGTGGCGCCCCACCACACGGCCGTGACGACCGAGGCGGTGCGGCGGATCCGCGCGGACCTCACCGCCCGGCGAGCCGACGCGCAGACCCCCGTGGCCAGCGTCGTGATGGCCCACCTGTTCGCCGCCGGCGGCGAGGGCAGCGACTCCGAACGGGACATCGGCGAGGGCGAGCACCCAGCCCCGCAGGAGGCCCCGCACCAGGCCCCCGAGGCGTTGGTCGGCACGCTCGGGCAGGTGCCCGTCGGCGTGTTCGACGGGCTCGACTACGCCGCCCTCGGCCACCTGCACGGGCGCCAGCGGCTCACCGAGTCCGTCCGCTACTCCGGCTCCCCCCTGCCCTACTCCTTCTCCGAGGCCCGCCACCGCAAGGGAGCCTGGCTCGTGCACATGGAGGCCGGCGCCCTCACCCGGGTCCAGGAGGTCGACTGGGAGGCCGGCCGGCGCCTGGCCGTGCTCTCCGGCACCCTCGAGGACCTGCTGAGCTCCCCGGAGCACGCCTGGGCCGAGGAGCGCTGGGTGCAGGCCACCGTCACGGACGACGAACGCCCCGAACGAGCCCTGGAACGGCTCAAGTCCCGCTTCCCGCACGTGCTCGTGTTCCGCCACGAGCCCGCTGGTGGACCCCGCGCCCGGACCCGCACCTACGCGAGGCTGCTGCGGGAGACCCCCTCGGACCACGCGCTCGCGGTGGGGTTCGTGGACCACGTGCGCCAGCGGCCGGCCACCGGCCCCGAACAGGACCTGCTGCGGGACGCCCTCGAGGCCGCCCGCCTGAAGGAGGCACAGGCATGAGGATCCACCGGATGCGTCTGACGGGCGTCGGCCCCTTCGCCGAGACCCAGGAGATCGACTTCGACGCCCTCAACGAGGCCGGGCTCTTCCTGCTGGACGGGCCCACCGGGGCCGGCAAGTCCACTGTGCTGGCCGCCCTGTGCTTCGCGCTCTACGGCTCCGTGCCCGGCGGCCGCGGGGCAGACTCCCTCGTGACCACCCTGCGCGAACCCGGCACCGTGATCCCGGAGGTCGAGGTGGAGTTCACCGTGCAGGGCCGGCGGTTCGAGGTCCTCCGCTCGCCCCGGCACCAGAGGCCCCGCAAGCGGCGCAGCGCGGACGGGTCCACCACCGTGGAGACCCAGGCCTCCGTGAGCCTGCGCGAGTACGTGGACGGGCAGTGGCAGGCCCCGCTGACCCGTGCCGACGAGGTGGGCCAGCAGATCGGCGCTGTGCTGCGCCTGGACGCCGAGCAGTTCATGCAGGTGGTCCTGCTGCCGCAGGGCCAGTTCGCCGAGTTCCTGCGGGCCTCCTCCGGCGAGCGTCAGCGGCTGCTGCGCCGGCTCTTCGGCACGCAGCGCTTCGACCGGGTGGAGGAGCACCTCAAGCAGGAGCACGCCCGCCTCGGCGGGCTCGTGTCCGCCGACGCCCACACCGCCCAGAGCGCACGCACGCAGCTGCACCGGGTGCTCACCGGGGCGCTGGGGGAGCCGTGGCACGGCGAGGCGGAGCCAACCGAGGAGGACGACGCCCTGCTCCGGCTCGCCCGGGAGCGTACGGAGCAGGCCCACCGCACCGCGCAGACAGCCCGGGACGAGGCCGCCGCACGCCAGAGCGCCGCCCGCGCCGCCGTGGGGGAACTCGAGGACCGCGCACAGGCCCTCGCCGCGGCCGCCGGCTGGAGCGAGCGCACACAGCGGCACCGCGCCGCCGAGGAGGGGGTCGCCGCCGCCCGCCGGGCCGTGGCCGCCCACGAACGGGCCGGCCGGGTGCTCAGCGCCGCCGAGCGCGCCGCCGAGGCGCAGAACGCCCTGGATGCCGCCGAGGATGCCCAACAGACGGCCCGGCAGGCCGCCGAGGCCCTCCCCGCGGCCCGGACCTGGCTGGCCGAGGCCGCGGCCGACGTCGGCCCGACGGAGAGCACCGACACGGACGAGAGCACTGAGAACCCGAAGAGCACCGAGAACCCGGAGAGCACTGAGGACACGGAGAACACTGAGGACACGGAGAACACCGGGGCGCTGACCGAGGGCGTCGCCCGGGCCGCCCGTCAGCGCGCCGAGCAGGCCGCCGACGTGCTCGTCCGGGCCACGCAGGACGACGCCCACCGCGAGCGCCTCGAGGCCGAGCAGAGGAGTGCCCTCGAGCGGCGGGAGCGGATCGCCGAGGCCCTGGCCGCCCTCGCCCAGGACCGCGAAGCACAGGAGCAGGAACGCGCCGCGCTCGCCCGCGCCGTCCAGGTCGGGGCCGAGCGCCAGGGCGCGGCCGAGGCCGTGGACCGTCAGGTCGCGGAGGCCGAGCGGCGCCGGGCCGCGGCCGAGACCGCCCAGCAGCGCCAGACCGAGGCGGAGGCCGCCGCCCAGGAGCACGCCCGCCGGGCCGAGGAGGCCGAGGCCACCGCACGGACCCACGTGGACCTGCTGCGGGCCCGCTACGAGCAGGCCGCCGCAGAGCTGGCCGGGCGCCTCGTCCCCGGTGAGCCCTGCGCCGTGTGTGGCTCCGTGGAGCACCCGGCCCCGGCCGCGCGCACGGACTCGGTCGTCACCGAGGCGGACGTCTCCGCCGCCGAGGCCGCCCGCCAGGCCGCCGAGGCCGAGGCCGCCGCCGCACAGTCCCGCTCCACCGCCGCCCAGGAGGCGCTGGGCACGGCCCGGGAGGCCGCCGGCGGGCTGTCCCTGGCCGGGGCGACCGCCGCCCTCGACCGGGCCCGCGCCGAGCAGGACGGGCTCCGCGAGGCAGCCCGCGCCCTGGCCGAGGACCGCCGTCGTCTGGCCCGGGCCGAGCAGGAGATCGCCCGTGCCGGCGAGGAGGCCGCCGCCCTCACCGCGGAGGACGGGCGGCTCGAGGAGGCCCACGCCCACCGCGGGGACCGGATCGCCGAGCTCGTCGAAGCCGTCGACCGGGCCCGGGCCGGCGCGCCCAACCTCGAGGAGCGCCGCACCGAGGTGACGCAGGCCCAGGCTGCCCTCGAGAACCTCGCCGAGGCCCTCTCCGCGCGCGCACGGGCCGCGGTCCGCGCCGAGGAGACCGCCGCCGCCCTGGCCTCGGCCCTCGCCGAGCAGACCCTGCCGGACGTCTGCACCGCCCGTCGGGCCCGCCTGCCGGAGGCGGAGGCCGCCGAGCACGCCGAGGCCGTCCGCGCCTGGGACGCCGAGGAAGCCGGACTGGCCGAGCTGGCCGCCACGGAGGCGGTCCGTCGAGGCCGGGACCTGGCCGCCGAGGGGGTCGCCGCCCCCACCGAGGAGCAGACCGCGGCCGCCGCCGCAGCCCTGGCCGCCGCCGAGGCGGAGACGGGGCGGACGGCCGAGGCCGTGGGCCGCCTCGAGAGCCTCGTGGACGAGGTCCGGCGGCACAGCGAGGCCCTGCAGGAGGTGCTCGGACGCAGCGCCGCGCTGATCGAGGAGCACCGGCGGGTGGGCGGACTGCTCGACCTCGTGCGCGGCGGCGGGGAGAACCAGCTCAAGATGCCCCTGACCAGCTACGTGCTGGCCGGACGGCTCGAGGAGGTGGCCGCGGCCGCCACCGAGCGGCTGCTGCGGATGTCCGACCAGCGCTACTCCATCGAGTACTCGGACGCCGTCGGCGGACGCGGCACCAAGGGGCTCGAACTGGTCATCCGGGACCACTACGTGGACGAGACCCGCCACCCCGCCACGCTCTCAGGCGGCGAGACCTTCATGGCCTCCCTCGCCCTCGCCCTGGGCCTGGCGGACACCGTGCAGGCCGCCGCCGGCGGCGTCGAGCTGGACACGCTCTTCGTGGACGAGGGCTTCGGCTCCCTGGACGCCGACACCCTGGACGACGTCCTCGGCGTCGTGGACACCCTGCGCTCACGGGGGCGGACCGTCGGCCTCGTCTCCCACGTGGACCGCATGCGCCAGGAGATCGGCGTGCGCCTGGAGGTGCGCAAGCACCGGCGCGGCTCCAGCCTCGTGGTGCACGACGGGCGGTGAGCCCCGGCCGCACGCCGGACCGTGCGGCCTCAAGCCTCAAGCCTCAAGCCTCAAGCCTCAGGCCTCAGGCCTCAGCCCAGCTTGAGCGCGGCGTCGGTGGCCGAGCGCACCTCGTCCAGCAGGGCCTGGTCCTGGTTCAGGCTGCGCCCGAACGAGGGCACCAGCGCCTCGAGCACCGGACGCCACTGCTCCTGCTTGGCCGGGAAGCAGCGCTCCAGCAGGGTGAGCATGATCGGCGCCGCCGTCGAGGCACCCGGGGAGGCGCCCAGCAGGCCGCTGATCGAGCCGTCGGCGTGGCTGACCACCTCGGTGCCGAACTGGAGGACACCGCCGAAGCGGCCCTTGCGCTTCATCACCTGGACGCGCTGGCCGGCGGTGATCAGCTCCCAGTCGGAGCTGTCGGCCGCGGGGTAGAACTCCCGCAGGGTGCCGTCCTTCCGGTCCCGGGACTTCAGCACCTCGGTCACCAGGTACTTGGTGAGGTCCATGTTGTCCTTGGCCACGTCCAGCATGGTGGTCAGGTTGTGGGCGCGCACCGAGCGGGGCAGGTCCAGGTAGGAGCCGGTCTTGAGGAAGTTCGTGGAGAACCCGGCGTAGGGGCCGAACAGCAGCGAGCGCCGCCCGTTGACGAACCGGGTGTCCAGGTGCGGCACGGACATCGGCGGGGCGCCGACGGCGGCCTGGCCGTACACCTTGGCCATGTGCCGGTTCACGGTGGCCTCGTCCGTGCAGCGCAGGAACTGCCCGGACACCGGGAAGCCGCCGTAGCCCCTGATCTCCGGGATCCCGGAGTGCTGCAGCAGGCTCAGGGCACCGCCGCCGGCACCCACGAACACGAAGCGCGCGCGGTCCACCAGCTCGGTGTCGGCCGCCGTGTTCCGGACGGTCACCTCCCAGCGGCCGTCCGTGCCGCGGGACAGGCCCGTGACCCGGTGGCCGAAGCGCACCTCGGCACCGCGGGCCGCCAGGCTCGTCACGAGCTGGCGGGTGAGGGAGCCGAAGTCGACGTCCGTGCCTCCGGGGTGGCGGGAGGCGGCCAGGCGGCCGCCGGGCTCGCGCCCATCCATCAGCAGGGGCGCCCAGTCACGGATGCGGTCCGGGTCCTCCGTGTGCTCCATCTGCGCGAACAGCGGCTCCGCTGAGAGTGCCTCGTAGCGGGCGCGCAGGTAGTCGGCGTGGGCGTCTCCCCACACGAACGACATGTGCGGCAGCGGGTTGATGAAGTTCTTCGGGTCCGTCAGGGTGCCGTCCTGCACCAGGGAGGACCAGAACTGCCGGGACACCCAGAACTGCTCGTTGATGGCCACGGCCTTGGCGGTGGAGACCCGGCCGTCGCCGCCCATCGGTGCGTAGTTGAGCTCGCAGAGCGCCGCGTGGCCGGTGCCGGCGTTGTTCCACGGGTCCGAGGACTCCAGGCCTGCCTGGTCCAGCGACTCGTACAGGGCGATCGACCAGGTCGGCTCGAGCCGCTGGAGCAGGGCACCGAGGGTGGCGCTCATGATGCCGCCGCCGATCAGGACGACGTCATGGGTGGTGGAGGAGGTGGGGGACACGGTCTGCTCCTGGTCTCGACATTGAGTGCGTCTCAGCGGTGGTCCACGGCGGTGGGCCGGTGTGTCGTGCGCCCCGGGCTTCGCGTGGCCCGGAGGCCGGCGCCTTGGGCGCCCACTCTACTACCGGGCCGCGCACGGCCCAGGCTCAGCGGTCGGTGAGGTGGATGTGGGCGAACGGCTCGTCCAGCTGCGGGGACGTGGGGTAGGAGATGACCCTGCGCCCGGTGGCCAGCGCGGAGATCGGGTAGGCCAGCGGCAGGGCCGGCAGGTCGATCGCCATCGCGGCCACCACGGCGCGGAACAGCTCGCCCCGGCGGTCGTCGTCGGGCTCGGCGGCCGCCGCGCGTAGGTTCTGGCGCACCCGCGGGTTGTCGTACCCGGTCTCGGTCTGCCACGAGCCCACGAACGGCTCGAGGAAGGCGTGCGGGTCCCGGTAGACGCCGTGCCGGCCCATCAAGTGCAGGGCGCGGGTGGGGCGGGCGAGCACCGCGGCGAGGTAGTCCTCGTCCCCGGGCACCGGCACGGGGGCGACGGCGATCCCCACCTCGCCCAGCTCGGCGGCCACCATGGCGTACACCCGCTCCGGCTCGGGCAGGGCCGGGGAGGCGCAGTCCACGGGGTAGAGGAACTCGAGGGGCCGGCCGTCGTAGCCGGCGAGGTCGAGCAGCTGGCGGGCGCGGTCGCGGTTGGGCTCGTGCCGGCGGGCGTCCTCGTTGCGGGCCCCCAGGGCGGGCGGGACGAGGTCCTCGGCGGCGGAGGTGCCCTGTAGGAACACGTCCGAGGCGGCCAGGCGGCCGCGGTCCACGGCGTGGGCGATCGCCTCGCGCACGTACTGGCGCCCCACCACGGGGTGCCCGAGGTTCATGCCTAGGTACAGCACGGACAGCGGGTCGCGGGGGAGCACCTGGGTGCCGGACTCCACCAGCGGGCGCAGCTGGGCGGGGGAGACGACGTCGATCACGTCCGCCCGGTCCCGCCGCAGCTCTCGCAGACGGGTGGCGGCCCGGCCCCAGGCGCGCACAGCCACGGCGCCGGCCTCGGGGGCGGGGCCGCGGTGGCGCCCGTTGACGACGAGCATCGTGGTGGCCCCCGGGGAGGTCAGTGCGGCGGCGAGCTCGGCGGCCTCCTCGGGCTGGGCCCAGCGGTAGGGGCCCGTGCCCAGGGGGGTGACGACGGCGACCCCGTCCTCCTGCTGAGTGCGGGTCCAGGAGCCGGGGGCGGCGATGCCGAACGCGGGCGAGCTCAGCGCCGCAGGGAGGTGACGCAGTCGGCGGCGTAGGCGCAGCACCACGGTGCGGGAGTCGGAGGCCTCCGCGGAGGCGAAGGCGGTGCCGGTCTGCCCGGCGTGGCCGCCGAACGCGGCGGCGAACGGGGAGGGGAGCGCTGCGGCGGGTGTGCCGGGCTGGGGTGTCTGGGCCCACCGGCGGATGTTGGCCACCACGGCGGCTGCGTCACAGGCGCTGCCGTCGCTGAACTCCAGGCCCTCGCGCAGGGTGAAGGTGTGGACCAGTCCGTTCCCGGACTCGGCATGGTCGGCCAGCCCGGGCACGGGGGAACCGGTGTCCGGGTCCACGGCGAGCAGGGGCTCGAGCACCTGCCGGATCACCCGCTGGGACTCCACATCCCAGGCGTGCAACGGGTCGCGGGTGAGCGGTCGGCCCGGGACGCCCACCACGAGGGTGCGAGACGCCGGGGGCGTTCCGGCGGAGGAGGAGGCCGCCGTCGTCGTCATGCCGGGCGAGGTGGGGGCCTCGTCCGGCGCGGAGCATCCGGCCAAGCCAGCGCCGAGGCCGGCCAGCCCCGTGCTCAGCAGGAGGCGTCGACTGACCTGCATGGGCTCCTCCAGGTTCGGTGGGGCTGCTCAGTGAGAGCGGGGGGTGGGGCGCTGGGGATGGAGCGCTGGGGCGGCCTGGCGGGGCCGCCCCGAGGGGTGCGGGCGGGGGGACTCGAACCCCCACGTCCAGGACACTGGAACCTAAATCCAGCGCGTCTACCAGTTCCGCCACGCCCGCGTGCCCCGCGCACGGGGCGAGTCCCGATCCTATCCCGACGCGCGGGTGGGCGGGGCGTGCCGGATCAGTTCTCGATGCCGAGGGCGGCGCGCAGGCGTCCCACGTGCCCGGTGGCCTTGACGTTGTACTGGGCCAGGGTCACGCGGCCGTCGGGGCCGACCACCACGGTGGAGCGGATCAGGCCCTCGTAGGTGCGCCCGTAGTTCTTCTTCTCCCCCCACGCGCCGTAGGCCTCCGCCACGGCGTGGTCCTCGTCCGAGAGCAGCGGGAAGGTCAGGGACTCCTTCTCGGCGAAGCGGATGAGCTTGCCGATCGGGTCCGGGGAGATGCCCAGCACGCGGTAGCCGGCGGCCATCAGGGAGGCCAGGCTGTCCCGGAAGTCGCAGGCCTGAGTGGTGCACCCGGGGGTGGAAGCGGCAGGGTAGAAGTAGACGATCGTGCTGCTGCCGGCCGCATCGCGCAGGGACACGGGCCGGCCGTCCTGGTCCTGCAGGGTGAAGTCGGGGGCGAGGTCGCCGGGGGCGAGACGCCGGGGAACGGAGGTGTCGGTCATGGCCCCACACTAGGCCGTGGCGTCGGCTGGGCGCACGGGAGGACCTCCGGGAGAGGAATCGCAGGCGAGAACGCCGCAGGCCCCCTCACCACTGGGGGCAAGGGGGCCTGCATCTGGTGCACCCCCCGGGACTTGAACCCGGAACCTGCTGATTAAGAGTCAGATGCTCTGCCAATTGAGCTAGAGGTGCAGGTGCCGCGTGGCGTTCCGGTGGTTCTCCGGTGCGCCGTGCAACGAGGAGAAACTCTAGCAGGGTGTTTCGCCCAGATGCAAATCGGGGCCACCACGGCCTCCCTCCGGGCCACTCCGGGCCCTCCGCTGAAGGTCTCAGCCGTCCGCTGGAGCTGTGCCCTCGGCCGTGGCGATCGGCGCCGTCGGCTCGGCGTAGAGACGGTCCAGCTCGTCCATGAACGCCGTCATGAACTGGTGGAAGTCCGGGGCGTCGGTGGATTGGTCCAGGTGGGCGGTGCCGTCCTCCGTCTGCGCGCCCACGGGCACCACGGCGTGCTCGGTCACCTCGAACCAGGTGCGGAACCCGGTGACGGTCTCCACCTGGTAGCCGGAGCCGGTGTCCGCGAGGGTGGCCACATTGTCCAGGGCCACGCTCACCGGCGGAGCCGGGGTCTGGCCGGGCTCGGGCGAGAGCTCCAGCGGGCACAGGACCATCTCGAGCGGCGCATGCCGGTAGCCGATGACCAGCGGCGCTGAACCCCCCGAGGGCTGCCCGTACACGACGTTGTAGTCGCCGTGGTTGAAGACCCGGGCGTCGAAGTCCGACCGGAGCCGGCGCTGCAGGGTGGGGGAGTCCATGCCGGCCACCGTACGCGCCCGGCCTGCACGGCGGCAGATCTGAGAAGCGGGCCACCGCAGGGCACCCCTGCCCCCTCGACCATGCGGCCCGCCGCATGCTGCAGCTCCTCGGGCGGCTGGGCCCGGACCCGGAGCCCGGAATCCCGACATCCGTCGACCAGGAGTGGAGGGCCCCCGGCACCGGCCCCATACTGGTTCCCATCCCGAGGCCACAGATTCCCCTCCGAGGCCCGGGCTCCCCAGAGAGCCGGGCTTCCCGGAGAGCTGGGCTTCCCAGAGGGCTCGGTTCCCCGGGCATCGGAGGCCGGGTTCCCACCTCCGGTCCAGCCACTCCCGGCCCGCTCCGAGCTCCCGCCCCTGCCGTGCCCGGTGAGCCTGGCCCAGGGCCCGGCCCCCGCGACCGGGCCGCAGCGAACCGACCGCAAGCGAGGTGCACCATGATCACGACCCCCCGAGCTTCCGGCACGGCTCGTCCCGAAACCGTCGAGCCCCGCGTCCCCGGGCCCGCCACGGTCGTCCCGCCCACCCGCATGACCGGCTCGGCGGCGATCGTGCGCTCGCTCGAGGAACTGGGGGTCACTGACGTCTTCGGTCTGCCTGGCGGGGCCATCCTGCCCACCTATGACCCGTTGCTGGACTCCGCGCGCATCCGCCACGTGCTGGTGCGTCACGAGCAGGCCGCCGGGCATGCCGCCCAGGGCTACTATCTGGCCACCGGCCGCCCCGGTGTGGCCATCGCGACCTCCGGTCCCGGGGCCACCAACCTGGTGACGGCGATCGCCGACGCCCACATGGACTCCCAGGCTGTCGTGGTCATCACCGGGCAGGTCGGCTCCTCCCTGATGGGCTCGGACGCCTTCCAGGAGGCGGACATCGTGGGTGTGACCATGCCGGTGTCCAAGCACTCCCGGCTCGTTGCCCGTGCTGAGGACATCCCGCGGGCGCTCGCGGAGGCCTTCCACATCGCCACCACGGGGCGGCCTGGCCCGGTGCTCGTGGACATCACCAAGGACGCCCAGCAGCAGGAGGCCGACTTCGTCTGGCCCCCTCGGCTGGATCTTCCCGGGTATCACCCGGTGGTGCACGGTCACCCGCGCCAGGTGCGAGCGGCCGCGCAGCTGATCCGCGCGTCTCGGCGTCCGGTGTTCTACGTGGGCGGCGGGGTGGCCCGCGGGGATGCCGCCCTAGAGCTGCGCGAGCTCGTGGAGCTGGTGGGCGCGCCCGTGGTCACCACCCTCACGGCCCGCGGGGTGTTCCCGGACTCCCACCGCCAGCACCTGGGCATGCCCGGCATGCACGGGTCGGTGCCGGCGGTGGCCGCGCTCCAGCAGGCGGACCTGCTGATCGCACTCGGGGCCCGGTTCGACGAGCGCGTCACCGGGGATCTGGGCTCCTTCGCCCCGGGCGCGAAGGTCATCCACGTGGACGTGGACCCGGCTGAGATCTCCAAGAATCGGCTCGCGGACGTGCCCATCGTCGGCTCTGTCAAGGAGGTCCTCCCGGCGCTGGCGGCCGAGCTGCGCGGCACGGGCTGGGAGCCGGCCGCAACGGATCTGGGCCCCTGGTGGGCCGCGCTCGACAGGCTCCGGCAGACCTACCCTCTGGGCTGGACGCCCACCGACGACGGCCTGCTCGCACCCCAGAAGGTGATCTCCCGCCTCGCAGAGCTGTCCGGGCCGGAGGCCGTCTACGCCACGGGTGTGGGTCAGCACCAGATGTGGGCCAGTCAGTTTCTCTGCCATGAGCATCCGCGCCGGTGGATCACCTCGGCGGGGCTGGGCACAATGGGGTTCGCGGTGCCTGCGGCCATGGGCGCGAAGGTGGCCCAGCCGGAGCGGACCGTGTGGGCCATCGACGGTGACGGCTGCTTCCAGATGACCAACCAGGAACTGGCGACCTGTGTGATCGAGGGCATTCCGATCAAGGTCGCGGTGATCAACAACTCCTCGCTGGGCATGGTGCGGCAGTGGCAGACCCTCTTCTACGAGGGGCGCTACTCGAACACGGACCTGAACACCGGCCACGGCACGCGACGCGTCCCGGACTTCGTGAAGCTCGCCGATGCCTACGGGGCGGTGGGTCTGCGCTGTGAGCACGAGGAGGATCTGGATGCGACGATCTGCGAGGCGCTGGCGGTCACGGACCGCCCGGTGGTGGTGGACTTCGTGGTCTCGCAGGATGCGATGGTCTGGCCGATGGTGCCGGCCGGCGTCGGCAACGATGCCCTTCAGATCGCCCGCGGCATGACCCCCGACTGGGACACGGAAGGCTGAGGAAGGGAGCGCGAATGGACCATCACACCCTGTCCGTCCTCGTCGAGGACGTGCCCGGCACCCTCACCCGGGTGGCCGGCCTGTTCGCCCGCCGCGCGTTCAACATCCACTCGCTCGCCGTGGGTGTCACCGAGGTGCCGGGGCTGTCCCGGATCACGGTGGTCGTTGAAGCGGACTCGCACCAGTTCGAGCAGATCACCAAGCAGCTGAACAAGCTGGTCAATGCGATCAAGGTGGTGGAGCTGGTGCCGGAGTCCTCCGTGCAGCGCGACCACCTGCTCGTCAAGGTCGGCGCGGACGCCGCCGTCCGTGCCCAGGTGGTCCAGGCCGCCGAGCTGTTCCGGGCGCACGTCGTGGACGTCTGCCCGGAATCGCTGACCTTCGAGGCGACCGGCACCCGTGACAAGCTCGCCGCGTTCCTGGAGATGATGGAGCCCTACGGCATCCGTGAGCTGGTGCGTTCGGGAACCCTCGCCCTGGCTCGCGGCCCCCGTTCCCTGACCGACCGTGCGCCGGCCCGCTGACCGGCCGGCGCTCGCAGACCCCGATCCCTTCCACGCCGAGGAGAACACCATGACCGCCCAGAAGCTCTACGACGACGCCGACCTCTCGCTCATCCAGGGCCGCACCGTGGCCGTGATCGGCTACGGCCCCCAGGGGCACGCCCAGGCCCTGTCGCTGCGGGACTCGGGGGTGGATGTGCGTGTGGGCCTGCCCGAGGACTCCTCCGACTGGGAGAGGGCCGAGGGGGAGGGGCTGCGCGTGGTGGATGTGGCCACCGCCGCCGCCGAGGCGGACCTGGTGGTCCTCCTCACCCCGGAGCAGACGCAGGCTGAGATGTACGCCCAGCACATCGCCCCGAACCTGCAGGAGGGCGACGCCCTGTTCTTCACCCACGGCTTCAGCGTGCGCTTCGGTTTCATCCAGCCGCCGGCCGGTGTGGATGTGGCCCTCGTGTCCCCCAAGGCCCCGGGCGAGGTGGTGCGCCGGGAGTTTGAGGCCGGCCGCGGTGTGCCCGCACTGATCGCGGTGGAGCAGGACGCCTCCGGTGAGGCCGAGGACCTCGCGCTGTCCTACGCCAAGGGCATCGGCGCCACCCGTGCCGGGGTCATCAGGACCACCTTCAGTGAGGAGGCCGAGTCCGGCCTGTTCGGCGAGCAGGCGGTGCTCTGCGGCGGCGTCTCCCAGCTGGTGCGGTACGGCTTCGAGACCCTCGTGGAGGCCGGCTGCCAGCCGGAGATCGCCTACCTGGAGGTGCTCCACGAGCTCAAGATGACCGTGGACCTCATGGTGGAGGGCGGCCTGGCCGGGCAGCGCGCAGCCATCTCCGACACCGCAGAGTTCGGCGGGTACGTCGGCGGTGCGCGGGTGATCTCTCCGGAGGTGAAGGAGAACATGGAGGCGGTGTTGGCCGACATCCAGGACGGCGCCTTCGCGAAGAGCTTCATGGACGACCAGGCCGCCGGCGCCCCGGAGCTCACCCGGCTGCGTGCACGGGCCGAGCAGCACCCGATCGAGTCGACCGGCCGGGAGCTGCGCCAGATGTTCTCGTGGCTCAAGCGCACGGGCGGGGGCGTTGCCGCGCGCTGAGCCGACGACGCCGCCACGCACCGCGCCCACGACGCCGCCGCGCACGGTGGTCGAGGGGTGGCGGTGACGTGGCGGCACGGGCCGGCCGGTGTGGCCGTCGTCGCTATGGGGCTGCTTCCGGGGTTCGCCCCGGCCGGAGCCGTCGTCACAGGCCGGTGAGGTGTCATCGGGCCCAGTCCAGGCCAGTAGTATTCATCTCGTCGCATAGACATGCGCCCAGCCTGGGTGTGCCGGTCGCTGCAGCGTCCGCCCCACCCGCCGACGCTCCCCAGGAGGGACCCTGTGACCACCCCCAAGCCCGTCGTCCTCATCGCCGAGGAGCTTTCGCCCGCCACCGTGGAGGCTCTCGGCCCGGACTTCGAGATCCGCCACACCGACGGCGCCGACCGCGCCCGCCTGCTCGCCGACCTGCCCGGCGCGGACGCCGTGCTCGTCCGCTCCGCCACCCAGATGGATGCCGAGGCGATCTCCGCCGCCCGCGGCCTGAAGGTCATCGCCCGCGCCGGCGTCGGCCTGGACAACGTGGACGTGCCCGCAGCCACCTCCGCCGGCGTCATGGTGGTCAACGCGCCCACCTCGAACATCGTCTCCGCCGCCGAGCTCACCTGCGGCCACATCCTCAACGCCGCCCGCAACATCGCCCCGGCCAACCGCGCCCTCAAGGCGGGGGAGTGGAAGCGCTCCAAGTACGCCGGTGTGGAGCTGTTCGAGAAGAAGCTCGGCGTGATCGGCCTCGGCCGCATCGGTGCCCTCGTAGCCGAGCGCATGAAGGCCTTCGGCATGCAGGTGCTCGCCTACGACCCCTACATCGCTGCGGCCCGCGCCCAGCAGCTCGGCGCCACCCTCGTCGAGCTCGACGAGCTGCTCGCCCAGGCGGACTTCATCACCATCCACATGCCCAAGACCCCCGAGACCCTCGGGATGATCTCGGACGACCAGTTCGCCCTCATGAAGAACACCGCCTTCGTGGTGAACGTCGCCCGCGGCGGCCTGATCGACGAGGACGCGCTCGACCGCGCCCTCGAGTCCGGGGCGATCGCCGGTGCCGGCGTAGACGTGTTCTCCTCCGAGCCCGCCACGGACCTGGCGTTCTTCCGCCACGACAACGCCGTCGTCACCCCCCACCTGGGCGCCTCCACCGCCGAGGCCCAGGAGAAGGCGGGTGTGGCCGTGGCCAAGTCCGTGCGCCTGGCCCTGGCCGGTGAGCTCGTCCCGGACGCCGTGAACGTGGCCGGCGGCATCATCCATGAGGATGTGCGCCCGGCCCTGCCCCTGGCCGAGCACCTCGGCCGTGTGCTCAGCGCCCTGGTCGGCGAGGATCCGCTGGCCGCCGTGGAGGTGGAGGTCGCCGGCGAGCTCGCCGCCCACGACGTCTCCGTCATGCGCCTGGCCGCCCTGAAGGGCGTGTTCACGGACATCGTCTCGGACCAGGTCTCCTACGTGAATGCCCCCGTCCTGGCCGAGCAGCGCGGTGTGGAGACCACCCTCACCACCACCGAGGTCTCCGAGTCCTACCGCAGCACTGTGAGCGTCAGCGCCGTCACCTCCCACGGCGTGCGCACCTCCGTGACCGGCGCCCTCACCGGCCGTCGCCAGGTGGAGAAGCTCGTGGCCGTAGACGCCTACGAGGTGGAGGTGGCTCTCACCGACCACCTGCTCGTGTTCACCTACGCAGACCGCCCCGGCGTGGTCGGCTCCCTCGGCCAGGCCCTGGGTGTGCAGGGGGTGAACATCGCCGGCATGGACGTCTCCCGTGACGACCAGAGCCAGGCGCTCGCGGTGCTCACCCTCGACGCCGGCCTGCGCCCGGGCACCGTCGAGGCCCTCGGCGACGTGATCGGCGCCTCCCGCGCCGCGGAGGTCGACCTCTCCGAGTGAGGCCCCGCGCACCCCGGCACCGCCCCCGACGCCGCTGCGGCGCGGGGGCGGTGCTGTCGCGTCGATAGTGTGGTGGGCATGCGCATCCTGATCAGCCTCGACCAGCCGGCGGACTCCCTGGGCGGGGCCCAGCAGTCCGCGGTGCTCCAGGCCGAGGAGCTCGCCCGCGCCGGGCATGAGGTGCTCTTCCTCGCCCCCGGTCCGCATCCGGGGCCCCACGCCGCAGCCACCGTGCCGATCCCCGGGGTGGGCCTGCCCGGCCAGGAGTACCGGACCGGGTCCCTCACCCGGCGTGCCGCCCGGCGCGTGAGCCGGCAGATCGACGCGCGCGGCGGCGTCGACCTCGTGCACGTCCAGGGTGACTACTGGGGGGCCGCGCATGCCCTGTTCCACGCCCGGCACCGGGGGCTTCCGGTGGTGGTGACCTTCCACAACAACCTCGCCGTGGGACTGGCCGCGGTGCTGGGCCCGGCGGCCCGGCTGGGCGTGCCTGCGGTGACGGCCGCCGTCTCCGGGGCGATGGATCACGTGCTCGGGGTGCGCCGTCGCCCGGCCCTGGACCCCTGGCGCCACCTGGGACGGATCGCCGAGCAGGCCCGGCAGGTGGTGGCCCCGAGCGCTCACTTCGCCGCGGACCTGCGCGCCCATGGGGTGGCTGAGGAGGTCACAGTGGTGGCCAACGGCGTCGCCGACCGCGTGCTGGACGGCATCGGCGCCGTGCCCCTGGCCGAACGCACCACGTTCGTGTGGTCGGGCCGGCTGAGTGCGGAGAAGCGGCCCCTGGAGTTCCTCGAGGCGGTGGCCGCCATGCGGGAGCCGGCCGCGGTGGACCTCTACGGGGACGGCCCGCTGCGCGAGCAGGTCGCCGCCGCGGTGCGCCGGCTCGGACTGGAGCACCGGGTGCGGCTGCGCGGGCGAGTGCCCTACGAGGGCATGCTCACGGCGATCGCCGGGGCGCACGCACTCGTGCAGACCTCCGTGGGGTTCGAGACCCAGGGCATGACCGTGGCCGAGGCCGTCGCCCTCGGCACCCCTGTGGTGGTGTGCGATGAACGGATCGCCGCCGAGCTGCCCGCCTCGGCACGGGTGTGGCAGGCCCCCGAACGGGGGGCGCAGGCCCTGGCGGCCGTGCTCGACGACGCCGCCGGCGCCACTGCGGGCGAGCACGGCGTGCGCGCCCCGGGCACCGCGTTCCGGCAGTCCACCCAGACCGCCGCCATGCTCGAGGTGTACGACGCCGCTTGCCGGGCCACCCGCCATTAGACTCAGGCCCGTGACCGACGACCGCGCCCCGTACTACCTGACCACTGCGATCCACTACCCCAACGGCGAGCCGCACATCGGCCATGCCTACGAGATGGTGGGCGCCGACGCCCTGGCCCGCTTCATGCGCCTGGACGGACGGGACGTGCGCTTCCTGACCGGCACGGACGAGCACGGCCAGAAGATGGCCCAGACCGCCGAGCGCGAGGGCGTCACTCCGATGGAGCTGGCCACCCGGAACTCCGGGGCCTTCAAGGCGATGGACGACCAGGTCCTGGACGTCTCCTATGACCGCTTCATCCGCACCACCGACGCCGACCACCACGCCACCGCCCAGGAGCTGTGGCGCCGCATGGAGGCCAACGGAGACATCTACCTCGACCGCTACGCCGGCTGGTACTCCGTGCGTGATGAACGCTTCTTCACCGAGGACGAGACCGAGGTCCGCGAGGACGGGCGCCGGTACGCCGTGGAGACCGGCACCGAGGTCACCTGGACGGAGGAGGAGTCCTACTTCTTCCGGCTCTCCCGCTACCAGGAGCCCCTGCTGGCGATGTACCGGGAGAACCCCGACTTCGCGGCCCCGCGCTCCCGCTTCAACGAGGTCATCCGGTTCGTGGAGGGCGGTCTGGAGGACCTATCCATCTCCCGCACCTCCTTCGACTGGGGTGTGCCCCTGCCGGAGGCCGCCGATCCGCGGGCGGAGGACGCCCAGGCCCGCCGGAATCACGTGATGTACGTGTGGGTGGACGCGCTGGCCAACTACCTCACCGGCGTCGGCTGGCCGGAGACCGACCCGGCGGCCTTCGCGCGGTACTGGCCCGCGGACGTGCACGTGATCGGCAAGGACATCTCCCGCTTCCACTGCGTGTTCTGGCCCGCGTTCCTGATGTCCGCGGGGCTCGAGCTGCCCCGGCGCGTGATGATCCACGGCTTCCTCAACAACAACGGCGAGAAGATGTCCAAGTCGCTGGGCAATGTGGTGCACCCCCGGGACTGGGTGGCCCGTTACGGCCTGGACGCGGTCCGCTTCTTCCTGCTGCGGGAGTTCCCGTTCGGCGCGGACGGCTCGTACAGCCATGAGGCCGTCGTCGGGCGCAAGAACGCGGACCTGGCGAACAACCTGGGCAACCTCGCCCAGCGCTCGCTGTCCATGGTGGCCAAGAACTGCGGTGCCGCCGTGCCGGAGCCGGGCGAGTTCACCGACGCCGACCGCGCGATCCTCGCCCAGGTGGACGCCCTCCTGGAGCGCAGCCGGGAGGCCTACGCGGTGCAGGACTTCCACGGTGCGCTGGAGGAGACCTGGCGGGTGCTCGGGGAGGTCAATGCGTACTTCGCCGACCAGGCTCCATGGGTGCTCCGAAAGACCGACGAGCCGCGCATGCGCACCGTGCTGTATGTGACGCTGCAGGCCGTGCGCCGGGTGGCGCTGCTGGTGCAGCCGGTGATGCCCGGCTCGGCCACCCGCCTGCTGGACCTGCTGGGCGTGCCCGCCGAGGGCGACGCCGGCCGCACCGGTGCCTCGGGCTCGGGCGCCCGCTCCTTCGCGGCCTTCACGGCGGACCTGGTGCCGGGCACGCCCCTGCCCGCCCCGACCGGTGTGTTCCCGCGCCACGAGGAGTCCGCAGAGTGAGACGCCGGGCCGCCTGAGGCAGCCCGGCCCGGGCGGGCTCCTAGCCTGGGCTCCATGACGCAGAGCACACGGACCGTGGACCGCACGAGCACCGAGCCCCTCGACCTCGCCGTCATCGGCGGTGACGGCATCGGACCGGAGGTGACGGAGCAGGCCGTCACCGTGCTGCAGGCGGCCCTGGCCGCGGAGGGCCGCCCGGCCGCCCGGCTCACCCCGTACGCGCTGGGCGCGGAGCACTGGCTGGCCACCGGCGAGGTGCTCACAGACGAGACCCTCGAGGCCCTGCGCGGGCACGAGGCGATCCTCTTCGGGGCCGTCGGCGCGGCCCCCGGGGACGAACGGATCCCCTCGGGGCTGATCGAGCGCGGGATCCTGCTGCGTCTGCGCTTCGCCCTGGACCACGCCGTGAACCTGCGCCCGTCCCGGCTGCTGCCCGGGGCCGTCAGTCCGCTGGCCGAGCCGGGCGGGATCGACGTCACCGTGGTCCGCGAGGGCACCGAGGGCCCCTACGCGGGCAACGGCGGCGTGCTCCGCGAGGGGACCGCGCACGAGATCGCCACTGAGGTGTCCGTGAACACCGCCCACGGGGTGCGCCGGGTGGTGGAGGACGCCTTCCGCCGCGCGGCCGCCACCCGACGCCGGCGCCTGACGCTCGTGCACAAGCACAACGTGCTCGTGCATGCCGGGCACCTGTGGCGGCGCACCGTGGAGGAGGTGTCCGCCGGGTTCCCCGAGGTGGCCTGGGACTACCTGCACGTGGACGCCGCCACGATCTTCCTCACCACGGACCCGGGCCGGTTCGACGTGATCGTCACGGACAACCTGTTCGGGGACATCCTCACGGACCTGGCCGCGGCCGTGACCGGCGGCATCGGCCTGGCCGCCTCCGGCAGCATCAACGTGGACGGCACCGCGCCGTCCATGTTCGAGCCGGTCCACGGCTCCGCCCCGGACATCGCCGGGCAGGGGCTCGCGGACCCGACCGCGGCGATCCTCTCGGCGGCCCTGCTGCTGGAGCACGTCGGCGAGGCGTCCGCCGCCGCGCGTGTGCGCTCGGCGGTGTGGGCCCACCTGGCCTCCCGCGGCGCCGGGCCCGTGGCCACCGCCGAGGTGGGGGCCGACGTCGTCGCCCGCCTGTGATAGCCGGCCGGTCATGTGCCCCCGGCACGTGATCGGCACCCCCTAGGATGTTCCCACCCCCGCCCCGGTCCGGACGCCCCGCGGCGCCGAGGCCCTCCCGAAGGAGAGATGTCCCCGTGAACACCCCCACGTTCGCCCGCCAGCCGCACCTGTCCCCGCTGGCCGATGAGAAGCGTGCCGAGATCCTGGAGAACCCCGGCTTCGGCGACGCCTTCACGGACCACATGGTCTCGATCGACTGGACCTGGTCCGAGGACGGCGGCACGTGGCACGACGCCCGCGTGGAGCCCTACGGTCCGCTGACTCTGGACCCGGCCACCTCCGTGCTGCACTACGCGCAGGAGATCTTCGAGGGCCTCAAGGCCTACCGCCACGCCGACGGCTCGGTGTGGACGTTCCGCCCCGAGGTCAACGCGGCCCGGCTGAACCGCTCCGCTCGCCGTCTGGCCCTGCCGGAGCTGCCCGAGGAGCTGTTCCTGGGCTCCCTCGAAGCGCTCGTGGAGGCCGACAAGGACTGGGTGCCCTCCGGTGACGGCCAGTCCCTGTACCTGCGCCCGTTCATGATCGCCACCGAGGCGTTCCTTGGCGTCCGGCCCGCCAAGGAGGTCCGCTACATGGTGATCGCCTCGCCCGCCGGCAACTACTTCGGCGGCGAGCTCAAGCCCGTGACCATCTGGGTCTCCCGCGAGTACGCCCGTGCCGGCCGCGGCGGCACCGGTGCCGCCAAGTGCGGCGGCAACTACGCCGCCTCGATGCTGCCGCAGCTCCAGGCCGCGGCCCAGGGCGCGAACCAGGTGGTGTTCCTGGACCACGAGCGCGAGGACGCGATCGAGGAGCTCGGTGGCATGAACGTGTTCTTCGTGTTCAAGGACGGCCGCCTGGTCACCCCCGAGCTGACCGGCACCATCCTCGAGGGCGTCACCCGCTCGTCCATCCTGCAGCTCGGCCGGGACATGGGCCTGACCGTGGAGGAGCGCCGTGTGACCCTGGCCGAGTGGGCCGAGGGTGTGCGCTCGGGCGAGATCACCGAGGTGTTCGCGTGCGGCACCGCAGCGGTGGTCACCCCCATCGGGCGTCTGCTCGACGGTGATGACGTGATCGAGTCCGCTGGCGGCACCGACGTGACGCTGCGGATCCGCGCGGAGCTCGAGGGCATCCAGACCGGCAAGGTCGAGGACCGGCACGGCTGGCTGCACCGCCTCGCCTGAGACTGCGCCCGGCGCCGAACAGCCCGGAACGACACGCGACGGGGGCCACATTATGTGATGTGGCCCCCGTAGGGGTGTGACGCATGAGACACTGGCCCGGTCCTGTCATCGTCTCGTGAACGGAGTTCTCATGAGCTCACACCGTCACTCGCCCACTGCGGGCGAGCCGGTCGATCCCCCCGTCGACCGCCTGCACACCCACCCGGAGGACCTGCCTCCGACCGAGGCCGAGGAGCGTCCGCGCTGGACGCCCCTGACTATCGGCGTCTGGACCGCGATCGCCCTGCTCGGCGGCGTCGCCTGGACCACGCTGGCCCTGCACCGCGGGGAGACCATCAACGCGATCTGGTTCGTCTTCGCCGCGGTGTCCACCTTCCTGATCGGCTACCGCTTCTACTCGAAGTACGTGGAGCGGATGATCGTCCGCCCGGACGACACCCGCGCCACCCCGGCCGAGTACCGGGGCGACGGCCGAGACTACGTGCCCACGGACCGTCGCGTGCTCTACGGCCACCACTTCGCGGCCATCGCCGGCGCCGGCCCGCTCGTGGGCCCCGTGCTGGCCGCCCAGATGGGCTACCTGCCGGGCACCGTGTGGATCATCGTCGGTGTGATCCTCGCCGGCGCCGTGCAGGACTACCTGGTGCTGTTCTTCTCCATGCGCCGCGGCGGCCGGTCCCTGGGCCAGATGGCCCGGGACGAGCTCGGCCGGGTGGGCGGCACCGCCGCGATCATCGCGACGCTGCTGATCATGGTGATCATCACCGCGATCCTCGCGCTCGTGGTGGTGAACGCCCTGGGCGAGTCCCCGTGGGGCGTGTTCTCCGTGGCCATGACCATCCCGATCGCCCTGTTCATGGGCGTGTACCTGCGCTACCTGCGCCCGGGCCGGATCACCGAGGTCTCCCTGATCGGCTTCGTCCTGCTGATCGCCGCGATCGTCGGCGGCGGCTGGATCGCCGAGACGGACTGGGGTGTGGCGATGTTCACCCTGGACCGCACCGCCATCGCCTGGGGCGTGATCATCTACGGCTTCGTGGCCGCCGTCCTGCCGGTGTGGCTGCTGCTGGCCCCGCGCGACTACCTGTCCACGTTCATGAAGATCGGCGTGATTGCCGGCCTGGCGGTCGCCATCGTGATCGTGCAGCCGCAGATCACCGCCCCGGCGTTCTCCGAGTTCGCCGGCGGTCAGACCGGTCCCGTGTGGGCGGGCTCGCTGTTCCCGTTCCTGTTCGTGACCATCGCGTGCGGCGCCCTCTCCGGCTTCCATGCGCTGATCTCCTCCGGCACCACCCCGAAGATGGTGGAGAAGGAGCGGCAGACTCGGTTCATCGGCTACGGCGGCATGCTCATGGAGGCCTTCGTGGCGATCATGGCGCTGGTGGCGGCTGTCACCCTGGACCGCGGCATCTACTTCGCCATGAACTCCCCGGCCGCCCTCACCGGCGGCACCCCGGAGTCCGCGGCCACGTGGGTGATGTCCCTCGGCCTGGCCGGTGTGGACATCTCCGCGCAGGACCTCTCCGGGCTGGCCGCCCTGGTGGGGGAGGATACGGTGGTCTCCCGCACCGGCGGTGCCCCGACCCTCGCGGTGGGCCTGTCCATGATCATGGGCCAGCTCATCGGCGGTGAGCAGATGATGGGCTTCTGGTACCACTTCGCCATCATGTTCGAAGCGCTGTTCATCCTCACCGCGGTGGATGCCGGCACCCGTGTGGCCCGCTTCATGCTGCAGGACTCCCTGGGCAACGTGTTCCCCCGCTTCCGGGACGTCAACTGGCGGCCGGGCGCGTGGCTGTGCACGGCCATCATGGTGGCCGCGTGGGGTGCGGTGCTGATCATGGGCGTCACCGACCCGCTGGGCGGCATCAACACGCTGTTCCCGCTGTTCGGCATCGCCAACCAGCTGTTGGCCTCGATCGCTCTGGCGGTGGTGCTGGCGATTGTGGCCCGGCGCCGTCACTTCCGCGGCCTGTGGATCGTTGCCCTGCCGCTGGCCTTCATCACCGTGGTGACCACGGTGGCGAGCCTGCAGAAGATCTTCTCCCCGGTGCCGGCCGTGGGCTACTGGGCACAGCACCGCGCGTTCCAGGACGCCCTGGCTGCGGGGCAGACGAGCTTCGGTGCGGCGCGGTCTGTGCCGGCCATGGAGGCCGTGGTCCGCAACACCTTCATCCAGGGCACCCTGTCCGTGGTGTTCTTCGTGCTCGCGCTGATCGTGATCGCCACGGCGCTGGCGGCCACGGTGCGCGCCTTCCGCTCGACGGAGGTCGTGGACCATCAGGACCCGTACGTGCCCTCGCGGCGCTTCGCCCCGGCCGGCCTGTTCGCCACGCCGGAGGAGAAGGAGCTGCAGGCCCAGTGGGATGCGCTGCCGGCCGAGAAGCAGCCGGTGCGGGGCCACTGACATGCGTGCTGCTGAGGGCCTGACGCCGGCCGGAGCCTGCCCCGCGCAGGTCTCGCCCGCGCGTCGGGCCTGGCGCTCGGCCCGGTGGTGGGTGCGTCAGCTCACCGGGGAGGCGAAGTACGACGCCTACCTGGCCCACCACCGGGCTCACCACCCTGACGAGGCCCCCATGACCGAGCGGCAGTTCTGGCGTTCCGAGTACGCCCGCCAGGATGCGAACCCCGGCAGCCGCTGCTGCTGAGCCTCCCGACGACGGCCCGTCGCCCGCACCCGCGGGCGGCGGGCCGTCGTCCCCCGCACGCGTGGGCGACGGGCCGTCGTCGTCCGCCGCCCCCGCGGCGTCCCGGCGACTACGCTGGCCCCCATGCGCATCGCCCGTTTCGTGGACCAGGCCGAACCGACCTACGGCATCGTGGAGGGCCCGGCGGACGCCGACCTCTCCGAGCTGAGCATCACCGCCCTGCAGGGGGACCCGTTCTTCCACGGGATCCAGCCCACCGGCACCACCCACCGGCTCGAGGACGTGCGGCTGGTCGCGCCGATCATCCCGCGCTCCAAGATCGTGGGCGTCGGCCGCAACTGGGCTGACCACGCCAAGGAGCTCGGCAACGAGGTGCCCACCTCGCCCCAGCTCTTCCTCAAGCCCAACACTGCGGTGGTCGGCCCCTATGAGCCGGTCACCCTGCCGAGCTGGTCGGACGAGGTCGCCTTCGAGGCCGAGCTGGCCGTGGTGATCGGCACCATCTGCAAGGACGTGCCCGTCTCCCGGGTGGACGATGTCGTCTTCGGCTACACCGTGGCCAACGACCTCACCGCCCGCGACGCCCAGCGCACCGACATGCAGTGGGCCCGCGCCAAGGGCTTCGACGGTGCCTGCCCGCTGGGCCCATGGATCGAGGCGGAGCTGGACGTCGAGGCCGCCGGCGGCCTGGCCGTGCGCTCCCGGGTGGACGGCGAGCTCCGGCAGGACGGCACCACCGCGGACATGGTCTTCGGTGTCAGGGAGATCGTCGCCGCAGTGTCCGAGGCGTTCACCCTCCTGCCCGGGGACGTCATCCTCACCGGCACCCCCTCCGGCGCCGGCGTCGTGGACGCCGGCCAGCGCGTGGAGTGCGAGGTGGAGGGCATCGGCACCCTGCTCACCCACCTGCGCCGCTGACACCCCCGACCCACGACGACGGCGGCCCTCCCCGTGCGGGGGTGTCGCCGTCGTCGTGTCCGGGCTCCCGCGTAGACTCGGTGACACCATGACTGAGCCCACCGCCCCCGCCTCCGAGTCCACCGCGGCCGAGAACGCCCCCGCACCCTTCACCGACGTCCCCCAGGTGGACGCCGGCACCCCCGTGCGCGTCCGGTTCTGCCCCTCGCCGACCGGCACCCCGCACGTGGGCCTGATCCGGACCGCGCTGTTCAACTGGGGCTGGGCCCGCCACACCGGCGGGAAGCTGATCTTCCGCATCGAGGACACGGATGCCAAGCGGGACTCGGAGGAGTCCTATCAGCAGCTGCTCGAGGCCATGCGCTGGCTCGGGATCGACTGGGACGAGGGCGTGGAGGTCGGCGGCCCGCACGAGCCGTACCGGCAGTCCCAGCGCGGGGAGATCTACGCCGAGGTGATCGACAAGCTCAAGGCCGGTGGGCACATCTACCCCTCCTACTCCACGCTGGAGGAGACCGAGGCCCGCCACCGCGCCGCCGGGCGCGACCCCAAGCTCGGCTACGACGGCTTCGACCGCGACCTCACCGACGAGCAGATCGCCGCGTTCGAGGCCGAGGGCCGCCAGCCCGTCTGGCGCCTGCGCATGCCGGATACGGACATCACCTTCACGGACCTGGTGCGCGGGGAGATCACCTTCAAGGCCGGCTCCGTGCCGGACTTCGTGGTGGTCCGTGCGGACGGCTCTCCGCTGTACACCCTGGTCAACCCGGTGGACGACGCGCTCATGGGCATCACCCATGTGCTGCGCGGCGAGGACCTGCTCTCCTCCACGCCGCGGCAGATCGCCCTGTACCGGGCGCTGCACGCGATCGGCGTGGCCGCGTACATGCCCGTGTTCGGGCACCTGCCCTACGTCATGGGCGAGGGCAACAAGAAGCTCTCCAAGCGCGACCCGCAGTCCAACCTGTTCCTGCACCGCGAGCACGGCTTCATCCCGGAGGGGCTGCTGAACTACCTGGCGCTGCTGGGCTGGTCGCTCTCCGCGGACGAGGACATCTTCACCCCCGAGCAGTTCGTGGAGCACTTCGACGTCCACAAGGTGCTGGCCAACCCGGCCCGCTTCGACGAGAAGAAGGCCGTGGCCATCAACGGCACGCACATCCGCATGCTCGAGCCCGCCGACTTCCGCGACCGCCTGGTGCCGTACCTGCGCGCCGCCGGCCTGGTGAGCGAGGAGCTCACCGAGCGTCAGGCCGAGATCCTCGACGCCGCCGCCCCGCTCGTGCAGGAGCGCGTGGCCCTGCTGGGCGAGGCCGTGGACATGCTCGCCTTCCTGTTCACCCCGGACGCCGAGATCGCCACCGCCGAGGGCGCCCTCAAGGGCATGCCCGCGGACCTGGGCGCGGCGGTGGCCGCCGCCCGCACGGCCCTCGCGGAGCTGCCGGCCGACGGGTTCACCACCGAGCGCATCGAGCAGGCCCTGCGCGCGGCCCTCGTGGAGGGCCTGGAGCTGAAGCCGCGCCAGGCGTTCGGCCCGGTGCGTGTGGCGGTGACCGGCAAGAAGGTCTCCCCGCCGCTGTTCGAGTCCCTCGAGATCCTCGGCCGGGACGCCGCGCTGGCCCGCCTGGACCGCTTCGCCTCGGAGCAGGGCGTGGCCTGAGCTGGCCGCGCACACCGTGACGCACCACCCCGGGACCCCCTCCGCGCCGCGCGTGGAGGGGGTCCTGTTCGACCTCGACGACACCCTCCTGGACCTGCGCACCGCCCAGCTGGCCGCCTTCACGGCCACGGTGCGCCGCCAGTGGCCGCAGGCGCCGGACGTCGGGAGCCGGCGGTTCGACGACGCCGCCCACCACTTCGCCGCGGACGTCGCCGGGCACTACCAGCGGTATGTGGCGGGGGAGACGGACTTCACGGGCCAGCGGCTGGCCCGGGCCCGGGACGCGCTCACGCAGCTCGGGGCACCCGAGGCGCTGGCGGTGCCCCGACCGGAGCTGTGGACCGACGCCTACGAGGCCGAGGTGCGCTCCCACTGGGCCCTGTTCGAGGACGTCGCCCCCACCCTGGAGGCCCTGCGCCGGCGGGGCGTGGCCGTGGGGATCATCACGAACAACGTGGAGGCCTACCAGAGGGGCAAGGCGGACACGATCGGGCTGACGGACGTGCGCGTGCTCGTCGGTTCGGACACCGCGGGCGCCCCCAAGCCGGACCCGGCCCCGTTCCTGGAGGCCTGCCGCCGGCTCGACCTCGCCCCGGCGCAGGTGGCCTGCGTGGGGGACAGCCTGACCCACGATGTGCGTGGGGCGGCAGCGGCGGGGCTGGTGCCGGTGTGGCTGCGGCGCGGACTGCCCGACGCCGGCCGGCCGGTCTGGGAGCCCGAGGCGGCGGCATGGCAGGTGGCCGGTCTCGGGGCCCTCACGGCCTGGTGGGACGCCGATTTGGCATCGCGCGAGGAGATGGGGTAGAGTTCTTACTCGTTGCCGGGAAAGCCCGGGAACACAGATTCGTGAACAGCACGATGGAATTCAGTTCAGCTGAATTGCATTGGGGTATGGTGTAATTGGCAACACAACGGTTTCTGGTACCGTCATTCTAGGTTCGAGTCCTGGTACCCCAGCGGTCCTGCATCGGTGCTTCTCCTCTGGAGGCGGCGCGCGCAGGACGCCGGGAGCCTGATAGGCTTCTACGGTCGCTCCTTCACGGAGTGGATACGGCCCCATCGTATAGCGGCCTAGTACGCCGCCCTCTCACGGCGGTAACGCGGGTTCAAATCCCGCTGGGGTCACAGTGAGCACAAGAGCCCGGTCCTGATGGACCGGGCTCTTGTCGTCTCTCCGGGTTTCCCCGCTCCTGTCGGCCCCGCCGCAGGCGGGGGAGTGGTCGATTTGCATCCCCGCCGAGGGGTGGGTATGCTTTCCGAGTCCGATCGGCGCGCAGGCGCGGAACGGACAGGAGCAGGGCAGGCGCCCTGCCGACTCGGCCCCATCGTATAGCGGCCTAGTACGCCGCCCTCTCACGGCGGTAACGCGGGTTCAAATCCCGCTGGGGTCACCACCGAGTAACGAGAGCCCGGTCCACACGGACCGGGCTCTCGTCGTCTCAGCCCCCTCCTCGCAGCCCTCGCCCCGCCGCCGACGGCCGTGCCCGCCCCCGCCATGAGACGATGACGGACGTGTCACACCACGAACAGAACGTCACCGAGCTGGGCGTCGACACGGCCGTGCGCCGCGTGCGTGCCCACGTCAACGCCCTCGACCTGCCGTTCGAGACCGACTCGGCGCCCGCCGACCGTGCCGAGCGCGAGCGCACCCTCCACCAGGTGGACGACTACGTGCTGCCGCGCCTGGACTCCCTCGACGCCCCGCTGCTGGCCGTCGTCGGCGGCTCCACCGGCGCCGGCAAGTCCACGCTCGTGAACGCACTCGTCGGCCACGAGATCTCCCGCTCCTCGGCGCTGCGCCCCACCACGCGCCAGCCGCTGCTGCTGCACCACCCCGAGGACGCCCACTGGTTCACCGGGCCGCGCGTGCTCCCGGACCTTGCCCGGGTCACCGTGCACCGCACCGCCGCCTCCGGCCCCGTGGAGCCGGACGGCTCCGCGATGGACACGGTCGCACTCGTGGCCGAGCCCGCCCTGCCCGCCGGCATCGCACTCGTCGACGCCCCGGACATCGACTCGGTGGCCGACCAGAACCGGGCGTTGGCCCGCCAACTGCTCGAGGCCGCGGACCTGTGGATCTTCACCACCACCGCCCACCGCTACGCCGACGCCGTCCCCTGGCGCCTGCTCGACGAGGCCGCCGCCCGGGACATCACCGTGGCCGTGGTGCTCGGCCGGGTTCCCGAAGGCGCCGCCGAGGCCGTCACCGCGGACCTCGAGCGCATGCTCCGCGAGCACGGCCTGCCCGAGGCCCGCGTGCACGTGATCCCGGAGACCCGCTTCGACGAGCGTGGGCTCCTGCCCGAGGAGCACGTGGCCGGCCTGCGCTCCTGGCTCACGGGCCTGGCCGAGGACGCCCAGGCCCGGGCCGACGTCGCCCGCCGCACCGTGGACGGCGTGCTCGCCCAGCTCGCCGACCGTGTGGAGGCCCTCGCCGGGGCCGAGCAGGCCCAGCACGAGGCCGCGGCCCGCCTGCGGCGGATCGTGGACGACGCCGCCGAACGCGCCGTGGACACCGTCCACCAGGCCACCTCGGACGGCACCCTGCTGCGCGGCGAGGTGCTCGCCCGCTGGCAGGACTTCGTGGGCACCGGCGAGTTCTTCCGCGGCCTCGAATCCGCGATCGGCCGACTGCGGGACCGTGTGGGGGCGATCGTCCGGGGGCGCCCCGCCCCGCCCGAAGAGGTCGAGACCGCCCTCGAGACCGGCCTGCACGCCGTCATGGTGGAGGCCGCCGCCGTGGCCGCCGAACAGGTCGAGCGCCACTGGCGTGCGGAGCCGGCCGGCCGGGCCCTCGTGGCCGGGCACGACCTCGGCGCCCTGCCCGCCGGCACCTCCGAGCGGGCCGCAGCCCTCGTGCGCGACTGGCAGCAGGACGTGCTCACCCTCATCCAGGAGGAGGGTGCCGGCCGCCGCACCCGGGCCCGCCTGGCCGCGTTCGGCGTCAACGGCGCCGCCGTGGCCCTGATGGTCATCTCCTTCGCCACCACCGCCGGGCTGACCGGCGTGGAGATCGGCATCGCCGGCGGTGCCGCCGCCGTCGGCCAGAAGCTGCTGGAGTCGATCTTCGGCGAGGACGCCGTGCGCCGCATGGCCCGCCGCTCCAGTGAGCTGCTGGACGAGCGCGTGCGCGGGCTGCTCCGGGAGATGCTCGGCGACCGCTTCCTGCCGCTGCTGCACCTGGAGCGCAGCGGCGAGGACACCGCTGCACTGCGCGCCCTCGTGCCCGTGCTGCGCCGCGGCGTGGAGGCCGGACTGGACGGCCCGGACCAGGAGGAGACCCGATGAGCCACACTGTCGCCCCGCTCGCCGAGCGCCTCGAAGCCCTCGGCACGGCCGCTGAGCTCGGCCGCGACCGCCTCCCACCGGCCCCCGTGGACGCGGCCGAGGCCGCCGTCGCCGCCGCCGGCCGCCGCCAGTCCCTGTCTGCCGAGCACACCGTGGTCGGCTTCTTCGGGGCCACCGGCTCCGGCAAGTCCTCCCTGTTCAACGCCCTCACCGGCCGGGACCTCGCCCGTGTGGCCGCCACCCGCCCCACCACCTCCGAGCCGATGGCCGCAGTGTGGGGCGTGGGCCGCGGGCAGGCCACCGACAGCGAAGGCGGCGGAGCCTCAGCCCTGCTGGACTGGCTCGGCGTGCGCCGCCGCCACCTGCTCGACGACGCCCCCGTCCTCGACGCCGACCGCCCCGGGTTCCTGGGGCTGGGCCGCCGGCACGGAGCCGACGCGACCGGGCTGATCCTGCTGGACCTGCCCGATGTGGACTCCGTGGAGCACGGCAACCGGGAGATCACCGAGCGCCTGGCCGGGCATGTGGACGTGCTCGTGTGGGTGGTGGACCCGGAGAAGTACGCCGACGCCGTGATCCACCGCGACTTCCTGGCCCGCATGGGCTCCCACGCCGCGGTCACCCTGGTGCTGCTCAACCAGGTGGACCGGCTGGAGCTGCGGGACCGGGACGAGGTGCTCGCCTCCCTGCACCACATGCTCTCCGGCCACGGGCTCGCGGAGGTGCGGGTGCTGCCCGTCTCGGCACGCACGGGGGAGGGCCTGGAGGAGGTCGGCCGGCAGATCGCCGGGATCGTGGCCTCCCGGGGAGCCGCCGCCCAGCGCCTGGCTGCGGACGTGTCCGCCCGGGCCGCCGAGCTCGAGGCGGCCGCCGGTGAGGGCGAGCCGGCGGGCCTGGGAGAGCAGGACGTCCAGCGCCTGGGTTCCGACCTCGCCACCGCCGGCGGGGTACCGGCCGTCGTGCGGGCCGTGGAGGGCTCCTACCGGCTGCGCTCGGCCAAGCGCACCGGCTGGCCGGTGCTGCGGTGGATGCACTCCTTCCGCGCCGACCCGCTGCGCCGCCTGCACCTGATGCCTGCGCGCGCCGCCGTCGGACGGGACCGCGACCGCCCGGCACACGACCCGTCCCTGCACCGCACCTCCCTGCCCGAACGCACCGGCACCCAGACGGCGATGGTTGACGGCGCGGTCCGCACCCTGGTCACCACCGCCTCCCGGGGCGCCTCCGACCCCTGGGCCGCCGCGATCCGCCGCGCCGGTCGTTCCGAGGCCGGGCACCTGCCGGACGCCGTGGACCAGGCCATCGCCGCCACGGACCTCGGGGCCGGCCGTGGCTCCTGGTGGTGGCCTGTGCTGGACGTGCTGCAGTGGCTCGCCCTCCTGACGGCCGTGGTGGGCGCCGGGTGGCTCGGGGCCTACGCCCTGACCGCGTACCTGCAGATCCCGTTGCCCCCGGCCCCCACCGCGCAGGGGATCCCCGTGCCCACGCTGATGCTCGTCGGCGGCCTCGCCCTGGGCCTGCTGCTCACCCTGCTGGCCGTGCCGCTGACCCGGCTGGCCGCCGCCGCCCGCGGCCGCTACGCCCGGCGTCGGCTCGAGGAGGGCACGGTCGAGGTCGGCCGCCGCCTCGTCGTGGAGCCGGTAGCCGCGGAGCTGGAGCGCCACCGGCGCTTCCGTGAGGCGCTCGCCGTGGCCGCCGGCCGCACCGGACGGGGGCGCACCCGCCGATGAGCACCCCCACCCCCGAACCGACCACGACGCCGGCCCCCGCCGGCATCGCACCGGCGGCCGCCTCCGGGCATGCCCCGGGGCCGGCCCCCGTGGTGGGTGCGCTCGCCGAGGAGGCGCTGCTGGAGGTCATCCAGGATTCGCTGGCGCCCATCGGCCGGGACGCGCACTGGCCCGCCGGAACGGTGCCCCCGGGCGACGACGCCGCCGTGGTCCCCGCCCCGGGCGGGGCCGTGGCGGTCTCCACCGACGCCATGGGGGAGGGCACCGACTTCCTCGCCCTCTGGCCCGCCGGGGTGCGCACCCGCGGCCACGACGTCGGCTGGAAGGCCGCCGCGCAGAACCTCTCGGACATCAACGCGATGGGCGGGACGGCCTCCGCGCTCGTGACCGCCCTCGTGCTCCCGTCCCACACCCCCGTGGCCTGGGTCGCCGCCCTCGGTCGGGGCATGGCCGTGGCCCTGCCGGCGCTCGGAGCCCCGGGCTGCCGTGCCGCCGGCGGCGACCTCGGCTCCGGCGACCGCGTGCAGGTGACCGTCACCGTGCTGGGCGATCCTCCCCCCACCGGGGCTCTGCGCCGCCGCCCCGACCCCGCGGTGCGGGAGCGGCTGTGCCGTGAGGGTGCCGACCTCGTGCACGCCCAGGCCGGGCTGCACCCCCGTGCAGCCGACCCTTCGGGCCCGGGCTGGGCCGCCGCGGGCCTGGCCCTGCTGCTGACCCCTCGCCAGGTGCTGGAGCGGCGCTGGGCGGCGCTGCCGGCCGAACGGCGCCCGGGACCGAGGGAGCTGGCCAGGGCCGTGCGCGCCCAGCTGCGCCCGCGCCCGCCGCTGCCCCTGGGCCCGGCCGCCGCGGCCGCCGGGGGTGTCGTCGCCCTCATGGACGTCTCCGACGGCCTCGGCCGGGACGGGCACCGCATCGCCCGGGCCTGCGGCGACGGCGCCCTGGAGCCTTGGGTTGACGAGGCCTGGCTGGCCCGAGCCACCACCGGACTGGCCCGGGTGGCCGCCCTGGCCGAGGTGCAGCCCGAGCACCTCGCCCTCGGCGGCGGGGAGGACTACGGACTGCTCGGGGTGCTGCCCCACGGGGCACCCCTGCCGGACGGGTTCCGGCGGATCGGCCGGCTCGTGCCGGCCGGGGAGCGCCCGGCCGGGCACGAGCCCCTGCCCGAGCGCGGCTGGGACCACTTCGGCGCCGAGGGTCGCTGACGGCCCGCGCGCGGCCGGCACGGCCGGGGCCGCCTCGGCCGGGCCCGGCCTGGCGGGGCCCTCAGCCGGAGGTGAGGGTGCCGGCGTCGTACCGGTGGCCCAGACCCACGAGGGTCCATCCGGCCTCGACCCAGCGCTGCCGGTCCAACACGTTGCGTCCGTCCACGATCAGCCGAGAGGCCACCAGGGCCCCGGTCTCCTCCGGGTCCATGCGGCGGAACTGCTCCCACTCCGTCAGCAGCAGCACGACCTGCGCACCCTCGAGCGCCGAGGCCAGCGAGCCCCGGTAGTCGAGGCGGGGGAAGCGGGCCGCCGCGTTCTCACTGGCCTCCGGGTCGTACACCCGGACCTCCGCGCCGGCCGAGTACAGGCGGTTGGCGACGTCGAGGGCGGGGGAGTCGCGCACGTCGTCCGAGTCCGGCTTGAAGCTCACCCCCAGCACCGCCACCCGGGCGCCGTTGAGAACCCCGGGCCCGGCGAGCGCCTCGCCCAGGGTGCCGGCGGCGCGGCGGCGTGCGTCGGTGAGCATCCGCACCGTCAGGTCCACCACGCGGTCGCGGCGGCGCAGGTTGATGTCGTCCACCTCGGCCAGGAAGCGCATGGTGCGGTCCAGGCCGAGCTCGCAGACGCGCGCCTGCAGGGCACGGATGTCCTTGGGCAGGCAGCCGCCGCCGAAGCCGACCCCGGCATTCAGGAAGCGGCGCCCGATCCGGGCGTCCAGACCGATCGCGTCCGCCAGGGTGCCGATGTCCCCTCCGACGGTCTCGGTGATCTCGCTGAACGCGTTGATGAAGGAGATCTTCGTGGCCAGGAACGCGTTGGCGGCCACCTTGACCAGCTCGGCGGTCTCCAGGTCCGTGCCGATCCACGGGGTGCCCGCCGCCAGCGGGGCGGCGTAGACCCGGCGCAGCACCTGCTCGGCGTGCGCGGAGCCCACCCCGACCACCAGGCGGTCCGGGGTGAGGGTGTCCTTCACGGCGAACCCTTCGCGCAGGAACTCCGGGTTCCAGGCCAGCTCCACCGTGCCCGGCAGTCCGGCGGCGGCGCGGATCCCGACCACCCTGTCGGTCAGGCGGCGGGCGGTGCCCACGGGCACGGTGGACTTGCCCACGATCAGGGCGTCGCGGTCCACGGCCGCGGCCAGGGACTCGACGGCGGCGTCCACATAGGTGAGATCCGCCGCGGACTCGCCGACCCTCTGGGGCGTGCCCACACCGATGAAGTGCACGTCCGCCCAGCGGGCGGCCTCGGTGATGTCCGTGGTGAAGCGCAGCCGCCCGGAGTCCACGTGGCGGCGCAGCAGCTCGGGCAGGCCGGGCTCGTGGAAGGGGACCTCCCCGCGGGCCAGGCGTTCGATCTTCGCCGGGTCCACGTCCACGCCGAGCACCTCGAAGCCGAGCTCGGCCATGCAGGCGGCGTGGGTGGCGCCCAGGTACCCGGTGCCGACCACGGACAGCCGCAGGGCCGGGTGCTCGGCAGCCGACTCATCGCCGGAGGGGCCGCCGGGGGCGCAGACCTCGGGGCGGGCGGCGACGGGGGCGGGGGTGTCGGTCACGGGTCGTCTCCTCGGAGCGGGGGTGGGAGGGGAACGGGGCCACGGCGAGCGTAATCCCGGCCCTCCCGGTCGGGGCGGCGGATCGGCCGCGCAGCCACAGATGTTCCCCGTGTGGACGTCCCCCGTTCAGATGGCCGCCGCCCGGATGTCTCCGCCGGGCGTCTCCGCTCAGTCGTCCCCGGCGCGGATCGCGGCCGTGAGCCGGTCCGCGGCGGTGACCACGGCCTCGGCGTGCACACGCCCGGGCTGGCGGGAGAGGCGCTCGAGCGGGCCGGAGATGGAGACGGCGGCGATCACCCGGCCGTTCGGCCCGCGCACCGGGGCGGAGACCGAGGCGACGCCGGGCTCGCGCTCGGCCAGGGACTGGGCCCACCCGCGACGGCGGACGGCGGCCAGGACGGTGGGGGTGAACACCGCACCGGCCAGGCCCTCCACGAGGCGCTCGTGGTCCTCCCAGGCCAGCAGCACCTGGGCGGCGGAGCCGGCCTTCATGGACATGCGCGCCCCCACCGGGATCGTGTCCCGCAGGCCCCAGGGGCGTTCGGCACTGGCCACGCACACGCGGGCGTCGGCCTGGCGCCGGAACACCTGGGCGGACTCCCCGCAGGTGTCCCGCAGCCACAGCAGCACGGGGCCGGCGGCCGTGCTGAGGCGGTCCTCGCCGGCGGCGGAGGCCAGCTCGGCCAGACGGGAGCCGAGCACGTACCGGCCCTGCAGGTCCTTGGCCACGAGCCGGTGATGCATCAGCGCCGCGGCCAGCCGGTGCAGGGTGGGGCGGGCGATGCCCGTGGTGGCCACCAGCTCCGCGAGGGTGGCCGGGCCGGGCTCCAGGGTGTCGAGGATCGCCACCGACTTGTCCAGCACGCCCACACCGCTGGGGTGCTCGTGCAGGGCGGGGGCGGGATCGGGGACGGCGCTCGCACGGATCATGGGCCGAGGATAGCCGTCTCACTGAGCGGACGGAAGGTGCCCGAGTGTCGGCGCCCAGCCCATCCTCCACGCGCCTGCCCGCGCGATCGGGCGCACGCGGGCAGTCAACGGGGGTCGGTGGCCCCGGGCGCCCCGGCCCCCGCCTGTCTCATGGATTGAGACGAGCGGGGCGGGCCGTCGTCGTCTCCGCCGAGGGCGGGCAGAGTGAGACATGCGCCACGGCGGACCCGCCGCGGCCACGCCACATCGAGGAGGAGGTCCGGTCCATGGACACGCCGGTCACCGCGACGGCCGAGCCGTCCGCCCCGCGCCCGCGCACCCTGGCCGAGAAGGTCTGGGACGAGCACGTCGTCGTCCGCGGTGAGGGGGAGGGCTCCGCCCGCACCCCCGACCTGCTCTACATCGACCTGCACCTGGTGCACGAGGTCACCAGCCCGCAGGCCTTCGAGGGCCTGCGCCTGGCCGGACGCCCTGTGGCCCGGCCCGACCTGACGATCGCCACTGAGGACCACAACACCCCCACGCAGGCCATCGACCGGCCCATCGCCGACCCCACCTCCCGCACACAGATCGAGACCCTGCGCGCCAACGCCGAGGAGTTCGGGATCCGGCTGCACCGGCTCGGGGACCGCGAGCAGGGGATCGTGCACGTCGTCGGGCCCCAGCTCGGGCTCACCCAGCCGGGCATGACCGTGGTCTGCGGGGACTCGCACACCTCCACCCACGGGGCCTTCGGCGCCCTCGCCTTCGGCATCGGCACCTCCGAGGTGGAGCACGTGCTGGCCACCCAGACCCTGCCGCTCAAGCCTTTCAAGACCATGGCGATCACGGTGGACGGCACCCTCCGCGAGGGCGTGACGGCCAAGGACATCATCCTCGCGGTCATCGCGAGGATCGGCACCGGCGGCGGCCAGGGCCACGTGCTCGAGTACCGCGGCGAGGCCATCCGTTCCCTCTCCATGGAGGGGCGCATGACCGTGTGCAACATGTCCATCGAGGCCGGCGCCCGGGCCGGCATGATCGCCCCGGACGAGACCACCTTCGCGTACCTGCGCGGCCGCCCCCACGCCCCGCAGGGCGAGGACTGGGACGCCGCCGTTGAGCACTGGCGCACCCTCGCCACCGATGAGGGCGCCGAGTTCGACGCCGAGGTCGTCATCGACGCCGACACCCTCGAGCCCTTCGTCACCTGGGGCACCAACCCCGGCCAGGGCGTCCCGCTGGGCGAGGCCGTCCCGGACCCGAACTCCTTCGCGGATCCCACCGCCCGGGAGTCCGCCCACAAGGCCCTGCGCTACATGGACCTCACCCCCGGCACCCCCATGAAGGAGATCGCCGTGGACACCGTGTTCATGGGCTCCTGCACGAACTCCCGGATCGAGGACCTGCGCGCCTTCGCCTCCGTGATCCGCGGCCGCACCAAGGCCGAGGGGGTGCGCGTGATGGTGGTGCCCGGCTCCGCCCGCGTCCGCCTGCAGGCCATGGAGGAGGGCATCGACCGGATCGTGGAGGACTTCGGCGCCGAGTGGCGCTTCGCAGGCTGCTCCATGTGCCTGGGCATGAACCCGGACCAGCTCAGCCCGGGCCAGCGCTGCGCCTCCACCTCCAACCGCAACTTCGAGGGCCGCCAGGGCAAGGGCGGACGCACCCACCTGGTCTCGCCCCTCGTGGCGGCCGCCACCGCCGTGCTGGGCTGTCTTGCCTCCCCGGGCGACCTGCCGCCACGGCCCGAGCCCACCGCCGGGCAGGACGACGCCGACCCCTGCCGACAGGAGGCCTGAGCCATGGAGAAGTTCACCGCGCACACCGGTGTGGGGGTGCCCCTGCGGGACTCCAACGTGGACACCGACCAGATCATCCCCGCCGTCCACCTCAAGCGGATCTCCCGCACCGGCTTCGAGGACGCCCTGTTCTCCGGCTGGCGCCAGGACCCGGAGTTCGTGCTCAACACCGAGCCCTACAACGCCGGCACCGTGCTCGTGGCCGGCCCGGACTTCGGCACCGGCTCCTCCCGCGAGCACGCCGTCTGGGCCCTGAAGGACTACGGTTTCCGGGCTGTGCTCTCCCCACGGTTCGCGGACATCTTCCGCGGCAATGCGGCCAAGCAGGGGCTCGTGGCCGCCGAAGTGGACCAGGAGGACATCGAGCGGATCTGGAAGGAGCTGGAGACCGTCCCCGGCACCGAGGTCACCGTGGACCTCGAGGCGCGCACCGTCTCCTGCGGCGGCCACACCGCCGCGTTCCGGATCGACGACGACACCCGCCGCCGTCTGCTCGCGGGCCTGGACGACATCGCCCTGACCCTCACCCACGCCGACCGCATCGCCGCCTACGAGGCCACCCGGCCCCGCCACCGGCCCACCACCCTGCCGGCGCGCACGGACGACTGAGTCACGGCACATCCGGGCCACAGTGCCCGGGCCCGGCGGCGGTGCGGTCCGACCTCCCCAGGTCCTATGCTGGGACGCGATTCCGGGCCCGCCCGTCGTCGTCCGCCGCGACGACGGGCTCCCGCCGACCGGACCTCTGGCGCCCACCTGGCGTGACGTCGCCGAGAACGTGGCCCCAGGCCACCCCAGGAAGGACACGAGCATGGCCAAGCTGCTGACCATCAACGGAGGCAAGCCCCTCAAGGGCGAAGTCACCGTCCGGGGTGCGAAGAACCTCGTTCCCAAGGCCATGGTGGCCGCCCTGCTGGGCAGCACCCCCTCCGTGCTGCGCAACGTCCCCGAGATCAAGGACGTCGACGTCGTCAGCTCCCTGCTCGAGATCCACGGCGTCTCCGTGGACTGGGACAAGACCACCGGCGCCATCACCATGGACCCGGCCGGCGTGAAGTCCGCCCTCACCGCCGAGATCGACGCCCACGCCGGCGACTCCCGTATCCCGATCCTGTTCTGCGGCCCCCTTATGCATGCGATCGGGGAGGCCTTCATCCCCGACCTCGGCGGCTGCAAGATCGGCGACCGCCCCATCGACTACCACCTGGCCGTGCTGCGCAACTTCGGCGCCGTCGTCGACAAGCGCCCCGGCGGCATCTCCATCTCCGCCCCCAAGGGCCTGCACGGCGCCAAGCTCGAGCTGCCCTACCCCTCCGTGGGCGCCACCGAGCAGGTGCTGCTCACCGCCGTCAAGGCCGAGGGCATCACCGAGCTCAAGGGCGCCGCCGTCGAGCCCGAGATCCACGACCTCATCGCCGTGCTCCAGAAGATGGGCGCGATCATCACGGTGCAGACCGACCGCACCATCCGCATCGAGGGCGTCAGCCAGATGCGCGGCTACAACCACATTGCCCTGCCCGACCGCAACGAATCCGCCTCCTGGGCCTCCGCTGCCCTGGCCACCGGCGGCGACATCATGGTCCGCGGTGCCGAGCAGCGCGACCTCACCGCCTTCCTCAACACCTACCGGAAGATCGGCGGCGAGTTCGACGTCACCGACGAGGGCATCCGCTTCTGGCACACCGGCGCAGACCTGAACCCGCTCGTGCTCGAGACCGACGTGCACCCCGGCTTCATGACCGACTGGCAGCAGCCCCTCGTGGTGGCCCTCACCCAGGCCACCGGCGTGTCCATCGTCCACGAGACCGTCTACGAGAACCGCTTCGGCTTCACCGACGCCCTCGTGCGCATGGGCGCCTCCATCCAGCTGCACCGCGAATGCCTCGGCTCCGTGCCCTGCCGCTTCGGCCAGCGCAACTTCCTGCACTCCGCCGTGATCTCCGGCCCCACACCCCTGCGCGGTGTGGACTTCGACATCCCGGACCTGCGCGGCGGCTTCTCGCACCTGATCGCCGCGCTCGCGGCCGAGGGCACCTCCCACGCCACGGGCCTGGAGATCATCAACCGCGGCTACGAGCACTTCATGGACAAGCTCCAGGGCCTGGGCGCGGACGTCGAGCTCTCCGAGACGGCCTGATGAGCCGCACGAGGGCACCGTGGGGGATGCGCGCCGGCTTCGCCGGGGCGGCGGCCCTCGTGCGTCCGACCATGCGTCTGCTGGTGCGTCAGCGCTGGGAGCACACCGAGCGCATCCCCCGCACCGGGGCCGTGCTGGCGGTCAACCACATCTCCGAGGTGGATCCGCTGTCCGTGGCGCACATGATCTACAACCAGGGCCTGCTGCCGGCCATCATGGCCAAGGCTGAGCTCTGGAAGGCACCGGTGCTGCGGCAGGTGCTGCAGACCACCCGGATGATCCCGGTGGAGCGCACCGCCGACGCCGGCCGCTCCCTGACCGCCGCCGCCGAGGCCCTCGAGGAGGGGCGCGTGATCCTCGTCTACCCCGAGGGCACCGTCACCCGCGACCCGCAGGGCTGGCCCATGAGCGCCCGCACCGGAGCCGTGCGCCTGGCCCTGAAGACCGGTGCGCCGCTGATCCCGGTGGGCCAGTGGGGCATCCAGGAGCTGCTGGGCTACCCGGACCGCCGGCTGCGGCTGCTGCCCCGCAAGACCGCCCGCATCCGTGTGGGGCACCCGGTGCCCCTCGATGACCTGCGCGGCCAGCCCCTGACCAGCACCGTCTTGCGCGAGGGCACCGACCGCATGATGGACGCGATCACGCAGCTGGTCGCCGAGCTGCGCGGCGAGCCCGCCCCCGAGGGCCGCTGGAACCCGCGTACCGGCCGACGGGAGCCCACCGCATGAGCACCGGTGCACCCGCCTCCGACCCTCGCCGTGTGGCCATCCTCGGTGCCGGCAGCTGGGGCACCGCCTTCGCGCGCGTGCTCGCCACCGGCACCGGCCCCGAGGAACACCGCGCCGCCGAGATCGTCCTGTGGTCCCGCCGGGCCGAGGTGGCCCGCGCCGTGAACGAGGACCATGCCAACCCCCAGTACCTGCCCGAGGTGGTGCTGCCGGAGTCCGTGCGGGCCGTCACCGACGCCCGCGAGGCGGTCTCCGGGGCCGGCGTCGTCGTCGTCGCGATCCCCGCCCAGCACGTGCGCGAGACCCTCGAGTCCCTGCGCGGGCACGTCGCCGAGGACGCCCTGGTGGTGTCCCTGGTCAAGGGACTCGAGCGCGGCACGGACGCCCCGCCCTCCCGAGTGTGCGCCGAGGCCCTCGGCCTGCCCCCGGAGCGGTTCGCCGTGGTCTCCGGGCCGAACCTCGCGCTCGAGATCGCCCGCGGGGAGCCGACGGCCACCGTGGTCGCCTCCACCAGCCCCGCCACCGCTGAGCGCATCGCGGCGATGGCGGCCGGGCGCACCTTCCGCCCCTACACGAACACGGATGTGACCGGCGTGGAGATCGGCGGGATCGTGAAGAACGTGATCGCCCTCGCCGTGGGCATCTGCGACGGGCAGGGCCTGGGGGACAACTCCAAGGCGTCCGTGATCACCCGAGGCCTGGCCGAGACCACCCGGCTCGCGGTCGCCCTGGGCGGGCGCGCCGACACCCTGGCCGGACTGGCCGGGCTCGGGGACCTCGTGGCCACCTGCGCCTCCCCGCTCTCGCGCAACCGTACCGCCGGGCGCCACATGGGCACCGGACTCAGCGCCGAGGAGGCCGTGGCCGCCATGAGCCAGACCGCCGAGGGCATCAAGTCGGTCTCAGCGGTGGTGCACGTGGCCCGCGCCCACGGCGTGGAGATGCCCATCAGTGAGGCGATGGACCGTGTGGTCGCCGGGGACGTGGACGTCCACCGGCTCGCGGACATCCTCCTCGCCCGAGACCTGAAGTCGGAAGGACGATCCGCATGACCACCACCCCCACCGCCGCCTCCGAGGCCGCCGCCCGCCCCCGTGTGCTGCTGCTGTTCGGCGGCCGCTCGAGCGAGCACCCCATCAGCTGCGTCACCGCCGCTGGTGTGCTGCAGTCGGCCGACGCCCGGCGCTGGGACCTCGTGCCCGTGGGCGTGGCCCGCTCGGGGCTGTGGTCCCACGGTGAGGTGGACCCCACCGGCTTCCGCCTGGACGGGGACGCCCTGCCGGAGGTCCCGGAGCCCGAGCGCCCGGTGGGTCTGCGTGCCCTGGCCGACGGCGGCGTCGAGCTGGCCGCCGAGGACGGCACCTGCTTCGGCCGGGTGGACGTGGTGTTCCCCCTGCTGCACGGGCCGTGGGGTGAGGACGGCACCCTGCAGGGCATGTTCGAGGCCCTCGGCCTGCCCTATGTGGGGTGCGGGGTGCTCGCTTCCGCGGTGGGCATGGACAAGCACTTCATGAAGGTCGCCTTCCAGGCCGCCGGGCTTGAGGTCGGCCCGTGGGAGACCATCACGGACCGCCAGTGGAGGCAGGATCCGGACGCGGCCCTGGCCCGGGCCGGCGCCCTGTCCTACCCGCTGTTCGTCAAGCCCGCCCGCGCCGGTTCCTCCTTCGGCATCACCAAGGTGGACGCCCCCGAGCAGCTGCGTGCCGCCGTCGAGGAGGCCCGCCGCTTCGACCCGAAGGTCGTGGTGGAGGCCGGGATCCTGGGCCGCGAGATCGAGTGCGCCGTGCTGGACGGCCGCGCCGGTGCCGCCCCCCGGGCCTCGCTGCCGGGGGAGATCGTGGTCCGGGGTGCCGAGGCCGGCCACCAGTTCTACGACTTCGAGGCCAAGTACCAGGACACCGCGGCCGCCGAGCTCTCCTGCCCGGCCGAGCTGCCCCAGGAGGAGATCGAGCGGCTGCGGGCGTGCGCGGTGCGCGCGTTCGAGGCCGTGGACGGCGCCGGCCTGGGCCGGTGCGACTTCTTCTGGACCCCGGACGGCCGGTGGGTGGTCAACGAGATCAACACCATGCCGGGGTTCACCCCGGTGAGCATGTACCCGGCCATGTGGGAGCGCACGGGCCTGGCCTATCCGGACCTGATCTCCGAGCTGCTCGAGCTCGCCCTGGAGCGGGGCGTCGGCCTGCACTGAGCGCGGGGCGTCAGCCTGCACGGAGCGTGCTGCAGCGGCGCCGGCCTCAGCCCACGGGTGCGGCGTCGGACAGGCCCACGCAGCCGCGCGCGGCCGGGATCCGCTCCACCGCGGAGGCCAGCCCGGCCATGACGGTGTCCGAGGACACGGCCGTCTGGGAGAGCAGCACCTCCACGGCCGGGGTGCGACCGTAGGTGGTGAGCCGCCAGCGGTCCTCTTCCTCGCGCACCACCCAGTCCACGCCGTCGGCTGCGATGCACCGGTCGGTGGTCGGCCCGGGCGGCTGGACGCCGCAGCGCAGCACGACGGCGGCCGGCTCGCCCCACACGGCGGTCGCCTGGCTGTCGGTGGGGCGCAGGGCGTGGTCGCCGAGGGCGTCCGGCATGGCCAGCATGGCGGGGGCACAGGCCGGGTCCGTCGCGTGTGGGGCCGGCTCCACCGTGGCCACGCGCCCGGCGCAGCCCGTGGCGGTGAGCACGACGGCGGCCAGCACCCCGGCCGTGCGCATGGTCCTCGGCGTCCGGGGGTCCTGTGCGCTCGGGACAGAAGTCGCAGGGCGCGGCTGGCGGGAGGCGGTGGGGGTCGGGGGCTCCATCCGGTCAGGATACGCGCGCGGCGCTGTCGCGTCGGGGTGGTGGCCTAGCATGGACGGGACACAGCCGGGGTCGCCCCGGCATCCCCAGGCCAGGAGGACCGGCACCCATGACTGCACCCGAGGCACCCCGTGCCCACGGCTCCCGCTCTGCGCGACCGCAGCGTCGTCGTCGTCCGCTGCTGATCCTGCTGGCGGTGCTGCTGGCCCTGCTGCTGGCGGTCGTCGTGGCCGTCGCCGTATTCCTGGGCGGTCTGAGCCGTGCCGTGGACGAGGGCGTGGAGCGCTTCCCCTCGGGGGCCTTCCCCGCCGAGAGTATGCGCCCGGGCGAGGACGGCTGCGGTGCCGACGGCTCGGCCTCCGGCCTGCTCGCCACGCCCACCGCCCCGGCCCCCGGGCAGGATCCGGCCCAGGCCGGCGTCCTGGGCCCGGAGGCCCCCTGCTCGGACGGGCAGCTGGACACCCAGGCGGTGGACGTCCTGCTCGTCGGCGAGGACTCCGGCATCGAGGGTCGCGATGAGGCGGGCCGCTCGGACACGCTCATGTGGGTGCACGTGCCCGGGGACCGCTCCGAGGTGAAGGTCATGTCCATCATGCGCGACCTCTGGGTGCCGATCCCCGGCCACGGGGACGCCAAAGTCAACGCCGCCTACCGCTACGGCGGTGTGCCCCTGACGGTCTCCACCGCGGAGAACATGCTGCAGGCGCGGGTGGACCACGTGATCGCCGTGGACATGGCCGGCTTCCAGGGCCTCGTGGACGCCCTGGGCGGGGTGACCGTGCAGAACCCGCGCGCCTTCCACTCCGGGCACATGGGCGGGCACGATTTCCCGCAGGGGGCCGTGACCCTGGACGGCGAGGCGGCCCTGGCCTACGCCCGTGAGCGCTACAACCTGCCCCGCAGCGACTTCGACCGCGTGGAGAACCAGCAGCGCCTGGTCACCGCGATCATCCAGAAGGCCGTGTCCATGGACACCCTGGCCAACCCGGGCCGGGTCCAGGAGTCCGTGCAGACCTTCGCCCCGTTCCTGACCCTGGACGACTCGCTGGACTCGCTGTCCCTGGCCGCCCTCGTGTGGGATCTGCGGGACGCCCGCTCGGCCCCCATCGAGACCTCCACCCTGCCGAGCCTGGGCGTGGGCACCACCGCGGACGACCAGGACGTCGTGTTCCCGGACTGGGCCGGGATCCGCCGGATCGGCAAGGAGATCCGCACCGGGCAGGACGGATGAGCCCGGCACGGACGCGCCCGCCCGCCGGCTCCCTCGACGGCCGCTGGGCCCTGCGCTGGCTCGAGTGCGCGCAGGAGCTGCTGCGTGGGGCCGCGCCCCGGCTGGACCGCATGAACGTGTTCCCGGTGGCGGACGCGGACACCGGTTCGAACATGCTCGCCACACTCACCGCGGCCGCCGAGGGCGCCCGGGCCGTGCTGGCCGAGGGGACCCCGGCGGATCTGGGGGCCGTGCTCGACGGCGCCGGCCGGGCCGCGCTGGACTGCGCCCGGGGGAACTCGGGCACCCTGCTGGCGGTCGCCCTGGACGGGCTGGCCCCGCCCCTGGCGGGGGTCGCGGCCCTGACGACGGTGGACCTCGCCGCCGCCGCGCGGGGAGCCGACACCGCCGCCCGCCGGGCCCTCTCCGACCCCCGCGAGGGGACGATCCTCTCGGTCCTGACCGTCGCGGCGGACACCCTGACCCGGGCGGCGCAGGCCGGTCGCACCCCGGCCGAGGCGGCCGCGGCGACCGTGGGCGAGGCCCTGCAAGCGGTGGCCGAGACCGAGTCCCTGTTGGCGCCGCTGAGCCGGGCCGGCGTCGTGGACGCCGGGGCGGTGGGCGTGCTGTGGACCCTCGAGGCGCTGCGGGCCACGCTGGCCGGGGCCCCGGTGGACGAAGACCTCGCCGCCCGGCTGCACGGCTACGCCGACGGCCCCGCCCGCCCGGCCCCGGAGGGGCGGACCGCGGAGGACGCCGACGGCCCGGGCCCCGAGGCCGGCGTCGAGGTGATGTGCACGGTGCGCCTGACCCCGGTGGGGGCCGCGTCGGTGCGCCGGGCCCTCGAGCAGGTCGGCGACGCCGTCATCCTCGCCCCGGCCTCGCGCACCCCGGATGCGGACGGGCTGGTGCCGTGGCGGGTGCACGTGCACGTGCCCCAGGCGCAGGAGGCCCTGGACGTGATCGCTGCCTCCGGCCGGCCCGAGCAGGTGGCGGTCACCGCGCTGACCGACACCGACCACCGCCACGGCGTGGCCTCGCCCGAGAGCGCCGGCACTAGCCCCGACACGGGGAGTGGGCGTGGGCGCTGAGCCCGACCCGACGGCCCGCGCGGCGGCTCAGGCGGGCGCGGCCGCCGAGCGCAGCCCGCTGGACCTGCCGCTGGCCGAGGTGCTGGACGGCCGCCTGCCCGCACGGCTCGAGAAGGAGCTCGGGCTCGTCACGGTGGGGGACCTGCTGGACCACACTCCGCGGCGCTGGGTGGAACGCGGCGAGCTGACCCCCATCCTCACCCTGCCCGTGGACGCGGAGGTCACGGTGGTCGCCCGGGTGGAGTCCGTCGAGACCCGTCGGATGCGCTCCCGGGGCGGGTTCATCGTGGACGTCACGGTGGCGGACCCCTCCGTGGCGGGCGTGCCCGGGGCGCGCCTGGCCATGGCGTTCTTCAACGGCCACGACGCCCGCCGCCGCCTGGCCCCCGGCGTCACCGCCATGTTCCAGGGCCGCACGAGCCTCTACCGGGGCCGCATCACCCTGAACAACCCGGACTTCGCCCTCCTGGACGATGACGTCGCCCCCGGGGAGGTCGACACCCGCCCCGTGCCGATCTACCCCGCCACCGGGCGCCTGCCCAGCTGGACGATCCGCTCGGCGGTGCAGCGCGTGCTCGAGACCGTCCCCCTGGAGGAGGTCCCCGAGCTGCTCACCGGGCCCGTGCGCGCCCGGGCCGCCCAGGTGCTCGGCCCCGCCCTGTCCGGCACCGCGGGGGCCTACCGGTCCCTCCACGCGCCGGACCGCATCGCCGACACCGGCCCGGCCCGCCTGGCCCTGGCCCTGCGGGAGGCGCTCGTGGTGCAGGCTGCCCTCGCCTGGCGGCGCTCCCAGGAGAAGGCGGTGGCCGCCGTCGCCCGCCCCCGGGTGCCCGGGGGGCTGCTGGAGGCCCTGGACGCCCGCCTGCCCTTCGAGCTCACCGAGGGCCAGGTGGAGGTCGGCGAGACCATCGCCCGGGACCTGGCCGGCACCGCCCCCATGAGCCGACTGCTGCAGGGCGACGTGGGCGCGGGCAAGACTCTCGTGGCGCTGCGGGCCATGCTCCAAGTGGTCGACGCCGGCGGGCAGGCCGCCCTGGTGGCCCCCACCGAGGTGCTCGCCGCTCAGCACCACCGTGCCCTGCGCACCCTGATGGGCCCGCTCGTGGCCGACGACACCCTGGGCGGCCCCCTCGGGGCGGGCCGGGCCGCCGAGTCCGGGCTCAGCACCGAGGTGGTCCTGGTGACCGGCTCGCAGCGCACCGCCGAGCGCCGCCGGGCCCTGCTCGCCCTGGCCTCGGGGCAGGCGGGCATCGCGGTGGGCACGCATGCGCTGCTGTCCCAGAGCGTGGGCTTCGCCGAGCTCGGCCTGGCCGTGGTGGACGAGCAGCACCGCTTCGGCGTGGACCAGCGCCAGGCCCTGCGCCGGGCCAACCCGGGCACGCACCTGCTGGTCATGTCCGCCACCCCCATTCCCCGCTCGGTGGCGATGACGGTGTTCGGGGACCTCGACCTGTCCGTGCTGCGCGGGCTGCCCTCGGGGCGTCAGCCGGTGGCCACGCATGTGGCGCGCATGGCCCACGGCCCCCGGGTCATCGCCCGGGTCTGGGAGCTGATCGCCGAGCATGTGGGGGCCGGGCGCCAGGCGTTCGTGGTGTGCCCGCGCATCGACCCGGACGACGCCGATCCCGGCCACGCGAACGTCGTCGAGATGGCCCCTCGGCTGCGGGCGCTGCCGGTGCTGGCGGGGATCCGCATCGGCGAGGTCCACGGCCGCATGGACCAGGCCGAGCAGGACGAGGCGATGCGCGGCTTCGCCCGCGGCGAGGTCGACGTGCTCGTGGCGACCACGGTCGTGGAGGTCGGGGTGGACGTGCCCAACGCCACCGTGATGGCGGTGCTCGACGCCGACGACTTCGGCCTGTCCACCCTGCACCAGCTGCGCGGCCGGGTGGGCCGCGGCTCCGAGGCGGCCGTGTGCCTGCTGGTCACCCGCCTGCCCGACGGGCACCCCTCCCTCGCCCGGCTCGAGGTGCTCGAGCAGACCCAGGACGGCATGCGGATCGCCCAGGAGGACCTTGCCGCCCGCGGGGTCGGGGACGTGCTCGGAGCCGCGCAGTCCGGGCTGGTCTCCGGACTGCGCCACGTGGACGTGATCCACGACGCCGGCGTGGTCGCCGTGGCCGCGCAGGCGGTGGAGGCGATCATGGCCGAGGGGCCCGGGCTCTCGGCGCACCCCGTGCTCGCCGCGGAGGTGGCACGCTGGGAGGCGGAGCACGTCACCGCCGCCGATTACCTGGAGAAGGGATGACCATGGTCAGGAGCGCAGCATGTCCCGTGTGATCGCCGGCGCCGCCGCCGGCCACCGGCTGCGGTCGGTCCCCGGCACGGGCACCCGCCCCACCACGGACCGTGTCAAGGAGGCCCTGTTTTCCTGGCTTGAGGCCCGTGACTGGCTGGCGGGCACCGCCGTCCTGGATCTCTACGCCGGCTCCGGGGCCCTGGGGTGCGAGGCCGCCAGCCGGGGCGCGGCCTCGGTGCTGCTGGTGGAGCGCTCCCGCCGGGCCGTGGAGGCCTGCCGGGCCAACGCCGCCGCCGTCAACACCGCCCTGGGGCGGACGGTGGTGCGTGTCCGCGCCGGATCGGTGGAGCAGGCCCTCGCCGCCCCGGGCGCGCCCGTGGACCTGATCCTCGCGGACCCGCCGTACCCGGAGTCCGGGCCGGCCTTCCACGCGGTGCTCGCCGCCGCGGCCGCCCGCCTCAGCCCGGGTGGGCTCATGGTGCTGGAGCGCTCGGCCCGTGACCCGGACCCGCAGCGGCCCGACGGGCTCGAGGTGGTGGACGTCCGCCGCTACGGTGAGACCGCCGTGCACCTGTGGCAGGACGAGCGCTGAACCGGCCTGCTCAGCCCGCTCGCAGCGCGTCCGCGTGGGCGGCGAGCCGGTCCATGCCCTCGCGCACCACGGCCGGGTCCTTGCAGAAGGCCAGCCGCAGCCACGAGCGCAGGTGCCCGCCCTCGGGCCGGCAGAGCGCGCTCACCGGGATCCCGGTGACCCCGGCCCGTTCCGTCCACTCCACGGCTGCCCGCTGGGCGTCGGTCACGCCCCACGGGGAGAGATCCACCACCACGAAGTAGCCGGCCGCCGGGACCACCGGGTCCAGGCCCACCGCGCGCAGTCCGTCCACGAGCACGTCGCGAGCCTGCCGGTAGCGCTCGCGCTGGCCGTCCAGGTGCTCCTGGGCCGCGGCGGTGGGCAGGAACCCGGCCACCGCCTGCTGGAATGCGCCACCGGAGGAGAAGGTCAGGAACTGCTTGACGGCTCGGGCGGCCGCCACCAGTTCCGCCGGGCCGGTGAGCCAGCCGACCTTCCACCCGGTCACCGCGAACGCCTTGCCCGCCCCGGAGGCCGTCAGCGCGATCTCCTCCGCCCCGGGCAGTGAGCGCAGCGTCACGTGCTCGCCCTCGTAGACGAGGTGCTCGTAGACCTCGTCGGAGAGGATCGGCACCCCGCGCTCGCGGCACAGGCGCACTGCGTCCTCGAGCAGCTCCCGCGGGTACACGGCGCCGGTGGGGTTGTGGGGGGTGTTGAGGATCAGCAGGCGGGTGCGGTCCGTGAACGCGGCGGCGAGGTCCTCGAGGTCCGGGAGGAAGTGCGGCGGGTGCACGGGCACGCTCACGTGCCGGCCGCCGGCGATCGCGATGGAGGCCGCGTGGGAGTCGTAGAACGGCTCGACGGTCACCACTTCGTCCCCGGGGCGGACGAGGGAGAGCACGACGGCGGCGATCGCCTCGGTGGCGCCCGTGGTGACCAGCACCTGGGTGTCCGGGTCCTCCTCGACGCCCCAGCGGCGTCGGCGGTCCTCGGCGACGGCGGCGCGCAGGTCCGGGCGTCCCCGCCCGGGGGCGTACTGGTTGGGCCCGGTGAGCACGGCGTCCGCGGCTCGGCGCAGCAGCTCGGCGGGGCCGTCGGCGTCGGGGAAGCCCTGGCCGAGGTTGACGGCGCCGTGGCGCGCCGCCAGCTCGGTCATGGTCTCGAAGACCGTGGGGGAACAGGACACGGGCGAGGGCGGGGCGGGTGCGGTCTGGCCTTCCATGGCCGCACTGTACCGCCGGGCCCGGACGCGCGGGCGGGGCCGGGCCCTCGGGCGTCATGCGGGCCCGGCATGGGACCGTGGGGCGTCCGGCCCGGGCCCACAGGGCGCGCATGGGATAGTCTGGGGTCCATGCGACGTGCCGTCTGTCCCGGGTCCTTCGACCCGCTTCACCTCGGTCATGTGGAGGTGATCTCCCGTGCCGCCGCCCTCTACGACGAGGTCGTGGTCGCGGTCTCGGACAACCCCCGCAAGTCGTACCGCTTCTCCGCCGCGGAGCGGGTAGGCCTGGTCCGGGCCGCCCTCGCCGGCGTCGAGCACGTCACGGTGCGCTCCCTGGGCCCCGGGCTGATCGCGCACTTCTGCCGGGACATCGGCGCGCAGGTGATCGTCAAGGGCCTGCGCAACGCCGCCGACCTCGAGTACGAGGCGCCCATGGCCGCCATGAACCGGCACCTGACCGGCGTCGAGACCCTCTACCTGCCCGCCGACCCCCGCTGGGCCGCGGTCTCTTCCTCCCTCGTGAAGGAGGTCCACGGGCTCGGCGGGGACGTCTCCCCGTTCGTGCCCGCCGAGGTTCTGGCCCGGTTGGACGCCACGGCGGCCGGCTGAGGCCCCGCCGACCGCGCCCGACCGGGCGCCCCCGCTCTTCCCCGCCCATCCCCACCCCGACCGTCGATCCGAGGAGTCCTCTGATGACCGCGCCCGTCTCCGCCCGTCCCCGCACTCGCAAGGCCGTGATCCCCGCCGCCGGCCTGGGCACCCGCTTCCTGCCGGCCACCAAGGCCATGCCCAAGGAGATGCTGCCGGTGGTGGACCGCCCGGCCATCGAGTACGTGGTCTCCGAGGCCGTCCGGGCCGGGCTGGGGGACGTGCTGATGGTCACGGGCCGCAACAAGCGCGCTCTCGAGGACCACTTCGACCGCCACCCCGTCCTCGAGGCGACCCTGTCCCGCAAGGGTGACCAGCGCCGGATCGACCTGATCCGCGAGTCGGACCTGGTGGGGGACATCCACTACGTGCGCCAGGGGGAGGCGCTGGGTCTCGGGCACGCGGTGTCCTGCGCCCGCCGCCACGTCGGCGACGAGCCGTTCGCCGTGCTGCTCGGGGACGACATCATCGGCGCCGACGAGCATCTGCTCGAGCGCATGATCGACGTCCAGCAGCGCCTGGGCGGGTCCGTGGTGGCCCTCATGGAGGTGCCCGAGGAGTCGGTGTCCTCCTACGGGGTGGCCGCCGTCGAGCCGGTCGAGGGCGAGGCGGCCGGCGTCATGCGCGTGACGGGCCTGGTGGAGAAGCCGGCCCGGGAGGACGCCCCCTCCCGCCTGGCCGTGATCGGCCGCTATGTGCTCGCCCCGCAGGTGTTCGAGGTGCTCGAGAACACGGCCCCCGGCCGAGGCGGGGAGATCCAGCTGACCGACGCCCTGCAGACCCTCGCCCAGGGCGAGGGCGAGGGCCACGGCGTGCACGCCGTCGTCTTCGACGGGCGCCGGTACGACACCGGTGACAAGCTCGGCTACCTGCAGGCGGTCGTGGAGTTCGGCGTCGCCCACCCGGAGCTCGGCGGCCAGCTGCGCGACTGGCTCAAGGACTTCGCCGCCGACCTCTGAGCGGCCGGTCCGGCCGGGCCCTGCACGACGACGGCGCGCGGGGCCTGGGTGGGCCGCTTTGGTCCGTGGGGGCCCACCCGCTAGGATGGATTGTCGGTCCACCCTGGCCGGGCCATGTCCTGCCCGGGCCGACCCTTCACCGTCCCCGACCGCCGACGTCCACTGAGAGGAGCAGCCATGGGCACCACCTCGTCCCACGGATCTGACTCCCCGTGGATCGTCTCCGTGCGTGATCTCGCGCGCGGGGCGGGGATCCAGCGCCTGCTGAACGCCGAGTGGCCCGCCCCCGCGGGCGTGGCCACCCCGCTGCTCGGCATCCCCGAGGGGGCCCCTGTGGAGCTCGAGCTGCGGCTCGAGTCCGTCCACGAGGGGGTGCTCGTCACCGGCACCGCGGACGCGGAGCTGGAGGGTGAGTGCAGTCGGTGCCTGACACCGCTGCGCGAGGGGATCACCGTGGACCTGCAGGAGCTGTACCTCACCGACCCGTCCGTCGAGGACGACGGGGAGCAGCCGCTCGTGGAGCGCGAGACCGTCGACCTGGAGCCCATGTTCCGGGACGCCGTCGTGCCCGCCCTGCCGTTCCGTCCGCTCTGCCGGCCGGACTGTCAGGGCCTCTGCCCCGACTGCGGCATCCGCCTCGAGGACGCGCCCGCCGGGCACGCCCACGAGCGCGTGGACCCGCGCTGGGCGGCCCTGGCCGCCTTCGCCGGCTCCGAGAAGACCTCCACCCCCGAGACAGAAGAGAGATAGTCGTGGCAGTCCCGAAGCGGAAGATGTCCCGTGCCAACACCCGTGCCCGCCGTTCCCAGTGGAAGGCCGAGGCCCCGACCCTGATCAAGTCCGTCGAGAACGGCCGCGTCTCCTACCGTCTGCCGCACCAGGCCGAGCTGAAGACCGACGCCGCCGGCACCCCCCTGTTCTTCGAGTACAAGGGCCGCAAGGTCGCCGACGCCTGAGATGGCGTCCCCCCAGAGCCGGCGGGCTCCGGCCCGTCCGGAGCCCGCCGAGCTGTTCGAGCGCCTCGGGGCTCACATCACCCCGGGCACGCTTGAGCTGGCGCTCACCCACCGCTCGTTCGCGTACGAGCACGGGGGACTGCCGACCAACGAGCGCCTCGAGTTCCTCGGGGACTCGGTGCTCGGCTACGTGGTGACCGACCACCTCTACGCGGCGTACCCGGACCTGCCCGAGGGTGACCTCGCGCGGCGCCGGGCCGCCGTCGTGTCCACCCGCGCCCTCGCGCGCGTGGCCCGCCGCGTGGGCGTGGGTGAGCACGTCCGCCTCGGCACGGGGGAGACCCGCACCGGCGGCGCGGACAAGGACTCGATCCTCGCGGACACCTTCGAGGCGCTGATCGGTGCCGTCTACGTAGACCACGGGGCCACCGCTGCCGCGGCCCTCGTGCACCGGCACGTCGTGCCCCTGCTCACCGAGCCCGCCCTGCTGCGGGAGAGCACGGACTGGAAGACGGTCGTCGCCGAGGCTGCCGCCCGGCACGGCGCCGGTCCCGTCGTGTACGAGATCGAGGCTCAGGGCCCGGCCCACGAGCCGCGCTTCCGGGCCACCCTCACCGTGGGCGGGCGCGCCTACGGTTCCGCCGTGGCCGGCTCCAAGAAGCAGGCCGAGCGGGACGCCGCCGCCGAGGGCTGGCCGGCCCTCGAGGAGGCCCTGGCCGGCCCGGGGGCCTGATCCCGTGCCGGAGCTGCCTGAAGCCGAGGTCGTGCGCCGCGGCATGGCGCCCTGGGTCGCCTCCGCGGTGGCCGGGCCTCTGGAAGTGCTGGACGCCCGCTCCCTGCGCCGCAGCCCCGGCGGGCCCGAGGCGCTGCGCGAGCGCCTGGACGGCGCCCGGCTCGCCGAGCCCGCCCGCCGGGGCAAGTTCCTCTGGATCCCCTTGGCTGGTCGGGGCGCGGAGGGTGAGGAGGAGGCCGTCGTCGTGCATCTGGGCATGAGCGGCCAGGTGCGCGCGGATGCCCCCGGCACACCGGACCCGCGCCACCTGCGCCTGCGCCTTCCTGTGCGCACCCCGGGCGGGCAGGCCGCCGAGCTCCGGTTCGCCGACCAGCGCGTCTTCGGCGGATGGTGGCTCGACCGCCTCGTCACCGACCCGGCCACAGGAGAAGCCCTGCCCTCCACCGCGGCCCACCTCGGCCTGGACCCGCTCCACCCGGCCTTCGACCCCGACGCCGTGCACGCCCGCCTCGTGCGCCGCCGCAGCACCGTGAAACGGGCCCTGCTGGACCAGGGCCTCGTCTCCGGCATCGGCAACATCTACGCCGACGAGGCCCTGTGGGCCGCCCGCGTGCACCCCGAGCGCCCCACCGAGCGCATGTCCCGCGCCCAGACCCGCGCCGTGCTCACCGCCGTGCAGGAGGTCATGCGCCGGGCCCTGGAGGCCGGCGGCACGAGCTTCGACGCCCTCTACGTGAACGTGGACGGTCGCTCCGGCGAGCACGCCCGCTCCCTCCAGGCCTACGGGCGCACGGGCCAGCCCTGCCGCCGCTGCGCCGCCGAAGGCCGAGCCGGGGTGATCGTGCGCGAGCCGTTCATGAACCGGGCCTCCCACCTGTGCCCGGTGTGCCAGCCCCGGCCGCGCCGCCGGGTCCCTAGACTGGGCGGACCGGCCCGGAAGGAACCCTCGTGACGCAGCCTCCCTCGTGGACCCCCGGGCACCCCGGGGGCGTTGAGCGCGCCGAGCAGCCCCGGTCGGGTCCCTCCGGCCCGGAACCCCAGCCGAGCACCCGGCGGGAGGCCGGGCACCGCCGGCCGGCCCGGCGGCGTCGTCCCCTGCGCCGGCTCCTGCTGGGCCTGGGGCTAGTCCTGCTGCTGGCGGTGGGGACGGTGGGCGCCTACGGCGCCTGGCTCGCCCACACCTTCGACACCCGCCACCGCACCGAGGCTGTCGACGCGCTGGCCCCCCGCGACGGCGGCCCCGTGGACATCCTCCTGCTGGGCTCGGACTCGCGGGCGGCCGAGGGTGTGGCAGACATGGGGGAGCGCTCGGACACGATGATGCTCGTGCACATCCCCGAGGACCGCTCGGCCGTGTACGTGGCCTCGATCCTGCGGGACTCCTGGGTCGACATCCCCGGCCACGGCCCGGGCAAGGTCAACTCCGCGATCGAGCGCGGGGGCCACACCCTGGCGGTGCGGACGGTCGAGGACCTGCTCGGCGTCTCCGTGAACCACCTCGTGGTGGCGGACTTCCAGGGCTTCCGCAGTGTGACGGACGTGCTCGGTGGGGTGCCGGTCTGCAATCCGACGGCGTTCTCCTCCGGGCAGCGCAACCCCTCCTTCTTCCCGCGCGGCCCGGTCCTGCTGGAGGGCACCGCCGCGCTGCGGTACGTGCGCGAGCGCAAGGCCTTCGGCGACGGCGACGTCTCCCGCGTGCAGAACCAGCAGCGGTACGTGCTGGGCGCCGTGGACCGCTTCCTCAGCCCGGACGTGCTCCTGGACCCGGGACGCACCCAGGAGGTGGTCGGCACGTTCGCCGAGCACCTCACCACGGACCCCGGCCTCGACTCCGCCGCGATCGCCTCCCTGGCCTGGCAGCTGCGGGATATCCGCGGCGCGGACGTGCACATGTTCACGGTGCCCCGGGCCGGCTTCGGCTACTCGGACACCGGTGAGGCGATCGTCCAGCTGGACGAGGCCGCCGTCGCGGATCTCAGGGACGCCCTCCGGGCCGACGACGTCGCCGCCTACCTGCGCGCCCACGAGGACGCCGGCTCCCGGCCCTCGGCGGCGGCCGCCCCGGCGGCCCCCGGGCCCGCCCCCGTGCTCACGCTGCTCCCGCCGTCCCCCGCCGCGCCGACCGGTGCCCTCGGAGAGGATCCCTGTGGCCGCTGACCGTCCCCGCCGCCTACTGCTGGTGACCCACTCCTACCGTCCCGAGCGCACCCCGCCGGCCCGGCGCTGGGGTGGGATCGTGCACGTCCTGCGCGCCCACGGCTGGGAGGTGGACGTCGTCGCCCCCGGGGGCTGGCGCCCCCGCCGCGGTGAGGACGGTGAACGGATCCTGCCCACCCCCCGCCCGGCCTCGGAGGCCGGCGGCCGCAACGGTCGCTTCGCCCATGCCGTGCTGCACGCGCTGCTGGCCGTGCCCCGTGGACTGTGCGCCCCGCGCCCGGATGTGGTGGTCGCCACCGTGCCCGCCCTGCCGGTGGTCGTGGCCGGCCAGGCCCTGGCCGCGGCCCACCGCCGCCCCCTGGTGGTCGAGATGCGCGACGCCTGGCCGGATCTCGCCCGGGAGGCCGGCGTGCACCGCGGTCCGCTCGGTGCGGCGATGGAGCGGGTCGTCTCCGGTGGCCAGCGTGCTGCGGACGTCGTGGTGACCGTCACCGAGGGCTTCGCCGCGATCCTGCGCTCGCGAGGGGTCCGCGAGGCCGTGACCCTGCCCAACGGGGTCCATGTGGACCGTGTGCCCCGGGCGCCGGCCCGCCGCCGCGCCCCCGGTGAGCTGCACGTGCTCTACCTGGGCAACATGGGGGAGAGTCAGGGGCTGGAGCGGCTCGTGGAGGCTGCCGCGCTGTTGCGCCGCACGGCCCCGGGCGTGCAGGTCCGCCTGGTCGGTGAGGGCACCCGTCGCCCGGAGCTGGAGGCCCTCAATGCCCGCCTCGGCGAGCCCGCCGAGATCCTCGGGCCGGTGGTGGGCGAGGCTGTCGCCGCCCAGCACGCTTGGGCGGACACGCTGGTGGTCACCCTGCGCCCGGACTGGCCCAGCTTCCGGCACACCGTGCCCTCCAAGACGTACGAGGCCCTGGCCACCGGCCGGCACCTCACCGCCCAGGTCACCGGGGAGGCGGCCCGCATCGTGGAGGACGCCCGCGCCGGCGACGTCGTGGGCCCCACCGTGCAGGACCTCGCCGACCATCTGGCCGCGCTGGCGGCGGACCCCACCCGGACCGACGTCGGCGATGCCGGCCGGGACTGGGCACGCCGGCACGGGAACCTGCGCAGGACCTCCGAGGGCTACCTGCGCCTGCTGACCGACCTGGCCGACCGAGACCATCCGTACCGCCGGAGGAGAGGGACCCGATGACCGCAGGACGCATCCGCCGACTGGCCCGTGCGGCGGCCAACATCCCCCTGGTGGCCCGGACGGTGGCCGACCATGTGCTCGACGACCCCGTGGTGCTCGGACTCCAGGTGAGCCGCCGCCTGCCGCTGCCGGCCCGGATGCGTGCCGGCAGCGCCCTGGGTGCGTTGCCCGGCCGGCTCGCGGACGTGCCCGCCGCCGCCGGGCATGCCGCCGCCGGGCGGGACGCACAGTTGCACGCGCGGGTGGAGCGGGCCCTGGCCCGCGGAGCGTCGGACCGCACCCGGGTACGCCTGGCCGACGTCCTGCTGGCCGGGGGCGACGCCGAGGCCGCCGGGGACCTGTTGGCCTCCGTGCCGGAGGACGCCCCCGGGCGTGCCGAGGCACTGGCCCGCTGGCACTGGCACCACGGCCGTATGCGCCAGGCCGTGGAGGTGCTCCCGGACACGGGCCGGGCCGGCCGGCTGCGTGCCCGCCTGGCCGCCGAACGCCGGGCGCTGGCCGGGGGAGTGCACCTGCTCGAGCCCGCTGACCGCCGCCGCTGCCTCGGGTACACCCCGCGGCCCCGGACGGCCCTGCACGTGCTCACCAACTCCCTGCCGCACACCGGCTCCGGCTACGCCCAGCGCAGCCACAGCCTGATGCTCGCCCTGCGCGACGAGGGCTGGCACGTGGAGGCCGTGACACGGCTGGGCTGGCCCGTCCAGACCGGGGTGCTCCACGCCGCCGGGGTCGACGAGGTGGACGGGATCCGCTACCACCGGCTGCTGCCGCGCCGGCTGGCCCCGGGCATGGACCGGCGCCTGGGCCAGCACGCCCGGATGCTGCTGGAGCTCGTGCTGCGGGTGCGCCCGGCCGTGCTGCACACCACCACGCACTGGGTGAACGCGGCCGTGGTCGCGGAGGTCGCCGAGGCCGTGGGGATCCCGTGGGTCTACGAGGTGCGCGGGCAGCTGGCGGACACCTGGGCCTCCATCCGGGGCCCCGAGGCCGTCGAGTCCGAGCGGTACCGCCTGTTCACCGAGCGGGAGGACGAGGCCGTGCGCCGGGCGGACGGCGTCGTGACCCTGGGCCGGCAGATGGCCGCCCGGCTTGTGGCGGCCGGGGCGGACCCGGACGCCGTGGTGCTCAGCCCCAATGGGGTCGGCGGTGCCTTCCTCGGCGAGCCGACCCCCCAGGGCCCGGCCCGCGACCGGCTCGGCCTGGACCGGGACCTCGAGCTGATCGGCACCGTCAGCTCCGTGGTGCCCTACGAGGGCCTTCACGACCTCGTGCGTGTGCTCGCCCTGCTGGCCCCGCGCCGGCCCCGTCTGCGCCTGCTCGTGGTGGGCGACGGCACCGCCCTGCCGGGGCTGCGCCGGCTCGCTGAGGAGCTGGGGGTGGCCGACCGCCTGATCACCCCCGGCCGCCTGGACCGCTCGCTGGCCCCGGCGGCCCACCGGGCGCTGGACGTGTTCTGCGTGCCTCGCCTGGACACCGGCGTGACCCGGTCGGTGACCCCGATGAAGCCCCTGGAGGCCATGGCCTCCGCCCGCCCCACGCTGGTCTCGGACCTGCCCGCCCTGCGGGAGATCGTGGAGCACGGTGTCACGGGCCTGTGCCTGCCGGCCTCCGATCCACAGGCCTGGGCCGAGGCCGTGGACCACCTGCTGGAGCACCCCGGGCAGCGGGCAGATCTGGGCCGCCGCGCCCGGCAGTGGGTGCTCGAGCACCGCACCTGGGCGGCCGACGCCCGGGCCTACGACCGTCTCTATGCACGTCTGGCGGTGTCCGGAGCGGCCTGAGAGCCTCGGCTTTCACTATGCTGGACCCCGGTGCACCCCGGCCGGGCGCCCCACGGCCCGCACGGCCGTGGCCCGGCAGCCGGGTGCAGACCGCCATCATCATCGAGCAGCAGGAGCGTCTGGCATGTCCGAGATCACCACCGTCGCCGTCATCGGCCTGGGCTACATCGGCCTGCCGACGGCCGCCATCTTGGCCGAGAACGGCGTGCGGGTGCACGGCGTGGACGTCAGCACGCGCACCGTGGACGCCGTCAACGCCGGCACCGTGCCCTTCGTCGAGCCCGATCTGGCTGACTTCGTCCAGCGCAACGTGGAGGCCGGCCGTCTGAGCGCCTCCCTCGAGACGCCCGCTGCGGACGCCTACATCGTGGCCGTGCCCACCCCGTTCAAGGGCGACCACGCCCCGGACCTGTCCTACATCGAGGCCGCCGCCCGCGCCCTGGCCCCGCAGCTCACCGGGGATGAGCTCGTCATCCTCGAGTCCACCTCGCCCCCCGGCGCCACCGAGCACATGGCAGACGTGATCCGCCAGGCCCGCCCGGACCTCGCCGAGGCTTCCCTGGACTTCGTGCACTGCCCCGAGCGCGTGCTGCCGGGCCGCGTGATGGTCGAGCTGGTCACCAACGACCGCATCGTCGGCGGTTCCACCCCCGAGGCCGCCCAGCGCGCCAAGCAGCTGTACCAGACCTTCTGCGAGGGCGAGATCCTGCTGACCGACTGCCGCACCGCCGAGATGGCCAAGCTCGTGGAGAACTCCTTCCGCGACGTCAACATCGCCTTCGCCAACGAGCTGTCCCTGATCTGCGCCGAGCAGGGCATCGACGTGTGGGAGCTCATCGAGCTGGCCAACCACCACCCGCGCGTGAACATCCTCCAGCCCGGCCCGGGCGTGGGCGGGCACTGCATTGCCGTGGACCCGTGGTTCATTGTCGATGCCGCACCGCAGACCGCCCGGATCATCCGCGCCGCCCGCGAGATCAACGACGCCAAGCCGCAGTGGGTCATCGACCAGGCCAAGGCCGCCGCGTTCGACGTCCAGCAGGAGACCGGCCGCGCGCCCGTCGTCGCCGCCCTGGGTCTGGCGTTCAAGCCGAACATCGACGACCTGCGCGAGTCCCCGGCCCTGAACATCGCCGTGGACCTGGCCGACCAGTTCTCCGGTTCCACCGTGCTGGTGGCCGAGCCGCACGTGGAGGAGCTGCCGGCCAAGCTCCAGGGCAAGGAGAACGTGCGCATGGTCTCCGCCGAGGAGGCCGTCGCCGAGGCCGACGTCATCCTGCTGCTCGTGGACCACGACGCCTTCCGCGACCTCGGTGCGAGCACTGAGGGCAAGCGCGTCATCGACACCCGGGGCCAGTGGCGCTGACCGGATGACCCCATGAGACGGGGGGGGCGGGGGGGCGCGCCCCCCCCCCCGCCGCCCCGGGGCCCCCCCCCCCCCCCCCGCCCCCCCCCCCCCCCCCCCCCCGGGGGGGGGGGGAGAAGCGTCGCGTGGCGACCGAAATATTTTCGAGGAGGTGGAGCCTAGTCAGGTCGACCGTCGCATAGGGGGCGGGGTTTGTGTGAATAGGTGGATGGCCTCGGAGGAGGGAGGAAAGGCGCGGGACCCTCCCTAGTTTTCCCCTCCCTTTCCCCTAGCGGGGTGAATCGATACGAGGAGAGGATGGGAGAAATGAGGAACTAAGGGATCTAGTTCTACTGTCTAGGTCGCTTCCCTTAACTCGGGACAAGCGGAGGAGATGTAAACACTAACGACTGTAAATCGCTCGCTTACTTACACCCACCTCAGGGAGTCATGTAATGTCCAAGTTCGGGTCCATAACGCCGAGGATCTGCGCGGCCGTGGAGTCTATAGTCTGTTCTGCGACAAGCAGGAAACAGGAACTAAACCGAAGTTCTCAGTGAGCCCTCCCCCGTATCGTGACTCACACGGACGGGGTGCGGCTCATCTGGGGATCCGATGGATTTTACCTACATAGAAGAGAAAGGATAGAGAAGGGAACGCTGGATCCAACTCTATATTACTACTCTATTCCATCCACGGTGCCTATAAACCCACGCGTGCAAACCGTGTCCGATTATTAATATTCTTTTTCCCCGGGGAGGGGCTCAGGATACTCACCGGTCCCCCGTGAGTTCTAGGAGCTTCTAGGCAGCTCCAGTGACTAAGTCTCCCGAGGTTAGGCGGTGTACCCTTCTGAAGTCTGTAGGAAGTCCCAACTCCTTTCCCGCCTACTTTTAAGCGGAAATCTCAGTTTCCCAAACGGTTTCAAAACCGGGAACCGCTCCCCACCTTTTAGTTCTATATGAATAATTCCACCCTTAACACGCACCCAGATGGGAGCCTCCGGACCCGCGCCAGACTTCACTGAGTGATTGCAAAACTACCCCCTTAGCTAGGCACCTTCAAAATAGTAGCGCCTAACTGGTGAATCAGTCAGAGGCCTGACTGCCTAACATGCAGGGCCTATACCAGTAGAGCCCTTATAACCCAATGCCTTTAAGAAAGACAATCTAAGGCAGGCCCGTGTGTACATTCAACGGGGGTCCAGCCCATCTTTCCTCGCGGGGAGTTGTCACCTACTGTTTACATTTACATTGAAGTATCAATTTGGACGCCCCGAGGAGGTGCTGCATGTAAGGAAGGGTCTCAGTCATTGGAACCAAGACAGTCCCAGGACCCTGTCTAGAAGCTGCTATTGTGTATATGCTTTCTAGTAAGAGATTCAGATGTGAGGGATCAAATGACGTGGCCTCTATTGATCCGGGCAATAATGGGAGAGCACTCTAGTCACAAACTGCACACACCCACGCTGCGATGGCCTTGACAGCTGTTTCAGAAAAGCATTGTTGACATTTGATCATGGGTGAGAGTGTGATGTAGGTGGGCACCGGGAGTAGTTCCTCTGTGAGTATGAGCCCTATAGGTACTGTGTATGGACAACTCTGTGACGTATACCCACACATGCATGCATTGCAGAAGGAGAAGAGAGTGGCTGCACAATGAGAAGATAGCTTGTGGAAACTTTGTGTGTGTCCCACACTATTCTGCAGTTTACAAGGAATAGAGAGCAGGCCATTCTGTTGTACTACACAGGGGTTAGTTCAAAATAAAGTTTATACTTCTTGGGATCTAGAAATATGGCGTCTGAATCAGGATAAAGGCAAGTGTTTCAATTTGTATGTTGATGACCCCTCCATCTTAATGACAGACATCATGGAGTTCTTGTGTATCAGACCTGCATTATATCATCCACAGGAAGGGTATAGGCGAGTCTGGCACACTTGCACACTGGCACACTGGTACTATAGTGTTCATTACAGTACTTTTTGAGTGATACAGGATGTATGGGTTTTAAGAAAACCCTGCTGCAGTAGCCTGGTACAATGAACAGTGTTCCTGGGTGTGCGGCCTGCCTTACTCGTATCTTGTAAGCAGTTAATGCTGGCAAACACACCCGGGAAAACTGATCCTTGCACTCTTCCTATCTTAAAGACGGTGTTGTGCAAATCTTTAAAAGCATAATGCTAAGAGAGTAATTATGAGAGAGATATGAGGGATCTCATGTGTCCTGAAAAAGTAACAAGTATTATGTGCACTGGGCTGTAAAGTCTAACATGTATATATGTCAACTCTATGATTCCCCCATTTCCCTGACATACACCAGAAGGTATCTGGTGTGATGATTAATGTGCACTTGA